>DATAUD010000111.1:0-84214 GCA_036268455.1 Verrucomicrobiia bacterium
TCCAAGCTTCGGCGCGCCAATTTGTTCCTCTTCACTTGCCGGAGATTGCAAGGCTCCAGCGGCCGATTGGCCGTCTCAACGCGACCAATCAATTGCGCCTTTCTATCGGCCTTTCCCTCCGTAATCCACAAGGTCTGACCAATCTCCTGCAACAACTCTACCAACGGGGAAGCCCGCGTTTTCACCGTTATTTGACGCCCGGCGAGTTTACAGCCCAATTTGCGCCCGCAGCCGCCGCTTATCGGGCGGTAATCGATTTTGCCAACGCCCACGGTTTGAGAGTCACGGGAATTCACGCCAATCGCACCCTCGTGGATGTTACCGGATCCGTGGCGGACATTGAACGGGCGTTGCGCGTGCATATGAATATTTACCGCCACCCAACGGAAAGTCGCACTTTTTACGCCGCGGACGCCGATCCATCCCTCGATCTCGTCACACCGGTGCTCGCCATTGCTGGTCTTAACAACTACACAATTCCACAGACGCGACTCAAAACGGAAGGCGGCTCCCAACACAACACTCCACTACCTAATACAGGTACCGGTTCCGGCCCCAATAACGATTTTTGGGGAGGGGACTTTCGCGCGGCTTACGTCCCCGGGGTTTCGCTTGATGGAACGGGCCAGGCGGTTGGCCTCGTTGAATTCGACAACTACCGCCTCAGCGACATTTCCAATTACGAAAATGCCGTCAACATCGCACCTGTGCCAGTGCAAACCGTATTGATCGATGGCTTCGACGGCACTCCCAGCGGGACCCTGAGCGAGCAGGAGGTGGATCTGGACATCGAATTGCCGATTTCCATGGCGCCGGGACTTTCGCGGGTTTTGGTTTATGAGTGCTCGCCATATGCCACTCTGGCGCAAATCAATGATATGCTAAATCAAATGGCCAACGATGACGTTGCGAAGCAACTGAGTTGTTCGTGGAATTTTGACATCAACGCTTCTACTGAGCAAATCTTCCAGCAATACGCCGCCCAGGGGCAGTCGTTTTTTATCGCGTCGGGTGATTCGGGAGCCTACACGGGGCCAGTACCGGAACCTGCTGATGACCCCAATCTCACGTGCGTCGGCGGAACATATCTCTTCACGACCGGTACCGGTGGCGCATGGGCTTCGGAAACAGCCTGGGACGCGAACACCTCCACCTCCTCCAGCGGCGGCATCAGCGCCGTTTATCCAATTCCGTTTTGGCAGCAAGGCATGGATATGTCGGCCAACCAGGGATCGGCCACCATGCGCAATCTTCCAGATGTGGCGATGGTCGCCGCTTCCGTTTGGATATTCGAGCGTGGCGGACAGGGAAACTGTTCTGGCACCAGCCTTGCCGCGCCGCTTTGGGCCGGGTTTACGGCCCTTGTAAACCAACAAGCTGCGCTCAACGGCCAGCCTCCCGTGGGTTTTCTTAACCCGGCATTATACGACATTGGCAAGAGCGCCAATTACGAGGCCTGCTTTCACGACATCACGAACGGCAACAACTTCACGGCCGAAAGCCCCGGCAAATTTTCCGCCTTTCCCGCCTACGACCTTTGCACTGGTTGGGGAACGCCCGCCGGCAGCAATCTTATTGCCACCCTGCTCGCCCCCGCCGATGCGTTGGTTCTTTCGCCGCAACTCGGTTTTACAGCCGGCGGTCCAGCCGGAGGCCCCTTCAATATCGCCTCGGAGAAATACACGCTGACCAACGCCGGAACGGCGCCCTTGAATTGGAGCATCGTCAATACTTCTCTCTGGCTGACCGTCTCTCCCGCCAGTGGAACTCTCGCCCCGGGCGGCTCCGCCGCTTTCGTTACTGTTTCCCTGAATGCCGATGCCACCAATTCACCTATTCAGGATGTCTCCGGCGCCGTAGTATTTACAGACTTGTCGGATGGCGTCGCGCGGGAATTGCCCTTCGCGCTTCTGAGCGGGAACGGCGGATTTGAAACAGGGGACTTTACCGATTGGGTCTTCAGTGGCGGTTCCAACGCGGCGGCCGCGGTCGGCGTTGACGTTAGCCGCTACTCTGACGACATCCTGCCTGGAATTGATGATTCACTCTTCGTCCATTCCGGCTTGTATGGCGCCTATCTCGGCCAGCGTGGCTCGGTCGCAACCCTTTCACAGACGCTCCCCACCGTCATCGGCCAGCCATATCATCTCTCTTTTTGGTTGCAAAGCTTCGCCCAAAACGGGACGAACACCCCGAACGAATTCCTTGTGCAATGGAACGGCCACACGCTTTTCGACCAAACAAACCTGCCTGTCTTCGGCTGGACGAATTTCCAGTTCATCGTCACAGGCGCGCAAAACGCGACTTCCCTTATGTTCGGTTTTCGCAACGACTCCGCGGCCTTTGCGCTGGACGATATTTTGTTGCAGCCCGTTCCAGCGCCCACATTTCAAAGCGTGACGGGCAATGCCAACAGCTTCACGCTCACCGTCAACGCTGTCCCTGAGGTAACGTATCAAGTACAATTCACCACCGATCTCATCTTGGCGAACTGGAGTGCCCTCGGCCCTCCTATGACGGCAACCAATAATGTCCTGACCTTCACCGACGCCCTTCCCGCCAACCCGCAACGCTTTTATCGCATTGCCACCGCGCCGTAATCACATATACCCGTCGCGCCGCAGTTTCTCGAAGGCGTCTTCGCTTTCCTTGTCCTGGGCGCGTCCGGCCCGCTCTGACGTTTTGGTGTGCCGAAGCTCCTCGATGATCTCCCGCACCGTGCGCGCGTTTGATTTAATGGGAAACGTGCACGGTGCGCACCCAATGCTCCGGTATCGCTCCCCTTTGGCGTTGGAAAAATAAAGCGGAATGACCGGGATGTTCTCCCGTTCGATGTATTCCCAAATGTTCAACTCCGTCCAGTGGAGCAACGGGTGAATCCGGATGTGCGTCCCCTTTTCGTAATCCGTCTTGAATTGGTCCCAAAGTTCCGGCGGCTGGTCTTCCACATTCCATTCCATGTTCTTGTCGCGCGGGCTGAAATAGCGCTCCTTCGCGCGCGTCGGTTCCTCATCGCGGCGCACTCCCACGATCACGCCGGTAAACTTATGCTGATCGAGCACTTCCTTCAGCGCGTCCTTTTTAAGCGTCCCACAGCATTCCACGCGCGTCGCTCGTCCGTTCGGAAACGTCTTCCCTTGGCGCAACACAGGCTCGTTTTTCCCGACAACCAGCGTCAGCTTCCAGTCCTTCACCACCTTGTCGCGGTATTCGATCATCGAAGCGATCTTGTAAGTCGTATCGACGTGAACAAGGGGAAAAGGCACATGGCCAAAAAAAGCCTTGCGGGCCAGCCACAACAAAACCGTCGAGTCCTTGCCGATGCTCCAAAGCATCCCGAGATTTTCAAATTTATTGAAAGCCTCGCGCATAATGTAAATGCTCTGGTTTTCCAAGTTGGAGAGATAATCCATACAGTGTAGCAGAGTTTAGCTTTGAATCGCGTCTCCGCAAGCGATTTGTTGCCACGCGAACTCGCGGTCCCCGACCGTCATCAGGGACGGATTTTTCAATCCCGCCTTCCCGTAACGCAACGCTTTGCCGTCAAGCGCGCAAATCGAACCTCCCGCCGATTCGACAACACATTGGGCCGCTGCCGTGTCCCACTCCATCGTGGGAACATCCCGCAAGTAAAGGTCCGCCGAGCCTTCCGCGACGAGGCAAAATTTCAACGAACTCCCCATCGACCGCAACGATGGATTGGACAACCGCTCCAACATCGCTTTGACCATCGTCCCCGCGTGGTCCTTGCTCGCCACCACCGCAAGGTGCGCAAGATCAGCCCGGCGCGTCTTCACCGGAACAGCCGTGCCGTTTGCGGAAGTTCGCCACGCCCCGCCCGTTTCCGAGGCAAAATAAGTCACATCCAAAGCCGGCGCGTGAACCACCCCCAACACGGGCCGGCCTTTTTCGATCAGCGCCACATTTACCGTAAACTCGTTGGTCGCCTTCAAAAACTCTTTCGTGCCGTCCAACGGGTCCACGAGCCAATATCGATCCAAATTAAGCGCCGAAAAATGTGTTTCGGGTTTCGATTCCTCGGAAATCACCGCCACATCCGGCAAAATCCCCGGCAACGAGTCAACAAGGAAATGATGTGCCGCAAGGTCCGCCGCCGTCAAAGGGCTGGCATCCTGTTTCACGGTGACAGCCACCTGCGCGCGATAAAACGGCATGATGCGCCGCCCGGCTTCAATCGCCAGTTCGCGCACGGAATCCAAATAATCAGCGCTCATACGAAAAAGAGGTCCGCCACCGTCAAGTTGAAATCCGGCAACAGCGGCTCCTCGAGCCGGTCGCTCCCCGCCAATATTCCCCGCAACGCAAGGCCGTACGGCATGCCGTGATAGGTTTCCACATTGTCGTAGCGTGGATCGACCACCCACAGCCGGGTGACATTGAAATCTTCATATACGGTTTTCTTCAACACTGTGTCCGGATGGTGGTCCTCCGAGTCAATGATTTCCACCGCGAGCCACATTTTGCCCGTCGCCACCGTCACTACCGCAAGGTCCGGCCGAATCATCGTTCCCGCGGAAATCTGCACAATGGACCGCGGACTGAGCAAACGCGAAACAGGCCTGGGTCCCAATCCTTCCACAATGCGTTCCCGCAGGCGGGCGCAGATTTTTTCGTGACGCGCCCCAGGCGCCGAACGCAGCAGCGATTCGCCTTCAAAAATCTCCTCGTAAGATTGGCTCATCCGAACGTTCTTTATTGGAGCAGGGAACGGAGAAAACGTCCAGTGTGGGATTTGGCGTTTTTCGCCAGCGCTTCCGGCGTGCCCTGCGCCACGATCCGCCCGCCGGCATCGCCACCTTCCGGGCCAAGGTCGATGAGCCAGTCCGCCTCCGCCAGCAATTCCAAATTATGCTCGATGACAATGACCGTATGGCCCGCATCGACCAGCCGTTGCAACACTTCCACCAAGCGTTTGACATCCGCCATATGCAATCCGATGGTCGGCTCCTCCAAAATGAACAGAGAAGAAGAAGCGGGGACTCCGGCCAGCGGAAGTTCCGTCTGCCGAAATCCTGTCAACAAATGTGTCACCAGCTTCATCCGTTGCGCCTCCCCGCCGCTCAACGTCGGACTGGTCTGGCCGAGTTTGATGTAATCCATCCCCGTGTCCCGCAACGCCTCCAGCGCGCGCGCGATTCGTGGGAACGGCGCGAAAACTTCCAGCGCCTGTCCAACGCTCAAGTCCAGCACCTGCGCAATGTTCAAATCGCGCAGCGTGATGTCCAAAGTTTCCCGGTTGAAGCGCGTCCCCTGGCACGCTTCGCAAGGCATGTAAGCGGGCGGCATGAAATTCATTTCCAGCTTGATGATCCCCGCGCCCATGCACTCGGGGCATCGTCCCTGCGCGCTGTTGAACGAAAATCGGCTCGCCGAATAACCGCGCAACCGCGCTTCGGGAATTTGCGCGAACAATTGCCGCATCTCGTCGAAAAATCCCACATACGTCGCCGGAATCGAACGCAATGTGCGGCCGATGGGCGATTGGTCCACTTCATAGACCGCCCGGATGCTCTCGGTTCCCGTCACGGTTCCCGCTTCGGAATCCACTGCCGCCCCTTTGCGTCGCGCCAATTTCGCCCGCAACGCCGGCAAAAGGCAGTCCCGCAGCAGCGTGCTCTTGCCGGACCCGCTCACGCCGCTCAAACAAACGAACCGGCGCAGCGGAAACGCGACGGTCAGATTTTTTAAATTGTGCAACGTCGCGCTGGAAAGCACCAAAGACTCGCTTTTCTGCTTCGCGCCGGAAACAGGTCGCCGATTCCCGCGAGCGGGATAGCTTTTGGCCGAGCGAAGGCATTTCGCCGTGATCGAATCCGCGTGCCCCATCAATTCCTTGAGCGTGCCGGCGGCCACGACTTTCCCGCCGTGAACGCCCGCGCCCGGCCCCAAATCGATGATGTAATCCGCGCGCCGCATCGTTTCCTCGTCGTGTTCCACCACAACAAGCGAATTGCCGCGCGCTTTCAACATTTCCAGCGCGGTCAGCAATTTCTCGTTGTCCCGCGCGTGCAATCCGATGGTCGGTTCATCCAAAATGTAAAGCACGCCGGTGAGGTTCGAGCCGAGTTGCGCGGCAAGGCGGATGCGTTGCGCTTCCCCGCCCGAAAGCGTTGTGGCCCCGCGTCCCAATTGCAAGTAGCCAAGACCCACCTCGCTCAAAAATTTCAGCCGTTCGCGAATTTCAGGCAGGATATCGCGCGCGATTTCCGCTTCGCGCCCCGCCAATCGCAATCCGTGAAACCACTCCAGCGCATTCTCAACCGAAGCATTGGAAACATCGACAATTGTAGGCGAACCACCTGCCTTGGTTTTCCATCCCAGCAGTCGCACCGCCCGGGCGATTTCGTTCAGCCGCGTCCCCTCGCAGCCCCCGCACAATTCGCGCTTCCCCTCCTGCCACTCAAACCACGATTCCTCGATCGCTTCCGCCCGCGCTCCGCGCTCAACCTCCGGCAAATAAAAAATCTCGCCAAAACCCCGGCACTGCGGGCACCAGCCGCGCGGTGAATTGTAACTGAACATCTTCGGGTCCAGCGGCCCGAACGATTCGCCGCACTGCGGACACGAACGCTCGGTCGAATGCACCGAAAGCTTCCGGTCATTGCCGAGGGCGTACAGCGTCCCGCGCCCCAGCTTGAGCGTTTCATCGATCAATTCGCGGCGCGGCCCTTTCTTCTCCAGCACGCCGGTGACAATTTCCACGTCATGCTCGCGAAACCGGTCCAGCCGCATCGGTTCCGCCGTCGGGTAAATTTTCCCGTCCGCGCGGACTTCCTTGTAGCCGTGTTTGGCCGCCCATTCCGCGACCTCGGAGTGAAACCCTTTCCTGTTCTTGACGATTGGCGCCAGCAGCAGCAAATCGCCGCGCCGCTTCATTTCCGCCGCCAGCAATCGTGCCGCTTCGTCGCGCGTTCGCGCCTCGACCGGCACCTGGCAACGCGGGCAGAACTGCGTTCCCAGCCGCGCAAACAACAGCCGCAGAAAGTGATAAATTTCCGTGACGGTCGCAACGGTGCTCTTGCCCCCGCCGCGCGATTGCCGCTGTTCAATGCTGACCGAAGGCGGAATGCCCGTGATGAGATCGACTTCCGGCCGCGGCAATTGTTCCACAAACTGCCGGGCGTAAAGATTCATGGAATCGAGAAACCGCCGCTGCCCTTCCGCGAACAAAAGATCGAACGCCAGCGTGCTTTTTCCCGAACCGCTGACGCCCGTGACTACGACGAGTTTGCCACGCGGAATATCGAGTGAAATATTTTTGAGATTATGTTCCCGCGCGCCATGAATGGCGATGACTTGCGATTCCCCGTTGGCAGGCTTTCGTTCCGACACCTTCCAGTATGGGCAATCTCAGCAACTCCGCAAGGACGCGCTCCGCGAACGCGCCCTTTGCCCAAAAAAAACCGAGGCCAGTAACTTCTGGGCGCTTCCGGGCCTCTTGCAAAACGCGCACCTCGTGCGGCAACCCGCCCAGCGCGTCAATCAGGACATTGCTGTCCAGGAGCCAGCGCATCAATCGCGATCCCACTCGGCGCGGACCTCGCGTTGCCAGGCGCTGGTGACCAAGGCGCGCCCCCCCTTCCGGCAGTTGTGCGTCTTCCGTCGGAACCCTGCCGCCCACGTTCTTGACAATACTCATAATAGTGAGGCGACACGGATGGCGGTTCTTTCCGAAATCGCTGAATTCATACCGCGAAGGTTTACAGCCGGGCCTCAAACCGCTATCGTCTCCCGTGATTCAGGCAGAAGAACTGGTTGGCGACGAATGGGCCGAGTGGTATCGGCTCACCCCGGCCCAACGCTGGCTGGAGAGCGAGAAACTTTGGCAAACCTATCTCGCGCTGGGAGGCTCACTTGATCCCGAACCCGATACGCAAAGTCCTTTCTTCGATGCGCGCGCACCGCGTCCGCGCGTTGCTCATGGGCGGCCAGGCCTGCGTGTTCTACGGCGCGGCCGAGTTTAGCCGCGACACCGACTTCGCCATCCTCGCCGACGCCGCAAACCTCGCGCGCCTGCGAAAGGCGCTCGCCGAATTGCGGGCCGAACCCATCGCCGTTCCTCCTTTTGAGTTGAAATACCTCCGGCGCGGGCGGCAGGACAAAGAATACTGGCTGCCTTTTGCGTCGGGAACTGGAAAAACCGCGCCACAACAAATGAAAACACCAGAAACATCTCCAAACACGAGGCACAGGCCGCCTCCCCCGTTGAAGATGAGACATTGAGTTTCACAGCTTCGATTTTTCTTGATGATCGTGTGTTCCGTCGGCGCGGCGTTGCCTTGGCCGCCATCAAAGGAGCGAACCGAAAGTTTGAAATGGACTTCAGCGAGAAGACCGTGAGATCGCAAGATTGAACGAGCGCTGTGATTATCTTGGAAATCCATCAAAGAACGAATTCACATTTGACGGCAACTCCTTCCCGACAACTTGATGGACCCGCGGTAAGCCCGTGTGAATATTGTGACGCAACCTTTTTCTGACTCGCTCGTTAGGACCATCTCTTCGCGTGGTCCGCGAGGGCGGCAACCCAAGCATCCGACGGCTCATCAATCGGAGCGACCTTTCGACGCCTCTGGCAGAGGGACTCGGAAAATGCGAGAACCCATTTTTTGGCAAAGTTGCTCGGCGTTATCCCTGTTGCACGTGACGCTTGAGATTTTATCCACACATCGAAGCTCTGAATGTAAATCTTGACCCCATGTAGCTGCTCGATCTCCGTGACCCGCGTTTGGATTTCGTCTTTCAAGTTTGGTTCTGAGTCGACTACGAAACCAACGATCTCGGTCTCCGAATGATCCTCCAGCTTTTCATTTACCTCGTCCAGTTCGTCGCGAAGGTATGGCTTGCCATACTTGGCATCCCAAGCCTCGAGGATCTCTAAACCTCCTGTTTTCGTGATCACCTCAATGTCGCCGATGTTACCGTGCTTTTTGTTGGCGGACCTCATTTGGCATAATGGCTTCAAAACGCCGCCAAACACTTTGTGCGTGGCCAGCACTTGAAATAAAGCGTGCATCGAAATTTCAAATACTCGAGCTGAGTAAGGAGAACTATCGACGTACGTGCGAATGAACCTAAGGGCATCCTCCAACGTTCGAAGTTTTCGCAGGCTGCCTTTGACAGCTTGGATTGCCTCGTTCGCTAACTCTTTAAACTTGTCCGACCGATTGAGCAATAGGCCTATCAAGTGACGAAGCGCTTCATCCGGCTTTATCTCACTAGTTTCTATAAGGTCCACAAGCTCAATCCATTCTGTGCGGGCGCCTCGGATTGCAGCCTTGTATAGCTTGCTATAAGGGTAGTTTTCGGCGAGAGATCGGGTCATCATGAAACCATCCGCGTTCAGTTTCAACAAATTGAAATGGCGAAGAATGGGTGTAATATGGTTCTTATCCAGCACCCGCATGGGAACGCCTTCGGCCCAGGAGAAATTGCTGCCTCCTCCTCCCGCCTTGTGTAGGCGAACACTCTGCTCAGGCACGAGTGCTTTGACGCACAATTGAAGAACCGTCAGACCGACAAGTGCGCGTCCAACTTCACTCGTCACGGAGTCAACTAATTTAGACAATAATTCTGCATGACGTAAGTCCAGCGAGTCCACACCTGCTGTAGGGCTTTGGCTCGCCTCTATAATCTTTTTAAGATAACCGCCTTCCAAACCATCCTTTATCCTCTTAAGCCTAAGTTTGGCGTCGGCAGATGGATTACCCTCATCGAAGCACTCGGGGTCCTTATCACAGTTAAATAAGACCGATTGAGTCAAGTAAACTTCTAGTCTGGGGGTTTTCTCACTCATCGGCGGTTACCATTGATTTTCTGACCTGAACACTCATTGGATTCAAAGTTGGGAACGAGTAAGGAATCAGGTAGCTGCCCTCCGGAATCTGGGGGTTGGTGCTATTGTTTCTCGCCTCGTATGCCAGTGATCTGAGCCATAGCATTATCTCTATAACCTCTTCTTCGTCGCATCCCCACAGGCGGGCGATCTCTCTCTCGGTTAGTATCTCGCGTGTTCCAATGCCTTCCACAACTTTTTTCAAGGTCTTCCAATTTCGATGATCGTCTCCACGGATTTTCATTTCGCATGAGAACTTAGGTCGATATTGGTAATATTCACAGAGCTGTACGAGGTCGGCTTTAACAAGCAGTCTAGCAAGTTCGGATTCAAAGGTTTTCCAAACGCCGACAAAAACGTCTGGCTCCAACGTCCCACCAATCAGTTTGACTGTTCGCTGCCCGAGAGCCCATTCTCGATCATAATCGCTGGTGAGCAAAATTTCAAATGCACTTGCTGCCGAAAAATGCTTTGCTTTTGCAACATCCACACGAACAATCCAGCCGTCAGCGGCCGCGACAGATTGAATAACCAGAGATCCGTCTTCGCATTGTGTCCAGCTAAAATCTTGACCGATCCTGGCCTTTCCAGACCTCTTGACCATATCGTCATTCGCCTGCTTACGCGCCTTCTGGCCGTTGAGGGCGACGGAAGCTTTATTTCGGTAAACGGAAGTTAACCCGCGTTTCCGCATTCGGAAACCCAGCTTCTCCCCTTCGTGCAGCAACGGCAACCTCGACGGCGGTGCGATTCCGAAAATCTGTTCGAGAATCGCCAATGCAAGAACCCTCGCGGCTTGAGGCGGAACCGAATTGCCAATCTGGTGAATAGCAACCTGCCGACCACCCTCAAGGAGGTAATGATCCGGAAAAGTTTGAAGCCGTTTTAATTCAGAAATGCCGAAAGGCCTATTGTTCCAATGGAACGGCCCGGTGTACTGTCCCCCTTGAGCCTTAATTGTACGAACTGGGACCTTTGAGTCCGCCTTATACAAAAAATCGGAAAACTTCGACCGCCATGCAAAAATCGGTTGCGGATGTCCCATTTTTTCCGTGAAAAAGCTGTAATTAAGGCCCTCTGGAATTTGGTCAAGAAGATGTCCGAACCGACCCCCCACCTTTGCTTCTTGTTCCTCCAAGGTTAATAACGAACCATCAATCGCTTCAGCAGCGGTAATGTGTGGGGTTTCATCAGGTGAGTCCGGGCCATGTGTCGGAGCAGGAAAGAAAAAGCGCTTATCGAGGCTGCCAATAATGAACATTCTCTCACGGTGCTGCGGAACGCCGTAGTCCGCAGTGTCCAAAACACGGAACGCGAGGTTATATCCTGCAGCTTCAAAGGCGCTTTTGATGGAATGCCACGCTGTTCCCTGCTCAGCTCCCGTAATGCCATAGACGTTCTCAAAAAGGAAAGCCCGGGGCTTTAAGAGCTTCAAAAGTCGGACGTATTCTTGAAACAATGTCCCCCGCTCATCCTGAGTACCTTGGACGCCTGCGGCACGACGCCCCGCTGCAGAAAATGACTGGCAAGGGGGGCCACCTAACAGGAAGTCGATCCGAAGATCTGGGGTAGGTTGAAATTCACGAATGTCCAAGCAGGCGATCTCAGTGCCCTCTAGGTAACCACCAGGCATCGCGTTGGCTTTTAAGGTATTAGCGAATCGCTCATCTATCTCAACAGCACATTCAATTTGAAATCCAGCCTCATGAAATGCTATATCCAATCCGCCAGCACCAGAAAACAAGGAAAGAGTCCTTATTGGTGATTTAATTGCAGACCGAGCCCAAGTTTTGATGGCTTGTCCGAATCGGTCCGGCCAGTTCGGGCCCGAACGAACCCCGAGAAGTCGGCACAACTCTGCAAACGATCCCTCTTCAGACTCTACACTGTCCGTCTCGAATAGTGAACGTTGCATCGCCTGCATTCGCATCTTCAGTCTAGCCTTTAGTATTGTTCTTAAAACCGTACTCTACCTTAGATTCGAGAGCAAAGTTTGGACAGGGTGCCTTCAAAGCGAACCCCCAACAATCGTTGATCTAGCGTTGACACCGAAAGCCTCGCGCCGGAACCGTTCCGATCTTGCACGTTTGGACATCTTCGGAAGCAAGTCTAGCAATAATTATTGCGTTGGGAAGCGCTTTCTAAAACAAATCTCAGTTCACCTGATGGTGCAAACTCAATAAAAACTTGGGAATCGGGGAGTATGTTTCGCCAGAAAAGATCCATGAGAGCCATTCAAGATTATCAATCTCATCGGGCCAATCCCTCTTCTGGCGGCCTCCAAGCTCTAACCTACGGTTGGGTTGCGGGGGAATTCGAGCGTGAATGTGGCACCCTTGCCCCAGCCGTCGCTCTGGACGCTTAATGAACCGCCCATTTCCTTCGCGGCAAGGGCGCCGCTGTGCAGTCCGAAGCCGTGCCCGGTCTTTCGCGTGGTAAAACCGTGCCCGAAAATCCGGACGAGATTTTCGGCGGGAATGCCCACACCGTTGTCAGCAACCGAGATTTTCACACGGTCGTCTCCACCCGTGGTGACCCGGATGGTCAGGATTTTTTCCGGCGGCTCGCCGTCATCCAGCGCGTATTTGGCGTTGCGAATCAGGTTCACCAGGATTTGCAAGGCCTTGTGTTTGTCCACATTGACGGGCACGGCTCCCTGGTAGTCCCGGACAAGTTTGACGTTGTGGCGTTCCAAGGCTCCCCGATTCATGCGAATTGCATCCTCAACAAGGTCAATTACATTCAGGGATTCCGTGACACCGGAAACCCGCGCGTAATTCTGTTGCATGGCCACAATGTCCTTGATGTGTTCGACATAATTGCTGAGCGACGCCACTTCCCCAAGGATTTGCGTTTGCTCGTCCATCAGATGGACCGCCAGCGAAGACAAATAGCCGGGCAATTCCCGGCCCCTGGCGTCGTCGGCCAGAAACGCGGCGAGATCGTCTTTGTGCGCGTGCATGAGGTCAACCGCTTTGCCCAAATTGACCACGCGGGAGTTGCGCACTTTCCCTCCAATGACAGAGGCGGAAACATTGACGCTGTTAAGGACATTGCCGACATTGTGCAGGACGCTCGTGGCGACTTCGGCCATGCCCGCAAGACGGGAAGTTTCCAGCAATTGCTTGTGCAAATTTCTTACGCTTTCCTCAGCCCAAATGCGCTCGAATGCGCCGCTGCAATAATCCGCCAAAGTTTGCAGAAAATTCAGGTTATTGGCGCCGTAAGCTCCGGGAGTGTAACTGTGGATGGCCAATACCCCGGTTGACTTGGACTTCACTCGCAAAGGAACGCGCATGATGCAGGCGGAAGGGCGGGTTACATCGCCGTAGGGCTTCGCGTTTGGCTCCAGGCCTTCTTTCAAGATCAATTCCGCGCCTTTGTGCAACACGCGTCGGCAAGTTTGGCTGGGATGTTCCATTCCTTTTGAGGTGACATCCATCCGCCTGCCGTTAATGGTGTCGCATTCGAACACGGGACAAACCTGGTCGGTTTCCGGCGCATAGAGGTAGAGGGAGAAGGCGTCCCAGCCGAATAATTCATCGGCCACCCTCGCGATAATGCGGGCGGCCGCTTCCAGCGTCGTCGCCGAAAACAATTCCTGGCCCAATTTGGAAAACGCCACGGCGGAGATCTCCGCATGCTTGCGCTCGGTAATATCCTGCAACACACCCACCGAACAAGTTGGAAAACCGCTCTCGTTGAAGCTCTGCACCGAAGTATCCCCAATCCAGCGGCTCTTTCCCGCGCGGGTCGTTATATGCATGTCGCAGCGCCATTGTCTGACCTCGCCGGATTGGACCCGACGCGCCGCTTCCTCCCTGGAAAGCCCGGAAGTTTCACCGAGCATGACCGATTCGCGGATGATCTTCCGCCAAAGTTCGGGGTTTACTTCCTTTGGCTTATAGCCAATCAAGTCCTCAACGCCCTCTCCCATAAAGGTATAGCTCCCCGAGCTGAAATCATAAAAATAAGGGACGGCGCCCGCGCCAGTAATCGCTTGGCGGTAAAGTTCCTCCGTTTGCTGGGGTGCCTCTGGCGTTGGCTGGATCGCGCCGTCCGGCATCTCGAGTTCGGCGAGCGAGCCACGTTCGTTGGAGCGGTTCATCCCATCCTTATCGGCAGAAAAGCGGCCTTGTTTAAGCCCGAAAGCGATGAATCTCAATGTGTTTGAACAGTTGTCCTGTAGAAACCCGCGAAATAATTGCTTTCGGCCGGCGACGGCCCCGTGCTTCGTTGCTGGAGATACAGGGTGCGACGCGGAAAATCGAGCGTGACGAGGTTGCGGGAAAGAAAATGCAATCCAATCAAATTGCGCTCGCCATCGCCCGCCAGATAGAGATTAGTATAAACGTTGCCCCCAAAAACGCCGTCCGGATAACGGGCTTGACCCGGCGGTGGCGTGACGCCTGATGTCCATTGGCGGAAAAGCGGCTGTGTTAGGACGCCGTCGAAGTTGCAGCCGGTATCGATCAATGAATCGAAGCCTCTGAGGCCAAGAAGGTTGTCGTTGACAAAAAAGCAGCCGCGAAGCGGTTTGATTGGAAAGGCCTGTCCTGGATTCTGCCCATTCAAATCGCTTGGTTCCAGGAAACGCAGTTTGTTTTCCACGAAATCGAACTGGAGGCAGTAATGACCCAGGCAATCCATGCCCAGAATGCCAGCCACAGGGTGGCCGCGAAAATGAGCGGCCAAATCCTCCGTGGCCACGATTTTGCCGGTGCGCAATTGAACACCGCCCAAGAACAAGGGAGGCGCCTCAAAAACGCCGGAAATGGGCCAACGCGCTCCAACAAGGGGCTTCGATTTGGCTGGTTGCAACTTTCGTTCCCATGATTTGTCCAACACCGTCAGAGTCGCGCCGGTATCCACGCCGAAAGGGTAGTCCTCCGCGCTGTCGGATCGGAGATTTACCCAAATGACATCGCCCCGGCCCGCGCTGGCGTTGAAGGGCGTTTCCGGAGGAAGGGCAACATCCTGCCCCAGCCCGCAACGCCCGAGCATCAAAAGGCCCGCGACCAAACTGAACCTGGCGCAGGACAACCGCATAGGTTAACCCAATTCTTCCTTCAGAGCGCGCGCGATTTTTTGGTTCCATTGTTCCAGGACCGCCGCGTCCCGTCCTTCCAATAAAAGTCGCACTTTTGGTTCAGTCCCGGAGTAACGAAGCAAAATGCGGCCCCCGCGTGGTTTGAGTTCCGATTCCGCCAAGGCCACAAGCTTCGATACGCTTTCCAGCGTCTCCAACGGCTTTTTCTCGCGCACAACGATATTCGTCAACAGTTGCGGAAACCGCGTCCAACAGCGCGCCAATTCAGATAACGGCTTGTCCTGCGATTTCATGATGCGAAGAATTTGCAGCGCGGCGATCAAACCGTCGCCTGTCGTGCTGTAATCGCGCACGATGATATGGCCGCTTTGCTCGCCGCCGAAATTGAGGTCATCCTTCAACATCGCCGCGAGCACATTTTGGTCTCCAACCGCCGTTCGGATCGTTTTGCCTCCGGCCGATTGGATAACAGCGTCGAGTCCGGCGTTGCTCATCACTGTCGTTACCACGGTATTGCCGGACAATGTTCCGCTGGCCAGACGTTCTAGCGCAATAATCGCCATTATGTCGTCGCCATCGATCAGCGTGCCGTTTTCGTCGCACAAAATGACCCGGTCGGCGTCGCCGTCGTGGGCCATTCCCAAATGCGCTTTGTGTTCGCGCACCAAACGGCAGAGATGTTCCGGATGCATTGACCCGCAATCCTTGTTGATATTGCTTCCATCCGGTTGATCGCCATGAACAATCGCCTGCGCGCCCAATTCCCGCAGCACGCACGGCGTGGATTTATACGCCGCCCCATGCGCGCAATCGACCACGACACGCAAGCCGTCCAGGGTCAGATTGCGGGGGAAGGAGCTTTTGGCGAATTCAATGTAACGACCCAGGGCATCGTCGATGCGGACGGCCTTGCCGATTTCGCGCGCGGAAGGACGGATATTTTCGATCTCCCCGCTGAACACCAATTCCTCGATGCGGTTTTCAATCACATCATCGAGTTTGTAACCATCGGCGTGGAAAAATTTGATCCCGTTATCGTCGTAAGGATTATGAGACGCCGTAATCACGATCCCCGCGTCCGCCCGCAGGCTGCGCGTCACATATGCAACGCCCGGCGTCGGCAACGGCCCGATGAACAGCACATCGACCCCCATGGACAAAACGCCGGACGAAAGGGCGTTTTCGAGCATGTAACCGGAGAGGCGTGTATCTTTGCCAATGACGATCTTATGTTTGCCCCGTCCGCGGGATTCCGATTCAAAGTTTTTGAAGACGTGGGCCGCCGCCTGGCCCAGCTTGAGGGCGGTCTCGGCGGTCACCGGTTCGACGTTGGCGGTGCCGCGCACCCCATCGGTGCCAAAGATTTTCTTGGTGCGACTCATTTTAATCTAAAATGGAGAGGGCAAGCGCAAATGACAAGGGAACAAATTGCCCCATTCCCAGCCTTGACACGTCCGCCTCGGTTCTCTTAGATTCTCCGCTCTTTCAGGAAAAGCTGATTTTACAACATGAATAAAGGCAAAATCGTGCAAGTCATCGGGCCGGTCGTCGATATCGAGTTTCCCGATAGCCTGCCTTCCATTTATAACGCCGTCACCGTCGATTTTGACGTTCCCGGCGCGGGCAAAACCAAACTGACCCTCGAAGTTCAACAGCACCTCGGCGATAACTGGGTTCGCTCTGTCGCAATGTCCAGCACTGAGGGCCTTAAGCGCGGCCTCGAAGTCACCGATACCGGCGCTCCCATCTCGATGCCCGTCGGGCCTGGGGTCATGGGCCGCGTATTCGATGTGACCGGCAATCCCGTGGATGAACGCGGGCCGGTCACCGCCGAGAAATATTATCCCATTCATCGCGCCGCCCCGCCGCTCGTTGATCAATCCACTTCCCCGGCCGTCCTCACCACTGGCATCAAGGTAATCGATCTTATTTGCCCCTTCCTCAAAGGCGGCAAAGTCGGGGCATTCGGGGGCGCAGGCGTCGGCAAAACCGTCGTCATCATGGAATTGATCAATAACATCGCCAAGCTCCACGGGGGTGTTTCCGTATTCGCCGGCGTCGGCGAACGGACGCGCGAGGGCAACGATCTTTACCACGAAATGTCCGAGGCCGATGTCATCAAGCAGAAGAATCTCAGCGAATCGAAAATCGCCCTCGTGTACGGCCAGATGAATGAGCCACCCGGCGCTCGCTTGCGCGTCGCCTTGTCCGGCCTTGCGATCACGGAATATTTCCGCGACGAAAAGAATCAGGACGTGCTGTTGTTCATCGATAACATTTTCCGCTTCTCGCAAGCGGGATCGGAAGTCTCCGCGTTGCTCGGCCGCACTCCCAGCGCCGTCGGTTATCAGCCCACTTTGGCCGCTGAAATGGGCGATTTGCAGGAACGCATTACTTCGACCAAGAAAGGCTCGATCACCTCCTTCCAGGCCGTCTATGTGCCTGCGGACGACCTGACCGACCCCGCTCCGGCGACCACCTTCGCGCATTTGGATGCCACCATCGTGTTGGAGCGTTCGATTGCCGAACTGGGCATTTTCCCGGCGGTGGATCCGCTCGCTTCCAATTCCCGCGCATTGACCCCGGAAATCGTTGGCCAGGAACATTACGATGTCGCTCGCGGCGTCCAAAAAGTGCTCCAACGCTACAAGGATTTGCAGGACATCATCGCGATTCTCGGAATGGACGAACTTTCGCCCGACGACCGGTTGACGGTCTTCCGCGCCCGCAAAATCCAGCGTTTCCTCAGCCAGCCTTTCACAGTTGCGCAAGTCTTTACCGGCCGCGAAGGCAAGCAGGTTCCTGTGGCGGAAACCGTTCGCGGCTTCAAGGAGATTCTCGACGGCAAGCACGACGATGTCTCCGAAGGCAACTTCTACATGAAGGGCGGCATCGACGAAATTAAAGAGGCTTAATGGCAAACACGCTTCAACTTCAAATCGTCACGCCCGAGGCGCAGACCTTTTCGGACCAGGTCGAAATGGTCACATTGCCCGGAGTTGAAGGCGAGATGGGCGTCTATCCCAACCACGTTCCGTTGATGACGCAGTTGGTCCCCGGCGAAATTATCGTCCGCAAAAATGGCCAGGATTTTTTCCTCGCCGTCGGCGATGGCTTCGTGGAAATCACCGGCGAACGCGTCGCGATTTTGACGGATATGGCCTTGCGCGTTGAGCAAATCGACGAAGCGAAGGCCGAAGAAGCAAAGCGCCGCGCCGAAGCCCGCCTCGCTGAACACCTGGACGACGCCGAGGCCGCGGCCGTTTCCGCTTCCTTGGCCAATTCGTTGGCTCAAATCCATGTCAAACGCCGCCGCCAGGGCCATTAGGCGTCGTTGTTTGAAGGGGTGACGGAATTGTCATTCCAATGAATCGCATTGTCGAACGATTTGCGCGGCTGAAGCGGGAAGGCCAAAAAGGGTTCATCGTCTATATCGGCGCCGGCGACCCCAATCTCTCCGCCACTCACGATCTCGCGCTTGCATTCGATAAAATCGGCATCGACGTTCTTGAATTGGGCGTTCCCTTCAGCGATCCGCTCGCCGATGGCCTGGTCAATCAACTAGCGGCCCAGCGTGGATTGGAATCCGGCACCACTCCCGCCAAGCTCCTTCAAACCGTTGCCGCCATCCGCCGCAATTCCCAAATTCCGATCGTTCTTTATATTTATTTTAATCTCATGCACCGCGTGGGCGTGGAGCAATTCATCCAGGACGCCGCCGCCGCGGGAGTCGATGGGTTGCTGGCGCTCGATCTTCCGCCGGAGGAATCGGAAAATTACGAGGCACTCATGGCTCGCGCCGGGTTGTGCGCCATTTACCTCGTCGCGCCCACCACGCCCGAATCGCGAATCGAACTGATCGTCAAACGCGGGAGTGGTTTTATTTATTATGTTTCTCGCGAAGGCGTTACCGGGATGCAATCAAAAATCTCCGACACCATCGGCGCGATGACGGCAAAGATCCGCGCGCACACGGACTTGCCTATCGCCGTTGGATTTGGCATTTCCAATCCTGAACAAGCCCGGGTGGTGGCGGTCAGCGCGGAAGCGGTTGTGGTCGGCAGCGCGATTGTCAATCAGATTGCCGCGCATGGGCAAAACGCGGGTTTGGTTCCGCGCGTGACAGAGTTCACCGCTGCGTTGGTCAAGGCCGTAAAAGAAACGCGATCATGAAGTCTGCGAAGCAAAATAACGACCGGTTCGTGATTATCATGGCGGGAGGGCGCGGAGAGCGCTTCTGGCCCGTCAGCCGCGAAAAAACGCCCAAGCAACTCGTCTCCCTTCTGGGAGGCCGCTCGTTTCTCCAGCAGGCCGTCGAACACGTTCTCCCGCTCGCTCCGTTAAAAAATATTCTTGTCATCACCAACGCCGTCCAGGCGCCGGAGGTCCGCCGCCAATTGCCCAAATTACCAGCGCAAAACGTCATTGCCGAGCCGGTGGGCCGGGATACTTGCGCCGCCGTCACTCTCGGCGCCGCCATCGTCGGGCAACGCTCGACAAGCGCCGTCATGGCCGTCCTCCCCGCCGACCACGTGATTCCGGAGGAGAAAAAGTTCCAACAGGTATTGGGCGACTCATTCGATCTGGCTTCACGCGGGCAGGTCATCGTCACCATCGGGATCAAACCGTCGGAGCCGGCAACGGGTTACGGCTATATTCGCGTGGGCAATGTTCTGCCGCCTCCCCAGGGGGCGAAACGGTATAAGACAACTTTTTTCAAAGCGGAAAAGTTCGTCGAAAAACCGAATTACGAAACCGCTGTGGAATATGTCGGCAGCGGCCAATATCGCTGGAACGCAGGAATGTTCATTTGGTCTTTTGTGACGGTCACGCAAGGTTTGGAAAAGCACCAACCGGAAATGGCCGCGGCCTGCCAGCGATGGTTCAAGGCCGCCGGCACTCCCAAACTCAATAAAGTCCTCGCCCGCGAATACCCGGAAATTAAAAAAATCTCCATCGACTACGCCTTGATGGAACACGCGCAAAACGTCGTGGTGGCTGACGGGGCATTCGAATGGGACGATCTTGGCTCCTGGACCGCCCTCGGCCGACACCTCAAGGCGGACCCGGAAGGCAACTGCGCTGTCGGAGATTTTATCCATGTGGATGCGGCGCGCAATATTATTTTTGACGCCCGCACAAAGAATCGGACGCCGATTGCGGTGGTTGGCCAGCGCGATACGATTCTGGTGCAAACAGACGACGCCGTTTTGCTGGTCCACAAGAGCCAGGCGCAAAAGGTCAAGGAACTCGTCAAGAAACTGGCGGAAATCAAAGAATACAAGAAGCTGGTTTAGTTCCCGGTTCTCGTGGGCTTTCGGATTAGTCGAGGGAACGCGCTCAGGAGGGAATTCTTCTAAATCCCAAGCCCACCTGCAGAAAATGATCATCTTCGGTGATGATCGATGCAATTCCCAGTTCGCGCATGATGGCCATTGTTGTTAAATCGGTAAAAGAAATATTAGGCTTATCCTGGTAACGCTTCCGCAAATCCAACGCGGCTTGGAATCGCTCCGCGTTGACTTTCTGAATTTGGACTCTCCCCCGTGCTGAATCCGACATCAGACCGTCCAAAAACTGTGTCGCCTCGCTGTAGCTTTCGCGGCGAAATAGTAGGGTGATTAGTTCATCCAGAATATAATCGGTTGTGTGAATAGGCGTGCGATTTTCTAGCAAGGCTTCAAACAGTGCCTTGATCTCTGGGTGATGCGAATCCCGGCGATGACCGTAAGCTAGCCAGCCCCAAGTGTCCACAAAGATGGGCCGAGAAGGCTTCACCGGGCTTCGAGTGGCCCGTAAAGTTCCTGCTCGATCTCAGTGGCGGAAATCGGCGGCCCAGATAAGCCGCCGGCAACAGAGAGCAAAGATGAAACCTCCTCAACGTCTTGCCATCTCAAGAACGTGAGATAATCCATCACCTGTTTGAGCGCCGGCTCAGGCAAGCCTTCAAGTTTCTCGATGATCCTTTCTTTCAACGCATTCATCGCTCCCAACATACCATGTTCTTTTCCCAGGGAAAACCAGAAAATGCCCCGGGTGTAAGAAAAACGCACCGGAACCCGGCCCGCATGATATTTGACATGCATCCGTTTTTACCAGTTGCCGTCTCGCTCTCTTAGTCTTAGCTTTACGTGGTTTCTGGGAAGGAATGTTTTATGAATCAACTGGACCAATTAAAAAAATTTACCCGCGTTGTGGCGGATACCGGCGATTTCGCCCTGATGAAGGAATACTCGCCGGAGGACGCCACCACCAATCCAACGCTGATACTCAAAGCCGCTCAAAAGGCCGAATATAAGTCGATCGTCGATGCGGTGATCCAGGACAGCAAAAAAATTTCGCTTTCGCCCGACGACACCATGCGCGCTCTGCTGGTGCGTTTCGGCCTCGAAATTCTAAAAATCGTACCCGGGCGCGTTTCGACGGAAACAAGCGCGAAGCTTTCCTTTGATACTGAGGCGCTGGTCACGGAGGGGCGCGGATTCATCGAGCGTTACGCCAAGGCGGGCATTGGACGCGAACGGATCCTCATCAAACTGGCCACCACGTGGGAAGGCATCGAGGCGGCGCGCGTTTTGCAAAAAGAGGGGATCAACTGCAACATGACCCTTCTTTTTTCGATGGCCCAGGCCGTCGCCGCCGCGGAAGCCGGCGCAAAATTAATTTCTCCGTTCGTCGGCCGCATTCTCGATTGGTATAAAAAGGCGAACAAAAAGGAATACACTCCCGCCGAAGATCCGGGCGTGCTGTCTGTGCGGGAAATTTACGCCTATTACAAAACGTTCGGCCATCCAACCGAAGTCATGGGAGCGAGTTTTCGAAGCAAGGGCGAAGTTCTTGAATTGGCCGGGTGCGATTTGCTGACGATCAGCCCCGAATTGCTCCACGAACTCAAAAATTCCTCCGACCCCGTGCAACGCAAGCTTTCGCCCGAAACCAGCAAAGACTCGAAGTTGTCCCGCATCGCGGTCGATGAAAAGACCTTCCGCTGGATGATGAACGAAAACGCGATGGCCACCGAAAAATTGGCCGAAGGCGTCCGCACCTTCGCCGCCGACGCCGTCAAGCTTGAGGATTACATCGCAAAATCATCCGGGTGACGCCGGTTGGTTAGGTCTTTATCAGTCCGGTAAGGGCGCCGACAAGAAGCGTGGTCAGGATCCAGCCGGCGATGAGATGGATCCAATAATAAAGGCGCAACAAACCGCCGCCGGTCAGCAAGACGTTTTTCCTCACGGTGATTAATATTGGCCCGCGATTCGCGTTGGGGCGCCAGTAATCGCCAACGCCCAACTTTACCAACGGCACAAATGTTTCGAGGGAATACACGAATCCATTGAATCGCGGATAACTTTCTTCCAGCAGTTCGGTGTGCGGGATGAAAGCCTTGTCTGTGTCCGCCGGGGTGAAAAGGTTTCGGGGCTTGTAACCATTCCGGCGAAGATTGCCCGCGCTGCTGCGCGTCAACCACCAGGGACCGCCGTAGGAAAACGAAAAAATAAACCAGCCAGCCAGGATAAACCCCACAGTCGTCCAAAGCGCTGGGATTGGACGGTAGCCATAGTTGATGAAACGTCCAAAAACGTTATACCACCACCAGGATAGCGAAAACCGTTTCGTGAAGCGCGATTGATCCCGATTTTTGCGAATTAACACCGTTGTGGCTTCGTCCTCAAACCCGCTGGCGCGCAACACTGTGGCAAGTTCTTCGTAAGGTTGCGGCAAAAAATTGGTTTGTCCGTCGAGATGCAGCCAATCGACCCGGTAACTGGCGTTGGATAGTGTTAGATCGCTGAATCTGTCATACACAAGCCCTTCGATATTAAGATTCTTTGCCTCCGGCCAACTTTCAGCGTCATCATCCAACGCTTCGATTTTCGCATCGCGAAGAGACAACGGAAAATCGCTCTCGAATGGGTGTCCCGCGGGTCCGGAGGGCAAATAGGAATGGCGGATTTGAAAGCGCCGGCCAACTTTCACTCCCTCAAAGCTTACTACACTGTGCGCTTGAATGAAATTAAGGAGAACGGAGCCGTCTATCTGCGCGCCGGCGGCGGAAAACGCAAAAGGCCGCGTCGCCGGATCTGGATCTATTCGGGAATTCGGAGCGCCTTGAATGCGGCCGCCATTAAACATTGCTCCGGCGCAATTTAAGTCGCCCCGGATCGTTGCATTGAAGAACAGCACGCTTCCTTCAAATGGGTATGGCCCGCCCAAAAATGTGTTGCCTCCAATCCTGGCTCCGTAAGCGTAGAGGGACGGCCAATCATTGTGGGCGGAAAATGCGCCGCCGGAGCAGTTCAGGTCTTGTCCGATCGTTGCGTTATCCAGAGCCACTTCTCCTTCCGAGGTGAATCCATTGCAAAGGTAAACACTGCCGTTGATGTTGGCGCGGGAAAGCAGCAACGCCACCGCATTGGAATTAAAAAATCTGCCTCCAATGCAATTCAGGTTTTGCTCAACCGTCGCATTTTGAAAATTCGCGCCTCCATCGACTTCGACATTGCCCGCCAGCGCGGCATAACCATCAATCTTTGCTCCGACGGCATCGAAGGCAAACGTGGGAGATACAAGATAATTCGTGTTATAAAACCGAAAGCGTGTTTCCGTCATACCGCCGGAGGAACAGATCAGATTTCCCCCGACGGTCGCGTTTTCGAGTGTCACCTGCCCCTCGGTCTCAAATCCGTCAAAATCAATATCTCCCTTGATATTTCCTCCATTGAGATTCAAGCCGATGCCCTCGGGATTGGCGATTTTGCCCTCGGAACATTGCAACCCGGCTATGTGCGCATAGGATAAGTCCACTTCCCCTTGCGCGCTAAAGTTGGTGACGGAATCCCCGCGCATAAAGACAAATCCCTCGACATTGGCTTGTTGAAGGCTGATGGCGAAGGAGTTTGTGCCACCCGCATGAAAATGCCCCCCATCGCAGACCAGCATGCCTCCGACGTCCGTCGCAAAAAGGGAAACCTGCCCCTGGGCGTCAAAGCCGTCGGTGAAATATACGCTCCCGCTCAGGTGCGCGCTGCCGAGAGACAACGCAATCAAGTTGGAATTAACAAATTTGCCGCCAGTGCAATTGAAGTTTTGTCCAATCGTTGCGTTTTGGAACATAACTCCTCCGTCAACTTCCAAGCCGTCGCCGAGCGAAACGTAACCGTCAATCTTTGCCCCGCTGGCGTCAAAGGCAGACATCGGATACGTCGCCGTCGCATTGGTGCTGTAGAACCGAAAGCGCGTTCCCGCTGTTCCGGCGGAGGAACAGACCAGATTCCCGCCGATGCCGGCGTTCTGGAACGCAGTTTGTCCCTCTATTCGAAATCCGCCAACGAGGGAGACGTCTCCCTTGACGTTTCCTCCATCGAGATTCAACGCGACGTCGGATGGGTTGCTGATTTCTCCTCCACCGCATAACAACCCCCCTATGTGAGAGTAGCCCAAATCGACCTGGCCCCGCGCGCTGAAGTCCGCGACAGAATCGCCCCGCATGGAGACAAATCCCCCGATATCGGCTTCTTGCATTTCAATGGCGTAATGCATTGCATTATCGGCGTCAAAATAGCCTCCGTCACAGTCCAACTCGCCGCCGATCTGCGTCTCAAGCAGATTCACTTCTCCCTGCGCATCGAATCCATCCGTCAAATAGACATCCTCGCCGACATGCGCGCTGGACACGGACAGCGCGATGGAGTTGGAATTGACAAATTTGCCGCCGGCGCAATTGAAGTTTTGTCCAATCGCCGCATTTTGAAACGTTGCCCCTCCGTTAACCTCGACGTTCCCGGCCAGGGCGGCATACCCATCAATCTTCGCTCCGCGGGCATCGAAAGCCATTGTTGGATAGCTTGTAATCGGATTGGTGTTGTAACACTCAAAGTGTGTCTCATCCGCTCCGTCAGAGGAACAGTCCAGGCTTCCTCCAATGGCCGCGTTTTGGATGAGGACTTGGCCTTTTACCCGGACTCCGTTGCGCAAAAAAACATCCCCCTTGAAGGTTCCTCCATTGAGACTCAAGGCGATGCCGATGGGATTCACGATTTCCGCCCTGGAACATTCCACCCCGCCCGCATGAACATAGGACAAATCGACTTCCCCGCGCGCGCTAAAATTTGAAACAGAATCGCCACGCATAAACACAAACCCATCTATGGTGGATTGCTGAAGGTCGATGGCGTAATGGTTTGTGGAATCATCGAAAAAGTGACCCCCGTCGCAGTTCACCACTCCGCCGATCTGAGTTTCAAAAAGATTCACTTCTCCCCGCGCCAAAAATCCATCAGTTAAAGAAACAGGGCCTTTGACGTTCGCGTTTTCCATGTCAAACACAACCACATTGGAACCCGTAAAATGTCCGTTCCAGCAGTTCACACGGCCTCCTATATTGGCAAGGGAAAGGTCCACTTGCCCCGTCGCCATAAAGCCGTTGGCAAGATCGATATCCCCTTCTGTTTTCAATCCCTCCGCCGAGAGATTTGTGATTAAACAATGATCCAAACCCAGGTAGCGCACGGAACCGCCTGTCAAATTTATGTCTCCCGTGAAGGCGCAGTTTGTGGCGTAAATCGGAAACGACACCGTTGCCGCCCCAAGCAACAAATCGCCCTCAACCCGAACGCCTCCAAAATCGATCCCTCGAAAAGTGACAAACGGGGCCGCTTTTGCATCCGTGCAAAGCCACGCGAGCCTGTCAGCCCGGATCACCCCGTTCGATGGCCAGCCCTGTGAGTTTGTTAAAATGTCCCTCTTGTCGGACTGTAAATAATAAAAATTCGTGCCGTTCCCCGTGGCCCAGAAAATCCGCTCCTCGGCATACGAGAGTTCTTTGAAGCGCTCCCGGGCCAATCTAACCAGGCTGTCGCCGGATGACGGGTCAGGAGCGGCGCTGGCAATGAATTTTGCCATAAACACCACGCTCCAAAGAGCTATCAGTCCTTTTTGCGTTCGGACGCGCATGACTTGGTTTATCGGAGCAAGTCTTTTTGTAAAGGCTATGCTCCCTGTTTCGAATCTTTCGTCCGCCGAAAAACCTTATGAATCGCCGCTTGATCCACGCACTTGATCACGAGTTCATCGATGTTCACATGCTCGGGGCGTGACGCGACCCACACAAGCGTTTCCGCCACATCCTCCGCCACCAAGGGATTCACCCCTTCATAAACCCGGTCCGCCCGCGTCGTATCGCCCTTGAAACGGACCGCCGAAAACTCCGTCCACGCCATTCCGGGATCGATGGAACTAATCCGGATGCCTGTGCCATTGAGTTCCAGCCTGAGCACCTGCGTAATCTTCAATTCTCCCGCCTTCGCCGCGCAATAATCCGCCCCGCCCTCATAGGCATACCGGCCCGCGACCGAACCGATATTCAGAATCGAACTCCCCGCGTCCTTCGGCATCAGCGGTAGCACCGCCCGCGTCACGCGCAAGACGCCCAGGACATTGGTTTGCAGCGTCGCCTCCCAATCTTCATCCCGCCCGTTGGCGACCGATTGCAGTCCGTGCGCGCCTCCGGCATTATTGACAAGGACGTGGACCGCGCTGGCTTTTGTTCGCGCCCATTTGACAAACTCCTCCACATTGGGAGTTTTGGTGACATCCATCGAATGAAAGTGCGCCTCCGGAGCGCCAGCCTTGCGGGCCTCGGCCGCGCAAGCTTCGAGCCGGTCAACCCGCCGCGCCCCCAGGAGCAGATTGCATCCTTGGGCGGCAAAAGCCAGGGCCGAAGCCGCCCCAAACCCACTGGAAGCCCCTGTAATCAACACCCATTTGCCAGCAAGCGAAAAAGCCATGCGCCAGCGTTACACTAAAGAGAGGAGGTTTTCAAATCTTGAAAAGTTGGGATATTTCGGGAATTTTCTGGTATTATGCTTTTATCTTTATCTTTAAATGACCTCGGAAATGGAATCGGAACTGATCGCCCGTTGCCGGCAAGGGGATGCCGAGGCTTGGGACCTTCTTTTTGATTCCCATTACGCCGCGGCGGGACGGTTCGTCTTCCAGTTGTCGCCCGCTTTTTCCGGCGAGGACGTCGAAGAAATTTGTCAGGAGGCGTTTCTCGCTGTCATTAAGAATATCCATTCATTCAGCGGCGCGAGCCGCCTTCAAACGTGGATTTTTCGCATCGCCGCCAACAAGGCGCGCGACTATCGCGAACGCAATCAGGCCGCCAAACGCGGCGGCGGCCAGACGATCATCCCGCTGCAACCGGGAAACTCCGATGACAGCGCGCCTTTGCAAATCTCCAGTCCGCTCCCCGCGCCGGACGCGATATTGCTGCGGGCCGAATGCGCCGCGCAGTTGGGCCTCGCCCTCGACCAACTGGACGCGCCCTGCCGCGAGGTGATTGACCTTCGTTATTTTGCGGATTTGAGTTATGATGAGATAGCCGCAGAACTTCAATTGAACCCAAAGACCGTCAGTTCCCGCTTGAGCAAGTGCATGGATCGCCTGGAGAAGATCGCGTTGGAAGTCTTTCTCGGGAAGAAACCAGAAACTTTTTCCGTCTAATGGTTATGCCCTCGCCGGAGCCAAATAAAGAAATGGACAAGCTGCTGAGAGCGTACGCTAAAAAGCGACGCCAGCAGACGCCGCCTGAACTCCATCCGGCATCTCGAAAAATGTTGCAACAGACTGTGCGGCAAACATTTCAAAGCCCGCCCCAGACCCGCGCCACAGGCCTTGCCTGGCCTTGGTTCAGGGTGGTTTTGGGAGGCGGGATCGCTTTGATTTTAGTCATTGTTTTAGCCGTCCGGAGGCCGCGCGGCGTCGTTCACCACGCGCCGAGTGCCGCTTCCGCGCCAGCCCCCTCCGCTCTCTTGAAATATTCCGCGCCAAGGGGTTCTTCGAGGAATGCGGCCCAGCAATTTGTGCAAGTCAACAGCCAGGCAATGAACGGAAATGAGCCCGCGCGGGAACCGATTGTATTGGTGACGTTCCAAATGGAACGCGAGGGAGGGAGCGTCTTTGTTGTCGATGGCGACGGGTCCGTTTACAGGGGGAAGGTTTTGAAACTCCCACTGTTCGGTAAACCCGGCGCGGTCACGAATTATTCATTTGAAGTCAGCGGCGTGAACAATGCCTTGCGCACGAATGTGGTTTTCACCGGCAACGTGCTTGAAATCCCGCCCGCCTCTCCTCAATCCACAGTGGCTTTTGGCGGAGGCGCGACAACGGCGGTTGCGGCAGGTTCGCTCAAGCTGAATAGGCAAAACCCCAATCAATTCCAGCAGTTCCCGCGCATTATGGGTAAGGTCAAAGTCGGCGGCAGCGAATACAATATCGAGGCGCAGCCGCCGGGGCAATAATCAGCAAAATTTGGTTGCAGGCCGGGCGGTTTTGGTTTCAAAGTACCTGAGCGTGGCGAGAAAAACTTCCAGGTTGCGCCGGTTCCGGCACGAATTGACGTTGGTCGAGCAGGGTGTCAGCCGCATTGCGGGTGTTGACGAGGCGGGACGCGGCCCGCTGGCGGGTCCTGTGTTCGCAGCGGCGGTCATTTTTCCCGTCGAATGGATTCTCGGCGGTTTTCCAAAATCGCTTCGAGAGGTCAATGACTCAAAACAATTGACGCCTGAGACGCGCGAAGTGTTGTTCAACGAATTGGTTTCCCGCCCAGAGGTTTGTTACGCGATTACCGAGGTCGATTGCCAAATGATCGACCAAATCAATATTTTGCGCGCGAGTCACCGAGCGATGAACCTGGCGCTGGCGCAATTGCGGCCCGCGCCGGAGCACGTCATTGTGGATGGCTTGCGAGTGAAATCGATGCAGTTTCCGCAGACGCCGATTGTTGCGGGAGACGCGGCTAGTTTTTCCATTGGCGCCGCCAGCATCCTCGCCAAGGTCAGCCGCGATCGTTTGATGGTTCAATTGGACCAGACTTATCCCGGTTACGGATTTGCGCAGCACAAGGGCTACGGGACGCCGGAGCATTTGGCGGCGATCAAGGCGCTGGGGGCGTGTCCGATCCACCGGCAAAGTTTTTCCCCGTTCCTGCCGACCCAGCCGCAACTGTTCGCGGAATCTGCGTAAAGGGTTGTGAGATAACAGACATATCGGCATGGGAGCACCCAACGGTTTTTGGTTGCATAACTGCCACGATTAGGCTTACTGTCTCACAGTCACCGTTACCGTTATGTATTTTGGAGCGGACTATCATCCTGAGCATTGGGTCCATCCGTACGCCGGCACTCCCGAGGACCCAGAAGCGCGCTGGCGGCAGGATATCGAGTTGATGGTGGCCGCGGGGATGAACGCCGTCCGCATGGGAGAATTTGTCTGGGGCCTGTGTGAGCCGCGCGAGGGTGAATACAATTTTGACTGGCTCAGGCGGGTCATGGATTTGATGGGCGAAGAGGATATTAAGATTATCCTGGCCACTCCCACCGCAGCGCCCCCGATTTGGCTGACTCGCAAGCATCCCGAGATACTCCCGATGGACGAACGCGGCCTGCCGCTGTGCGAAGGCACCCGTCACGCCTGCTGTTTAAACAACGATCTGTATTGGGATTATTCCAAGAAGATTCTGCGGGCCATGTGCGACGCTCTGGGCAAACATCCGCAGCTCATCGCCTGGCAAATCGACAATAACGTGGGATCACACTCGACTCAACCCTCGTTCAATGAGGGAACGCGGCGGGATTGGCATCTCTGGCTGAAGGCGAAGTATGAAACAATAGATCATCTCAATGACATGATGGGATCGAGATTCTGGGGCCAGACTGTTGGGGATTTCACCCATGTGCCGATGCCCCGAACGGCCCCGGCTCCGCACAATCCGGCGCTGATGCTGGACTGGCGGCGGTTTTGCAGCGACACCATTGTGGCGTTCGTGAGGATGCAGGCGGACGTGCTTCGTGAATTGACGCCAAATGCCCCCGTGACGACGAACATGCGCTCTTTTGGCCAGCAGGTTGATTTGTTCGACGTGGCCGACGCGCTGGATTTCACCTCGCTCAATAGCAACGCGACGATCAAGTCAAAATCCTCCGAAAACGCGTGCGAAGTGGATTTATTGCGTTCATTGAAGAAGAGCGGAATCCGGACGCCGGATGGCGACAGCGGTTTTTGGGTGATTGAGCAAAAGGCGGGGCATGTGAATTGGCAGGACGTTAATTCGCTGGTGCGGCCGGGGGTGGTGCGGTTGTTTACTTACCAGACGATTTCAAGGGGGGCCAACGGAGTGTTGTACTTTTTCTGGCGGCAGCCGAGGATCGGCCAGGAGAAGTTTTACGGCGGAGTGTTGACGCATGACGGGCGCGGCGATAATCGCGTGTATAAGGAGATCAGCCAGATTGGCCAGGAAATAAAGCGGCTGGCGCCGGCATTGGAAGGCACCAAGGTGATCGCGGAAGCTTGCATCCTTTACACCCATGACAACGATTGGACGCTGGCGCTGCCGAGGCAACCGAACAAATATTTTTCCCTGCGGGAGCATATCCAGCTTTTCTATACCGCATTGCACGATAGGAACATCAATGTGGATTTCGCGCGGCCTCTCGATGACTTGTCGTCTTACAAGCTGGTGATAGCGCCGTCGTTAAGTCTCCTCTCAGGAGCGGAGGCGGACGCATTGAAACTGTACGTCCAGAATGGCGGTACCCTTGTGGCGACCTGCAATACGGGGCTTGTGGACGAACATCAAATTGCGGCGGATGCCGGGTTTCCGCATGATTTGACGGATCTGTTTGGGATGGAAGTCACGGAATTCGATCCGATGTCGCCGGAGGATGAGAATCACATGGCGTTTAGAGGCGCTTTTCATACGAGCACGCTCCACACGGCGCGATTGTGGTGCGACCTCATCGAACCAAAGGGTTGCCAGATACTGGCGACATTCAGCCGGGAGTTTTATGCCGGCCGGCCGGCGATGACGATGAACACGTATGGATTGGGAAAGGCGATATACATTGGGACAATTTCGCAACAGGCTTTTTATTGTGACCTAATAACGTGGCTGCGAAATCTGTGCGTGCTAACATCCCTTCTTAAAGTGCCGGACACCGTGGAAGTGAGCATGAGACAAAAGGGTGATACAAAGGTCTTTTTTCTGTTGAATCACCAGAACTCGCCTGTTCGCATCACTTTTTATAAACCGATGCACGATTTTCTGACCGAGCGCACGTTTAGCGGAAATTACGATATTCCACCGCACGGGGTTCTGGTTTTGGATGAACGCCGCGCCGACAAAGCCGTCGCTCCGCAGACTGATGACACAACAATCCTCGCCCAAAAAGCGTGACCCGATGATGGAGCGTCCGTTTCCGTTTCGGCAATTCCGGCCATCCCAGGCATTCCGCACCGCGCGGCAGATTGCGGTGGCACAATGGCGGGGCTGGGATTGGTCCACCGAGGAAAAAACGCGGCGGCCATCCGCCCAATCCAGCGGCGAACTGATTCCGAAAGTGCTTTTAGACCTGCGCATTGACCGCCGGCAATCCGAGACGGAGATATTGCGCGTGTGGAACAGCCAGCTTGATCCGAGCATCACGTCCCATGCGCAGCCCACGGGAATTCGCAACGGCACCCTTTTCGTCACTGTCGATAGCAGCGCGTGGCTCGATGAAATCGTGCGTTACCGCCGGCGGGAGATTCTGGAACGATTGCAAAACAGCTTCGGCCGTGATTTGATCGTCAAAATTTCCTTCCGAACCGGCTAAAAACAGCGGCAAAACTATTGGGCGGTGGATGCTGTGGATCCAGGCGCAGGCGCGGGAGCGACAGCGGGCTTGGGCGTTGGAAGGCGCAATTTGGTGCGCAGAATAGCCTGAGCTTCGGGAGGCATTAAGGCGTATCGCGGATCGGGATCAAGCTCCTTTTGGAGTATGAACTTGCGCAATTCCGGCAATGGCCGCAATCCCAGCCGCTGGTTGTTGAAGGACCCGATTTTCTTGTCGTAATGCTCCCAGATACGCTGGGCCAGATTCTCATAATTGGCGTAGCGATCGTCATCATCACGCACGAGGCATATGAAGCCGTTGTGGAACATGGCCTCGATGCTGGCGCTCACTTTGTTCATGTCGGTTTCACCATTGTCCTCGACGATCTGGCTTAGGCAATAATCGTCCAGGGACAGGTTTTTTTGGCGGCCGACCAAAGCGTCGTCGTACTTGCTTTTCATGTATTTGAACCAATAGGCGGCCTGGTCCGTGCGGCCGTCCTCATAAAGCAGATAAACGGCGGTTTTGAGGAAATTCCTGTGCGCCTTCTGCATGTTTTGCCGAAGCTTTTCATCTTCGCTGATCATCTTTTCGTAAGCGGCGCTGACTTTTGGGACGAGGTCGAGATTGGGCCAAATAATGAAGTTGCGCGGGGTAATATTGGTGATGGTATGGCTAAGCGCTCCGCCCCGGATGCAGGCTTGCTGCATGGTTTGGTAAATGGAACGGCGCAAGGTTTCCTGATCTTCCGGTTTGGCCTTTTCCCGGCCTACCTCAGCCCAGTAAATCGCGTGAGCATCCGGCAACCGCCAATCCAGCGGGCCGTATTCGTCATCAACTTTTTTGATAATCTTGGGGTCCATTTTATAAACGTCCTCCAATTTCTTGACGCGTTCCTTGTCCGCCGCGGTTTTTGGGTCGAGCAGCGTGTCGAAATCCGGGCGTCCGCCCAGGATGGGCTGCATCTCCTGCGCCAGCCTAAGCTTGTAGCGCATGTGGGCGTCGTCCAGGTTCTGGCCGATCTTGTGCTGATACAGCCAGGAAAGGTCCCGGTAGAGGAGGGTTTCGTTGGGATTGAGGGGTATGCCCTGGTCGCGAAGCAGCCGGATTCCGCGCTGCACCCAATGCCAGCGGTCCTCCGGGTCCTTGAATTTGACCGAGATGTTGTAGGCCATGTTCCAGGCCTGAACGCGCCAAACATCGACAAAGTGGGGTTCGAGCGTGGTGATCCAATCGGCCAGTTGAACCATCTCGAAATATTTGTCGTCGTTTTGAAGATCATTGGCGCGCATCCAGAGCGCATTGGCGATCAAACCGCGGAACCCACCCAAAGCCACACTGGTAAAGGCAAGCATCGGCGGGGCGTTCTCCAACGGCGTCAAGCGGGTCAGTCCCAAGTCCTTGCGTTTGACGTTGAGCAATGACTGCGTTTGCGCGCAGACAAAAAACAGAACCGCGGCGCAGGCTATAAGCCCGACTTTATATATTTTAGACTTCTGATTCAAACCAGACGTCATGGTCATCTGATTTTGACCCAATGACAATGACTTTTGCTCGATTTCATGGTGTGCATTTCACGGCACACCCCCCTCTCTTGCAAGCTACAAAGGATTACGTCATTTTCAAATCAGACTTATGTCCATAATTGCCGGTCGAGCGACCGATACTGGATGGCTTCGGAAATGTGGTCGCCGCCGATGTCCTGGGCGTCTGCCAAGTCGGCAATGGTGCGGGCGACTTTAAGAATGCGATCGTAAGCCCGCGCGCTCAAATTCAAGTCCGCCATGGCAAACTTCAAAAGTTCCCTGGTGTGGTCATCCAATGCGCAGTACGACTTGAGTTCGCGCGGCCCCATTCGGGCATTGCAAGTGATGGCGGGCTTTTTGGCGAAACGTTCCTGCTGGCGTTGTCGCGCCTTGACGACGCGCTCGCGGATGACCGCCGAATGCTCGCCCGTGCGTTCGCTGCTGATATCCTGGAATTTTACCTGGGGGACTTCGATGTGCAGATCGATGCGATCCAGCAAAGGCCCCGAAATTCGGCCGAGATAATTCTGAATCTCGCGCGGCGAGCTTCGCGATTCTCCGGGCATTTTGCCGTCGGGCGTCGGGTTCATGGCGGCGACGAGCATGAATTCAGCGGGGAAAGTCATGGTGCCCGCGGCGCGTGAGATGGTGACGCACCCTTCTTCAATGGGCTGGCGCATCGTTTCCAGAACGCTGCGTTTGAACTCGGGCAACTCGTCAAGAAACAGAACACCATGGTGGGCAAGCGAAATTTCACCTGGGGTCAGATTCGACGTGCCGCCGAGCAAACCCGCGCCGCTGGCCGAATGATGCGGTGTGCGAAAGGGCCGCCGGGTGACCAGGGCTTGCCCCGGTTTCAGCAAACCAACGATGCTGTGAATTTTGGTCGTGTCCAGCGATTCTTCCAAAGTCAGCGGCGGCAAAATCGTGGTCAGCCGTTTGGCCAGCATCGATTTTCCGGTGCCCGGCGGGCCAATGAGAAGGACATTGTGCCCCCCGGCGGCCGCGATTTCCAACGCCCTTTTCACGGACTCCTGGCCTTTGACTTCCGCCAGGTCCATCTCCTCATCGTAGGACTGATCGAAAATCCTGTTCAGATCGACCTTCACGGGCTCGATTTTGATTTCGCCCTCCAAAAACCCGACAGCTTCCCTTAGATTTTCCACAGGAATGACTTGCAATCCTTCCACGACGGCGGCCTCCGCCGCATTTTCGACGGGGACGAGGATGCCAGTCATTTTTTCCGCGCGAGCGCGCCACGCAATCGGCAGGAGGCCCTTGACGGCCCGCACCTGGCCGGTCAAAGCGAGTTCGCCGACCATGGCGAAGTTGTCTAACCGCTCTGATTGAAGCTGATCGTTGGCCGCGAGCATTCCGACGGCGATGGGCAAATCGAAGCTTGGGCCTTCCTTTTTGACGTCCGCGGGCGCGAGATTGACGGTGGTTCGCCCCATGGGGAGTTTAAAGCCGGAATTAGTAAGGGCGGTGTTGACGCGGTCTTTCGATTCCTTCACGGCAGTATCCGGCAAACCGACGATAACCATTGTCGTGTCTCCCCAACCGGAATTGACTTCGACTTCGACTGGAAACGCTTCGATGCCATTGACGGCGGCGGAAAGGACTCTGGCAAGCATGAGGGAAGATTTATGCGGGAAATCAGCGGCCAGGGCAATGCGGATTATCAAAAAAAGAGCGGTGGCGGGAAAATTTCCGAGTAAACGGATTGTTAGAGTGCTGGCGTGGAATTTTCACGCGGATTGCGTCGAGGCGGCGCAGTTTTAAGCTGCGTGGATTTCATCAAAAACGCGTCAAATCCTTCTCAACGTGCGTTTTGGCATTTGGTTTGAGTGTTACGGCGGTTCTTGGCGTTGGAAATGCTAAAAGCATGACCATACCCAACAGCATCGGTCTGTAATACTGAAAGGAGAGTATTCATTATGAAGCTGCAAACAACTGGCGCTGGCGTCATCGCTGTTATGCTATTGAGTTTCCTTGGTCGAGACGCGACCGCATCAACGATTGTCGGTTCGAAAAACGACCCTTATTTCCAGCAGCCATTGCAAATCGCCGGACTCCGGGCTGCCGACGAGGGGTCTGCTTTCGTCCTGGGATTGGGGGCAAATGGGCAAGTGACAAACATCTCCCCGTACTCGTATGCCTCCGAACTCAATCCTCCTCCGGGTTTATCCAACGTGATCGCCATTTCGGTCAATGTATTTGGCGCGCTCGCATTGACCAGCAATGGAACAATCGTCAGTTGGGGAAACATTCCCGGCATTGTGCCAACGAACCTGACCAACGTTGTGGCCGTGAGCGCGGGTCAAACCGAATGTCTGGCGTTGCAAAGTAACGGCACGGTGGTTAGCTGGGGAAACAGCTCGATAGTGCCCGACGGCCTTTCAAACGTCGTCGCCATTTCGACCGGCAGTGGCAACTACGCTTTAGAGGCAAACGGAACTATTGTCTCGTGGGGATCGGGCGGGGGTCCAACAACCGACGTATCGAATGCCATCGCGATCTCGGCCAGCAAGGAGAATAACGGCGCCATAGCATTGTTGGCCAATGGCACAGTCGTTGGCTTGAACATTGTTGCCCCGACGAACCTCTTGCCGGCTGGTGTTACCAATACGGTTGCCATAGCCGGCAGCACGGAGTCACTCATGGCGTTGCAGGCCAATGGGACGGTCGTTGCGGCGGGATCTTCGCGGCCGTCCTTTTTGCAGGCCGTGTCGAACGTATATTATCTAAGCCCGTTCGTGTTTGACTCCTCGACGGTTGTTGTAGAGGGGGACGGCTGGCCGGTCTTCACCGTGCAACCGGGCAACCAGACCGCGGGAACGGGAGGAACGATATATCTCCATGCTCGCGCCGTGGCATCACAGTCGATTTCCTATCAATGGCAACTCAACGGGATAAACATTGCCGGCGCAACCAATGATGACTTGATCATTACCAATGCCACTCAGAGCAACGCCGGGAAATACCAGGCGCTGATCACAAGTGGTTTTGGCTTTGCTTCCAGTTCGGTGGCGACAGTCACGGTCTTGCCGTTGACTCGAATACCCATCCTGCTGAATGTCTCACTCCTGCAACCCAACGATTTGATTGCCACGGCCAATGCCTCCAATGGCGCGCCATTTGCTTTAACGAATCCGGCGCTCTTCACCATTGAAGCTAGCACCGATCTAGTCAATTGGGTTGTACTAACCCAAAACTGGGGTCTCATAAACGGCGGCATCGAATTGGGCAAATCCAATCTGGGAAACGGATCGATGGAATTTTATCGCTTGCTGCGCCAATGACACTACGGGCCGTCATTTCCGTTTGCGGGCGGTGATGACGCTACGGTCGGCGGCGGTCGGCGTGTGGCGGAAATCGACGAAACCGGCGGCGCGCAGAAACTCTTCCATCTCCTTCTCGGAGTAACATTTCCCTTCGGTGATTGTCATCAGCAGTGCGGAGTATTCTGCGACTGGAAGAGAGCCGGTTTTGGCGGCGTTTATGTGGGCGTCGTGAACGATGACCATTCCGCCCGTGGGAAGCGCGGCAAATGATTTTGCCAATAGCGTTTCCACCCGGTCTTTGTCCCAGTCATGGAGGACATTGGAAAAAAGATGGAGGTCGCACTGGGCCGGAAAAGGATCGGTGAACATGTCGCCAACGACGACATCCACGCGGTCAGCGAAGCCGCGCGCGGCCACGCTTTGGCGGGTAATGTTATCCACCGGCGGCCTTTCCATGACGCTGGCGCGCAAATGCGGATGGCCGGCGGCAATGGCGCAGGCGTAAACGCCGGAACCGCCCGCGATGTCGAGAAGGTGATGATGTTGCGAGCAATCGAGCTTTCCAGCCAGCACCGGGCCGAGGTAGGCGCCGCGGCTGTCCATTGCGGCGGTGAATTTCTGGGCAAAGGCCTCGCCTTCCATAGCTTTGGCCCATTCTTTTTCATCGCGCAGGCTGGCCCAGTTGGCCGGTTTGCCGGAGCGCAATACCGCCACGATGTCCCGGCAGACCGGACGGTCGCGAACCGAGGCAAAATAAGGACCGATAAACCAGGAGGAGGATTTGACGAGGTGTTCACTGGCCATTTCTGTTAAGTGAAAATTACCGTTGTCGCGGCGCAGCAGGCCCATGGCGGTCAAAAGCGTCAGCATGACGTCGGCGGGACGCTCCTTGAGATCCAGATCGCGACAAATGGCCGCAAGGTCGGCGGGATGGCTGGCCAGCCGTGTGAACAAATCCAAATGGCACACGGCGGCCGTCAGCATATCCACGGCGTAGAGGCCGTCGCGGTAGCGGTAGATCAAGGTCGGGTCGGTTGTGGGCAATGTATTAAAGTTCACGGCTTAATTTGAACCGGGAAACACCCAAAATCACGCCGATTTCCTTGCCGCAGGCGCCTTGTCTTTTTACCCTGAGAGAAATGAAAACGCGGTTCGTTGTCATTCTGGTTTTGTTTAACGTTGCGGCGCTGGGCGCTGGGTTTGTTTATTTCAGTCAGTATTGGGGGCGGCAGGTTGCGCAGACCCAGGAATCGACGCAGGTGGAATTGGCGGCATGGCAAGCCCGGGCAACCGCCGCGACCGTTCAGGCCGAAAATTCAGTCGTCTATAAAACCAATACGTTTAATTGGAGCCAGGTGGAATCGACTGATTACCGCCAATACATCGCCAACCTCCGCGGCATCGGCTGTCCCGAGAGCACAATCAAGGACATCATCATGACCGATGTTATGCGCCTCTACGCGCAACGGCTCGGGCAGTATTACCACAATGGAAGGGATTTCAAATTTTGGGAGACGGATGACAAACGCAAACTCAAGCAGCCGCAGATTGAAGAACGCGAAAAGCAACTTGCCGCAATCAATAAGGAATTGCCGGCGGTGCTGCGCGAGTTGCTGGGAATTAACTACGAGCGGGAGGTCAACAAGTATTTTGTCGATACCGACGAAGATAACCGCAGGCTTGGCTTCCTGTCCGACGACAAACGCTCGCAACTCCTGGCGTTGCGCGACCAGTTCGAGGGGGAGCGCGAACGGGCGAAATACGAGGCTGGGGATGGAAAACTGGCGGCGGCGGACATTTACAAATTGCAGCAGATAGACCAGAACCAGGACGCGGCGCTTTCGCGGCTTTTGACGCCGGAGGAAAAGGAGGAGTACGAATTGAGCGAGTCGCCGACGGCGGACAAATTGCGCAAGCAGTTGATCGGGTTCAACCCGACGGAGGATGAATTTCGCGAGATGTTCCGCCGGCAGAAGGCCATTGATTCGGAGTACGAATACGAAGATACCAATGACGAGTCGGTCCGCGCCGCTAAGGAGGCCGAAGAACAGGCGATGATGGCTGATTTAAAAGGACAATTACCACCGGAGCGCGTGACCCAATTGGACCGTTCCCAGGACCCGGACTATCAGAGTTTGTGCGTGCTAAGCGAGAGGTACGATTTGCCGGATGGGACGTCGGACGCGCTGCTCAACATGCGCCAGACTGCGGAAGACCAAAAACGGCAACTCCTTGCAAACAAGGACATGTCGCCGGACCAGATCGACGTGGCGCTGAAGGCGATGCAGGCTGAAACCGAGAAGGAGGCGCGCGCCGCGCTGGGCGACGAAGCCTTCGCGCAGTATTCGCAAAGCGCGTCGTGGATACAGAGCCTCGGAACGAACTAACTTATTCCGTGCGACAAATTAGCGACGACCCAACCGCGCCCAGGTTTTATTTTCGTGGCCGAAGGCAAAAAGTTTCGGATGGAAAATCTCGGCGAGAGTTTCCACGGACTCCACCACGCGCGGCCCGGGACGGTTGAAGTAATGGTTGCCGTCCGTTATAAAAACATTGTTGGTCTTGACAGCGTGAAGGCGAAGCCAGCCTGGATGATTCGCGAGTGAGACGGATTCCCGGCGCGTGCGCTCAAGGTCGAATCCGCAGGGCATCAGGATGATTATATCGGCGTTGGCTCCCGCGAGTTGGTCCCATTCCATCCAGGCGGAATGTTTCCCCGGCGCGCCCAATAAATCCCGTCCGCCGCCCAGGTCCACCATTTCCGGCGCCCAATTGCCCGCGACCATCAAAGGATCCAGCCATTCGATGCAGGCGACCGACGGACGCTTTTTGATCATGCAGGTTTTTTGGATGATATCGACGACGCGATTCTTTAATCCCGAAAGGAGCGAGCGCCCTTCGACGCCAACGCCAAGCGCGTCGGCAATGGTTTGGATATCGGCCCAAATATCCGCCATGCGTTTGGCGGAGACAGAAACAATTTTTGGATGGTTCGGCAACGCTTTTTGCAGATCAGCAGTGTTAACGGCGCAGACTTCGCATTGGTCCTGTGTGAGAATGACATCGGGGCGCAATTGCTCGATTCGCGCGGCATCGACTTCATAAATGGATAAAGCGCGTTGCAGCAATGATTTGATCTCGCGATCAATTTCCGCGCTGGAGGCGGCGGGATTGAGCCGGGCTGAAGTGCAAACAGGAAGGGATTGAATCTCTGGTGGGAAATCGCATTCGTGCGAACGCCCAACCAGTTGCTCGGCGCAACCGAGGGCGCAAACAATCTCGGTGCAACTGGGTAGCAATGATACAATCCGCATGTCGTCCCGCCGCTATTTGGCGCTGATCACCGTCGTGCCTTTGACAGCGTGGGGCAGGACCACTCTGTTTTCGGCGCCCGCGTTTTCCTCTGGGATGCGCATGCCATAAAAGGAGCGGTAAACAAAAATCAACGCAATCACAAAAAACACGACACCGATGCAGCCTCTCAAATTGTGGTTGGTCATCGTCACGGCGATTTCAGTCGCCAGCAGCCCGAAGAGCGTGGTGAATTTGATGACGGGATTGAGCGAAACCGATGAAGTGTCTTTGAACGGGTCGCCGACGGTATCGCCGACTACGGTTGCGGCGTGCAGCGGCGTGCCCTTCTGGCGCATGTCCACTTCGACGATTTTTTTGGCGTTGTCCCAGGCTCCCCCGGCATTGGCCATAAAGATCGCCTGAAAAAGACCGAAAAAGGCCAGCCCAATGAGATAGGCGATAAAAAAGAACGGATCGAAAAACGCGAGCGCGAGGGAGAAACAAAAGATCACGATGAAAATGTTGATCATCCCCTTTTGCGCGTAGATGGTGCAAATCTTGACAACTTCCTTGCTGTCGGAAATCGACGCCGTGCCGCTGTCCAGCCTGATGTGGTCTTTGATGTAAACGACCGCCCGGTAGGCGCCGGTCACCACCGCCTGGCACGACGCTCCGGTGAACCAGTAAATAACACAAGCGCCCATGATGAGTCCCAGCAAGACGGTTGGCTGGACCAGGCTCAAATGCGCTGTGACCGGCTGGTATTCCGGAAATCCGCTCAAAAGCATGATGATGCCGAAGACCATCGTTGTCGCGCCGACGACAGCCGTTCCGATCAGCACAGGCTTGGCGGTGGCTTTGAAGGTATTGCCGGCGCCGTCGCCTTTTTCCAATTGATGCTTGGCCCCTTCGAAATCGGGATCGAAACCGAAGTCGCGGGTGATCTCCGGGCGGATGTTGGGAATTGCTTCGATCTGGCTTAATTCATAGACGGATTGGGCATTGTCCGTCACCGGCCCGAAGCTGTCCACAGCGATGGTCACCGGGCCCATCCCTAGAAAACCGAAGGCCACGAGGCCGAAAGCGAATATCGGCGCCTGGAAACCGGGCATCAGCATTACGAGAGATTGGTTGGTTGAAACGTAATAGCCGATGAACATCAAGACCAGGATCACGAGGCCTTCCCAAAAGGCTGAAAAATTGCCCGCAACGAAACCGGAAAGGATGTTGAGCGAAGCGCCGCCGTGTTTGGAGGCGTTGACGACTTCGCGGACATGCCGGGAATTGGTGCTGGTAAAGATTTTGGTGAATTCGGGGATCAACGCGCCCGCCAATGTGCCGCAACTAACGATGACCGAAAGCACCCACCAGAGGTCCGGGTAGCCCGGCAGGTTTTTCAGCAAAAGGGCGCTGGCCGCAAATGTCACGGCAATGGAAATCAGCGATGTGATCCATACCAGGCTCGTCAGCGGAGCTTCCAGGTCGAAATCTTTTCCGCCGCCGTATTTGGCATGGCTGACGGTGTTATTGATAAAATAGGAGATCAATGACGTGATGATCATCAGGATGCGCATCGCGAACAGCCAGACAATCAGGCTGGCGCTCATTCCCACATTTTCCTTGAGGGCCAGCGCCAGGAACGCAATCAGCGCCACGCCCGTCACGCCGTAAGTTTCAAAACCGTCGGCGGTGGGGCCGACGCTGTCGCCCGCGTTGTCGCCGGTGCAATCGGCAATGACGCCGGGGTTTTTGGGATCATCTTCCGGCAGTTTGAAAATGATCTTCATCAAGTCCGCGCCGATGTCGGCGATCTTGGTGAAAATACCGCCGCAAATGCGCAACGCGCTCGCGCCAAGGGATTCGCCGATGGCAAAACCGATGAAGCAGGAGCCGGCGAGGTCGCGGGGAATCGCCGTCAATATGATAATCATGAAAAATAATTCCACGCTGACCAGGAGTAATCCGACGCTCATGCCCGATTTCAACGGGATGAGCAGGGTCGCGAGGGCGTTGCCGCGCAAGGCGGAAAAAGCGGCGCGGGAGTTGGCAACAGTATTGATGCGAATCCCAAACCAGGCGACGCCGTAAGAACCGAGAATGCCAAGAATGGAAGCGAACAGAATAACCACCAGCGATCCGACGCTCTTTCCCTCCAGGCCGAGAAAGTAATAGCCCATGCAGATGGCGATCAACACCCAGAGAATGGCGAGGAATTTGCCCTGCTGCGCCAGGTAGGTTTTGCACGTTTCCCAAATGGTATTTGAAACCTGGCCCATGGATTTGTGGACCGGGAGATTTTTGGTTTGGACATATTGCACGAGTCCGAAAATCACGCCGAGGGCGCAAACGAGCAACCCGGCATGGAGGATAGTCAGGCCGGCCACGTGAGTGTTGCCTATGGAGAAATAGACGGTGTTGAGGTCTGGAATATTAATATCCGCTTCACCGGCAAACGCATTTGGGCATTGTCCGGCTGCAACGGCCAAGGCCGCCGCGCAAAACATTTTAGTTTTTCGCATAAGATGGATTGTGGGTTGAGGACTATGTGCCACGAGATATGAGAATTGCCAACTCATTTCTATCGAGGGCGGCCCCGATTCATTCGACTGTCCGGCATTGTTCATCGCCACGGTAATTTAAGCCCATTTTCAAGAAGCGGGAAATCCAACGGTTGGAGTTTTGGACGATTTTTTGAAGATTTTTGAAAAAAACTCCAATAGAAGGAAAAGTTTTTCGTAAGTTCCTTGCCAAGTGTGTGGCGTCCCCCCACAATGCTTGCCCGACGATGACGTCGGATATTATTTCAAAGGCGCACGGAACTTTTAAGGGCCGTCCGGATGCAACTCTCATTGAAGGCATAAACCTGCGGCTTGCCATGACCGGCTGTCCGGTCTTCGGCAACGGCGCCACCAGCACCCTCCCAGGCCTGGCCGCGCCCATGTTTTCCCGCCAAAAGGAAACCATGCGCCTGCTGGCGGATTATCTCTGCCCGGCGGATTGGCGCATTGATCATTTTTTGCGGGAGTATCTCTACGATGCAGGTGTCACGGTCACTTGGCCTGCCCGGACTTTTGTTTTGGATAGCGCGGGATTGGCGCGCGAATTGTCTCTGCCGCCGGACCAGGATGCTTTCACCTCGGACATCGTTAGCTCCTACCGGCTCGCGCAAGGGGTCCTGCACAATCCGGCCAAAGACCGAAGGACAACGCAGGGGGTTTTTCATGTTACGGAGGGCGGTTTGCCCATTCCAGACGACAAAAAGGCTGCGCCGAAAATTGTTTTTGCGAGGCTCCTGAATTTGGCGTTCAAGCCGCCGCAGGATTTGTTGAGTTTGCCCTTTACCTCGACACAGAGCGCGCACGCGGAATGTTTTGTTTCGCTGCTGTTGCGGCCGGTGGTTTGCCCGCAGGTGCCGGGTTTCACGGAGGAAAAATCAATGGAAGTCCGCTTTTTTGTTCCGGGCGCGCTCGTCAGCAATCTGGATTTTGTGGAATCGATTTTCGGCAATGCTGGGGACCCGTTCCTGCCGGAGAACGACGCGGGGCTGGATGTCCAACATTGGACGGGCCATACGGGCTGCGTCATCCTTGCGCCACATTTGACGCGTGTGACCAAGAAGTCGCTCGGCCTGCCGCAGTGGGACGCGGCGAGCGACCGGCAGCGCCGCGATGGGATGTGCTGGAAGCAGGAGAACGAATTTTACAATGACGGCGGGGCTTTCAAAATCACCGCCCGAGATGAGCGTGGGGTGATCGTAACCATCATAGCGGACAATTATTTCGGCTATTGCAAAAAAGAGGTAAAGACACAGATCAGTTACGCCGCGAATCTCCACGGCCTCTGCGAGGAGGAACACGCCGGGGGCGCGCTGGTCTATGCGAGTTACGATCTGGGCGAGGAGTTTTATACGGACAAACATGTGCGCTACCGCGGCCATTCCTTCGAGGAAGTCCTCAAGCTGGCCGGCGAGGCGATGGACTTGCAACCCGAAGGCTACGCAATTGACAAGCGTTACCCGGACATCATTTACGTGCCCCGAGACGTCCAGTTCGATCTCCGCAAGCAAACCGTAACCTGGCACAGCGAAACCGCTCAAAAGACGATCAAACTGATCGCCGGCAAGACGTACATTCGGCCTTCGGGGTATCGAGTTCACGTGGAAAAACCGTCGCCTGTGCGCGATTGGAGGCTCATCGGCACTGTGGCGGAGCCGACACTTTGCCATAAACCGAGCACGGTTTCGGGCGGCGGCAAATCGGAAATTTCCAAGTCGATCAGCGACGCAATTATTCATGGGGCGGTCTTCACGGCGGATTTCAAGCGAGACTTTGATCTGCTGGAAGAATTGATTGCGCGGGATTATTCGGGGCGGTTTCGCGACCCGGCAAAGATTGGTTCTGATACGCGCCCTATTCTCAGTTCGGAACGCTCGCTTGGTTCGGTGATCAAATTGTTCACACCGTCGGAGGGGGATTGTTCGGACGAATTCAACCGCTGGCTGGCGTCCATTCCGCAATACATTTTGGAACTGCTCTTTGTGGTCAAACGATTTTACAAAGCGTCCTGGAGCGGCAATTGGCGCGAGCATTTTAGCGTCGATATCATCAACGGGACGCCGGGCAACGAATTGAAATGCGACGGCCGCAGGCTCGCTTCCAATTTTCTGCGCGTCGGGTTCGAGGCCGATGGTTCCTGGCGTGTTTTCGGTTTGCGAAAAGACTTCCATCCCGCCGCGAAATTGCAGGCGGAAGATGACATCACCGCGTCGGTTGTCGTCCCTGCCGGCGCACTTCAACACTTAAATCCAGATTACACGAATCCGTCCGTCAAATTTGTGCACAACACGGAAAGCCGCCTTTTTCAACGGCCAGACGACGCGATCCATCGCGGTTACGATAAACAGGCGGAACAGGATTTATCGGAGCCGGGCAATTTCCTCTCCAATTTTCAGCCGCTCACGGAGTCCGACGCGCGCGAGTTGGTGGAAGATTCGATCGGTTTTGCGACTTACAGCGAGCCTATGCGGAGGTTGATTTTGGGAGCTTCACACGGAAACGGCGGGCCGCGTTATTTCGCTTCCTCGGCGCATCCGAGAGTCGTCGATGGAAAACCGTCGAAGAATCCGCGCTACCTCCAAAAGCGGCCGGATTTGGTCCATGCGCGAGACGCTCATGCCGCGGAAATGAGCACGCGATTGCAGCGCCGAATCCCGCTGAACGCGCCGCTTTACACGCCGGTCAACGTCGTTGTCCCCGGACGCCGGAACAATCCGCCGGACGCGGCCGGGGAAATTCGTTCACTGGCCGTGTTCAACCCGATCCACTACATGGAATTGCCGGAGTTGTTCATGGAATTTATTTCGAGCATGACGGGGAAATCCCCCTCGACCACCGGAGCCGGCTCGGAAGGCGCGCTCACCAAAGGGCCGTTCAACGCGCTGCCGCCTATTATTGACTTGAACGCGGCGCTCGTTTCGTATGTCGTGACCGGCTACGACGTTTTCGTTTCATCGGCGGGCCACATTGGGCCGAAAGCGCGAGTCGATCACGACATCAGCCTGCTGGTGCCGGAAGTTTGGTGCCGGATGCAACCGGCGGAGCGCATGCCGGCTTTTCTCATCGAGAACGGCTATTTCGAGAAATGCGGGGATTTCGAGTTCAAGGGACAGAAAGTCCTCGCCAGCCGGCTCGGCTACAGAATAACGGCCAGTTTTGTGCGAACATTTTTTGGACGCGTATTTAATTATCCCTATGCCGTGTTCACCGAGGAGATGCTGCGGCCGGAGAAGCAAGACCCGGCGGTGTTTGCGGATGGGATGGACAACATCGTTGGCACGCACCAGCGAGTGGCGGAAGGATATTTTGCGGACGGGAGCATTGAGATGGCCTGCCCCCCGTTGAAGGCGCTGCTGCACATCATGGCGCACGGCGAATACGAAGGGCGTGACGTCAACGATGCCGCAATCCGAGCGCTGTTTACGCGGCAGAGCGTGATGGCCAGCGGATGGTACGCCGAGCGTCTTGCGGCCAAGCAGAAACACGACGTCCAACTATGGCGCAAGCACGCCGATTACCTGGGAAATTTTCTTAAAAAGAAAAACTATGCCGATGAGGCGCAACGCCTTGGCATCCAGGAAAAATTGGATGCCGCGTGGGAAACATACCACAAGGTCAAATCCCCAGAGTATTTGACAAGCCTTGACGGAACCATCGGACTGCAACCTTTGCCGAACAGTCCACGGTGATTACCCGCGCACTTTTTCCCAACGGTCCGTGCGGGCTGATTTGAGGACTGCGTCGCAAATGTATTGCGTTTCCAGCGCGTCGCGAAAAGTCGGGCCCGCCCATTTTCCGCTGTCCAAGCCTTCGAGGAAATCGGCGGCCTGGTGAACGAAGGAGTGTTCGTAGCCGATCTGCAATCCGGGAACCCACCAATGCTTCATATAAGGATGGTCGCCATCCGTCACATGAATGGACCGCCAGCCGCGGACACGCCCTTCATCGCCATGATCAAAGTATTGCAGGCGGTGCAAATCGTGGAGGTCCCAGGCAATAGACGCATTTTCGCCGTTGATTTCAAAAGTGTAGAGCGCCTTGTGTCCGCGCGCGTAACGGGTCGATTCGAAGGTGGCCAGCGACCCGTTGCGGAATCGCGCCAGGAACGCGCAAGCATCATCAATCCCGACATGCTCCACCTTGCCGCTCAAGGTGTGCTTTCGTTTCTTGACAAAGGTTTCGGTCATCGCATTGACCTTGTCGATGCCGCCGTTGAGCCAAATCGCGGTGTCGATGCAATGGGCCAGCAGATCACCCGTGACACCGCTACCGGCGACTTTGACATCGAGCCGCCAAAGGCCGGCGCCGCCCTGGGGAACATCGGGACTGATCGTCCAATCCTGCAAAAATTTCGCCCGATAATGGAAAATGCGTCCCAGCCGCCCCTCATCGATCAATTGTTTGGCGAGCGTCACGGCGGGGACGCGGCGGTAATTGTACCAAACCATGTTGGGGACTTTTGCTTTTTCAACGGCGCGCACCATTATTTGGCCTTCGGCGGCCGTCATGGCCAGGGGCTTCTCGCACAAGATCATTTTTCCGGCCTTGGCCGCGGCGATGGAGATTTCGGCGTGGATGTCGTTCGGGGCGGCGATGTCGATGAGATCGATATCCGGGCGCGCGATCAATTTTCGCCAGTCGGTCTCGAACGATTCGAAATTCCATTTTTCGGCGAAGGCGCGGGCATTTTTTTCATTGCGCGAGCAAACGGCCTTGAGGACAGGTTTGTGGCCAAGGTCAAAAAAGTTATTGACATTGCCAAAAGCGTTCGCATGGGTGCGTCCCATGAATCCGCAGCCGATTAGTCCGATATTCAGTTGTTTCATAAAGTCACGCCCTCCATCCGTGGTTTTCGCGCACCTGGATCATCGCCGCCAAGATGTTGTTCCAGGTTTCCGGCTTCATCATCACGTCGTTGGGAAACATGCAGCCGTCCCAGCAAATATGTTTGAACTTCCGCGTGACCTTTCCGTGTTCATCGCGCATCCAATAGGCGGCGTCCCGGGCGATGTTGAGTTTTCCGTTCGGATCGGTCGCCAGACAATGACGGCCGGTTTTGTCGTGCGTGCCGGAGCCGCGCACGGTCGCGTCGTTTTGCGCGACGTGAAAATCAATCGTCCACGGCCGCAGCGCGCGCGTCATCTTCTTCATCGCGTCGTGAAATTCGCCCGGCTCCCAATGAAAATCCTTCGGAACGATGCGATGTTCCGGCGCATTGTATCCCAACGTGTAAAGAAGCGTGTGCGCCATGTCCGCCTGGAAGCCGAGGCTTTTGGGCTGGCCGACTTCTTCCAGCAATTGCGCCATGTATTTCCAACTGTGCATCCCGCCCCAGCAAATTTCCCCTTCCGCCGCCAATCGCTCGCCGTGATCTCGGGCGACCTTGGCAGCTTCTTTGAAGGTGGCGGCGATTCGTTTGGTGTTGGCCTTTGGGTCCTTTTCCCAATCGGTGACGCCGCACGCCGAATCGATTCTCACGACACCGCCGGACCGAACCCCTATTTTTGTAAGTCTGGCGGCAATGCGGCAGGCCTTTTCCACCTGGGTGACAAATTTTTTTCTTTCCTCCTCGCCGCCCATTGCCGAGCCGCCGCCTGTGGGGGGCCAGACCGGCGCCACCACCGAACCCACCGCCAATCCTTTCCCGCGAATCTTTCCGGCGAGCTTTTTCAAATCGTCGTCCTTGATGTCAATGCTGACGTGCGGGTCAAATAGAAAAATATCGACGCCGTCGAATTTCATGCCGTTGACCTCCGCCTTGGAAGTCAGGTCAAGCATGGTATCGAGGTCGATGCACGGTTCAGCGCCGGGACTGCCCTTGCCGACGAGTCCCGGCCACATGGCGTTGTGGAGCTTTGGAAAATTATTCGCGGTCCGTTGTGTCATGCGCCCATATTGTCCAAATCCCGGAAATTGTAAAATCGAACTTCATTGTGGATATGGAAATCGGCGACGCTCCTTTTTTACCTGCTTTACGATTTTTAGCACTCTTCTCACGGGTTCCGATTCATCCGAGCCATCAGCCTCAAACTGATGGAAACGCGCCAAAAGTTCCGCCCGCTCCTTCTCTTGCTCGGATCGAATGATATCGCGGACCACATCGGCCACACTGGAAAATCCGTGCGATATGCGACGCGAACTGAGCCAGGTCGTGTACTAACAGATTGTTGATCCGACATGACCTGGTGGGTCAAAGCAATTGTCACATATATGTTTGACCTTTTTCACAGCATATTTCCAGTCCGGCGAACTGCATGGCGCGTTTGATAATTTGCTTATGTAGTCGTTTACGCATGTCTCCATTCTATCCAGGAATTCGTCGGCATTGACGCACTTCTCAGAAAAGAATGGAGTTTCATCTCTGACCACTCAGTATGCCCCGGTAGTTGGGCTAAAATACGCCTCGGGCCAGATGAGCAACGGTCCCTGATGGCTCCAAAAAAATCGATTGTTCGCACGTTATTCTCCAGTTTAATCATCCAATTTCCGACACCTTCGGTTACGGGTTGAGAGTTCGGGGAATCCTGTTGGTTCGCCGTGTTCCACAATTTCTATAACAAATCCACGAAGTAATCAGGGGATTGGTGCCTTGGCAGCCAAGTCGGCGGTAACCAGTTGCGAAATAGGTTCATGGCAGTCTGATCAATGATGTGGGCTGGAGCAACCGAAGCGTGTTTATTCGGGTGATATTTCACGCTGTAATTGTGCTCGAATGACCCCAATCGGCAATAACAAGACCCGTTTCTGTGTCAGTTGGTTAGAGCGTGGGACTCATAAGCCCGAGGTCAGTGGTTCGATTCCACTCGCTGGCACCACTTCGATTTCCGGCGTAAACCCCCGGCGCATGTTGTTCTCCGTCACCACGCGGGGCAGCAGAAAGTCCAAGAGATAATCGCCGCCACCCGCCTTCGTGCCGCCGCCGGACATCTTGAAGCCGCCAAAAGGCTGCCGCGCAACCATCGCGCCGGTAATTCCGCGGTTGATGTAAACATTGCCCGCCTCCATCTCGGCCTTCACCAGCTCGATATTGGCCGGACTCCGCGAGAAAAAACCGCCCGTCAGCGCGTATTCCGTGCCGTTGGCCCATGCAAGCGCCTCATCGAGGTCGCGCGCCTTGAAAACGCACAGGACCGGCCCGAAAATCTCCTCCTGCGCGATCCGTGCTGACGGGGACACATCCGTGAAAATCGTGGGCCGAACGAAGTAACCGTCGCCTTCCGGGATTTGCCCCTGAAACGCCGGCTTCCCCTCTTGTTTTCCCAGTTCGATGTAACTCAAAATTCGGTCATAAGCCGCCTTGTCAATCACCGGCCCCACAACCGTGCCGGGTTCTTCAGGCGGACCGGATTTCAAGTCCCTGCACGCTTCGATCAACCGCTCCAACACGCGGTCGTAATTCCCTTTCACGACGATCAGCCGCGATAGCGCCGAACATTTCTGCCCCTGATAACCAAACGCGGAAGAGATGATGGCCGGCACCGCTTCATCGACATCGGCATCGTCATCGATGATCATCGCATTCTTGCCGCCCATCTCGCAGACCGCGCGCTTCAATTGTTTCTGCCCGGGTTTCATCCGCCCAGCCATTTCGTAGATTCCCAATCCCACTTTGCGCGAGCCGGTGAAAGCGATCAAACTGACTTCCGGGTGTTCCGCCAGATACGCCCCGACTTCCTCACCTAAACCCGGCAAATAATTCACCACTCCCGCCGACGCTCCCGCGCGTTGCAAAATATCCATCAGCCGCCAGGCAATGACGGAGGATTGCTCGGCTGGTTTCATGATGACCGTATTGCCCGCCACCATTGCAGCCGTGGTCATTCCGCAAAGAATGGCGAGTGGGAAATTCCACGGCGCGATTACCGCCGCGATTCCGCGTGGAACATAATGATGCAAATTCATTTCGCCCGGCACGTCATAATGGCGGACCGCGATGCGCCTCATTTCCTTCGCGTAGAAATTGCAAAAATCAATGGCCTCAGCCACGTCCGCGTCGCCCTCGATCCACGGTTTTCCTGTTTCGAAAGCCTCTAACGCGGCCAGTTCAAATCGCTCTTCCCGCAACAAGTCAGCCGTCCTTTCCAGCACGCCGGCGCGTTCTTCCGCACTCGTCTTGCTCCATTTAGGGAAAGATGCGCGCGCAGCGTTCACTGCCGCCTCCGCATCCGCGCGTCTGCCTTTGGCAACGCGTCCAACAATCTCAGTGGGCCGCGCCGGATTGATCGACAACATATCGCGTTCCGTCCAAACCTCCTTGCCGCCGATGACCAGCGGATATTTCCGGCCAAATTCCCTTCGCGCCGCTTGCAACGCGTCTTTCATTCGCCGGCGATTGTCTTCGATCCTAAAATCCGTCAACGGCTCGTTTTCAAATTGGCTTTTATTCATGGTTCCACCTCGGTCGGATCGCGCAGCAGCGTCGAAGGTGGCACATGCTCATTAAAAGCGGCCCGCAAAAAACCCTCATTGGACGTGTTCTCCAGCAGCCGCCGGACAAGATAACTCATGCCCGTTAGCGCGTCGCCGACCGGGCAATAGTCTCGAACTCGATAGCCCATATTCGTCAGCGCCAGTTTCACCGGTTCGGCCATTCCGTGCAGCATTTGAAACTCGATGCTTTGCCGGGGCAGCCCCAACTTTTCCACATGAGCAATGCAGGCCGCGGCGCTACGAACATTGTGCGTCGCAAAAGCACAATGGACGGCCTCCTGGTTTTCCAACATGCGCCGGGCAAGCTTTTCATAGTTCGCATCCGTTTCGGCCTTGCTTTGAAACACCGGCAACGGCCAGCCGCGCTGGCGCGCCAGCACTGTTTCGTAGTCCCAATATGCCCCTTTGATCAGTCGAACTGTGATGCGCCGATTGCGCGCAGCCGCCCAATCGAGCAATTCGTCCAAGTCGCGCGCGGAATCGCGCAGATACGCCTGCAAGGCGATTCCGGCGTGCGGGTAGCTCCGCAACTCCGGTTCATCAAGCAGCCGTTTGAAGACCTCAAAAGTCACCTCCTTGAGCGCCGTGCTTTCCATGTCAAAATTGATGAAGACGCCGCGTTTGCTGGCCGCCAGCATGATGGGACGAAGGCGCGCCGAAATCCGCTCGATCGCCGTTTCCGGATCGGCCGGATGCGCCTGTGAATACAGCGCCGAAAGTTTGACGGATACATTTACCCGGGGAATTTCCCCCCGGTCATCGCAATCAATCTGCTCCACTAACGGCCAGTTAACCGCTTCCCGCGCCAGACCGTCGATCAATTCGAGGTATCGGGTTTGATATTGTCGGGCTTCAAGTTCGCTGACCGCCGTCTCGCCTAAAATATCCATTGTGAAGCCCAAGGGTTGGCGGCGCATTTTCCGCAGAGCCGGAATGGCTTCAACACCGTTGCGAGCGAGAATGAATCTTTTCCCCAATTGCGCCACACCTTTGCGTGACGCGAACGCCACCAGCCAGGGAATTTTTGGTCCCAAATGGACGCCCCAACGCACCAGTGGCGGAAGCCCGCCCGCGGCTCCGCCCAAATACTCCTGTGCGTGCCGCGCGATTTCAGCAGAGGAATTGAGAGCCGGGAGGACATCCACAAAACGGAAAAGGTTCGTCTTCAGCGCCTCATTGCACATCGACCAATCCATCAGTTGGTCGGCGAATCCGCCACGATTGGCTTCTTTTATCTGGACGAATATCTCCAATCCGCGCGCTTCGATTTCCTGTTGCAGCGGCGCGCCGGAGTTTCCTGGACTTTGGCCGCTTATCATAAGATCCCTTCAGCAAATTTAACACAAAAACGCCACCCCTTCCACGCTGTCGGTACAAGAAAAAACCGGCTTCGCACGAGTGGCGAAGCCGGTATGGGAAGTGAAGTGAATTAACGGCGCTGGAACTGACGGCGTTGACCGCCGCCTCCACCGCTACCGCCTCCACCGCCAAATCGTCGGCCGCCGCCACCGCCGCCTTCGGAAGGCCCGCGATCTTCGCGAGGACGGGCTTCGTTGACCGTCAGTGCGCGACCTTGAATTTCCTTGCCTGACAAGGCTTGGATGGCCGCTTCGGCCCCTTCGGGCGTGGCCATGGTGACAAAACCAAAACCGCGTGAACGACCGCTCATGCGATCAGTGATGAGGTTAACTTCAGAAACCGGGCCATGTTGCTGGAACAAATCCTGCAAGTCATTCTCGGTGGTGTCGAAGGAAAGATTTCCCACGTACAATTTCGTATTCATTTTCTCTATGGTTTTAGACTAGCTGGCTGGCTTCCGGGAACTGTTCCCGTCTTTCGGGTTTCAAATCATCACTGAACCGGGTTCACCTGAGGATTCACCATGTTGGAAGTTTGCTATGCAATCTAAACTCGCGATAACTTGGATGCGTGTCGCCAACAATGCAAGTATTATTTTTTGCTGTTTTATAACCCGTTGTCAGCCAAGAGTAGGCGCATATTTGGCCGTGGTTTCAGTTCCACGATAAATCGTCGGGGGCGTCCGCCAATAGGCGGTTTCGTGGGTCTTTTTGCAGGAGGATATTGCGCCAGAGTTTGTCCGGCTCTGGGCTGAAGATAAGTTCCAACGACGCGGGATGCACGAGCCAATCCTTGCGCGCCATCTCGCTGTCCAATTGCCCTGCGGACCAACCCGCATACCCGGCGAATAATTTCATCTTTTGCGACCCGGAATACGACTCGGTCAAATCCACCAGCGCATCCAGCGAATGCCCGAGGTTCAAATTGAGCATGACGTTGGAGTTGGGCAGAAGAATGTCGCTGTATAAAAAACTCAGGCTCTGCGGCTGAACCGGGCCGCCGATAAATAATTTCTGTTCCCGCACAGTCGCCGGAAGGTTGGCAACCACAGCGTCGCCGACCTTGCTGCCGGTCGCCCGATTGATCACCAAGCCAAAGGCCCCCTCCGCATTGTGCTGGCAAATCAAGACCACGGACCTGTGAAAGAAAGATCCGTGCAACTTGCCCCCGTCCAACAAAAAATTTCCTTGCAGCGATTCGTTCGTCATCCTGCCATTTTGAACTAATGTGGCTTATCTGGCGCCAACTGGCAAATGTGCGCGCTCTTATTCCTACTTATGACTGTGCGTCAGACTTTTGGCCGCCTGAATGAGTTTTTCCGCGGTCAACCCATGCTTCTCGTAAAGATTCTCCGCGACATAGGCCGATTGCCCAAACCCTCCCTCAATTCCCAGGGAGCGCATCCGGTGCGGAATGCCCGCTTGCGAAAGGGCGTGCGAAATCTGGGCGCCCATTCCACCGATGATCTGGTGGTCTTCGATCGTCACAATGCGGCCGCCGCATTTCTTCACCGCCGCGCCGATGGTCTCGACGTCCACGCGGTTGATGAATGGATTTGAAATCACCGTCGCGCCCACTTTTTGCTCCTTTAATTTGTGTCCGGCGTCGATTGATCTCCCGACGAGCGGACCGCAAGCCACAATAACAACGTCGCTCCCTTCCAAAAGAACTTGCGCCTTGCCCCATTCGTATTTAGCGCCTTCCAGCCAGTGGAGCGGATAATTTTCGCGTCCGACGAAAAAGATGACCGATTCACCGTCCTCGCCGTTTAGGCGGGCTTTGGCCGTTCGTTTGATGGCCTCATACATCAAAGCTTCGGCTTCGTCCGCGCAGGAACATGCGACGACCACAGTGTGCGGAATGGGAGAGGTGGCCGCAAAGTAGGTCGTGGCTTGATGCGACGCGCCGTCCGCGGCGTCTTGAAAACCGACGTGAGAGAAAACGGCGATAACGGGAGCTTGCGAAAGTGCGGACATCGTCAACGGCAGATTTCCCTTGGTGACGCCAAATTGGCCAAACGTGTCAACGATTGGAATAAATCCGGCCTTGGAAAAGCCCGCGCCGGAACTGATCATGTTTGCCTCCGCCACCCCGAGATCGCGGAAACGGTCCGGGAAGCTTTTCTGAAAAGTGCTCATGCCGGTCGAGCCGGCCAGGTCGGCGGAAAGAGAATAGACCGGCAAACCCTCCTGGGCGGCGCGAATGGCGCCCTTGGACAGTCCGCTTTGAATTTTCTCTTTCTTGGCGCCTGGAGGGGCCGGAGGTTTGGCTTTTTTTGCGGCCTCTTTTTCCTCCCAGCTCGTGTGCAAAGCCTTCGCCCAATTGGTCAATTCCGGCGGCACTTCGTTATCGCCCCAATAAATTTCGTCGAAAAAATCGACGATTTTTTCACCGTTGTGCAATGGAAACCCATGCCCGCCGGAGGCGCTTTCGACTGTGGACCGCACGCCGTAACCCTTGACCGTTTTTACCCAAAGGCAGACCGGCTTGCGCGGATTGGCACGGGCTTCCTCAAGCCCTTTTTCCACCGCGAGATAGACCGTCTGAAGATCATTTCCTTCGAGAACGCGGATGACGTTCCAACCAAGATCGCTCATGGCCGCGAAGGTCGGAACCATGCTGTAGGCGTCCGCGGTGATGCGGCCCGAAAGCTTGGTGTCGTTGTCGGAAACGACCATGAGGAACGGATTGATGTGGTCCTTGGAGGCAAGCCCGGGAATGGCCGCGAAGGCCTCCTTGGCTTCGCCTTCCATCGATGCGCCATCTGAAACTGTGCAAATCGTGACGCGGTCGTTCTTGCGAACTTTATCCGCCATCGCAAGTCCCTGCGCCTGCGGCAGCGCGGAGCTGAGGGGGCCGTTGCTCAACAAAACACCTTGCGGGTTCAAGTGCGATTCGCCGTGGCCGGTGTATTTGCTGTTAATCCCGCGGAACCCTTTGAGTTCTTCAAAGGTCAATCCGTCGAAGCCGTAATTGCACCGCAACGCGTAAATCCCGTTTTCCGTGTGCCCGGCGTCGTTGACAAAATTGTAAGCCTCGAACCACGGACGGCCTTTGGTGGCAAACATGATGCCGTGAATTGAGGACATGATTTCGGCAAAGGCGGCGGGACCGCCCCAGTGCGCGGCCGCCCCGCCATTGACCGCTTCCAAGTCAATGAGCGCGACGATGGCGCGCGTTGCCCGTGGGTCGCCGAGAACGACATCCTCGCCTTTGGCGTTTTTTACCGTGACGGGGTATTTGGGCGGCCCTTTGGGAGTCGCGGCCAGTTTGGATTTGATTTTCAGCGGCGTCAGCGGAGGCGCTTCGACGGGTTTAACGGCGGATTTATCCTCGGACATAAAATTAGTGGGTAAAAATAAGGCCGGTTGGAAAATGGTGCGCGCGGCGGGAGTTGAACCCACAACCTGCGGCTTCGGAGGCCGTCACTCTATCCAGTTGAGCTACGCGCGCAAAATTGACGCTCATACGATGCGAAATAAACTATGTCCCCTCCCGCGTGCGCCCGCAAGGAAGTTTCGGCGGCCCTTGCCAAACCGAAGGAGCGCGGCATAATGACCGCAAGATGCTCAAATATGGCATTTTGAACCCGGCGCTGGCTTCGTTACTTTGTCGATTTCGTCATACCAATTGGATTGTGATCGCGGATCGCGGCTTTCCGTTTTGGCCGGGGCTGGAGACGGTGGATATCAGCCTCACGGACAATATTCCGACGGTTCGCCAAGTGCTGGCGGCTTTGCGCGATGGATATGGTATCGGCGCGGCGCTCATGGCGGAGGAGATTCGCGGGAAAAATGAGCCGAAGGTGCTGGCGGATTATCAATCGCTTCTTCCTTCGGCGCAAATTGAATTTCTGCCGCACACGGAATTCAAAAAACGGGTGCCATCAGCAATAGGATTGATTCGGACGGGAGACACAACACAGTACGGAAATATCCTGGTGCAATCGGCGTGAATTTCCATGGAATATGATCAAGTTCTTTGTCGGTCGTTCGAGGAGGTTGCTGGCCAGCCTGCCGCTTCTGCTTGTTGCCGCGACACGGCTTGCCGGCGCAAACATTACATTTCAACCGGTTGGTAATGAAGGGTTCGACGTGCTGGCGGATGGGAAGGTCGTTGCCCCCATTAGACTCTCGGCGGACGGGGCGATTTTGGCGGGGAAGGTGGAGAATCTCGATGGCGGGTTGCGGTTTTCGGAGTTGCGCTGCCCTGACGAAGAAGCGGTCAGCTTTGCGTCGGATGATTTCGTGAGTGTCGAAGCGGGGCCGGCAGTCCGTTTTAAATTGACGCTGGTGAAGTTTGACGCGGCGCGTTGGCAACGGCTGTTCGGGGGCGCAAAGGAGCCGTTTCATTTTTTGGTTTGCTCAATGCCATCGGCCAAAATGTGGCATCAGCGCGGCTGGTTGAACGCCACGCCCAAGGCCGATCCGTTCCCGCTTTTGGGGGACAAGCATGTGAATACGCCGGAGATTTCCTCTGTTTGGAATCGCAATTGGAGCTACGTTTGCCCGCTCGGCGCGCACCCAATTCCGATGATCGGCTTATGGGACCCCAATAGCCGGCTTTACGTCGGTTACGATTTCCAGAAAAGTCGGGCGAGCGATCAATCCGAACGTTACGTCTCCACTGCCTATTGCTGGGAGGAAGGAAAAGAGAAGAACTTTATAACGCTGGCGTTTCCTTACGGGGGGTTGCGTTATGGCGAATTGGTTTTTCCAAAGGCGGGCCAGCAAATTAAGTCGCGCTTCGACCTGATTATTGACACCAATTTGCCTTCGACGGAGGACCCCAACGAGCGTTTCCAGGAGCGTCTATTTGAGCGGTACGGCGATGAACTTCCGGTTGTGCCGGCGATGAATGACCTTGGCTGGATTCCCGGCACAGCGCGGTTGAAGGATTTTGAGGGGCCCATTGGCTTGAATTTTTTCGGTCCAGGCGGGGAGCATACGTTTTATCCTGACGGCACGCTAATGACTTACGGATGGGCCGGGCATCGCGAAATGCCCATCGACACGGAGGCCAGTCAAAACGACACGGCAGGAATTGAGCGGGCGCGGGCCAGTTTGGAAACCCTTCTCCAAAAATATGCCCGGCATTTCACCGTCAATGGCGCGCAGTGCCTCTTTTGGGAGAAGCCGCTCACAGGAGCGTGGCGCGATAGTTGGGGCGGCGCCGCCGTCACCACCTTGCACAATTCCGATTCGTGGTACCCAGCCCGGGCGTTGGTTGAGCTGTACCGCTACGATTTGGGGCGCGGCAACACGAACGCCGCGCACTTGGAAGCGATCGATGAACTTTTTAACTGGGCAAAAAATTGCGTTTGGACGCGCAATGAATTTCCAGATGTCCCGTCCTCGCCGTTCGCCATCGGCGGCAGTTTGCAGTCGGCGTTCCTGCTGGATTACTATTTCACTTTCAAAAACGACCCCGTGCACAAGGCCAACGCGGAATTGGCGCTCCATCTTGCGGACAACGTGATCTGGCGTTACCTGGCAATTTGGGCGATGGATTCGGACCGGTTTGACGACGGGCTGGACGGCTCATTTCTCATGGAGCCGAACAGCGGACGCGATTGGGCAGGGCTGGCCTGCGCGAACGAAACCGGCTGGTTGGTTGACGCGATGACCCAAGTGTATGTCCATACCGGCGATGACCGGATGCGGTATTATTTGCGCGGCATCATGCAACGCTGGCCGGAGCTTTACCGCCCGCTCTACGAAAAATCGATCGCCGATTACGGCCGCAGTTCGATGACGGAAGGATTGGGAATTTTCGACGGATCGGGACCTGGCCGCGGCCAGCGTTACAACTACGGTTTTATGGTGCCGCTTGCAATGGAGGAGCCTGTGGGCGCGTCGAAAATGCGGGTGGTCGCGGGAGCGCGCGCATGCATCGCGTTTTGCAAAGGCTCGACGGACAAAGACGTCTCCCATTACGAAACGGATGGAGATGGCAATTGCCGTTTCCAGATTGTTTCTGGCACCTCGACGCCGTTCGACGTGAGTTTTTCTTATCCCAATGTCAATATTTCGCGCCTGCCGGTCAAAATCAACGGGCGCGCGGCGGACGAAAGCGCCGTCCGGCATCCGGCACAGTCACCTTCGTCGCTTTATCTGGCGAACTTGCGCAATAACGACGTTGTCACCATTGGCAATGGTCATGGCCACGTTGTGCCGACGATTTTTGCCGTCAATCATACTTATCGTCATGGAGACGAAGGCGGTTCGCCGGACCCGATTCCTTTGACGCAGGATTGGACGGATCCGCATTCTTTTGCGGGGTTGATTCCAGGAAAGCATTGGGTTTTTGGCGTGCCGTATTGGCAGGATGACTATGCCCACAAGGCGATATTCGGGCCGTTTCGCCAGGGGTCCACCGTTTTTGTTGTGTACGCCCCAAACGGGACGGAGTCGCCGCACATTATGTTTGACGGCGGAGGCGCGCTGCCGCTTTCGGGCAAGCCGGCGCTGGCATGGCGGGCGTGGCCGTTGCTCTTTGACCGGCAAATTCTCATTGACTACGCGACGATTCCGATGGGCGCAACGGTTGCCGACGTTTCCCCAAACGGAACGCTACTGATGGACGCCACTGAATTCGACGGCGACGCAACGGCGCTGGCGGCGACGACGAATGCGATTGCGAGGGCGGCGGTCGATTTTGGCGTTCAGCAACGCGAACGGACGATGTTTGCCGACCTGCGGCGTCGTTTTGGCAGGTTGCCCGCTGGGAAAATTGCCATCCTTCCAGGCGCCATGGCGGGACCGGGCGCGAATTTCGCGGGTCTTGCGGGCTTGCGCGAAAAAATGGTGCGGCTCAAGCCGGACGATTTCGTTTCGCCGGAAGAATTCAACGCCACGCGGTTTCCCGTTGCGGTTTACCTCGGGGAGGAAAGTTATCTCAAAACGGTGCATCAGGAGGGCGATGGCATTGCCGCGATAGCTCGTTATTTGTCAGAAGGAGGAACGCTGGCGCTCCTGGCCAGCGGGCCGTATCCGATGTATTACGGCAATGCCGTTGGAGAGGAATCCGGCAACGCCGACCCCGTCCTGGCGCGGCTGGGAATTCCGTTGTCCATTGACTCCGAAGTTTCGCCGGCTCAGTTGAAAATCCACAACGAGTCCAGTCAAACTATTTTGCGTTCGATTCCGGCGAAATTTGCGTTCCCGGAGAACGATCCACGCTTACGCGCGAGCCAGCCCGGAACCGTGAACTCAGCGAACGATTATGTTCCCCTGCTGAGAGTTGTTGGGGAAAATGGCCGGATTTATGGCGACGCGGCATTTTATGTGGAACTCGGTTCAGGTCCAGGCAAGGGAGGCAAAATTTTGTATGTATGGTCCGGTTTGCTGGCGTCGTCGGAAGGGAATCTTATTATGTACGACGCGCTCGGGTGGGTGTTGAGTAGAACGACGGAGCACTAGAATACCGGGAGACTGGATTGAACATCTCTCATTTTCATTTTCTCAAAAGTGGTTGTCGCAGGAGTAAAGCGGTTCCAAAAAGGAAATCGCAAATATTCCAGACACTGTCTGGAATTTCTCCGGCCGCGGCGAGGGGAGACAATAGACGTTGCGTTAAATGATCTACGCGCTGCCAGGGATGGGGGCTGATCAGCGAATGTATTCGGGCGCGTGGAAAAGTTTGCCCAATTGCGCTTTTCTTAAGTGGCCTACGCATGCCGGCGAGGATTCGATTTCCGCGGTGGTGAGACGGATTGCCGCTGACCATAAAATACGCGCGGGCGATATCGTGATTGGCTCCTCTCTCGGCGCAATTGCCGCCTGCGAAATAGCGAAGATCATTCCTATTGGCGGCTTGGTTCTGATTGGCGGGGCGAAACGGAAAGAAGAGATAAATGCGCTCCTTGCGTTCATTCATCCTTTGGTTGATCTGGCGCCGCTGGCGTTCATTCAACGGGTCTCAGGGAAGGTTCCGGACGATCTTTCTCAAATGTTTAGCGACGGCGATCCTGGTTTTATTCGCGCGATGTGCCGCGCGATTTTTGATTGGGAAGGCTTGGGCGATACACACGTAAATCTATTGCGCATCCACGGACGCAAAGATCGTGTGATTCCGTTGCCCGAAGGAGTGCAACATGTGCTCAATGGGGGACATCTGATCGCAATGACTCATTCGCAACAGTGCGTTGAGATTATCAAAACTGTGTCTTGAATCTTTGATAATTCCATGTTGCGCAATCTTGCGAAAAGATTTGCTCGACACTGTCGAGCAAATTGGAAAACCGGACCGCTTGCTCGGGCTCGGACGGCAAGGGCGCATTGGCTGAAAGAAAAACGCTAAGACGCTAAAGAAGCAAAGACGCAAAGGAAAATGACCCGTGCGGAGAACGCAGTGGTCGCCTCCTGTCAAACATTCAAAATGGCCGGATCGCCGTAGAGCGTGAAGGAACCGGTGCGCTCTATTTTTACGTCCATCAATTGGCCGACGTGGCGGGCGCTTCCCTCAAAGATTACTATTTTGTTGCAGCGCGTACGGCCCGACAGTCGCGCGGGGTTCTTTTTGCTAGGGCCTTCGACGAGAATCTGGACGGTCCGCCCGATGCGTTCTTCGTAACGACGGCGGCCGATGGAGTTGATTGTCTCCAACAACCGGGCGTTGCGCTCTTCCTTGATTTCCTGCGGCAATTGGCCGGGCATGGTCGCGGCGGGGGTGTCCTTGCGCGGGGAATATTTGAAGATGTAGGCGTTGTCAAATTGCACTTCGCGCGCAAGGGACAGGGTCTCCTCGAAATCCTCTTCGGTTTCACCGGGGAAGCCAACGATGATGTCGGTCGTGACGCCCATGCCGGGCTGTGCCTGGCGCAGTTTCTCGACGATGCCGATATACCGCGAACGCGTGTAGCCGCGGTGCATCAATTTCAAAATGCGGTCGCTCCCACTTTGCACGGGGAGATGCGCGCTCTCGCACAATTTCGGTAATTGACTGTAAGCGGCGACCAGGTCGTCACCGTAACCTTTGGGATGAGGCGAGGTGAATCGCACGCGCTCCAATCCATCAATTTCATGCACGGCTTCGAGCAATTGGACAAAACCGGACTTGCCGTCTTTGGCCGGGATTTCGCGTTTGCCGTAGCTGGTCACGATCTGTCCCAGCAAGGTGATTTCCTTCGCGCCGTTTTGGACCAGTTGGCGGCACTCGGAAACGATGTCCGCAATGGCTCTGCTTCGCTCTTCGCCGCGCGTGTAGGGGACGATGCAGAAGGTGCAGTATTGATTGCAGCCTTGCATGATGCTGACAAAGGCGGTGACGGGCGCGCCATGGCCATTGCCGCCTCGCTGGCCGTGAAGCAAATGTTCGCGGATGGCGGCTTCGCTACCGGTCTCGGGCTCCGTGTCAACAATCTTGGCCCGGCGGCCTTCAAGAATCTCGTCCAAATAATCGGCGGCGCGATGAAATTTTTGCGTGCCGACGACCAGATCAACGTCAGGCAATTGATCGATCAATTGCTGTCCGCGGCTTTGTGCCATGCAGCCCATGAAACCCAGGACGACATCGGGACGATTTCGCCGGACATCGGCCGCGATGTTTTTCATTTTGCCGATGGCTTTTTGCTCGGCCATATCACGAACGCTGCAAGTGTTGAGCAGAATGACATCCGCGACGGCTTCCGACGGGGCGAGGGAATAGCCTTTTGCGACGAGTTGGGCGGCGACGGACTCGGAATCGCGTTCGTTCATCTGGCACCCGTAGGTTTTGATGTAAACGCTGGGCATGTTATCTTTTGAAGCCGAGCAACAGGAGGGCAACATCGATAATAAACAGCAGGACAATCGTCACTTCCAAAGTGAGCATCCAACGGTTGGTGCGGTCCTGGTTGAGCAACTGGTAGAGATTGTCCAGCGTCTTAAGTTTTTCATCGATGGTCCGGTGCCAATCGGCAAGGTGGAAGCGGGCGGAAATGTTTTCGTAAATACGCGCCAGGTGCCAATCGCCGAAGAATTTCGTAATGTTTGACAGCTCATCGCTGAAGCGCGCGAGGTCCACCCGGATTTCACGCAGTTCGCGCATGACGCCGACGCTCTTGCGCGGACGGCGCTGCGTGAGGTCGCGGTAGGAGCGTTCAAGGGCGTTGTCAAGAATCCGGTCGTAAGCCTCCAACTCTGCCAGTTGGAGGTTGGCCGATTCCAAAACGTAAAGGATTTCATCGACGCCCTGCGGTTCCTGGACGACCAACGCGGCGTCCCAATCCAGGACGGCCAGGTCGTTTTCGTAATAGCTGAGGTAACGGCCGGTGGATTCATCGGCCTCCTGACGGGAAAGCTGGTTGACATCCTCTTCCTGTGTGAGAAGGGCGGCGACTTCGCGGCGATGCTGATGAAGCCAATCCTCCGCGCTCAAGGGGCGGCCATCCTCGGCTACCAGCGGAGCGTCAATACAAAAAACCGTGTAGGCTTCCTCGTCCGCAAGTTGGGGGACGGGCTTGAGCAGAATGGGCGACAATTCACGGCGGGCTTCCTCGGCCAGTTGGCGGACCTCGCGGGTCAATTCGCCGTTGGAAAATTTCAAATCGTGATAGGCAACCAAATCCTCAATTGCCTGCACCTCGAACGGGACGGAAACGGTAATGCTCAACGCGCCGACGGGGAGAAATTTCACCGTTCGTTCAATGCGGACAGGGCCATTCGGGCCAATACGCTCCATTGGGGGCAACCGAACCATTTGCGGACGGTAAAAGAAGAGGTGGCGCGGGTTTCGGCGGCTGGTATCAACATTGAATTGAGCCACCGGCTGTCCGAGTAATTGCTGGAGCGGCTGGCGGATCATCTCGTATGCCACGTCAAAAGCGTAAATATAAATGACTCTACCCGCGTAACGTTTAACGCCGCGGGGCGGTTCGTCGGCTATGACGGGTTCGAGCACAGGCGCCACCATAGTATAAAATACGACCGGCGGAAAGGATTGTCTAACTGGCTAGGAGTTTGCAGGTTGCGAAGTTTTTAACAGAAAAGTCACAGACGCCGGGGCTGATCTGGTGAACACTTTCACTGGACAAAACGTCTATTGGGATGATTGGAATGCCGATTGCTAGGGGCATTCCGGAGAGACGCGCAAGCGAATTTCCTTTTGAACTGAATTAATAAACTGAATATGAAACCTAAAAAAAGCGCGGCAAAGGTCGCCCTGACACCGTCTGTTAAAACTCCCGGCCCCGTAAAATCGTCTCCTTCGGAGGCGGTGACGACAATCGACGTCAAAGCGGACGTCGGATTTGGCAACTCCTTGTATTTGAGGGGTGAAGGCTCCGGATTAAATTGGGAGCGCGGCGTGCCGCTGGCCTGTGTCGATGGCAAAACGTGGCGTTGGTCACAGCCCGTGAAAGCCCCGATCACATTCAAGGTGCTTCTCAACGACCAGGTTTGGTCGGCTGGGAATGATTTGAAGGTGAATCCCGGCCAAAAAATCGAGGTCGCGCCGGCTTTTAGCTGAGCGGCGTAGTCAAACTCAGGCAAAGTTCCACGATAGAAAGCAAGCCGCCCCGGGACAATTTTTGTTTCAGGGCGGAAAGGGGGTTTTTTTCCTTGCACGGGCAGTGGAAAAGATTATTTGTGGAGTGTTCTTTGATAGTTCAGCCGTAGCCACCGCTGGGAACCTCGTGAAAATCGAGGACGGTTGCGCCACTGTGACGGGTTACTAAGTCCCAATGAGCCACTGGTTCCATTTTGGAACTGGGAAGGCGGGACGGAGGATCGAAGCCCGGAAGTCAGGACATCAGCGCGGTTATGCTCGTCGGGCCTTGCAAGCGCGAGGCCACTTCTCCGACAAAGAGAAGGATGAGGCCAGGCCGTTGAAACTGTTTTTCAACGGATCCCTACGAATGCCTTCATTCTCGGTTTTGCCGGAGTCTGAAGGTTTTTTTATGCCTCCGGACTTCGCACTGGTCTCTCAATCATCACCCGAAAGTTGAAAGATCAGTCATGCGAACCAAGATCATATTGTCGCTGGCCGCGGCCAGCCTCGTCCTCGTTTCCAAAACCTTTGGCGGTCCATACGCCACCGCTGTAGTCAATTATAACCCCGGCGCCGGTTACGCGCCCGGCTATACGAACACCGCCGCCGTCATCGGGCAGCCGTCCACCGCGGATTCATACGGCGACCCGGTCGATCCATTCGATCCGGCATACGAAACGTCCCAGATTCTATCCGTCGGCAGCAACGGATGGCTGACGGTCGAATTCAATCCGCCCATTTTGCAGACGCCGGGGCATCCGTTCGGGCGCGACTTCACTATTTTTGGGAATTCGTTTTTTGTCGTTACCAATGCGGTCGATACCAATTACGAATACCTCGGCACTCCAGCGACATCGGGCGAATTGATCACCGACGCCACGCAAACCACTGTTTCGGTGAGCCGCGACGGCGTCACTTACTACCGGCTCAACTCGGGGCTTGCTCCGACCGTCAATGTTTTGTTTCCGAGCGATGGCGAGGAGGATTTTCAACTGCCGGTGGATCCGGCTTTGACGGCCACCAATTTCGCGGGGGCGACGCTGGGAGAGATCGAGCAGTTGTATCGAGGATCCGCGGGAGGGGCGAGTTACGCAATCGCCTGGGCGGAGGACACGAACGGAAACCCGGTTTCGTTGTATGATATTCGCTACGTGCGAATCGATGTGCAAAGCGGGCGCGTGCAAGTCGCCGGTTTTTCGGCGGTTGCGAGCACCAACGGTCAGCGAATCATTGTGGAGGATTTCGTGAATAATCCGGCCGCGGACGGCTGGGGGATTTTTGGCGAAACGAATCTTTTTGTGTGGCAGCCCGGGAGCGAGAACCTCGCGGTGACGTGGGACACATCACAACCGAACAGTTATTTCTATCACCCGTTGCAAACGATCATGGGCAGGGCGGACAGTTTTTCAATGTCGTTTGACTTATACTTGACGGACACTGCGGGAGGACTCAACACGAACGAGCCTTATAATTTCGAGATGGCCTCGGGCTTCCAGGATTTCGGACAGGCAACCGGGCCGGATTTTTACCGGGGAGGCGACGCACTGGTGCCGGACCTTGTGGAGTTTGATTGTTTTCCGACAGATGCGGAGGGCGACTCCGCCGCGATCTGGAATGGAATTTACAGCACCAATAGTTCGCTTAATTACAACGGGGTGTCGGACCAGACATTTATGAGCCTGCCACTCGATGTGACGATGAGAGTCACGATGTCCTACAATTCGGGAAGCCAGACGCTTTACACTACGATCACCACCAATGGCATTTCGATTGGCGCGATCAATCCTCAGCCGCTGGCGCCAGCCTTCACTGATTTTCGAGTTGACACGTTTGCGGTGGAAAATTATTCGGGGGCGGGACAAGACCCTGATTATGGCGGCTCGATTCTGGCGCACGGAACGGTGGCGAATATCGTATTGACTGTGCCACCGCCGCCGGTCCTGTTTTTTGCCGGGAATTTGACGAACAACATTTGGCAGGGCCAATTCCTGAGCCGGACGAATTGGACCTACACGGTGCAGCGAAGCCCGGATTTGGAATCGTGGTCGCCCGTCGTCAGCGGCCTTGCGGGGACTGGCGCAAACATAACATGGGAGGACAACACCGCGCCCGGTCCGCAACAGTTTTATCGGGTCAACGCGCGCCGCAATTGATATGACCGAACCGGAACAGAAACTTTGCCCGCGGTGTGGCGCCCAGTTTGAATGCCGGGCGCCCAACCGCTGCTGGTGCCAGGACCTGCCGGAGTTGCGCAACATTGATTCGCAATCCGACTGCCTCTGCCCGCAATGCCTGGCCAGGGCGTGCCGCGAAGAAGAAAAAGGGTTTACGCTGATTGAGCTGATAGTGGTCATTGCGGTAATCGCGACTCTTGCCGGGCTGTTGCTCCCCGCTTTAAACCGCAGCGAGGGTCCGGCGAAATCGGTGAAGTGCGTCAATAATTTGCGGCAGTTCAGTTTTTCCGCGCAAATGTACTGGGAGGACAATAACGGGCTGACTTTTCCTTACGGCGGAGTTCCGGAGAGCAACGGGGCGGTGTATTGGTTTGGCTGGATCGGCAACGGGCCGGAGGAGACGCGGCCTTTTGATCCGTCGTTGGGACCGTTGTTTCCATACATGGGCGCGGGAGTGGATTTGTGCCCCGCGTTCGATTACACGTCGTCGCAATTCAAATTGAAGGCGGCGACGCCGACGTGCGATTACGGTTACAATTGGTATCTCGCGCCGCCTAACAAGCCGCCAATAAACACGAAATCCATCAATCGCCCGGCGGTCGTTGCGTTGCTGGCGGATTCGGCGCAGGTCAACACGTTCGAGGCGCCGGCATCGGTCGCTTCGCCGATGTTTGAAGAGTGGTATTACATCAACCAGGACCCGAGCGAGCCGAACGGCCAATTCCGGCATGATCAGCGCGCAAACGTTGTTTTTTGCGACGGCCACACGGAATTTGAACAAATGATGCCCGGTTCGCTGGATGTTCGGCTGCCCAACCAAATGATCGGCTGGCTGCCACTGACGATTTTGAATCCGAACTAGCTATTGGTTCTGGCTGGCCATTAACTGCAAGGCGATCTGTTTTGAAAGCTCCGCCGCCAGGTCCACGTCTCCACCCATCGGCCCACGAGCCTGAACATCAACCTCGGTCAGTTTGCCATCGATGTCGGCCACTCTTACCCAGACGGTCCGCTGATTGACCTTTGCCTCGAAGGTATTATTGACGGAGTTATCGACAAGCATCTTGCCATTGCGCTTCAATACCTCGCGGGTGGCATTGGCAAGCGCCGGAGCCGGCCTTTCATAACGGCTGGTGATCGTGTCCTTGGTGAACGGCACCCCGGCGGTGTTGCGTCCGTCCTCTGTTCCGACGCATCCGGAAAAACAAACAATGGCGGCTGAAAAAACCAGCGGTAATAAAATTTTAATCTTCATCTCGTCCTGAATTCAATCATTGCCTCACGCCACGTCAAGCAAGAACGCGGAACGAGGCGCGTTTTACGAATGAATTTTCCGTCTTGATGTTTCGCGGGCGCGCGGGCAGGTATCCCGCTGACAGCATGAACGAACAGGTTTACCTCGGAGTCGATCTCGGAGCGGAAAGCGGCCGGGTGATGGCGGGCGCGTGGAACGGATGCCAAATGCGGGTGGAGGAATTGCATCGGTTTTCCAACGGGCCGGTGAACATCGCCGGCTCGCTGCGGTGGGACGTGCTGCGGCTGTGGTCGGAAATTCAAAACGGCCTGGCGATTGCGGCGAAACATTTCGGCGACAAGGTTGTGTCGGTGGGGGTGGACACCTGGGGTGTCGATTTCGTATTATTGACAAAATCCGGCGAGATGCTGGGGCAGGCGTATCATTATCGCGACGGAAGGGTGAACGGGATGTTCGACTGCGCGTTTAAACGCGCGCCGCGCGAGGAAATTTTCGCGAAGACCGGGTTGCAATTCATGGAAATCAACACCCTTTACCAATTGCTCGCGCTTGAGCGGGCGAACCCGGATTTACTCGCCGCGGCGGATTGCCTGCTGATGATGCCGGATTTTTTTCATTGGTGTTTATGCGGTTCGCGGGTGGCTGAATTCACCGATGCCACCACCAGCCAATGCGTCAACCCGATGACCCGCGATTGGGCGTTTGATTTGCTGGAGAAATTCGAATTGCCTAGCCGGATTTTTCCAAAAATTGTCCCGCCAGGCACGGAACTTGGACGGTTGCGGGAATCGGTTTCCGCCCGCACCGGATTGGGGGCGATCAAAGTAATCGCGCCGCCGACCCACGATACCGCGGCGGCGGTGGCCGCCATTCCGACGGCCAACACCGGAAAAACGAATTGGGCCTACGTCAGTTCTGGGACTTGGTCTTTGATGGGAGTGGAAACCCAAAATGCGCTGCTGTCCAACCGTGTGCTCCAACTCAACCTAACCAACGAAGGAGGAATCGATGGGACGTTCCGCCTCCTCAAAAACATCAGCGGATTGTGGCTGGTACAACAGTGCAAGAAAGCTTTTGAAAGCCGGGGCCGTAGTTTTGAGTATGCTGAACTGACCCGTCTGGCGGAGGAATCGCCGCCGCCGGCAATTATCGATCCTGACGACCCGAGTCTGGCGAACCCGCCGGACATGCCTGCGGCGATTCAGGCGCTTTGTCGCGCGTCCAACCAGGCTGCGCCGCAGAGCGAAGGCGGTCTGGTGCGTTGCGCTTTGGAAAGTTTGGCGGCGAAGTATTCCGGCGTTTTGAACGGACTGGAAGAGGTGGCCGGAACGGGAATCGATGTCATCCACGTCGTCGGCGGAGGGTCGCGCAATCAGTTGCTGAATCAATTGACGGCCAACAGGTGTCGGCGGCGGGTGGTGGCAGGCCCTTCGGAAACGACGGTGTTGGGGAATTTGCTCTCGCAGGTCCGGGCCGCGGGAGAATTGAAGTCGCTGTCGGAAATGCGTGAAGTCGTCCGCGCGGCAAGCGAACTTCAAATATTCGAGCCGCAAGTGGGGTGAAGCCGCCACAGCGGAAATTTGAAACTTGGCGATTTAGCTGCTAGAGGTATTACAGATATATATGCGCAAACACGACTCCGGCTTGCTGCCGAAGGGAAGGCCCGCTCGCCGGCGCAAACCGCTGCCGCGGTCTTTTAAGGATCTCACACCCAGCAAGCATTTCAACCCACGCACTTTCTTTTATGAAATGGTCTGGAAGACTCTTCTGACTCCCCGGACTGGCGAGCATGTCCGTCCGCGATTTCCGAAGCTGACTTACGGGCAGGTCGCGCTGACGTGGATCGGCCACGCTTCCTTTTTGGCGCAGTTTACGGACTTGAACGTGCTGATTGATCCGAATTTTGCCAATTGGCTGTTTCTGATAAAGCGCCTTCGCCGTTCCGGCTTGAAAATCCAGGACTTGCCGCCCATTGACTTGGTTTTGCTGACCCACGCCCATTTCGATCATTTCCACAAGCCGACAATTCGCCGCTTACCCGCACCGAAGATCGGCATCATGCCTTGGGGGATGGGCGAATTGGCCGCCGATCTCGGTTTTGAGCGAATTATAGAGCTTCAATGGTGGGAGAGCTTTTCGCATGGCGATTGGCGGGTAACGCTGACGCCTTCACAGCATTGGGGTGCTCGGGTTCTGCGGGATGACCATCGCGGTTACGGCGGGTTCCTGATCGAACATCAGGGGCGTCGGCTCTATCATGCGGGAGACAGTGCTTACTTTCCCGGCTTTCGGGAGATTGGGCGGACCAGCCCGCCAGAAATCGCCCTTTTGCCGATTGGGGCCTATTATCCCGATTCGTTTCGCCATGTGCATATGGGGCCGGACGAGGCGATCAAGGCGTTTGCGGATCTCCAGGCGAAATGGCTTGTGCCAATGCACTATGGGACCTTCAAACTGTCGTTTGAAGCTTTGGACGAGCCGCCGCGCTGGCTCAAGGAATTGGCGCACGCGAGTGGCATGAGTCATCATCTGCAAATACTTCAAGAAGGGCAGCCCGCCGTCTTCTAAAACCACTAAAGGATGGGGTTAAAAAGTTCAGATATACCACCTGTGGTATATTTTACCATTGTTTGACCTATTGTAATATCTCGGGAGTGCGCATTTTTTTCGGCAATCAAATCATCTTTAAGTGACTACAAAACAGACAGTTGCAGATTTTCGTGCCTAAAAATGTGACATTTCCGCGAAAAAACTTGTTGTCAAACCAAGGCGATTTCCCTATTGTCCGCGACTAATGCACCGTTTTCGGTGCCGGGGTGAACTGTTTTCACCTTCAAGACACGCACTAAAAACGAACTTAACCTATAACATCGCAGGAGGAACATGAGAGTAAACAAATGGACAATAGGATTGGCCGCCGCAGGGCTGGTTAGCCTAACGCCCGCGCTTCTGGCGCAGACAAATGCGCCCGCGCCAACACCGATTCCCATGCTGACAGCGTTGTCGGCGACCACAATCAGTGGTTACGTGGACACATCGGCAGTATGGAACCCCGGCACAGGCAACGCGAACCCCGCGCCTTTTGCCTTTAACGCTGGAAAACAAGACGGATTCAATTTGGACGCCGTCGATGTCAAAATTGCCCATCCCCAGGACGAGACCGGTTGGTCCGCCGGTTATGTGGCTGAATTGAGCTACGGCCCCGATGCCGAGGCGATCGACGGTGGCGCGTATCCAATCCGCCAGGCGTATGTCGCACTGCACATGCCTGTGGGCAATGGCATTGACTGGGAATTGGGCCGCTGGGACAACCTTCTTGGTTATGAATCCAGCGATAGCTACAAAAACCCCAACTTCACTCGGTCGTACGGCTACTCCATGGAGCCTACCGAACACACCGGTTTATTGGGCAGCTATAACATCACCAGCGCCATCAACCTTCAACTCGGCGTTGCCGATACGGTTCAGACGGAAGGATCCAGCGTGAATTCCCGCTACGATGCTCCGTTCGGTGAATATGTTGAATCCAAGAAGTCCTTGGTGAGCTTGCTCACGGTGACTGCCCCGGATAGCTGGGGTGGTTTCAAAGGTTCCGCGTTTTATGCCGGGTTCGACCTCGGTGAAGGCGGAGCGACTGTTTCCACCGCTGGAACGCCAACCTCGCCGCACGACAGGTCGGAAATCTACCTTGGCGCAACGATCAATACGCCAGTCACGGGCCTGACCTTCGGCGCATCATGGGACTCTATCCAACATGCCGACATTGGCGATGTGGATACCGGTTATTTCCAGGCGATCGCGGGCTACGCCTCGTTTAAGCTGACCGACAAACTAACGTTGAACGGCCGCGCCGAATACGCGGACGGCTATGGATTGGGCTACATGACGGCATACACCCCGGATTTCAACAAGGTGCTTGAATTGACTGGCACCCTGCAATACGACCTCTGGGCGAACGTCATCAGCCGTTTGGAAATCCGTTGGGACCACGCGTGCGACAGCACCACGCCCTTCGGCGGGGTCGGCGCTCCCGGCTCCGCGGCGTCACTTCCGAACAAAAAGAACGACGTCATGATCGCGGCCAACGTGATCTACAAGTTCTAATTCGGCCTGGCTGAATTATCTTCAAGACCCCTTCCGGGAAACCGGGAGGGGTTTTTTATTGTCACAAATAAATTGTAACGCGCGGGCGTTTTCGCTTTTCTTTTATGCTTGTCCTGCTAAATATCGGTTGTGGCTTCCGACACAAACCAAGTCGTCTTTAGCATTTGGGCCGCTGATAACGTGGTCTATGGACCGGTTGAATTGCCCGCTTTGATCGCCTGGGTGAAGGACCAACGAGTCCTCGCCGACACTTGGATTTTTGACAGCGGCAATGATCGCTGGCGCAAAGCCTCCGATGTTCCCGAGCTTAAGATGTTTTTCCACAAGAAGTCCACAACCGCCATCGCGGACCCTGATCTCTTTGTTGACCGTGCTGGAATCACGCCGGGAATGTTGCGCCGTGTCAAAGCTCTCGCCGAATTGAGCGATGACCAATTGAACCGTTTCATGTGTTTTATGGAATCGCAAATGGTTCGTCCCTGGACTCAAATCGTCAAGCAAGGCGATCCGGACGACGGAATGTACCTGGTCCTGGATGGCGAACTGCGGGTTCGGCTGATGATCAATGGAAAGGAAACGATTCTCGCCACCTTGGGGCCTGGAGAATGTTTCGGCGAAATCGCGCTTTTCGATCAGGGGCCGCGTTCGGCGGACGTGATTGCAAACAAGGACAGCATTCTGTTGAAAATCACTTCCGAAGCCTTCGACAAGTTGCGGCGCGATGCTCCCGAACTTTCCGCGCCAATTCTTTTTTCCATCAGCAAGACGCTCGCCGCTCGCATTCGGGCCGATAACAAACGAATCAAAGACTCCGTCAATATGGCGCGCGCGGCGGGACGCTGATTTGACCCAAGCCCCGCGTGGCATTTTGTCCAGATTGCGCAGAAAGGAACATTAGCGCCGGGTCTTTGTTGTTTTTGCTCTATTTCTATCTTGCTTAATTCAAGCATCTTACAAACCAACCGAAGCTTCGTGATTATTCCGTGGCACTTCGTCTGCTAATACCCTTTTGTCTGATATTGGACGCCGAAAGCTTTGTCACCTAAATGAAAAAAATTGAAGCGATTATCAAACCATTCAAACTTGAGGAGGTGAAGGATGCGTTAAGCCAAATTGGAATTGAAGGAATGACCGTAAGCGAAGTCAAAGGCTTCGGCCGGCAAAAAGGACACACCGAAATTTATCGTGGCAGCGAATACAAAGTCGATTTCCTTCCCAAAATAAAGATCGAGATCGTTCTTCCTGACGGACGGGTCGATGGCGCGGTGGGCGCTATTGTCGGCTCCGCCAAGACAGGAAAAATCGGCGATGGGAAGGTTTTCGTTTCGGATGTCGAAGAAATAATCCGCATTCGGACCGAGGAGAAAGGCGACGCCGCGATATAAAACTTCCCTAAAACTCACTGCTGGCCATCTTCAGGGATTTCGGTTATTTCAATCGCCCATGAAGAATGCTTTTTGTCCTCTCGCGGTGATTTCAATTTTTCTTATGCTCGGTTCGGCATATAGGTCCATTGGCGCGCCCGTTGCGGCTTCAGCCGCGCCATCGCTGGAGCAGCGCGTGGCGGACTTGGAAGCCTACATCAACAACGGCGCTCGCGGTTCCGATGGAAATACAAACCTCCGCTCCAACCTCGGCACCTACGATGAAAAAGCCGGCAAATTCGCTCCCAATTCCGGACCTGGCCCGAACGCATGGCAAATGGTTTCCGCGGCGCTTGTGCTTTTTATGACGTTGCCCGGGCTGACACTTTTCTACGGCGGTTTGGTTCGCCGGAAGAATGTTCTGTCCGTCATGGCTCAATGCATGTTGATCACCGGCCTGGTGACGATTCTGTGGTACGCGTTCGGTTACAGCCTGGTGTTTCATCATGGGAGTCCGATTCTGGGCAACCTCGACTTTGCCTTCCTGCACAACGTCGATTCCAGCCCGAACGGCGATTACTCCTACTGGGTTTCCCAAAACGTCTTCTCAATGTATCAATTGATGTTCGCCATCATCACTCCGGCGCTCATCCTTGGCGCCGTTGCGGAGCGGATCAAATTCTCCGCCATTTTTTTGTTCATGACCCTATGGATGCTCGTTGTTTATTTTCCCCAGGCCCACATGATTTGGGGGATAGACGGCATGATGAATGGACTTTCCAATCCGGACGCAAAAATCCACGCCATTGATTTTGCCGGCGGAACGGTGGTCCACATGACTTCTGGCTGGTCCGCGCTCGTCCTCTGCATCATTCTTGGAAAACGCCTCGGATTCGGCAAGGAACACTTTACCCCGCACAGCATGACCTATTGCATGATCGGCACAGGCATGTTGTGGGTCGGCTGGTACGGATTCAACGCCGGCAGCGCCGTGGCCGCCGATGGCATTGCGGCAAACGCCTTTACCACGACAACGCTGGCCACTGCCGTAGCTTCCTTTGTCTGGCCGATGCTGGAATGGATGACACGCGGCAGTCCCAGCATCCTGGGTTTTTGTTCGGGGGCCGTCGCGGGGCTTGTGGTCATAACACCCGCCTGCGGCTTCGTCACACCGGCGGGCTCCGTAGTTATCGGAATCTGCGCGGGTCTGATCCCTTGGTTCTTCTGCTTCAAGGTCAAGGGCTGGTTTGGTTATGACGACGCGCTCGATACATTCGGGGTTCATGCGATCGGGGGGACCATTGGCGCCGTTCTCACCGGAGTGCTTGCCCGCAAATCCGTCAACGGCAATCTTGCGACAAACCTTGCCAGCTACGTCACAGATTCTCCAACGCAACGCCTGGTTCTTGAGCAACTCAAAGCCATTGGCGTCACTCTCGTGCTCGCCATTGCGGGGACCACAGTGATTGCGTACATCGTCAAGGCCCTTGTCGGGCTGCGTCCAACAGAGGAAGTGGAAACCATAGGCCTCGATCTTGCGGAGCACGGAGAGGAGGGTTACCACGGCTGATTCGACGCGCGTTGCGCCAATAAAGGGGGACGAAAGACGCACTTAGCGCTCGGGCGCGTTCGATTGTAACAAAATAACAATGCACCAATCACAAAATGTCATGAACACACCAAAAAGTGTAATAGAGATGGCCCGTAAACAGGGCGCCAAAATGGTCGATATCAAATTTGTCGATACTTTCGGAACATGGCAGCATTTCAGTGTCCCTGTTTCCGAATTAACCGAGGACGTTTTTGCCGACGGCTTCGGTTTCGACGGCTCCTCCATTCGCGGATGGAAATCCATCGAAGCCTCAGACATGCTGGCGATGCCCGATCCCGCCACCGCCTTTATCGACCCCTTTTGCAGCGTCCCGACATTGTCGTTGACCACAACCATCGCCGAGACGGGCACCAAGGAAGCCTACAATCGTGACCCGCGCGGCATCGCTCAACGCGGCGAAAAATACCTGGAATCCACAGGTGTCGCCGATCAGGCTGTCTTCGGCCCCGAAGCTGAATTTTTCATATTTGACAACGTGCAGTTCGACGCAAAGAGCAATGGCACGTTCTATTTGGTGGATTCGGAGGAAGCGATCTGGAACACCGGCAAGGACGAACTCCCGAATCTCGGTTACAAAATCCGCCACAAGGAAGGTTACTTTCCGGTCGCCCCCAACGACACCCAGCAGGACATCCGCACCGAGATGTGTTTGTTGATGGAGCAGTTGGGCATCAAGATCGAGCGTCAGCATCACGAAGTCGCCACAGGCGGCCAGGCCGAGATCGACTTTCGATTCGATACCCTCGTCAAAACCGCCGATAACATGATGCTCTACAAATATGTCATCAAAAATGTCGCTCGCAAACATGGCAAAACAGCGACCTTCATGCCCAAGCCCCTGTTCGGCGACAATGGTTCCGGCATGCACACTCACCAGAGCCTTTGGAAAAAAGGCAAGCCTCTCTTCGCCGGTAAAGAATATGCCGGCCTCAGCCCCATGGCTCTTCACTACATCGGCGGCATCCTGAAGCACGCCAAGGCCTTGTGCGCGTTGTGCAGTCCCACCACCAATTCCTATAAACGCCTGGTGCCGGGTTTTGAAGCCCCGGTGAATCTGGCCTACAGCGCCCGCAATCGCAGCGCCGCCATCCGCATTCCGACCTTCAGCGAAAGTCCCAAAGCCAAGCGAATCGAATATCGTCCGCCGGACCCGTCCGCCAATCCCTACATCTGCTATACCGCTCTGCTCATGGCTGGGTTGGATGGCGTATTGAACAAGATCGACCCTGGCGAACCAATGGACAAGAATATGTACGAACTGCCGCCGGAAGAATTGGCCCGCGTTCCGCAGGTGCCCTCGAGTTTGACCGAAGCCCTCGATCTTCTGGAAAAGGACCACGCATTCCTATTAAAAGGCGACGTGTTCACCCCAGATTTTCTGGAGATGTGGGTGAGCCACAAGCGGAAAGAGGCCGACGCCCTTCGTTTGCGTCCGCATCCCTACGAATTCCATCTCTACTACGACGTCTAATCGCGGTGTAGTGGAGCAGTCAAGTTTCGTCAAACGGCGCGCCTTTTCTCTTTCCCGAACGGGCGCCGTTTTCTTTTTCCCTTTACCACCCCTTGTCAAAGCATCAGGGATTCCCCGCATCGCGGAAGGTTATCTTGCCTGATTGCGAGAAAACACTAGCCCTATTAAGTATATTTGATTACGACTGAGGCCATTGCCGAAAGAATACTAAAATGAAAGCAACAGCACCCCAACCCCCTTCCGCACCGGTCGCCAACGGCGGCAAAAAAAATCCGACTCGCATCGTCATCGTCGATGACCATCCGCTCTTGCGAAAAGGTGTTGGCCAGCTCATCAACAACGAGAAGGACTTGCTCGTCGTGGGCGAGGCCGAAGACGCCGCCAAGGCGCTCACTGCCATCGAAACCTCAAAGCCCGATGTGGCTTTGATTGATATTTCCCTTGGGGGCGCCAGCGGCATCGAATTGCTCAAAAACATCAAGGCCCGCTTTCCCAAGCTGCAAGTGCTCGTTCTTTCCATGCACGATGAATCGGTCTATGCCCATCGCGCCCTGCGCGCCGGCGCTTCCGGTTACATCATGAAACAGGAAGCCACGGAAAAAGTTTTGACGGCCTTGCGCAAAGTCCTTCGCGGCGAAGTTTATCTCAGTGACCGCCTTGGAGCCAGGATGCTGAACACCCTGGTCGGCGGCCGTTCGTCCACGGCCACTTCTCCCATCGAGGCTCTGAGCGATCGCGAATTGGAAGTCTTCAGTCTTATCGGACAAGGGCACGGCACGCGCCCCATCGCCGAGAAATTGCACCTGAGCGTCAAGACAATTGAATCCCATCGCGCTCACATCAAAGAGAAGCTGAATCTCCAGACCGCGACCGAACTTGTGCACCACGCCATTCAATGGGTGCAAAGCGAACGCGTCGTCGGCGCCGAAGCCGCTTATTCCGAATAGTCTTTCACGGATAAACCAGGCGAACAAATACGCTTCCGCCCGCAAGACCGATTGGAAGCGTGAATTGGTTTGTTGAAAATGAGCCGGGGATGGTCACCCAATTTGTGCTGATCCCCTCGCCTTGCAAATTGGTTTGCGCCTGCAAAGTCCAGCCAGTGTGATCTTGCCCCCAGGCAAGTTGGAGATTCCCGCCGATGACCGCGAAGTTGAACACGGGCGGACTCAAAGAAACAGGCTGAACCGCAACCGGCGCGGAATTGGAACTCGCGCCCGCGGAATTCACACCAGACACGGCAAAGTAATAGGTCAGCCCATTTGAGAGACCCGTGTTCGTAAATTCTGGAGCTGTGAGATTTGTCGCGATGACAGTGTAGAGGCCATTCAAAGCAGTGGCTCGCGTCACGTCATAGCTGGCCGCGTTGCCGGCGTAGTCCCAAGTCAAAATCACTTGCCCGTCTCCAGCCGTTGCGGACAGTCCTGCGGGAGTAACGGCGGCCGCGCCGGCCAGAGGCCCGAGGGCGTAGTTGGTGGCGATGTCCGCGGCGGTCAAGACGCCGCTTTCAAGTCGCGCCGCAGCGATGTATCCTTGAAAAGAATCCGCTCCAAGGTTCGGTCCGCCATTGGCAATTCCCGCGCCGACTCCGATAACTGTGGGCGGAGTTTGCAGGGGAGAACTTGGACTGTTTTCCGTATTCAATTCCCCATCGAGGTAAAGTCTCACGGTCCCGCCGTCATAAGTCCAGGCCAGGTAATGCCAGGCGCCAGAGGCGGGCGTCGTCTTCCAGGGCGTGTCGTAACTTCCAAAATCGCCTGACACACCCCCGCCACAGCATGGATCGCTATAATCAAATTCCCGGTCTTCCTCGGGCGACGACGATCCGCCTTGGATCCCATAACCAATGACGCAACTGTTTTGCTGACTGACCGCAATGGCGTAGATCCACGCTTCCGCCGAAACAGGGCTATCCCCAATAATCTCAGCGGGTGTTGCCAAAGCTGATTGGACGGCGTTGGCTAGAGTGTCGTTGACCAGGAGCGCCTTGATGGCTTGGGAATTCCACGTGGTGTTAGTCAGGCTCAGGCCCTTTTTTCCCACAGTCGAAAAATTGCCGACGCTGTTGGCGTTGCTGGTTCGGTTGGTCCATACCGAACTGCCAGCGTTGAGATCGCTCGATTGGAGGTTTGCTATCAGGTCGCCTTCCCAATGCACCGCGGAAAATTCCAATGCGGGAATTACGACCGTCACATTGTCAAACATCGAAGAGCACAAAGCTCCGGCTTGGCCGCTTGTCACCCCCAAACCAATGACGACATTGGTAGCCATGGGAATTGTGGTTCCCGTCCCGATCACGGTCCACGATGTCCCGTTCGACGAATAGGAGGCCGTGAAAATGTTTCCGTCTCGCGCCAATTGTAACCAACACGGCGCCGTCAAATTCGGAATCGTGGTGTTCGATGTCATGCCGCCGTAAGCGCCGCGCCATTGAAACAATATTCCATTGCCGGGAGTTGCCACGACGGACGCCTCCATATCCGCCGGATCGAGCGAATTGCGAATCATGACTCCCGCCTTCGCGCCCGGGTATAGAACCTCTTCTGTCGCCACTTGCGCTGAAATGCCGCAATTTCCGCTGGACGGCTGATAGACATAATGGAAAGCATCGGCGCCCCTTCCAATCTCCGCGCCCGAACCAACGAGCGTAAACGTCTCTTTGCTGTAGCTGGCGCCGCCAGCAGTCCCAACTGATCCAATATCCTCACCGCTCCATGGACTAACCAACGGTCCGGGCACGGTAAAACCGTTATTCTCAATCCCGCCAGTAACGTAATCGCCAGCCAGATTGAGATAGTTGGAAAATCCAGGGGTCAGTTCCGTCACCGTGTTGAAATTCAAAACCGCGAACCCAGTCACATCCGAACCGGTGACAAACGGCGGCCCGATGACAATCCCGTTCTCGCCCGGCGCAACGATCGTATTGCTCTCCAGCACGATATTTGAGGAAGACCCAAATCCAACGCCATCATACAACGAGTCAACTATTATATTGGACGCGCAATAAACATTGGCGGCGGCGCCCCAGATCCCGAGCGCCGCCTGCCGCTGGTTGAAACAATTGGCTCCGCAGCGCACGAGGACGTTGCCTGTGACGATTGCCGACACGGTCGGCGAGCCATTCGGCCCAAACTGCCCGACGCTCAACCCGGTTTCCCACGACGAATCAGTCAGCAGATTGTTTTCCAGAACGATGTTTATCCCGCCATAGATGCTCAAATTGTGTCCGCCCCAGGGATCAATCGCGGTATTATTGACATACGTGATGTTGCTCATGATCGTATAATAATTGGTCTGTGAGCCGAACACATTATAATTGACTGAATTGATCGCCATTCCATCGTCCCCTGTCCCGCGGATGAAATTATTCGAATAAACCAGGTTCATCCCAATGCCGTCGCCGTTCTGCTGGTTGTTGAGATTTCCTCCGTCCGCCCAGGTGCTCAACGTCCGCGAATTCTCGACGATCCCGTTGACGCCCGCGCACCAGAAGGAAGAAGTAACATGTTGAATCCAGACGTTGTTAACCACCCAGTTCGTGCCGGCAAAATCAACCGCGCCGTCATTATCCAGGCCGTTCCGGTTGGTGGCATTACAGTCAAATAGAATATTCGACATCACGCACGAATTGGCGTCGATAATGTTGGCAATCCCATACGGATTGTTCGCCGGAGTCACCCGGTAAATCGTGCTATACCACGGCCCCGCGCCCACAATGGTGATCCCCGTGGCGTTCAACCCCCCGCTGACCGCGCTGATGTAGTAGGTCCCTTGCGGAATCCATGCGGTTTTGTGGCTCGTGCGGCATGCCTTGAAGCAATTATTGATTGCCGTCGTATTGTCCACCGATGCGTTATTGGACACGGCACCGTAATCGAGAATGTTCAGGGAATTGGTCGGTTGCGCCAGTGGCGACGGAGGCGCTTCCATATCGACCACGTCGATGTAATAGAACGCCGCCGTATTCGATGAATCGAACTGAAACTGAATCGTCCCGCCCGGCGGAACCGCTCCGCCCGAAATAAACGCGTGCGTATCATTCCAAAAGTCGCGCGGATCGCCGTCGGCCGGATTTTTGTCCGTTGTGCTGGCGTAATTGGTCCCGCCTTCGTAGCAATAACACTGCATTGAACTGACACTCCACGCCTGCCGAAAAACACCGTTGACATAGAGGTCTATCGTGGAAGTAATCCCGCCGCCGGTTGGAGCGTCAGGAATGCAGGCCCTGAGATTGAGCGCCGTAATATTGCTCCCCGTGTTATTCGTCAACTGCACAAACTGGCCAACGTTCGTCAGCGCCACAAAAGCATGCCCCGAAGCCTCCAACTGTGGGCTTGAGAACTGATTTGTGGGCGCCGCCGCAAGAGAAATCACCGTCGCGCCGCCGCCCAAAAGCCCGCTCTCCGCCTCGACGCTCGTGAACGGCATGGTCGCCCCAACCGTCGCGCGAGCCACATTCTCCAGGCAGCATAAAAAGACAGCCAAAATGCAGGCTCCGTACCTCATTGAATCTTCCGCAAAGTCTGACACTGGGGCAAGACGCCCCGCAATCCCCTGAATCGGGGATGCGCGAATCGTTCGAGAAAAAAAACCGAAATTTCTCAAGACGCCGTCGTTGCAATCGACGACGAAAAGCCCGGCCGCGTCAAACTCAGCGACAAATCCTACGATTCCTGCGTCGCCGGAGTTGTAGGCGGCGCCAATGGGATTAACCCCGGCATCCAAATGCAGCAACAAGGGCTGCCGGAAGGCGGCAGGAACGATCCAAGCGATTTAATTTGATTTGAAAAAATCGCTTTACCCGCCAGTTAAAGTAGCTATCGTTCGGCTTGAACTTGCCAATAAAACTATGAGAAAAACTCTTGCCAGCGTCATTTTTGTCTCTTTCTTTCTTGCGGCCATCACTAAATTGTCCGCTTTCCCGATATATGACCCGTTCGATTACGCGCCCGGGCAACATCTATGGGGGCAAACCGATCCCAACGGGGATTACTGGTGGGAAATCGATTCAGGCCAAACCAGTCCGCCCAATGCCATTGTCGCCACCTCCGTCCCGGTGACTTACCCCGGTTTGCCGGCCGGCGCGGGAAATTCCATTATCCTGACCAATATCAACGGCGGCCAAGGGGCGCGCATGTTCGTCAACACGAATAACACCCTCGATTTCTTCGGCAATGGCGCCACCGGCGCGCCATACCCGGGGCCGATGGATGTCCTGGCTTCAATGGTCGTCAACATTACCAACATGGCCAGCCTTTCTTCTTCCCCGGTTTATTGCTTTGGGTACAACGACCAGGGAACCGTCGCCACACAAGGGAGCAATCCGGGAACGATGGTCTATCGCATTTATTTCAAGTCCGTGAACGGCACGGGCACCAACTATCAAATCGGAATTTCCAAACAAGGCGGTCAGATCGATTTTGCGACCAATATCCTGCAGACGTACCAAAACGTTTTCATCGTCATGGATGAAACCATTACCAATTGTGGCGTGGGCGAACCCAACAATTGCCAAAGTGATATTGCGACCCTCTGGGTTGATCCTCCCTCTGATTCCTTCGGCGAATTCATGGCGCCCACCAATTCCGCGCAAGAAGCGGCGAGCGTCGAAAACAATCTCACCCCCTATACTTCCTGCTTCATGTTCGAGAACCGCGCCAACAATACCCCGAATGCCTTGCTGATCGGCCAATTCCGGTTTGGAACCAACTGGTCCTGGGTCACCGGTGGCCCGAGCGTGGTCAATAATAATCCCGGCGCGTCGAACATTTATGGCGCCAGCTTTAATCTCGAAGTTGCCGGATTAAATAACGGTTCGCCCAATACCTACCAGTGGCTGCTCAACGGAACCAACCTGGCCAACGGTCCAAGCGCGTCCGGCTCGGGCGCCACCGTTAGTGGCGTCAATACAACCAATCTTTTACTGAGTGGAACTGTCGGCACGGACAGCGGCTCCTACTCGATCGTCGTTTCCAATTCCGTTGGTTCTTACACGACCATTGTCTCGTCGGTGACCGTCTTCCAGCCCGAACCGCCCACCATCACTGCCGAGCCGGAAACCACGACTGTTCCGCTCTATCCTGGCGGGAGCGATATTATCTCGTTCACCACTCAGGGGTCGCCGCCAATTACGTATTACTGGTATTCGAACAGCCAGGTCGTCGCAGTGACGACGAACCTCTCTTCGTTCACCATCAGCAACGTTGCCGCCAATGCGACAGTTTATTCCGTCGCGAGCAATGTCTTTGGCACAAATGTCACTTCCCCAGTCTCTATTGAGGTTCAAGCGCTGCCGACCGCCCCTTACACTTTGGCTGTGCTCAACGACAAGCCGATCGATTTTTGGCCCCTAAACGAGCATCCCGATAACGGCGCCGGCAACACCGATACACCCGCCATCGACTACGTGGGAGGCAATGATGGCTTTTACACCAATGTGATCCTCGGCCTCGACGGCTATGCCACCGGTTTAGCTGAAGAATTGGGCTATTCCCCGGCTACTGACACCGAAACCGCGGCTGAATTTGGTTACTATCCATCCTTCCCCGCCACCAACAGCCTGGTCGGTGGCATCCAGAACATCACCTTCACCGCTGTTCAGGATAGCCCGTCTTTCTCCCTGGAGGCATGGGTCAATATCGAGGGCAACACCTTCGGCCAGGGTGCAATCATCGCCAAAGGCTGGGGAGTCTCCACTGTTGGAGGCGATCAGTTCAGCCTCGAATACGAGACTAATAATTGGCAGTTTTACGTGCGCGACGCCAGCGGCATAGGCACTTCCGTTACCGCTCCGGCCGCTACGGATACCAACTGGCACCACCTCGTCGCAGTGGCCGATATTCCCATTGCCACCCTCTATCTTTATGTGGACGGGAACCTCGTCTCCTCGAATGGCGGCTATCCAACCACCGGTGTTGGAACAAACACCATCGGAGTCGAAAACATTCTGGAGCCTGTCACTATCGGGTCGGCCGGCACGAACGCCACCTCTGCTTTTGTCAAAAACTGGGAGGGAGAAATCAACGACGTTGCGATTTATAAATACGCGTTGACCGCCAATCAGGTGAGCAATCACTACGTGGCCGCGGGCATTCCTCCGGAAATCGTTGTTCAACCACTCTCAAGCACTAATATTAGCGCCGGCGGCGCGCTCATAGCCACTGTCGTGGTCGAAGGAAGCGGACCACTATCTTATCAATGGTTCGATCTCGTCGCCAGCAGCGCCATTCCCGGCCAAACCAACGCCACTCTCGTCGTGAGCAATGTCGCCAATAGCGATGCCTACGATGTCGTCGTTAGCAGCCGCTTTGGCACCAACACGTCGCAGTCCGTCTCCCTCAATGTAATTTATGCCCCGCAAATAACCCAGAACATCACGCCTTCTACCGATAACGCCGTTGTCGGTTCCACGGCCTCCTTCTCCGTCGGCGTTGAAGGCGCGCCGCCCCTGGCCTACTTCTGGCAGTTTAATAATGGAACCACTACCGTTACCCTGACCAATAACGACCGGATTAGCGGCGCCAACAGCAATATCTTGAAGATTAGCGACGTTCAGCTTTCCGACACCGGCACGTATCAGTTGTCTGTCACCAACGCCGACGGCGGTCCCGTGAACAGCGATCAAGCGACCCTGAGCGTAGCTCCCACCCTCGGTTTCTTTGATGACAGCGGGAATGGTTATTCTGTTCAAGCGAGCCCCGCAGGCGCCTTGGTTTGGCAGGACGGTGGGGTTTATTTGACTTCGAGCATTGGGAGCGAAGCCGCCGCTGTCTTTTATCAGTCCCCCGTTTATATCGGCGCCTTCGAGGCCGCCTTCGATTATCAGCTCTCTTCAGGGAGCAACAGCGCCGCTGCGGACGGAGTTACTTTCTGCATCCAGAACGACCCGCGCGGCGCGGCGGCCGTCGGCAGCGATGGCGGCCAGCTTGCCGTCGGCAGCCCATCGGCGATCACACCCAGCGTCGAGTTGGAGTTTAATATCTATGAGGGCGACACTGTGGGTGGTGTGGGAATTTCCGTTGAAACCAACGGCGCCATAGGCACCGTCCATTCAACCGGCTCGGTCAATATTAACAGCGGTGACATCATCGCCATCAACCTTGCTTATTTCAACGCTGTCTTGACGATTAACCTGGACGACACCCTGACGGGGTCACAATTCACTCTGACCACCAATGTGAACATACCGGCTAAAGTCGGCGGCAACACCGCCTACGTAGGGTTCACCGGCTCCGATGGCGGAGACAAAGCCACCCAGCTTATCAGCAATTTTAGTTTTATCAGCGTGCCCAGCCTGACCTTTCAAACCACCAACGGTCAGCCGACCATTAGCTGGACCAGTTCAGTGGGAGATTATGTCCTCCAGGAAACGCCCTCCTTGCTCCCGACCAACTGGGTGACGGTGCCCACTGTTCCGACAGCAACGAACGATGAGAATCAAGTGACTGTGGCACCCGGCGGCACCTCTGAATTCTACCGTCTAAGCCTGCAATAACGGTTGCCGCTGGTTTGCGGTTAAAATGACAAAGGCGGATCCATAAACTATGGATCCGCCACCTTGGCGTAAAGGCAGCTCTACGGATATAGTCCGAACGTTCCCCATTTATCCCGGACCACCTTAGAGCGTGTTTTAAAACTCAGGAAACCCCGACTTTAACGTTAACTTGTACTTTACAGCGCGTACCCCTATAAGCTGGGGATGCGATACACTTCTGATCTGACGGACGCCGAATGGCAACTCATCAACTACTGTTTTC
>DATAUD010000112.1:0-15146 GCA_036268455.1 Verrucomicrobiia bacterium
GCCGATCAAGCGCCGCCGACTTGCCCGGTTTGTCAAAACAAGTTAAGCCGCTGGAAGCAAGGACACTGGACGAGCATTCAGACTCGATTCGGCGCCATTCGGCTCCAGCGGGCGCGGGGCTATTGCAAACGGCGCCGCAAATGGCGTTTTCCAGCCGATGCGCCGCTGGGTCTGCCGGAGGAAGGGACGCAATCGCCAGCGGTGCAGGAAATGGCGGCTTTGACCGTGAGCAAGATGCCGGCGCCGGAAGCCGAGCAAGTGGTGGAGCGCTTGGCGGGGGGCAAGATTTCCGCGGCCACCCTGGCGCGGCAAGCCCGCCAGCAGGGCCAGCGAGCCGAGCAAAAGAGAAAGGAGATGGACGGGCAAATGAGCCAGTCCGAGGGCCGTGGGCAACAAGACAACGACCTCCAACTCAAGCTGGCTTTGGAGCCCTTTACACTGGTCATTGAACTGGACGCCTGGAACATTCGGGAGCGAGACTCCTGGGGCCAAAGCGACGCCTTGCGCCAGAGCGGAAAGGAACCCTCCCGCTGGCATTGGGCCTGCGGAGGAACCTGTTTTCGTCTGAGCCAGCGCGCCGAGACGGCGGGCGGACGCCCCACTATTTTGAGCCGCGGCTACGCCATGACGCGCGGGGGAACCGATGCTCTCAAGGAGCAGTTGTGGGCCGAGGCCATGCGTCATGGCTTGGGCCGGGCCAGCCAAGTCCTGATCGTGGCCGATGGCGCGGCCTGGATCTGGAACCTGGCCGGCGACCGCTTTGTCGGAGCCCGCCAGCGAGTGGACTTCTACCACGTCAGCCAGCACCTGTGGGCGGTGGCCCATGCCTTGCGCCCAGACGATGAAGCCGCCGCCAAAGGATGGGTAGAGCCGATGCTGGACAAGTTGAAGGCCGACGCCAGTTGCCAAGTCATCACCGACCTGGAGCAACTGCGCCAACGGCTGGAAGGCTCCGTGGGTGAACAGGTGGAAAAAGAAGTCAACTATTTGCAAACCCATCGTGACCGGCTGGACTATGGAACGGCCCGCCAACGCGGTGAGCCTCTACGATGGAATCGACTTGCCGACAATATAAAACCCGCTTCAAGCGCACCGGGCAGTTTTGGAGCCAAACCGGAGACGAAGCGTTGATGTGCCTGGAAACATTCCGCCGCAACGGGCGCTGGCACGTCCTATTCCCTCATTCCAAAACAGACCCCTCCAAAAACTGATTTGCGCCCAACGAGGAGTAGGCGATGAAGGAACCCTTGCGGAATCGTGGTTGGCCTCATAGTCCAATTTTTCTTTGAAGAAATTTAACCGGCCTTTGCAATCGTTAATAATCTGCCCCCAAGTTTTCGCCCAGACTGTGATGCGCAATTCTTCGTCATCGAAGACTAAACCTTCCGGTCGTCTGCGCTGGCGTGACTCGCGTCGCGCTTCCTCGGTCATTTCATTGGAGACAGCCCAAAAAATCCACTTGGTTTTCGTGTCTCGAAACCGTTCGTCTCTCGCGACGGCAATCGCATAGTTTTTTACCTGCCCAAGAATAAGCGTGCATATTTTTTTCGCGGGGCGCTTTAATTCCACTACCAGATGTTCACGCTCGTTTGCCCTCGGTTGGGGAACAGAACGGGCCAACATCAAATCAATTCGTCCAGTCGTCCCGTCCTCAAGTGTCACAGGCGCGTCATCGGCCAGCGGCTTTAGAATGTCAACACGGTATTTATCTAGGACTTGATTGAGCGTCTCTTCGATGTTGACAGCAACCACGTCGAACACCTGGCGCTCGGCTTCTTCAACCTTGTCCTTGGGGTCGCCTTCGTAGGGATATATTTTGTCGGCCTTCCACTCCTGCAAAAGCGCGCCGGTGTTTTCCACAGCCCGCTTGCGGAAGTGTTCTTTCAGCTTGCCCTTTGCCGCGTTTATCAACGTGGTCACGTCGGGATGCAATTCCTCAAGCGTCAAAAGTCCGTGCTTGTCCAATTCTCGGATATGGTCTGATTTGAGATAAGCTGTGAAATTAAAACCGGGGGCGTGAATGGCGGGAGAGACCTGGTGCAAGGAAATTCCCCGCGCATCGCATAGATGCAATGCGCGTTCCTGCGGTTGTTTCCATTCAATCACAGTCAAGTCAGCAGCGGCAGTTTTGCCGTCGGAAAGAGTAATGTCGCCCAGCGACAAAGTGTCATAACGGTCGTGCGCAGATTTGGGGTCAACAATCGTGCCGTTGTAATCTATCGTGATACCGGGATACTCCATCAAATAGACCGCGAAGTAGTTGGCGATTTCTTGCGGAGCTTTGTCATCGGTCAGCGACGTGAAATTTTTGTCGATATTGGAAATTACAACTTCTGTGCCAGTTTGCTTGCCGTTAGACTGCTTGCCGAGCAACATCAAATTTTTGTAGGTACGCCAGATGGTCTCCTTCAAGTCGCGTCTGGCCCTTTTGAGATTCTCCGCGAGTTGATGGACGTGGGTTTCATCCAGTTTCAAATCGTCGTCGTCAATAGCCTCCCACGCGAGAACCTTGCGGACACTCGGATTGGAACGGCGCGACGGTCAATTCTCGAATCGGATGGCGCGTTGGCGGTTTTGGTTTCCGCCGACTTCGGCATCTCGATGACGTTGGCTGGTTTATCAAAATTTACCCGCTTGCTCATCGCCATGCTGTGCTCTTGACGAAGATGTCCGTATCTTTTCATCGCCAGTGCGCCGCCGTCTGAGTGACCGAGCCAACGGCTGATCGTCGGAATGTCCACCCCGGATTCGATGCACGTTGTCGCAAAGAAGTGTCGGAAATCGTGGTGGGTGTAGGTTGGGATGCCAAGTTTGCGGCAGGCTGTTTCGAGGCATTTTCGGGCGCTGGAAATGGAAATGATAGGCTGGTCTGGTTGTGGGTTCTGTTCCGCTTTCAGTCTTTCCAAACAGGTTCGCAGCCCGCGTGACATGGGAATCCAGCGCGGGGCGGATTCGGTCTTCGTTCCGGGGATGTAAACGGTGTTGTTGTCGAAATTCACATGAGTCCAAAGCAGCGGATTCTTCTTTTTCCGCCCGCCGGTGATCTCAGCGACACGCGCGCCGGAATAAGCCAAAAGTTCAACCAAGTCCGCGCCCATTTTCGTCTTTTTCTCGCTTTCCTGATGTGCGCTGCTTTCGCGGATGGTCGCCATAATCTTTTGAAATTCGTCCAAGCTTGGGATTTGAATTTTTGGCTGGCGGACGGTCGGACGCTCAATGTGGGCGGCGGGATTTGTCAGGATCAGACCATGACGAATCGCGTATTGGAAGACCGCGTTCATGGTGTCGAGTTCGCTGACAAACGCCTTCGTGCCGCCTGTTTTTCTCCTCGTCTTGGCCCACCGCTCACAGTCATCCACCGAAATGTTGCGAATGGACGCAGGGCCAAAGAATTCCGTCAAGCTCTTGATGAGGAATCCGTACCAGTCCACCGTGCTCTCAGCCAAGCGATGTTTGCGGGAGTCAAGCCAACGGTCGGCGAGCGCCTTGAAATTGCCGTGGGGGTCTTCGGTCACGCGCAAGACGCCCATCTTTTCCTTGATGTCTTTTAAGCGCCGCTCGGCCAATTTGCGGTCCTTGGTTTTGAGTGAGCGGCGAAACTGCTTGCCCCCCTTCTTGATTAGCGCGTAATATCCTCCCGATGATTCGAGACGGTAAAGATTCTCTCCGACATTGTGGAAGACGGGATGCCCATTTGCTTGGGCGTTCTGTTCTGTTTTTGCATTCATCACGCCAAAACATACCTCAGAATCAACCGGGTGACAAGTGCGGGTTACAAGTTTGCTTTAGCCCCTCCTCAAATTCATCGCAAGTGGTTGCAAATAAACATCTCGGAGCGTAGCTCAGCCTGGTAGAGCACTTGGTTTGGGACCAAGACGCCGCAGGTTCAAATCCTGTCGCTCCGACCATTCCCGTCGCGCCGAAGTCTTGACGAAGGCGGATTGACCCATCGTGCCTTCGGGTTGAAAACACGCCTTTTCCCTCGTAAAACAAGCAATTATATCGCTTTCCGACAGCCACGATCAGCAAGCCACACTTGTTGACATCAAGCGACCCGAAACGAAACATCAACGGGAATAAACGAGCATCCTCATTGCGTGGCAAAATGGGATCACCGATGGCGGGCGATCCAGAGTAAAAAGCCCAACGCAAACAAAAACAGCAATACGGCGATCCCCGTTCCGGCCATTCTCAACGCATTGGCGCGTTGCAACAGTTTCTCCCGGTTGGCCTGCTCGGTTTCGCGGAAAAGGCGGAATTGCGCTTCCAACAAAGAGGGATCGGCGGCTTCATCTTTGAGCCGCAGCACCAGCCAACCGCCACGCGCTTCGCCGAAATCCGCCGGTAATCTGCCCATCATCCCGCTGGATGGTTTGGAAAAACCGGCGCCTTTTTTCCAAAATGGCGCGCTTTCTTCCGTCCATAACCGGAAAAGGCCGTGGTTCTGCGCCACGGTTTGCAATCTCTCCCAAAGCGGAGGGCGAAGGGCGTCGCTCAATGCGAAATCCGCGTACCACTCAGAGTGAACTCTTCCTTCCGTGCCGGCCACTTGAAATCCGATGGCCGCAACGACCTGGCCCGCTGGTGTGGCCGCCACCTGAAACTCAGTGAACCGCTTTTCCAGATCCTCCACCGGAAAATGCGCCGTCTTCCACAGTTCGGACAATTGGGAAAGATCGTCCGTTGTCGCGCGCCGCACCTGGTAGGCGTCCGCATTCACTCGCCATTGGGATAGGACCCGAGCACTTTGACGAAATTGCAGACTTCGGAGAGCGTGGCAATCGCCTTGGCCACTTTCGGGTCGGTCATGTGGCCGTCGCAATCGACGAAGAAGAAATATTCCCAGGCTTTGCGTTTGCTCGGGCGGGATTCGATTTTGGTCATATTCAGTTTGTAGCGCCGAAAGGGCGCCAGAGCGCGATAAAGAGCGCCGACGGCGTCGGCAATGCTGAACATGAGGCTTGTGCGGTCGCGCCCGGTGGCTGGCCCGCATTGGCGGCCAAGAACGAGGAAGCGCGTGGCGTTTCCGGTGAAGTCCTGGATGTCCCGTTCGATTATTTTCAATCCATACTTTTCCGCCGCGAGCAAGCCGGTGATCGCGGCCGATTTCTCCTGCGCCAGTTCCGCCGAGCGCGCATTGGAGGAAGTTTCCAGAATTTCCGCCCTGGGCAGCGTCCGCTGCAACCATAGCCGGCATTGGCCCAACGCCTGCGGATGCGCATAGACGCGCTCGATTTCCGCGAGCGAAAGGCCATCCGCGCCGGCAAGGCAATATTGAATTGGCAAAATAATCTGCGCGACGATTTGGAGGGTGCTGTCAACAAACATATCGAGAGTGTGGGTCACCACGCCTTCAGTGGAATTTTCCACCGGCACGACGCCGTAGTCCGCCCTGTTTTTTGTGACCTCGGTGAAAATATCGGCAATCGTCTTCTGCGGCGCGTAACGCAGGCTGGAACCGAACTTTTGCACGGCTGCCTGATGCGTAAAGGTCGCCTCGGGACCGAGATACGCGATGGTCATTGATTTTTCCAGCGACAATGCGCTGGACATGATCTCGCGATAAATGGCCCGCAATGAGTCGTCGGTGATTGGCCCTTCGTTCAGCTTGCAAATTCGGCGCAAAATCACGCGTTCGCGATGAGGCGCATAAATGGCCTCGCCCGCGTTGATCTTGATCTCGCCAATTTGCAAAACGTGCCGGGTCCGCTCGTTCAGCAGCTTGACGATTTGGGCGTCGAGTTTATCGATCGCTTTGCGATGGTCCGGTATGTTCATTTCCGGTTTGGGCCTGGTTGGGTTCTTCGGTTTCAGACTGCACCGCCGGGGGGCGCGTCAGGGATTCCACTTCCGCGAGAGCGACCTGTTCCGGCGCGACGGTCGCCAAACCGGGTTCGGCCGTCAGAAGGGCTTCGGGGCGGGTGACCGGAATTCGACGCAATTCATCGGCGGCGGGCAATTCGTCCAGGTTGCGCAACCCGAAATATTCCAGGAAGAGCACGGTGGTCCCATAAGTCATGGGACGTCCGACCACTTCCGCGCGGCCCACTTGCTCGACCAAGCCGCGTTCGAGCAGAGTTTGCATCACTCCATCCACCGCGACGCCGCGAACCTGCTCGATTTCCGCGCGCGTAATGGGCTGTCGATAGGCGATAATGGCAAGGGTTTCCAAGGCTGGCTGGGACAAGCGCGGAGGGCGCGATTTCGTTCCGACGAGCGCCATGATCCACGGAGCGTATTGCGCCTGGCTGACAAATTGCCAGCCCCCGGCCACACATGCCAGGCGGTAGCTGCGGCCCGCCGCTTCGTGGTCTTTTTGCAATTGTTCGAGCGCGGCAACAATGTCGTTCTCTTTTGTTTTTTTGAACGGCTTGGCCTCGTCGCCATGTTCGGCGGCGGCGGCGAGCAAATCCCGAAGCTCCTTGGGATTGAGCGCTTTTTGCGCGGAAAATAAAATCGCTTCCAGTATGAATTTGAGTTCCATTTGAATATCGAAAAATCAGGTCGCCGCAGGTTCGCCGGAAGCCACAGGCTGCGTGGGCGCGCGCGTGATGTCGATTTCTCCAAAGTCGCCGGATTGCACGCAGACCAATTGTTTGAGGCGAACCAATTCAAGCAACGCCAAAAACGTGCAAATCACCTCCGTGCGGCTCCCCGCGTTCATGAACAGTTCGGAGAATTTCACGGCCGCGCGTTCGGCTGTCAACTTCACCAGGTATTCGATTTTTTCGCTGACGCTCCATTTGTCCTCAAAAATCTCGCGATAACCCTCGCGTTGGCCGACGCGTTTCAAGACCTCGCTGACGGCGTTGATCAAATCGAAAAGCGAGGCTTCGCCGCGAGTCGAGACAGCAGCGGACGGGGCTTCGGGCGGAACCGGCAGGCGTGGAAAAACCTGTTCCTGCTCGATTTCGCGCCTCTGCAGTTGCGCGGCGACGTCCTTGAATTTTTTATAGGCGACCAACTGGCGGATCAATTCCCAGCGAGGGTCCTCGCCCTCCTCTTCCTCAACATTTTGCACTCGCTGATCTTTGGGCAAAAGCTCCCGGCTTTTGATGTACATGAGAGTCGAGGCCATGACGAGGAATTCCCCGGCGATCTCGAGGTCCAGCATCCGCATGACCTCGACATATTCGATGAATTGAGTGGCAAGGCGAGTCAGATTGACTTCGTAAATATCGACTTCCTCCTTCTTGATGAGATAAAGGAGCAAATCCAGAGGACCCTCAAACACTTCGAATTGGACTTTGTATTCGGCCATCGCGCCTTGTAATCCTAAAACCGCGCCCGGCGCTTTGGCAACGTTTTTTGAAGGGCGCAGTGTGGACGCTGAGACAATTATGCCATAGCGCATCTCCCGCATTGTGCCGAATTTATTTCCGGTTAAAATCTTCCGGTGAAATCCGCCATTGAGGCGCGCGCCCGCGAACTCGGCTTTGACGATTGCCGCTTTACCGCGGCAAACCCGCCCGATCACGCAGCTCAATTTCAACGCTGGCTCGCGTCCGGCTCGCATGGGCAGATGGGCTACCTTGAACGCAATGCCTACAAACGCGTTGACCCGTCCCAAGTCCTTCCGGGCGCGAAAACAATCATCTCTCTTCTAACCAGTTACGACCGTCCACCCGAACCCAGCGCCCCAAAGCATGGCGTCACCGGCGAAATAGCCCGCTACGCCCGTTTCCACGACTATCACGATGTCATGGCCGAACGGCTCAAAACGCTCGCCTCGTTTGTCGATGTTCTTGGCGGCGCGCAAACGCGATCCTTGTGGTATGTCGATACAGGTCCGTTGCTGGAGCGCGATCTTGCGGAGCGGGCGGGACTGGGCTTCGTCGGCAAACACACCAATCTCATCAGCCGCAAATTTGGAAATTGGATTTTTCTTTCGGAGATTCTCACAACGTTGGAATTGGAACCGGATGCGTCGGAAAAAAATAGGTGCGGCTCGTGCCACCGTTGTATCGATGCTTGCCCGACCGCCGCGATCACGGCCCCGTTTCAACTCGACGCCCGCCGCTGCATCTCTTACTTAACCATCGAATTAAAAGGTCCAATTCCCGAGGAGTTCCGCCCTGCTATTGGGAATCGGATTTACGGTTGCGACGATTGTTTGGCCGCCTGCCCGTGGAATCGCTTTGCGCGCGAAGGCGCAATGATGCGCCCCCATTACCGCGCCGATCTCGCCTCGCCCGAATTAATCGATCTGCTCGGAATGGACGACCTGGCGTTCAAACAGCGGTTCGCTGACACTCCGATGTTGCGCGCCAAACGCCGCGGTTTGCTCCGCAACGTCTGTGTCGCGCTGGGCAATTGCGGGGACGAGCGCGCATTGCCCGCCCTGGAAAAGGCGGCTGCGGACCCGGAGCCGTTGATAGCCGAACACGCGCGCTGGGGCCTGCGGCAAATTGCCAGCCGCCAAAAGCAAATTACTCCGTAATCCCTTGCAACGCATCCACCCGCGCCTCGGCGGTTTGTTTGACAACTGTCGCCTTGCTGACTGCCGTCGCCTGCGTTTCCCCGGGGAACGACTTCATTCGGACTTTGAGCGCGGCCACTATCTCCCCGTTTCTGTCCCGCAATGGAAGCGTGACTTCGACGGATTTGTGGATCTTCAGATAGTAGATGGAACCGCGGGCGATCACGTCGGCCTCAACCTTCGTCCCAGGCTGGCCCAGTTCGCCCTTGTCGCCGTCGCCAATGATAACCGGCAGGCCACCGCTTCTGTTCGCATAAATCTTCAAGCTCTCAATTGCGGGAAATCTCCTCAGAATTGACTCCACCACCACTTGCACGAACGGCACCTTGGGCGTGTAGTTGACGTGCGCGTCAACGAAGTAACATTCGGAATCCGCGCGTGTCCAGAAGCCGATTTTGCCGTTGGAAAATGTCGTGTCATTGATCGCGAGATTGTTGGTCGGCGCCCCCGCTTTGGCGGGAGGAATGGCCAAATGGCCGTTCAAAAAGCAGCGCGTGCCGCTCCCGGAGCAATCGACTCGCAGTTCCTCCCACGCATCCTGTGGAATCGGGATTTTCACGCCGATTCCAAGCATGTCGTATTGTTTCCCCCCGACGACACGGTACCAGAGCAAATTGCCCTCCGCGCTGGCGCGCACAACGTAATAATTGTTCTGGTCCTGCGCCCGATAAACAATACCGGCCATCGGCTCGACAATCCCTCCGACGATTTTGAACCGCGTTGTGAAACTAAAATCGGTGAACATCTCATTGGTGTACAGCAACAGCGCGCAATGGTCCGTAGAAGGATTTTGCGAGCGCACGGCAAGGACGGGTCTCATCGCGAAGTTTGCCTGCGCGTTGGGAGAAAGCGGCGCCATAATCGGAGGCACCTTTTCGTCCACAACTTTCCAATCCGCCGGGCTGCCCTGCCCTGTCGCCAGGCTCTGAAATCCAGGCGGACACTTGCCGGGTGTTTCCTTGCTCAGATCAAAATCGATCTCCGCCGCGAAAGCGCCAACCACCGGCAAGGTCAGAAGAATCGCAAGACACAACTTCAGCATTCCGCCACGATATTGAATTGCCACTTGTCCCGTAAATGCAAAAACGCGCGCAACCAGAGGTCGAGCGCGTTAGGTTGTTTGGAGGATAGTATTACAGGGCCGCCGCGAATTTCTTGCGGGAAACGAACATCAGGCCGCCAAGCGTAATTGCTGTGAGCGCCAGGGTGCTGGTCGTGTCCGGGACTGCGTCCACAGTGATTACATCGTTGTCGATCACCGCGCCCGTCGTTTTGTTCAGCACTTCCAAGTCAATTGTGTAGATTCCAGCCGGGGCTCCCGGATAATAGAAATCGACGTTTTCGGAATTCTGATCGGCGTTATTGATGTCCGCAGTTCCTCCGAAAGTAGTTGGATCTTCAAGATTTTGCGTGGTTGTTCCATTGTTAATGGTCAAATCATACGTATAATTGTCGAAATCGCCCGTGCTGATTCCGATGTAGTAATCAAAATTCCACGTCCCATGAGTTAAACTCGAAGGAGAGGCTCCGTCGCGTGCATAATAGGTCACAGCGGTCGGTGAGGTGCTGCCGTCATTCGGCAATGCGAGGCCAGGTCCCGGTCCGTAGGGTGTTCCCTCCAATCCCAAAGTGATGATTGTATCCGCACCGGACGTGGTCGTGTCGATTTCCACCGCGTCGGTAGCGATCCCGGTGCCGCCGAAAGTGGTGCCGGCGGGCAAAGACCCGAATGTTGTTGTTTGAGCGTGGGCCGCCGAGGCCAAGGTTAGAACCGCGGCGCCGGTGCCCGCAGTCAGCAGTAGTCCGAACCATTTATTTTTCATGTGCTTTTGTGTCTTCCAATTCTTAATTGTTGTTTTGTTTGGGCGGTCCGCTCGCCGCCGAGATCATGAGCTTTTCTTGGTAGTTTGTCTCACCAAGCCTCTTGCTGGGCTATTATGCAAAGTCCGTGCCGAAATAGGCAAAATCCCCAATCCGCTGACAGGGTTTGACTTAATCATTCACGAAAACGAAGGCATTCAACGCAGAGATGGCTGCCGGAAAGCAAGATATAAGTCATTTCAAGTAAAGCTATTATGCAACGCTTTAAACCTATTCGTTATGTCAGAATCCGTTTGTGAGTATTTATTGTACAGTGCCCTTGAATTACTGGCGAATTATTTTTGATTCCGATGCAAGTCACGACTGGAACTGGAAAGAAACCCGACACCCAAAAAGCAGATCCATCGTAATCATCTCGATTCCAATCTGTTAAACAGCCCCCCCCGTTATGTTAAACAACCTGACACTTTTGATTCATTGCACCGCCAAATCGGCTCAGCCGTTACGGAGAAAGGGTCAAAGCATTTACTGTAACGAGGTTGGTCCCGCAGTGGCAGAGGCCTTGCGCGTTATGGAGAAATTGCCCGCCGTTAATCGCGTTGTTGGTGCAGGAGTCATTGTTGATTTGGAATGCCGTGCCGCCGCAATCGGACACCGTCAACTTGTTGAAAATATTTCCAATGCATTGGGTGCCGGGCGTAAGCCGCCATCCGAACCGAGTCTTGTCACCCGCCTGCGCCATGAACACCCCATCGTGATGGCTATGCCGAATCATCACTTTGTTAAACACGTTGTGGCGCGACTGCCGCATGAAAATGCCCACGTCATTGTCAGTTAGAACGGCATCCTCAATGAGATTATGGTTGAAACCAAGATCCGCCGAAATTCCCGCCGAAAGGTTGCGATACAGATTCAAGCCGCTGAAACGGCACCGTGCGGTCCCGTAACAGGCCAGCCCGTCAAATTGATTGTTGTACGCTGTGAAATCCCGCACCGTCAGACGCCGCGCCCGGGCGCTCGAAACCAATCCCCCGGAGCGGCAACTGGAACAAATGACGCGCTCAACAACAGCTCCGTCCACATCCCAGACGACAACGCCATTATTATTGACGCGCCCATCCCGAAGAAGCCGCCAAAACTCCCTTTGCTGGTGGGTTCGATTCCCATCCGCATGCAAGTCGCAAAGACGCACGTCTCGTGTCGGCCCTTTGATCTTGTCCATCGGATCGCCTAGAATGACCACCGGACAATCGGCATTGTTGGCCAGGAGGAGAATCGTCTCCGGTCCGGCGCCGCGCAACGTCTGCCCGTTTTGCCTCAGTATGATTGGTTGATGAATGCGATAAATCCCTTGTTTCAAACGAACTTGGCCTCCAACGCCAACCTCGTCCAACGCTTGTTGAATCCCTTCCCCGCCGGCGGAGGGGAAAACCTTCCGCGTCGCCGCCTTGCCGGAAAATGGAATAGTGAAGAGCAGTGCTATAAGAGCATTCGCGGCAAATGTTCTCCTCCTCAAGGTACGGTTTGGGGTGATGCTGTGGTTGCTCATGGAAAGGGGTATCGGTTTGTGGATTTTTAAATATTCTGGGCGAATGACATTAGAAGTAGATATTCGGTCATAATCGTTCGCAACGCGACCAAAAATGCCTCCACCTGCATTTCGATCGGCGCTTTTTGCGGCGTCTCAAAAATAATTTCGAATGGCACCGGCTCCATTTCCTTCGGCGCGGCCAGCACCCCTTCGTAATGTTGTGAAATAATGCCGTCTCTTGCCGCAAAGCCGTCGATGCTCGCCCCGGCATTTCGCGGCAATATTTTTCCCGCCTCCTGCAACGCGGGGCGCAGGAGGTTTTCGGTTAGCGTGTGGCCCCGGACAAAACCGTATATCCCGTCACTGGTGTCATCCGCGTGAAGCTGGATCAACCCGTGAAAATGGCGCATGCGCAATTCGTTCTCCAAAATCCCCACCTCCGGCTCCGTCGATTTTTTCCAGAATTCGCGATTCAAATCCTTTCCCCGTCGCGATGTCCGCGTGTTGTCCTCGAAACCAGTTGGATTACAAATGGGATACGCGGTGACGTGATAATTGGACGCCCACTCCGGCCGCTTCGCCAATTCCAGCATCAATTGGGCGACCCCCAGCGCCCCCGCGGGTTCGTCGCCGTGGATGGCCGCGAAAATGCCAAGGCGGATCGGTTCCGACCCGCGCGACGCGCCAACCGTGAAACGTGCCACCGAATAAGACTCGTTGTTGATTTCAAACGGAAAAAAATCCGCCTCGATTCCGCGCGCGTCCGTCAGAATTTCCAAAACGCGCCGCAACGAGCGGCGTCCGGTTCCCTCGCTCATGGCTGTCAGGGCGTTGGCGTCCATTGGGGCAATAAAATAGACAAAACCCATTACGTGCCAAGAAGATTGACGCCTTATGTGAAATCTGATAATCTGATTTTGTGCGGAAGATGACCATTAGCGTGACTGACGCCGCGCGCAATTTTGCCGATTGCGTCAATCGCGCGCATTATCAAAACATTACCTTCGTACTGCTTAGAAATGGCTCGCCAGTCGCCCGATTAGTGCCGGACAGCGGAAAAGTAAGCACTGGCAGCGATTTGGCACGAGCTTTGGACAAAATCGAATTGTCAGATAGCGAAGCGACGGCTTGGAATCACGATTTGAAGTCCGCCCGCAAAATCCTCAAAGGTCCGGCGAGCAAATGGCGATAATCCTGGATGCTGACGTCATTATTCGCGGCGAAAAAGGCACGTTTGATTTTCGGGGCTGGCTGGCTTCGCGTCCGGACGACCAATTTGAAGTCTCAGCCGTCACTGTGGCTGAACTTTGGCATGGGGTAGAACGAGCCACAGGAGGACAGAAAGCCAGGCGCCTGCACTATTTCCATGCCGCTTTGGATTCGTTGCCTATCATTCCCTACACTGAACAAACGGCTTACGAACACGCGCGCATTTGGGCGGAATTGGAAGCTTCGGGCAAGATGATTGGCTTTTATGATATAATAGTAGCCGCAACGGCTATCGAACGTGGCAATGAAGTGGCTACTTTCAACCAACGGCACTTTAGCCAGGTTAAGAACTTAACGGTTATCAAACCGAAATAGGCTCTCTTGTATTAAGCATCTCTCATTATTATATGTTTCACATGAATTCCCTGTTGCCCGGTTGTATTGCCGCCATCATGATTGGACAAATGGCTTTGTCCGCTCAAACTTTGCCCACTCCCGAGACCCCCATTGTGCTATGGCCGGGAGGAGCGCCCGGCGCCCTCGGCACTAATTCCAACGATATCCCCACCCTGACGGCATTTTTTGCCCCTGGTCAATCGGCCACAGGCGCCGCAATGGTGATTTGTCCCGGCGGCGGGTATGGCGGCCTCGCCCCGCACGAGGGCGCGGATTACGCCCGTTGGCTCAACCAGCAGGGCATTGTCGGCTTCGTTCTTAAATATCGGCTCGGTTCACACGGGTATCGCCATCCTCGGATGCTTGAAGATGCCGCTCGAGCGATGCGGTTGGTCCGTTTTCATGCCAGCGAATGGAGCATCGATCCCCACCGCATTGGCATCATGGGATCATCCGCCGGAGGACACCTGGCGTCCACTTTATTGACACATTTTGACGCTGGAGACCCAGGCGCATCGGACCCAATCGACCGCGTTAATTGCCGGCCGGACATCGGGATTCTCTGCTACCCGGTCATTACAATGGGCCAATACACGCACAAAGGCTCGCGGGAAAACCTGCTCGGAAAAGACCCCACTCCCGAATTAATCCACGAACTTTCCAACGAACTCCACGTGACCCACGACACCCCGCAGTGCTTTATTTTTCACACCGCCGAAGACGCAACAGTACCGGTGGAAAACAGCCTGATGTTCGCCGCGGCTCTCCGCCAGGCAGGGGTGCTTTTTGACCTCCATATCTATGAGCACGGCGGTCACGGTATGGGGTTGGGCAGCAGGACTTACGACCCCTCTCATTGGCATCCGTGGACCCGCGATTGTCAGTTCTGGCTCAAAGAACAGGGTTTCGGCAGGTAGAAATTTCGGTGTTGGAAAAAAGCTTGATCCCGCCAAGCCGGGATTTGGCACGGAATACGCTACGCATAGCTTCGAAACTATGATTCGTATTTTGGCTTTGAGTTTACTGGCGGCGGGTTGCTTCATCTCGTGTGTCTCCGAGAACGTTCTCTACGAACCCGCCACGAAACCTGAACAGATCGAGTTTAAGCGAGCGCGCCTCGATGTTTTCCCCGAGGATGTTCGCAAGGACATTTATCGTTACACCAACACCCCGGTTGCCTGGGTTGGCGTCATTCGCAGCACGGACGCCATCGAGGAAGATTTCGGCGGGAAGATCCGCACCGATACTGTCTTCGAACAGCATTATTTTGATTGGATGCAGGAGACGGATGGCACCCACATTAAACTTCACGTTTCCGCTCGCGGCGAGGGAACTTTTTACACGCGCTGGCGTTTGCGCAAAGAAGACAACGACGCCAATGCGTATGACGCCCAAAAATTCGCGCATCCCGGCAAGCTCGCAATCGTGTATGGCGTGCCCCAATCGATCGACGACGACGGCACTATCGTCTTGAATTACCATTATTTGCGAATTCTGGACTGCTCGCATTTCAACACCAACGAGGTTGATTACGGCCGCTGGGGTCCAACCGTCTCCGCTCCCGGCGTGCCCCGGTCAGTGATCCAAAGCACTGGCACCCGCTAGTGTAGTGTCCAAGAATTAACTGGACAGTGGTTTCTTGGTTTTTCTTTTGCGCGGCAGGGTGCAGCCGGGCTGGATTTGTTCGAGGGTTTGCCGGCAACGAGCGAG
>DATAUD010000113.1:0-75444 GCA_036268455.1 Verrucomicrobiia bacterium
CCTCCCAAATCACCGCTTTGACCAGTGCCGGATCCAAATCATAATGCCGCGCCGCCCTGGCAATGATGGAATCAAACCGATGCTCGCGCCAATGCTTGAAGCCATACCAGGCCACAAGGGCAATGGCGGCGATCAGCGCGAATATTCGCGAACGTTTCAAGCGAGACAATAGACATCAGTCCCGGCCATTTGCGGAGAAAAAATTGATAACGAATTCCAGCCATTGACAAATTCCCGCGGTCCCTCAACTCTGTCGGCCTTATGGAAAAAATTGGATTTGTCGGTGTCGGCAGGATGGGCGCGAATATGGCGCGGCGACTGAAAGACCAGGGTTTCACCGTTGCGGCGGTGTATGATGTGAACCAGCCGGCGGCGCAAACTCTCGCGCAGGAACTGGGCGCGCAGGCTTGCGCGGATTTGAAGGAAGTCACCAAGCTGTCCGACGTCATCATTACAGTGGTGAGCGACGACAAGGCGATGAAAAACATTTTCCTGGGCGGATTGCTTGCGCGCAGCCGCGGGAAGCTGTTCATCAATTGCGCGACGATCTCGCCGGCGACCCACGTTTGGGTCGAGCAGAAGGCGGAAAAAAACGGCGCGCAATCGCTCGAAGCGTGCATGGCCTCCAGCATTACCCAGGCGCGCGAAGGAACGCTCTACCTCATGTGCGGCGGCAAGGAGGAGGCTTTCAATCGCGCGAAACCGATCCTGGAAAAATTGGCGGGATCAATGCGCCATATCGGCGCGGCAGGCAAAGCGGCGGAGGTCAAGGCGCTTGTGAACATGGTGATGAATATCAACACAGCCGGACTCGCCGAAGGGCTGGGTTTGGGTGCGTCCCTTGGTTTGGATCTCGCGATGTTGCGCGAAGTGTTTTCACAGACCGGCGCGAACTCCCGCGTCCTGCAGACGGACGGCGAGGACATGCAAAATCGCGAGCACGGTTGCTTTTTTTCCGCGGCGCATGCGGCGAAGGATTCGGGCATCGCCCTTAAGCTGGCCCGGGAACAAGGATTAAACCTGCCGCTCGCGACCGCGACCAAAAAACAATACGATAAAATGGTGGCCGAAGGCCTGGGCGAACTGGACAAATCCGGCATAGCGGAATTGACGTTCAAGGGACGCGGGCCGGGCGATTCGAGCAAGCAAACGCCTCAAGAGCCGCCCCAAACGACGTAAAGCGCAACGCGCCTATTTGCGGCGTTCGCTGAAAATCCGGTCGGCCTCCTCAAGACTTTCCTTGGCGCCGATGTCAAACCAAATTCCCGGCACGCGCCACGTATAAACCGGCGTGCGGGTGTAAAGCCATTGCACCAACCGCCCCGGCTGATCGGGGTTGTTCTTCTCGGCCATGTATTGGTGAATTAATGGAAGGCTCGATTTGGGATAATAATAGAGCGCGATGCCCGTCAGCGCGCTTGTCGGCTGCTTGGGCTTCTCCTCAAAAAATGTGATCTTCCCGTCGGAATCCAGCGTAATCGAATTATACTTTTTGATTTCGTCCAAGCTGCCGACGTCATAGACCGCCAGCACGGGCGCTTTCTTTTCGCGGCAAACGTCGCCGAAACCTTTCAGCGCCTCGCTGAAAAGATTGTCTCCCGCAACCACGATCAAATCGTCGTCGATTTTTTCCTTCTTCAAAACCAGGTGGATGTCCCCGATGGCGCCGAGTTTATTGGTGTCGTCGGTGGAACCGTCGTTGACGATCGTGAAATCGAGTTTGGACTTCGTGGCGTGATAGTTATCGGCCCACTGCTGGAATTGCCCCGCGAATTTTGCGTTGGTGACAACATAGACGCGGTCAATGCCGCCGATGGGGCTGATGTTGTCAAGCACGTAATCGATCATCGGCTGGCCCGCCACCTTCAGCAACGGCTTGGGCTGGGTCAGCGTCAATGGATAAAGACGGGTCGCATAACCCGCGGCGAGTATTAGCACCTTCATAGTAATTCAGACTGATTTTCAAACAAACTGGGGGCAATTCTTTTGGCGAGCGCCTCCGAACGCTCAAATATTTCCCGCGCCGATTCGCAATTCAACGCGAAATCGGCAAGCGCCTTCGCATCGTCCATTTTGAGACGGCGAATCAGGTATTTGACCTGCGGCAACAACGGCGGCGCCATACTCAATTCTGTCACACCCAGCCCGAGCAGCAATGGGGTCAACAAGGGGTCTCCGGCCATCTCGCCGCAAACGCCGCACCAGATGTTGTTGCGGACGGCGGCGTCGGCCGTCCACTTGATCAGGCGCAGCACCGCCGGATGAGTCGGTTCGTAAAGCTGCGCAATGCGCTCGTTCAAACGATCGACAGCCAGGGAATATTGGATCAAATCATTGGTGCCTATGCTGAAAAATTTGACGCGCTTCCCCAGCACATCAGCGGCGATGGCCGCCGAAGGTATTTCGACCATCGCGCCGATCTCGATGTTTTCATCGAACGGAACGCCCTCCGCGCGCAGTTCGTTTTTGTATTCCTCGACAAATGCGTTTGCCTTTTCAACTTCGAGATAGGAGGAAATCATCGGATACATGATCTGGACGTTCCCTTCCGCGCTCGCGCGAAGAATTGCCCGCAATTGCGAGCGAAACACTTCCCGCTCCTCCAAACAAAATCGAATCGCCCGCCATCCCAAAAACGGGTTCATCTCCATTGGTATCGGCAGGTGAGAAAGAAATTTGTCGCCGCCCAGGTCCAGCGTGCGGATGATCACCGGGCTTGGCTTTAGCTCCGAGGCCACCTGGCGGTACGCGACGTACTGCTCTTCTTCCGTCGGCAGCGTGTCGCGGTTGATGAACAGGTATTCCGTGCGGAAAAGCCCAACGCCTTCGCAACCGAAATTCCGCACCGCTTCGACATCTCCGGGTTTTTCCACGTTCGCCGCCAGCATGATTTTTTTCCCGTCCAGCGTGATCGCCTCCAGGTCCTTGATCGCGTGAAGCTTCTCTTCGATGGAAGCGTGCCGGCGGACCAATTGGCCATACTCGAACAGGGATTGGTCGGTTGGATTGACAATCAACGAGCCGTTGTAACCGTCCAGCAACGCGTGCGCGCCGGTCTGAAGTCTTTTGCTAACGCCCTTGAGACCAACAATCGCCGGCACCCGAAGAGAACGCGCCATGATCGCCGTGTGCGATGTCCTGCTGCCAACATCAGTCGCAAATCCCAAAACCACTTTCCGGTTGAGGATCGCCACTTCCGACGGCGCGAGGTCATCGCTGACAACGATGCACGGTTCGCGGAGGTTTTGGAGATCCGGGTGCGTGCCGTGACCCAGCAGGTTGTTCATGATCCGCAATGTCACGTCCCGCATATCCGCGGCCCTCTCGCGCAAATAGGCGTCGTCGATGGCGCTCAGCGTGGCCGTATATTTTTGCGCGAATTCATGGAAGGCCGCTTCGACGTTGATTTTCTTTGTGAAAATGGCGCTATTGACGGATTCAATCAGGGTAGGATCCTCCAGCACCAGCAGATGGGCGTCGAAAATACTGGCCTCCTGGGCGTTAAGCGCCTCGCTGACTTTGTGCTGCACCTCCAGGAGTTGCTGGCGCGTCAGCGCAAGCGCTTGTTCAAACCTCTGCACCTGCAACGGTAAATCCTCGTCCGCCACTTCGTACTTGGGTATTTCGGCCTGGGCTTTGTGCAGCACGAAAATCTTGCCCTGGCAGATGCCGGCGGAAACAGGAATCCCCTTATAAACGCGCTCTCCTGTTTGCCCTTGGTCTGTCATACAAAATAGTTACTGCGATTCGCTTTTATTGCAAAGTTATTCTTGGGAATAAATTATGATAGCCCGGCTCCGGCCGGATTCCAACAATAAAGAACACATGCCCGCCCGCTGCGGGTATGCTCGCTAGTCGCGCCTCGTCCCAGGCGAATTTCAGCGCAACGATTGTATAGCTATTTCTGTTATACCACACTACACTCTCGCCACCTTGAAACGCGAACGGACGCCTATGAAAAAGACCTCTTTGGCCAATCGTTCCGGCCTGCTGGCAGCCGGCAACTGGATCATTGACCAGGTCAAAATCATCGATGTCTATCCGCAACGCGAACAGTTGGCAAACATCCGCGCCCAATCCCAAGGCACCGGAGGCGCCCCTTACAACGTCCTCGTCAGCCTCGCCCGCTTGCAGGCCCCGTTCCCACTCATGGCCGCCGGGATGGTCGGGCATGATGATTTCGGCCGCGCGATTCTCGAAGATTGCCGCCGCCGCGGTATCGACATCCGCCATCTCGAATCCACGCCGCTCGCCCCGACCTCTTATACCGACGTCATGACCGAAGCTTCGGCTGGACTCCGGACTTTTTTCCATCATCGTGGCGCAAACGCTCTTTGGAGCGGCGCCGGGTTGAATTTTCAGAAAGTCAAAGCCCGCATTTTCCATCTCGGCTACCTCTTGTTGCTGGACGCGCTCGATACGCCCGACGCCAAATTCGGCACGAAGGCAGCCGCATTGTTGCGCTCGGCCCAGGAAGCCGGACTCAAAACCAGCGTCGATGTCGTCAGTGAAGACAGCGATCGTTTCGGAAGCATCGTTCTGCCAGCCGTTAAATTTGTCGATTACTGCATCCTCAACGAAATTGAGGCCGGCAAGACGACCGGTTTTAAGATCAGGGAACCCGGCGGCGCGCTGAATACGGTTTTGCTTCGCCACGCGGCAGGCGCTCTCCTGCAAGCGGGCGTGCGCGATCTCGTCGTCATTCATTTTCCCGAAGGCGCTTTTGCCCGCACGCGCAAAGGAGAGGACTTCTGGCAATCGTCCCTCAACCTCCCTGCCAAACACATCACCGGGACCGCGGGCGCCGGCGACGCTTTTGCCGCCGGAGTTCTGATGGGATTGCACGAAGGATGGGACTTGCAGCGGTGCCTCTTCACGGGTGTTTGCGTCGCGGCCGCCTCGTTGTCCCACGCCACTTGCACGGGAGGAATAAAGTCCCTGTCCGCGGCGCTCAAGCTCGCCCGCAAATTCGGCCATCAGCCATCGTTGCGCGTCTGATTCCGACGCCGACTCAGGCCCGTTCCATGTATTTGCCGGTGCGCGTATCGACCTTGATCTTTTCCCCGGTCTTTATGAACAAAGGCGCTTGAACGGTAATCCCCGTTTCCAGCACGATCGGCTTTTGCACGTTATTCGAGGAATCGCCCCGAATCCCTTCGGGCGCATCCGTCACCTTCAGCACCACGCTTGAGGGCATTTCAATCGAAACCGCTTTGTCGTCCACGAACGTCACCGTCACGGAGCCATTCTCAACCAGGTAATTCTTGGCATCCCCGACAATGTCCGGCTGGAGCGTCGTCGTTTCGTAAGTTTCAGGGTCGGAAAAGACAAAATCGTCGCCGTCCTTGTAACTAAAATCCATTTTCTTCGTCATCATTGGCACGACGGCCATTTTTTCGGTCGAACTGAAGCGCACATCCGAAGTCTTGCCCGTGCGGATGCTCCGAAGAGTCGCCTGGACGAACGCGCGCAGGTTGCCGGGCGTGCGGTGCTGAGTGTCCAGGACTACGGAAATATCGCCATTGTAATTGATGGCCATGCCTTTGCGTAAATCATTTGCTGATGCCATAAGAATATTTTGTCACCCCGCCGCCTAACATTAAAACAGCGAAGGGCCGGAACGTACCAAACGCCCGGCGGAAATCAAGCCCCTAAATGGAAAAAATGAGAATCGCATTGCTGTCGTTCGTTCCGCGCTCCACTTTGATCGCCCACCCTCCGCCAAGTCGCGCCGCTAGAAATTGCTTTTGAGAATGCGCGCAGTAGTTACAACCGAAATGCCCAAGGTTCACCGGACTTCAACCAAACGGTCGTTCTGATCGAGTTGCTGAACAACGAGCGGCAACAACGGTCCCAACCAAACCAGCAAATTACGTGTGGACGAGTTGCCAATACGCAGCCATACCACGGAAGGACCCAGCCGGCCTCGACGAACCCATTCGGCAAAGTCCTCGTCTTTGGTGACGATTACCGCGCCATGCTCATGGGCGTAACGCCAGATTGGAGTATCCTTGCTTTGGGCGAGATTGACATCAAGAGCATGCTCGGCCTGATGCCCTTTTTCTTCCAACCATCGTGCCAGGGCGGTGGGAAGTTGCGTGTCAACCAAGAAACGCACATTCTCAAGCGTTCACCAATATCGGATAATTGACCTGCTCGGCTGCAAATTCCAAGCACGCGCGAATGTCTTCCGGTTCGAGAAAATCATAGTCCTTGAGGATTTCGGCTTCCGGCACGGCAGCCGCCAGCAGGTCGAGCACGTCTTTGACCCGAATCCGATAGTGACGAATGCAGGGCCTTCCGCCGCATTGCTCTGGGTCAAAGGTGATGCGATCCGCGTATTTCATGGGGCCAGTCTAACGGCTTTTCCCTCTCCACTCAAGCGATGTTTTTGGAGCCATTGTCCATCCACGGCGTTTCCGTCACCAAATCTTCACATGCCAAAAGCTTGCCCCCGCTCCGCCGCTTTGGATAATGCGCCCATGCGAAAATTTGTCGCCATCGGAATTTCGGTTTTTCTGTGCCACATCGCGGCTGCCGCGGGCAAAGCCACTCACGTCGTTTTGATCGTTTGGGATGGCATGAGGCCGGACCTCATCTCCAAAGAAAATACGCCCACCCTGTTTGAAATGTCCAAGAAGGGCGTGACGTTCCTCCATCACCATCCCGTTTATATCAGCTCCACCGAAGTCAACGGAACCGCCCTGGCCACAGGCGTTTATCCTGGCGAAAGCACAATCATCGCCAATAACGAATACCGCCCCGCAATCGACCCAGTCGAAGCGATTGAAATGCAATCTCTCTCCGCTATCCGCAAAGGGGATGAATTGTCGGACGGCAAATACCTTGCCTTTCCCACCGTTTCGGAAATTCTGCACGAAAACGGCCTCCGCACCGCGGTCGCCGGCACCAAACCGATCGCTCTGCTGCACGATCGCGCCCCGCGCGCCGATGGAGCGTTGGGAGTGACCGTCTTTGCCGGTGAAACGTTGCCCGCATCCACTCGGGAAAAGCTGATCGCCACCCTCGGCGAGTTTCCCAAGCCCGGCGCAACCAAGAGCAAAGAAGACCAATGGACAACCAGCGCCATGACGGGCGAACTTTGGAAAGACGGCGTCCCGCCCTATTCGCTTCTGTGGATGGCCGACCCGGATTACACCCAGCACAAAGACGGTCCCGGCGCGCCCAATCCCATGCGCGCCATCAAAAACTGTGACGACTGCCTTGCGCGTGTCCTCCACGCCCTTAAGGAAAAAAACGCCCTTGATTCCACCGATGTTATTCTGGTTTCCGATCATGGATTCTCGACTGTCCAGCAGGTGGTCAATGTCAGAGAGACGCTCAAGAAAGCCGGCCTGCCAGTCTTCCACAAATTTCCCTCGGGCAAATCGGCGTCGGGAGACATCATGGTCGTAAGCGATGGCGGCGTCGTTTTGTTCTATGTTACTGGCCACGATTCCAGCGAAATAAAAACAACAATTCGCGCTTTGCAGGCATGGCCGTACACAGGCGTCGTATTTGCACAAAAACCAATCTCCGGCGCCTTTCCCCTGGCCGACGTCCATATGGACTCGCCCTACGCTCCCGACATTGTCGTGGCCTTGCGATGGAATCTTAACGTCAGCAAGTATGGCGTTCCCGGAATGATGTTTTGCGACCGCGATTATGACCTTCCCAACAAAGGGTCGCACTCGACACTCAGCCCGACGGAAATGCACAACACCGGTGTCGCGTTCGGACCGGATTTTGTCCCCGGCATGATCGATTCGCTTCCAACCGGCAACATCGACATCGCCCCAACGATTCTTTGGATACTTGGCGTGCAACCCAAACGCGCGATGTCCGGCCGCGTCCTGACCGAAGCTTTGACGATTCCCGGCCCTCCGGTGGGACAACCGCAAACCCATCACGAGGAGGCCATATGGAATGGAGACGGCTTTGTCTGGCGGCAATATTTGGAAATATCCGAAGTCAACGGAGTCCGCTATTATGACCAGGGCAACGGCGCGCAGGAACCGTCACCGCGCGCTCACGCGAGCAACTGAAACGCTTTTAGACTTTGAAGTTTGAGCGGTCTTGCGTTAGTTTTCGTCCGCTATGGATGAAAATCCTCCACCTTTTGAATCGGCCAGCGTGCCCCCGACGCCTCCTCCGCCGCCACCTCTCCCAACGGCGCCGCCGCCGATTATTTACCCTGCTCCCCCGCCGCGCGGGCGTTCGGGCACCGTATGGATGATTCTGGCCCTGGTCTTCCTGGCCCTGTTCGTACTTAGCTTTTTGAGCAATTTTGTGGCCGTATCCCATTCCATCATCCCGCGCAATCACACCGCCTATGAGCACAATCACGGCCTCGAAGAAGTAGTCACCCAGCACACCAATTCCGACAATAAAATCGCCGTTATTGACGTTGATGGGATCATTAGCAGCGAAGATATCGAGCATTCGGACATGACGTTGGCGGAATACATCAGCGAACAACTGAAAATGGCCGGGCATGACTCCGATGTTAAAGCCGTCATTCTCAAGGTGGATTCTCCCGGGGGCGAAGTCCTGGCTTCCGATGAAATCAACCAGGAGATCACCCAATTCCAGGAGTCAACCCACAAACCCGTGATTGCTTCCATGGGCGCTCTGGCGGCTTCGGGCGGTTATTATGTTTCCGTGCCGTGCCGATGGATCGTCGCCAACGAATTGACCATCACCGGCAGCATCGGTGTTATCATGCACGGTTACAATTACCGCCTCCTCATGGATAAAATTGGCATCCGCCCACATACCTTCAAAAGCGGGCGTTTCAAAGATATGCTCAGTGGCGAACAGGAGCCGGACGACACCAAACTTTCCGACGAAGACAAAAGAAATCGCGACGAGGAGGACCAAATGGTCCAGGCGCTCATCGACGAGACCTTTAACAAATTCAAACAAGTCGTCAAAACGGGCCGCGAACACGCCGCCTCCCTCAACAACGGCCAGGGCAAGACCCTTGTCGATGATTGGCAGGATTACGCGGATGGGCGCATCCTTTCCGGCAAGCAAGCCCTCAACTTCGGATTCGTCGATGAACTGGGAAATTTCCACGCCGCCGTCGATCGCACCCAAAAAATCGTGGGAATCACCAGCGCCAATCTCGTGGAATACCGCATGCAATTCGATCTCGGCTCCGTATTGTCCCACATTCTCGGCAAGAGCGATGCTCCGGCAATCAAGGTGGATTTGGGACTGGACCTGCCAAAACTCAAGGCGGGTTTGCCGTATTATATCCTGCCGACGGTGGTTTTGCACTAATCGTCGCGCGCCGGTTTGATTTTCGCGATTTCATGTTGCCTTTGCGCCAGCAAATTGTTTTGATCATTTCAAAGACCGACCGCGATTTTGCCGCGGCCCATGCTGACATTTCAACCGTCCGATGAATGAGTCTGACAATCTCTTGATCGTGGCTGACAGCGACCACGACGCCAACATGCTTTACGCCGTGGGCATGTTCGCGCCTGATCCGTTCATCTATTTCCGTCTGGACGACAAATGCCACGTCGTCGTCACAGATTTGGAAATGGACCGCGCGCGGCGAAAGGCCTCTCATTGCCGCGTCCTCTCCTATAACCAGTGCATTGAGAAGCTTCGCAAAAAAACCAAGCGTCCCGGCATGGCCGCCGTTATCAGCCTTCTGTTTCACGAACGCCACATCCGCAAGGTATTTGTCCCCGCTAATTTTCCCCACGGCCTGGCGCGCGAATTGCGAAATCACAACATCAAAGTCCGCGTCAAAAAGGGCGGTATCTTTCCCCAGCGCGAATTCAAAAACGCCGATGAAATCAAGAAGATCAGCGCGGCCTTGATCATGGCGGAAGTCGGGCTTGCCGAGGGAATCCAGGCCCTTAAAACTTCCAAAATCCTTCGTGACGGCAAGTTGAGCTATCATGGCGTCCCGCTGACAAGCGAAAAACTTCGCGGCGTCATTGAAACCGCAATCCTTCAAGCCGGCGGAACGGCCTGCCACACCATCGTCGCGGGCGGACGGCAGGCTTGCGATCCCCACGAACCCGGCCACGGCCCGTTGCGCGCCAATGAGCCGATCGTCCTCGACGTTTTCCCGCGTTCCTGCAAAACCGGTTACTTTGGCGACATCACCCGAACCGTCGTGCGAGGACGCGCCAGCGAAGCTGCCCGGCGCCTTTACGACACAGTTGCGCGCGCCCAGGAACTCGCCTTCGCCCAACTCCGGCCTGAAAACAAGGCGCTGGATGTCCACAAAACCGTCCAGAAATTTTTCGATGAACATGGCTATAAAACCGGAAGGAAAAAAGGCCGCCTGCAAGGCTTCTTCCACGGCACCGGACACGGCCTCGGCATGGATGTCCATGAAGCTCCCCGCATGGGCGTCAATTCCCACGATGTCCTGGCTGCCGGCCACGTCGTCACCGTCGAACCCGGACTATACTATTCTGAAATCGGCGGCATCCGCCTTGAAGATGTCGGCGCGATCACCCCACAAGGCGCGAAAAATCTGACGAAATTCGAAAAGTCATTGGAAGTGTGATAGTCTCCCCCTGAACAGAAACTGAAATGGAGAAAAAGGATTATGTCGAAAGATACCACCACTGAAACGAACATCACCCGGGAAAAAATGATCGAATTGCTGAACGGCGACTTGTCGCGAGAATATCAGGCCATCATCGCTTATGTTGTTTACAGCCAGGTGATCAAGGGCGCCGAGTACACCGATATCGCGAGCGAATTGGAAAAACACGCTGGCGAAGAACTGGCCCACGCCATCAAAATTGCCAGGCAAATTGACTATCTCGGCGGCAGCCCGGTGGTGGTGCCGCAGCCCGTCAAAACATCGGATGACCCGGTCGTCATGCTCCGCGCTGACTTGGAAAATGAGCGCGTGACTGTTGGCAATTACCGCCAGCGGATTCGTCAGGCCGAAGCCATGGGCGAATTTGCGCTGAGCGAAATCCTGCGGGAAATCATCGTCCAGGAACAAGAGCATGAAATAGACCTCGCCGACGCATTAGGCATTGAAGTTCCGCGGCAAAAAGAAGACAGCAAGTAACCCGCGAAAGATTTGCCGCTCGGCGTCACCGAGACCATGCTTCCAGGATCGTGTCCATCTCCTGGTTCACGGCTTCATCCACCTTTCGCCGGCTTGGGTCGGCATCGAAACCCGCGAGGGTCCGGCGGATTCCCTCGCGAAACGGGATCATACATTGAAATCCCGGCACCCACGTCTTGATCTTTGTATTGTCAAACACCGCGCTCCACGTCTTGTCCCCGATCAGCGTGCCAGTCAGTTTCGGCGCGACCTTCACGATGAAATCGCTCGGGATATGGGCGATTTGCGCCTCCACCCCCATCGCTTCCGCAATCGTCCCGTAAATCTGGTTCCACGTCAGCACCTCGTCCGATGTGATGTGAAAAGCGTGCCCCAACGCCGCCGGATTTCCAAATAATCCAAGAAAACCCCGTCCGAAGTCCTCTGCGTGCGTCACCACCCAAAGCGATGAACCATCCCCGTGAATGATAATCGGCCGCCCCTTCTTCAACCGGTCACACAACGTATAGCAACCCCACCCTCCAAGCGCGATGGGAAGTTGCGAATCGTAAGTCAGCGAAGGTCGCACGATGGTCGCCGGAAAACCTTCCTCGCGAAACGCCCGCATCAACCTCTCCTCGCAAGCGATCTTGTTGCGCGAATATTCCCAATGCGGATTATGCAGCGGCGTCGATTCCGTAATGAGGTAATGCGCCGGCGGCTTTTGATAAGCCGAAGCCGAACTGATGAAAATATACTGCTTCGTACGCCCCCGGAAAAGCGCCAGGTCGCGCTCAATATCTTCCGCCGTGTAAGCCACCCAATCCACGATCACATCGAACTGCGCATCGCCCATCGCCGCGCGCACTTGATCCGCGCGTCCAATGTCCGCAACAAGGCTTCGCGATCCAGGCGGGTTTGTGTGCCGCTGTCCGCGATTGAGGAGAAACAATTCCCAACCCCTCGCCAGAGCCATTCGGCTGACAGCCGTGCTGATAAACCCCGTTCCGCCAACAAAGAGGACTTTCATGCGTGGACCTGAAAGTGCCACGTCACCCGCCCCAGGCAAGCTCCAAAACCCCGCGGTCGGAATTGGTTCTCGATTGGCGCGGACAGTCGCGAAAGATTACGGTTAGAATGCACAAAGCTTTTTAGAGAAATTTCCGGCCTTGCGCAAACCGGCGGTAAACAATGAGAATCACTCCCGCAAATCCTGACGGCACAAGTGACTTTATTTGCGTCTAAAGACGGGAAGGAGTCTGGTCGCGTTTCAATTGATATGGCTATGTGGGCAAGGAGGCCCAATATTTTGCGCATCGAGTACGCGATTAACCCAACGGGTTCCCGTATTCTGCGATGATACCCACATTCGAACAATTCGTTTCAAGGCAGCGAAATGTTTATACGATAAAACTCCTGCTGCGAACTGGCATTGGTGTCGGTAAATGTCACTTGACTGCCATTGGTGACAGCCGGTAGCGCCGCAAGCGGGGTCCAACCCGTGCTGGATAAATTCGTCTCGACCTGCGGAGTGTACGTCCGTCCGGCGGCGATCGGGCCGAAGACCAGATTTTTCCACGCAGGTTGATTGCTCGTCACTGTGATGGAGAACGCGAACACGGACGATGAATTGGTCGGGTTCAGTCCGGCCACATATTTGAAATAATTGCTTTGGCCGGTGCCGTCGGCATCAAAGTTGGGTGCGGCGGCGGGATTTGTAACGCTGCCGAAATATTGGATTTGCCACGCCGGAAACCCAGTCGGAACGGGAATCGTGTAATCAGCAACCACCGGCAAATGATCGCTGGCGGTGGCAAGGTCCGCATAGAGACTGGGCGCGGTAATCGGAGCATTCGGCTCCAGATCGTTGTTCAATGCCGTGTCGCTGCCGGAACCAACGCTGCCTTTGTAAGGCGTGGTCCCGTTATTTCCGAACGCGTGATAAGTTCCGGGAACCAATGCGAGACCGCCAGGCGCGCCATAATAAACATTGCTCGTCATCACCTGGAAATCATCCCGGTAACGAAGATCGGTGGCGGATTCGGTTTTCAGGTTTAGCAAACTGTTTACGCCCCAGTCGATATTGGTTGCTTCGGAAACATTGAGCGGATCGATCCCCTGCCCTTGCGCCGCGCCGTCGGGAGCGTTGGTGGCGATAATCGTAATATAACTCGCTTCGCCGCTGCCTGTTACATTATAATCGCCCACGTAAAGGACGCGGGCATTGGCAGGCAGGTTGGTTGCTTCGCCATTGCGGATAATTTGCGCTTCTTTAGCGCGGTCCACCAAATCCGCGGAAGTGGTCCCGGATTTGTAATGGCTCACGTAAACGTAGAATTCATTCGTGGGCGACGCCACCACTCCGGCGGGCGAAAATGCGTACCGCACCACCTCCCGATATTCCCCGCTGGTCGATCCAAGCTGATTCGCGCCACCCGGAGGGTCCACACCAACCGAGGCGACAAGTTGGAGCGTTGTGGTGTTATAAACCAAAGCGTTGGGACCGTTCCCATCGTCCGTGACCCCGCCTTCTTCCGTTGCCTGATAGGGGCTCATGGCATACATGCCGGGTGCGTTGTAAAAGGAATTCAGACCGTTGACGATTGGCGCGACGGTGACCGGATTACTCGTTGTTTCTTCCAGCGCAAGAATATCCAATGGCTGTGCCGGGTCGCCTGCCAGGATTTCCTCCCCGATGCCTTCAACCACACCGCCCTGTTCCACCGTGCCGCCACCGGAAGGGGCGATCAACCCGGGCAATGGGGTCGTGGCGCCATTGATATCATCCTCAATATTATACGCGGCGATCCGCAAAGTTTGGATACCATTGGTGGAAGCGCTGGCGGTGGCGCCGCAAGCCGAGCAAAGCAACGCAAAAGTCAAAAAGAAACGAATTTTCGAGAACCTAATCATATCCCGATATTGTTTAACACTTCTCCATGACTCGCGCCAGTGGGGACAGCTTGCCTTTCGAGGCCGTCTGCGAGATACTCTAGCGGTGAACCTGACAGTTACCGAGTTGACTGACCGGCTGATTGCGTCTTACGCGCGCGTCGGCGGCATCAACCACTTGGATGGCAAGAACCTTCCCTCAAAAACCGCAATCGCCACCATCGCATGCGAATTGCTGCGCCTCCTCTTTCCGGGGTTTTTCGACGAGAAATCGGTCCATTCGTCACAATTGAAGGTTGATACCGCGACCTTGATGGATTCCGTGCAGGAACGGCTCGAGGAAGAAGTTTATAAAAGCCTCGGATATGCGCCGCCGGAAAAACTGGATAAAAAAGACGCCAGCCGCCTGGCCCACTCATTGACCCTGGATTTTCTAAGCAACCTGCCGCAAGTGCGCGACTTGCTCCAGACTGACACGGAAGCGGCCTTCCAGGGCGACCCTGCCGCGTTGAGCAAGGAGGAAGTAATTGTCGCATATCCGTTTATCGAGGCCATCGCGGTGCAACGCCTTGCCCACGAGTTGTATCTGCAAAAAATACCGCTGATTCCGCGCATCATGACTGAATGGGCTCATGGCCGCACGGGGATTGACCTGCATCCGGGGGCAAGCATCGGATCGCATTTTTTTATTGATCACGGCACCGGAACGGTTATCGGAGAAACGGCGGTCATCGGCAAACATGTTAAACTTTACCAGGGGGTTGGCCTCGTGGCCCGATCACTGGCGGGTGGGCAATCTTTGCGCGGTCACAAACGGCATCCAACCATTGAGGACAATGTGACGATTTATGCCAACGCGACGATTGTCGGGGGCGAAACCGTAGTGGGCACGGGCAGCACCATTGGCGCGAGTGTTTTTTTGAACCAGAGCGTCCCACCCCACTCTCTTGTTACCTATGAGAAAATCGACATTAAGGTGACGACTAAACGGGCCAGGGTTGATTTTGAGATTTAACGAGAAGAAGGAGGAGGAGCAAGTTTTGACAGTTCCCGAAACCTTTGTTGACGGGAGCGGGTCTATATAAACGTGCCAGTGTTAATGGACACAATGCGACTATGCCGGCAGTGCCGCGCGCCGCTTTCCGCGGAGAGAGCGGGCTGGCTTTGCCCTGATTGCGAAGTGACGCCGGGCCGCACGCCGCCGTACACGCTTTCTTCGGAATCCAGCCGCCCGCCGACGACGGAGGAAATCGCGCCGCTCTTCCCCAATTTGGAAATCCTCGAGCTTATGGCGCAAGGCGGAATGGGAGTGATCTATAAAGCGCGCCAGCCGCAGTTGGACCGTTTGGTGGCGTTGAAAATCCTTTCCCCGGAATTGGGTTGGGACCCCTCTTTTGCGGACCGTTTCTCGCGTGAAGCCAGGGCGCTGGCGAAGTTGAATCATTCCAACATCGTCAGCGTTTTCGATTTCGGTCAAGCGGGCAAATATTATTATTTCCTGATGGAATATGTCGAAGGTGTCACGCTGCGGACGCTGATCGACAGCAAAGAACTGGGCGCTGACGAAGCGCAACGGATCGTTGTTGAAGTCTGCCATGCGCTCCAATTCGCGCACGAAGAGGGGATTGTGCACCGCGACGTCAAACCATCGAATATCTTGATCGACAAAAAGGGCCGCGTGAAAATCGCCGATTTCGGACTCGCCAAACTGGCGGCCAAAGACAACAAGGAGCAATTGCCCCGCGGCCAAACTACGATGGTATTGGGCACGCCGCATTACATGGCGCCGGAACAAATCGAAAAGCCAGGCACAGTGGACCACCGCGCGGACATCTACGCTCTGGGCGTTATGTTCTATGAAATGCTCACAGGGCAATTGCCGTTGGGCCGCTTCGAGCCTCCCTCGAAAGTCGCGCCGGTGGACGCCCGGCTGGACGACGTGGTTTTTCGCGCGTTGGAAAAGGAGCCGGGCCGCCGTTACCAGCAAGCTCGTGAAATCCGAACAGCAGTCGAGACGGCGACGGGAAATTTTCACATATTGCCCGGAGAGGCCGTCCGCAGGGAAAATATTCCGGCCCGCCACAAATTTCTGGTTCGTCTGGCGTGGACTGCGGGGACTGCGTTGCTGGTGGTGGTTTTCTATTTTGCGGTCAAAAGCTATTTGTTCCCGGAGAACACGGGAAGCATTCCATCCGGCGCCCTGGAAGCCTTCGGAGCCGGGCCGGAAGTGACCGGAGTGCAGCGGCGAATTATTAACAAGCTCCATCTCGATAAAGACCAGGTGCAGAACGTCAACAGGGTTTTGCACCGCTACGAACGGGAATTCATCGGGCTGGAGCGGCGCCACACGGAACGGTCCAAGGACGCCGCCGGCCATATTCACATTTACATCAAACCTTTTCCCGCTGAAATGGATGAAATGATGGGGCGGATGTGGACTGATTTGTCAGTGGTCATCACGGCGCAACAATTGGCCGATGCCAAGACCCTGCACTTTGAGAGATTGTTTCCGCACACCGGCAAAACTCCGGTAAACATGGAGGTCTGGCTTGAAAACGGGGACATTCACTACGTCGAAAGCCAGGAACCAGGCGCGACCAACGGCGGTCCCAAGCGCGCCCCATCGCAACACTGGTTCCTGCCTGAAACCCGGCAATCGCCTCCGTAAGTCCCTCGTTTCTCGTTGCTCCGTGGCGCGGCGGGCACTAACATTGTCAAACATGGACAATGACACGATTCCTCTGTTTGCCCGACCGGACGGACGCCTTCCGGACCAACTTCGCCCGGTGAAGTTTCAAAACGGCATCGCTCCTTATGCCGCAGGCTCGACGCTCATCGAGTGGGGTAATACACGGGTGATTTGCGGCGTCACCGTCGAGGAATCCGTCCCGCGCTGGATGAAAGAACAGAACGTCGCGGGCGGCTGGATTACGGCGGAATATTCCATGCTCCCTTACTCCACTTTGACGCGAAAAGCCCGCGACATTTCCAAAGGAAAAATCGATGGCCGCTCCCAGGAAATCCAGCGCTTGATCGGACGTTCGATGCGGGCGGCGCTCGACCTTGAAAAAGCGGGTTCACGCACGTTTTGGATAGATTGCGACGTGCTGCAAGCCGACGGCGGGACTCGCACCGCGGCGATCACGGGAAGTTTTGTCGCAATGGCGCTGGCCCTGCGTTCGCTCCAGGAGGCGGGAAAAGTGCCGTCCGAACTTGCTCTCAAACCCGTCGCGGCTGTCAGCGTCGGCATTGTGCAATCGCAGCCGGCGCTCGATCTTTCTTACGTCGAGGACGTCGCGGCATCAGTGGACATGAACCTGGTGATGAACGGCGACGGGGAGTTCATCGAATTGCAAGGTACGGGCGAGGAAGCTTCGTACACGGAGTCGCAATTGGCGGCCATGCTCGCTCTGGGAAAGATCGGCATTGCCCGCTTGCTGGAATTGCAACAAGCCGCCTTGGAAGTCGAAACTTAACGGGTGCCAGGCCCGATGGGAATATCTTCGGGGCTGGCGATCCACAATAGCGGCTGCGTGACGGCCATGTTGCGGCGAATTTCCAAGTCGGTTGGGTCCGCTTTCAGCTTTTTCCACAATTTAAAATATTTTGGCTGATGGAACTCCGCATAGGCAAGGAGCAGGCAAGGCTGGCGGACGGGCCAGCTCTCCCAGTGCATTACGTCCCGGCCGCGCCCATCGGCAAGCCACTTGTTTTTGTCGGCCAGATAGGGGTAGATGAAATCCACTGCCAAACGAGGCGCGCGGCCATCGGGCAATTGGAATTTCCAAAAGTCTTCTTGCGGCGTGGAAAGCAAAACGCAGAGCAGAGCCAGATTGTCGGCTTGAAAAATGGAGTAACCGTAGGGTTTGGTGCGCTTGAGTTCGCGCGGAAAACTTCCGTCGGCGGCCATTTGATTCGGGAATAGAACATCCTTGAAACGTGCGCGGCACAATTCGAGCAGGTTCGTGTCGCCGGTCAAACGCGCGAAGCTGGCCAATTGCACGAAACAAGCGATGCTGTGATTGTTCGCCGCGTTCATCTCTTTGACGCCGTTTTTCGCCGTCGTCATCCACTGGATGTAATCGGAGAACCATTGTTTGACACCCCGATCCACCCGGGCATCGAAGGCGGGGGATTTTTCCAGAAAACGGATCGCCATGGGAAGTTCGGCGAGGTGCAGCGTGTCAATCACACCGTAGCTGTTGCCAGTGGCGGCGCCAACCACTGCTTGGGCATAATTGAGGTTGGGATTCATTTTTGTGGCATCGTCGAGAAAAAAGACCTTGAGCAACTCGGCGGCTTTGGGGACGTAGCGGTCATTCCCGGTGATGGCGTAGGCCGCGGCAAGGGCGGCGACAGCGTCTTTCATGTGGCGCATGGCCATGCGGTGATACTCGAAGTTTTTGGGATTGGATTGGCCGTCACGACCAACGTACGGCAGACCGTTTGATGTATTAAGATTGGGCCATTCGTAATCGGCATCGGAATAAAAATCGTGTGGGCCGCCGGCGCTGTTGGTGGCGCGGTGATTGGTGATGGCGGGTGGACGCAATCGCAGGGCTTCATCGGCCAGTTTCAGAATTCGCGAGCGGTCAAGATTGGCGACGGTCCTGATGAGTTGGGAATTGAAATCGGATGACGATTGAGCGAACCCGGTTTGGACCAGTTGGAAGAACAATGTAACAAGGGCAATTTTTCTCACAGTTCGAGTTCTATGCCGAAAATTCCGTTTTGACACTCAAAAATTGATTTCCATCGATTTCGAAATAACCATTTGAAAATAGTTGACTATTTAGTAGAATTGAGTAGTGTGGAGGCTGTGGATAAGAATTTATGGGCCGTGTAAGTGATGCAAAACAAAAGTTGATGGACGCCGTTCTGGAGTTGATCTGGTCCGGATCCTATGGGAATACGACCATCGACCAGATTTGCGAGAAGGCCGGGGTCAAAAAGGGCAGTTTTTACTATTTTTTTGATTCCAAAGCGGATTTGGCAGCGTCGGCGTTCGACGCCAATTGGCAGGTGCGCCGCGCGGAATTGGATTCGATCTTTTCCTCAACGGTTCCGCCGTTGGAACGACTGCAAAAGTATTGCGATTTTAATTATCGGTTTCAGAGCGAAATCAAGGCCCGATTCGGCTTTGTGCTGGGTTGTCCGCTATTTACTTTGGGCGCAGAGGTTTGCACGCAGGAAGATGCGTTGCGGAAGAAAATTCAGGAGATTCTGGAATACAAACGGAAATACCTGGAATCGGCCATTCGAGATGCGGACGCCAGCGGAATGATTCGCGCTCCGGATTGGGCGGCGAAGGCGCGGATGATTGTTGCTTATTATGAAGGTCTTTTGACGCAGGCGCGAATCCAAAATGATGTGTCGGGGTTACGTGATATGGCGAGAGGCATTTTTGCCATTCTGGGAGTTAAGGAAAAGGAGACGGTCGCAGCCGCTTAAAAAATTTTGAACATTTATTGGACTATATAGTCAACTATGGAAGGAGAAAAATATGAGACGAAGCCGCAATCAATGTCAGAAACGAAACAACGGGCACAACCAAACAGTCCGGTTGACATCGGCCCGCACACCCCGGCGATGGAAGGTTTCAGAGCAAGAGCCTGAACCCGCTGTCGCCAAAACCGAAGTTGCCCCCGCCGAGCACCCCGTACCCCAGTATGAGTCCGCGCGCGGGGATACGTTGCAACTGTACCTTCGCGAGATCGGCCAAGTGAAACTGCTGACGCCCGAGGAAGAGCTAAAACTCGCCCGGCGCGTCAAGCGGCGCGACAAGCGGGCACGCGAACTGATGATCACGGCCAATCTCCGGCTCGTGGTGAAAATTGCGCGGGATTACGAGAATTTGGGCCTTCCCCTGCTCGATTTGATCAATGAGGGCAATATCGGATTGATGAAGGGCGTCGAGCGGTTCGACCCGGATAAAGGCGCGAAACTTTCGACGTACGCGGCATGGTGGATCAAGCAATCGATTATGTCGGCGCTTGCCAATCAATCGAAGACGATTCGTTTGCCCGCGCACGTTGTGGAGCGGCTTGGCAAGATGCGGCGCGTGGAGATGAAGTTGCAAGACACGCTCCATCGCGAGCCGACGGACCAGGAAATCGCGCAGGAAGTGGGCTTGGATGCCCGGCGCATCCGCCGCTATCGAGAGGCGTCACGCGCGCCGGTATCACTGGACGCCCCGTTGGGGGATGATGAACCGGCCCGGATTTCCGAAGTGGTGGCCGACCCGAACGCCGCCGCGCCATTTGAGCGGATGCTCAAGGAAAACGACGCCGGCTTGGTACGAGAAGCCCTGGCGACGCTCAATCAAAGGGAAATCAGTGTGCTGATGATGCGGTTCGGATTGGACGACGAAACGCCTAAGACGCTGGAAGAAGTAGGGGTGCATTTCCGGGTTTCGCGTGAGCGCATTCGTCAAATACAAGATGAGGCACTGCGAAAGTTGCGCAAGAAGATCGAGAAGCGGGACACGCCGCTTATCGAATCTTCAGCGCTGGCGGCTTGAAAAAGACGAAATAAGGGCGGGTGCGATCCAATCCAATTCGTGGCTGGGATTACGCCCAAGCACAGTGAATAAGAATAAAACCGGACGGGCCACTGACGACTGGCCCGCTTGGTTTTCAGGACTTCAAATAACGCGCTACGGCAGCGTCAGGCGGTAAAAGTTTTCCGTGGAGGCCTTGGGCACAACCACTTCATAGACACCGTTGGTCAGCGTCGGAGCCGTTGTAATGTCCACCCAATTCGTACTGGAAAGGGAGGGCGTTTCCTGCAGAACAAAGCCCGAGGCCGGGGCCTCGGGCCACCATACGAGCGTGTCCTGGCCATCAGCTTGGACGGATAGTTCCGGCAGCGGGCTGAACAGGAAATTGCTGACCGTCTGGAGCGAAGAATAGGTGCCGTCGGTGCCACCCGTGAGGCCCATGTATGCCATGTTGGTTCCGAGGATGGCGGGAAGGTCCACGGTCTGAGTTGTCGTGTAACTGGCGGCGGTCGATTTGTCGGTAAGCGTTACGGTCAGAAGATCGTCCAGGTACTCGACATTGACTTCAATGGGATCGCCGCTGGAAATATCGACCGGGGCGGTGCTGGAGAAGGGGTTGCCGACAACGCCGCCCGCGCCGAGAACAGCGCCGGTTAATCCGTTGGTGTCAAAGGCAATGCCGACGCCGCCGCGAGTGCCGGAGTAAATGTTGAATTCCATTTCCCAGCTCGGGCTGATGCCGCTGATGCCGATGTTGTCTCCGTTGCCGCCGAGGGCCGCGGGGCCGGTGGTCTGCAAGGCAAAAGAATAGCCATCGGCTGTGGTGCTGCCGTTACCGGCCCCGACATCCTGGTAAATCCAGGATGCCCGGAACGCACCGATGTAGAGCGGGAAATTGACCCAGCCGCTGGAAGCTTCATTAAGATTGCTGTCGGTGAGTGTATAGACGCCAGCGGCAATCGATCCCGAACCGTTTGTTTCCCAGCCGCCGCCGTCATTCAGTTCGATGCGCGTGACGGTCAAGGGCGCGGCGGAGCTTGAGCTATTTCCGTAAGAGTTGGTCCAGAAAAGTTGATAAGTGCCGGAGTCGCTCTCGAAGGCCTGGGCGATGGTGAGAACATTTGACTGGGAGCCGAAGACTCGGCTGTTATCAGTCAGATTGGTCCCGTTTTCCGTCCATTGGTAAACAGGCTCGGTTCCCGAGACATTGACGGTAAAGACAAAAGGAGCGCCGACGACCGTGGAGGTTGCCTGAATATCGGTGTCGCGGACCGGGAATCCGGTGGAAACGCTCACGAGGGTGCCGGAATTGGTTTCCGATCCGAATGCATTGCCAACGACGAGGGTCAGGGTGCCATTGTTAAGAGCAAGAGGAGTGCTGGACAACTCGAAGTCAATGTTCGTTTGGCCGGGCATGGCGACGCCGTTGGTGTACCATTGATAGGTAAAGGGCGATGTGCCTGAAAGCGAACCGCCGTTGATAAATATGGGGCCGTTCTCGTTCACGTACACATCGGCAACCGGCTCGGATAGGAAGCTGGGGGGCGCGGCTGGATATAGCTGGCTCTGCGGGATGATGCGCATCGGTTCGTACGTGCCGGACCAGCTCAACTCGGCTTCGGCGGGAAACGAGCCGTTAAAGTATTGCATGACAATGCTATACTTTTGGCCGGCGTTGAGCGCGATTGCGCCGGAGGCCGCCTGCGCGCCCTGCTTTATCCAGTTGTTGACAATTTCCTGTCCATCGACGAACAAGCGCACGCCGTCATCGGTAAGCGCGGTGAATAAATAAGTGTCCGTGTAAAGCGGCTGGACCTGGCCGCTCCAAATGACGGCGAAGTTATTCAAGGTTATCCCCGCGACGCCGTTGGCCCAGACGGCATAGGTAAAGTCGATATCGGGATCGATGCGAGTGAGGGTCGGCGGACCTTGAAATGCGCTGGTCGCGCCATTGGTTTCCATCTGGTTGCTCCAATATTGGCCCAACAGTCCGGTGCCGTCGCCCGGGGTGGCAAGTTCCAGATAGGCGGTGGCGCTCATGTTACTGGCGATGGTGGAATCGGTAATGGCGACGGAATAGCCGGCGATGTTAGCGTCCTGGGCGTTTTCAATGCTCAGGGTGGGAGTTTGCGAACCAGAGACCTGGCCGGCGACATCCGTCAAGGGAGAGCCGTTCTCAAACCATTGATAGGAGAGTGTTCCATGTCCAGTGGCGGCGACGGTGAAGGTAGCGGTGGCGCCGGCGCTGATATATTGATCGGTTGGTTGTTGTGTAATATCGATGGCCTGGTCCAGCACCACCGGGGGACTTGTCACGCTGCTGCCGGGATTGGAAACGACAACGGAGTAACTGGCCAGATCGCTCACGGAGATATTGCTCACGGTCAGGGTGCTGGTGGTGGCGCCGAGAATTGTGGAGCCGGTGCCGGTGAGGCCGTTGGCCAATTTGGTGGCGCCTTCGTACCATTGGTAGGTGAAAGGCCCGGCTGTCGGCAAACCGGTAACGGTAAATACCGCGTTGCTGCCGAGAAGGACAAATTGGTTTTGTGGCTCGCTTGAAATCGCGGCGGGTGCGGCAACCGGCGGTCCGAACCGGACACCTTCGAGCAGTTGGTTTGGCCCCGCGGTTGCAATGACCGTGGCGGGCGCGGAGGAAGAGCCGGTGTCAACAACCCGGAACAGGGTGTTGGTAATGGCGGACGCGCTTACCGCATAGAGATTGGCGCCGGTAACACCCGGCCCCCAGGAGGTGTGGGCGCTAAAATCGGCCGTCAGACCGCGAGCGCCATTGGTGGCGCCGCTAGTGCCGAGTGTGTAAGAGAAAGTCCAGGTTCCGCCCGAATAATCCCATCGCTCGATGCCGCCTGCCTGGGTTGTGCTGTTGACGAAGGGCCGGTCGTCAGTGACATACGCCGTCAGACCGTCTGGACTGAATGCGAAGTCGTTGGGCTGGCTGCCGGTGCCTGTGGCGAAAAAGAGCGCGGACGCGGCGGTGCCGCTGGGGGCAGGTTGGGGCAGGCCGTTGGCCGTATAGAGGCCGCTGCCGGAAGCTCCAAGCGAATCAGCATAGATCAAGGTGGTTTCAGAATCGGTCAGGTTGTCGGGCACAATTTCCGCGATATGCACGCCGGTGCCGCTGGAGTTGACAACGGGGATTCCGCTGCCCCCGGCGTAGGAGGTGGTTGGAGCGTTGATGAATTTGATTCCGCCGGCACCGGCCTGGCCGGAAACCCAGTAATTCGTCAAACCGTCCGTGACGGCGCCGCGGATGGTGTGATTGCCGCCGCTGTAGAGGCCGGCGTTCGTGTAAGCGAGCGCGTAGTAGCCGAAGGAATTGACGCCGGCTAGCCCGCGAAAGTGGGCGCCCGTCAAGGTCACGTCGCTGGTGCCATTGGGAAAAGGCGTATTATATCCGGCAAAAGTGAGGAACTGATTGTTGCCGGACAGAGATAGTAAACCCTCATATACGGCGTCGGTTCCCGCGCCGTTGATCAGTAGGGCAGGACCGGGAGACACAACATTCGTTGGGGCTTCGTCCGGGACCTGGATGGTGCTCACATAAGCGCCGCTGGTGGTGTATTCGTCCAGATAGATCGTATTTCCCGTGGCCTGGCTCAAGGCCTGAGCGCCATCGCCTAGGCGGGCCAGGATCAGGTTGGTCGAGTAAAGAGGCAAATAGGAGGTCGAAACGTTCAAGGTCGAAAAGTTGCTCGATGTTCCCGTGGTGTCGGTCACCGCCACCCAATACGATCCGGCGCTGCCAGTCTGAATGTTTGTCACGACCAGGGTGGCACTGGTTTGGCCGGACAAGAGCGTCGAGTTCTGATACCACTGATAGGACAAGGAACCGCTTCCAGATGCCGAGACAACAAACGCGATATGGTCGCCCACCCGCTCGGTCAATACCGGAGGGCTGACGGAGCTTATGACCGGCGAGGCATCCAGCATGGGCGTCGAAAACGCCAGGATTCCGGCGAGCCAAGCCGGCGCAAAGGCGCGAAGGGCGCGCGGGCTGCGAGGAGCGTTTGTTTTTGATGATGCGGAGGCTTGAAATTTTGCGATTGGTTTCATTGGAGACACAATTGGTGAGTTGTTTTTATTTCGTTTTCAAAGAAACTGAACGTTAGCAAGAGCCACGATCAAAAAACCAAATGGGTAATCACGGATCGACTTTGCCGGTAACGCGGGCGGATGTCAAACTCAAATTGCTGGTCAAGACAACAAAAAAGTCGCGCCCCCAAGGCCAGATTGACATTGAAAGCATTCGGCGCAAAAATTATATCGTTAGGTTAAACCATAACCTCCAACTTTTACTTTATTATGGCTCTCATACGAAGCGTCGCCGTGGGTGAACGAATTATTGATTTGCACAAGTTCTCCGGGACGGTGGTCGAGGACAAGAAGTGGTCCACAACCCAGGTGAGCGGAGGCGGCGGCGGGTATAATGTAGGCTCGGGCCAGCAGAACCCGGTGACGATCGCTTCGGTGACCCAGACACATGACCAGTTCTTTTTGAAAAATGCCGCCGGAGAGGAGATGGCGGTCGAAATGACCGATGCGGGGCTGGCCTTGCGCAAGGAGCATCGCGTGACCGTATTTTGGGGGATCATTCAAGGACAGAAGAACGGACCATATCTCGCGATTTACAATCACACGACAAACCAGATCACAAAGATTGAATCGGCGATTGACGGCCTGGTGGCGAAAGGGACTTCAGGGCTGGTGTTGGTGGCATGGATTGTGTGCATCTTTGGAATATGTCTCTACGGGTTGGGCCTTATTGGCATCATCGCTTTGCTCGTTGGGAGAGCGAAACGAAAAAGGGAAAATAAGGAAATGGCCAATATATTTCGGGCGGCAGTGGATGGCGCGATTGGCGAGGCGAAAAGCGATTAAAAGTGGAAAATGTCATGCTCTGGCTATTATGAAATCAATTTTAAGAATCACCTTTGTTTTACTGTTGACGCCCATCTTCCCGAGTTATGCCGCCTTGACCGCGACGAATATCGCGGCGGGAAGCTCGGCGAACCACAGTCTTTTTATCAAGTCCGACGGCAGTCTTTGGGCGATGGGAATCAACACGGAAGGGCAGTTGGGCAATGGCAATATGAACAACACCAACCAGCCGGTGGAAATTGCCACCAATGGCGTCATCGCGGCGGCGGCGGGTTATCTGCACAGTTTGTATCTGAAATCCGACGGCAGCCTCTGGAGCATGGGCTACAATTATTACGGACAATTGGGTGATGGCACCTCGCTTTTCGCGACGAACAAGCCGGAGCAGGTTTACCCGGGTGGAGTCACCAAGATCGCGGCGGGCTACTACCACAGCCTGTTTCTCAAATCGGATGGCAGCCTTTGGGGAATGGGTGACAACGAGTACGGACAACTGGGAAAATCGGGTTTTACCGGCACCAACGCGCCGATCCAGATTACAAATGGCGTCATTGCCTTCACTGCCGGTTTTTATCACAGCTTGTTTGTGAAATCGGACGGCAGTCTTTGGGGGATGGGTCATAATCTATACGGCCAACTGGGCGATGGCAATTCGAGCAACACCAACCAACCGGCGCTCATTATTCCCGGTGGTGTCACCGCTGTGGCGGCGGGCTACTATCACAGCCTGTTCCTTAAAACGAATGGCAGCCTTTGGGGTATGGGTTTTAACGGCGACGGGCAATTAGGGGACGGAACTTTGAACAATACCAACCAGCCGGAAATGATATATCCCAGCAACGTCGTCGCCATCGCCGCGGGCCGATGGCACAGCCTGTTCATCACGGCCGATGGCAGTCTGCACGCAATGGGTTACAACGTTTATGGACAATTGGGTGACGGCAGCTTTGACAATTATACCAACCGACCGGAAGTGGTTTATCCCAACAACGTGACCGCCGTCGCGGCCGGGGAATATCACAGCCTGTTTCTCAAATCGGATGGCAGCCTTTGGGGAATGGGAGAAAATAGCAGCGGCCAACTGGGCGACGGATTTATTGATAGTGCGACTCCCTACGGCACAGCCATATCGGAGCAAATTTTCCCTTCGCCGCAGCCGGTTTTGACAGTCGCCGCTTCGTCCGGGACCAACCTGCAAATCAGCGCGACGACCGGATTCGGTGGAAACCTATATTTGCTGGGCGCCACAAACATTGCGCTGCCAGCAAGCCAGTGGACAGAAGTTCGAACCAATCTGATTACCACCCGCGCCACCAACAATCTTTCCGTCACGTTGACCAATGCGGTGAATCTCAGCGGCGGGCAATTTTATATATTGCAATCTCACTAGAACCCATCTCATAAACAGGAGTGAACATCAGCGTAACAATCGATGGCGTTGCCAGGGAAGCAATGGCCGGAGAACGCTTAGTGGACTTGTTGAACCGCGTCGGAAACAAGATTCCGCAGGTCTGTTACCATCCGCAGCTTGGGCCAATTCAAACGTGCGACACCTGCATGGTCGAGGCTGGCGGGAAGCTTGTAAGGGCGTGCGCAACCATCGCGGCGGATGGGATGGAGGTTTCAACGGCATCGGCGAGGGCGACGGCGGCGCAACGGGAAGCGTTCGACCGGATTTTGGGCAATCACCTGCTCTATTGCACCGTTTGCGATAATAGCAACGGCAATTGCGTCGTCCACAATACGACGAAGCTCCTCGACGTCGAGCATCAGCGGATTCCTTTCAAGCCGAAACCCTTTGTGGTGGACTCGACGAATCCGTTTTATCGGTATGATCCCGATCAGTGCATTCTTTGCGGGCGTTGCGTTGAAGCGTGCCAGAATGTCCAGGTCAACGAGACTTTGTCGATCCGGTGGGAAGACCCGCATCCGCGCGTGCTTTGGGATGGCGGCGCGAATATTGGCGAGTCTAGTTGCGTTTCGTGCGGACATTGCATCAGCGTTTGCCCGTGCAATGCGCTGATGGAAAAAACAATGCTCGGCAAGGCGGGTTTTTTGACGAATCTTCCAAAAACCGCGCTGGATGGAATGATTGACATCGTCAAAGGCGTCGAACCGGCCACGGGATACGGCGGCATAATGAAAGTTTCGGATGTCGAGGCGGCGATGCGCGAATCCCGCATTCGCCGAACGAAAACAGTTTGCACCTATTGCGGCGTCGGGTGCAGTTTTAATATTTGGACAAAGGACCGGCACATTTTGAAGGTCGAACCAAGCGAAGGGCCGGCAAACGGAATTTCCACCTGCGTAAAGGGAAAATTTGCGTGGGACTTTGTCAACAGCAAGGATCGACTCACCAAACCGCTCATCCGCGAAGGGGAAAAATTTCGCGAAGCAAGCTGGGATGAGGCCCTGGACTTTGCCGCGCGACGGATGAGGGAAATCAAGGCGCAGAGCGGTCCCGATGCGCTTGCGTTCATCTCGTCGTCCAAATGCACGAACGAAGAGAGCTACCTGATGCAGAAGCTGGCGCGCGGCGTGATTGGAACGAACAACATGGATAATTGCTCGCGCTACTGCCAATCGCCGGCCACCGTCGGGTTGTGGCGGACGGTTGGTTACGGCGGCGATTCGGGGTCGATCAAGGACATCGAGAATGCGAGTCTCGTAGTCATCGTCGGCAGCAATACCGCCGAAAGTCATCCCGTCCTGGCGACGCGCGTCAAACGCGCCCACAAATTGCGTGGGCAAAAGCTCATCGTCTTCGATTTGCGCGAAAACGAAATGGCCAAACGCGCCGATCTGTTTGTGCGCCCAAAACCGGGCACGGACCTTGTGTGGCTCTCGGCGATCAGCCGTTACATTTTGGAAAATGGGATGGCGAAGGAACCATTTCTTAAACAATGGGTGAATGGTTTGGCGGAATACAAAAAGAGCCTTGAACCTTTCACGATGGAATTCGCGGCGCAGACGTGCGGCTTGCCCATCGAGACGTTGAGGCAAGTGGCGCAAATGATCGCGGAAGCCGAGGGCGTTTGCATTCTCTGGGCGATGGGCGTCACGCAACATTGCATGGGTTCGGACACCTCAACGGCCATCTCGAATCTGTTGCTGGTGACTGGCAATTACATGCGCACGGGGACCGGCGCGTATCCGTTGCGCGGACATAACAACGTCCAGGGAGCCAGCGATCACGGGGCGATGCCAAACTTCCTGCCCGGCTACCAATCCGTGGATGATCCGGCGGTGCGGGCGCGCTTTGAAGCCGCCTGGAACGTGAAACTTCCAACCGCCAAAGGCCTGGATAATCACGAAATGATCGAAGCGGTTTACGAGGGCAAACTCAAGGCGATGTATTTGTTCGGCGAGGAAATCAGCCTGGTGGATTCCAATTCCAATTTTATTGATGAGGGATTGGCGAAGCTGGAATTCTTCGCCGTGCAGGACATTTTTTTTAGCGCCACATGCCGGTTTGCCGATGTGGTATTTCCAGCCAGTCCCAGCCTGGAAAAGGAAGGGACGTTTACGAACACTGAACGACGCATTCAAAGGCTTTATCAAGTGTTTGAGCCGTTGGAAGACAGCCGGCCTGACTGGCAAATCATCCAGGACCTTGCCAATCGCCTCGGCGCGGGCTGGAATTATCGCGATCCCGCGGAAATCTACAGGGAAATTGCGGCGCTGACGCCTATGTTCGCGGGCGTAACGTATGAGCGCCTGGAAGGGTATAAGACCTTGCAATGGCCAGTCGCGGCGGATGGAACAAGCCAACCGCTGCTTTACACGAAAGGCTTCAATTTCCCGGATGGAAAAGCCAAATTATTCCCGCTTTCCTACACCATGCCGACAGACCAGCCGAACGGTGAATTCGATCTGCACCTGAATAATGGCCGCCTGCTCGAACATTTCCATGAGGGAAATATGACCTACCGCAGTGACGGAATTCGCGAGAAGACGCCGGATACCTTTGTGGAAGTTTCGCCGGCGCTCGCGTCCGAGCGAGGAATTCAGAGCGGCTCGTGGGTGCAACTGGTTTCGCGTTATGGCCAGGTTCGAGTGCGCGCGCTGGTCACTGATCGCGTCCAGGGCAAGGAGCTATACATGCCGATGAATTCCTCCGAAAGCCCGGTCAACCGCCTTACCGGCAACCACGTGGATAAAGTAACCCACACACCCGCATACAAGGAAACTTCCGTCCTGCTTCGCGTTCTGCCCGAAGTTGGCGAGAATCCCCTGCCCCGGATAAATCCTCGCTACGGCCATCCGACGCCTCAACGCGGGGTCGAAGTCGAACGAAAGTGGCAGCGTCCGGATTACAAGGTTCCCGGAATTCAAAACGGAGAATAATTATGTCGCAAGCGATCCCATTGGAATTGCCGCCGCGTGATCCGCGCGCCGAATTGCAAAACCGCCTTCAAAACGCCCCGCTGGAACACGCGGAAGCGTTGCTCTCCGCCTACGAAGTGCTGCAGGAGCTTCATGATCGCGGCGTACTTGATCAAATGCGCGGCGCCTTGGGATCGAGGGACAAGGTGGTCGAGATCATCGTCGAAGCGGCGAAAAATCCCGAGACAATTCGAGGACTTCGGAACTTGGTTAGCCTGGCGAAGGTCCTTGGCAATATTGAGCCTGAGTTTATTGAAGGGTTCGCGCGATCGCTGCCGGAAGCTATCGCCCTGACGAAAGCGCAGGGGGCAAATCCGCCCGGATTGTGGGGATTTTTTAAGAAACTCACGAATAGAAATTCGCGGCGCGGAATGCTCTTTGCCGCGACTGCGGTTGAATCATTCGGGAAGAACCTGCCCAATTAAATCAGACGCCGTATTCATATTCAGGTAATGCGGGAGATCGTCGGCAGTCAAATTACAGGCTTCGGCTAAGCCTCGATTTACAAGACGTTGCGCCAAATGTTGAAGGGCCAAGTCGCCGCCGGCCAGCAATTCCTCCGCGACGGACAACGCCTCCGCCGGGTAAATCGCGCATAGCGGTTCAAAGTAATCGTCATGCCACGGGATGACTCCAACACCCCGCCGCGCCAGACACCAAAGTTTGCGCAAATGCTCCGTCGTCATCCGCGGCAAATCAATTGCCAGAACAAGCAGGTGCGAAGTCTCCAACCGGCCCAACGCAACCGCGACGCCGCTCAACGGCCCGCGCGACGGCGGTTCGTCAATTATAACTTCCCACGGCGGTGAAACCCACGCCGGCGCGGTTCGCGCGGATACCCAAAGCGCTTTGGCGCCCAAACCGCTTAAAATCCGAGTCTGCCGCTGCCACATCGTTTCACCCGCAATCACCACAGACGCCTTATCCACGCCCATTCGTCGGGATTGTCCGCCGACGAGGAGGATGGCGCTTAACGTCGTCATTCGATTCGCTCCGCTCCGGCGTAAATGTTCATCTTATCGCCGCGCAGAAAACCGATAAGTGTCTGCCCGCTCTCACGCGCGAATTCCGCGGCGAGGCTGCTGGGCGCCGAGATCGCCGCGACGATGGGGACGCCCGCGGCGAGCGCCTTCTGCATCATCTCGAAAGACGCCCGGCCGCTGAGCAACAACATGTGTCCGCGAAGCGGCAGCCGGTTTTCCATCAAAGCCCAGCCGACGACTTTGTCCAGCGCGTTGTGGCGTCCCACGTCCTCGCGGAGCGCGAGGAGCCGGCCCGCAAGATCGAACAAAGCGCATGCGTGCAACCCACCGGTGCGTTTGAACGTTTCTTGCGCCGAGGCAAGCGATCGGACCAGTCCAGGCAGCACTTGTGGGCTGACGGAGCAATGGTCTTCGACTGGCGGGAATTGCTGGCGTACAGCGTCAATGGACGCCTTGCTGCAAATGCCGCAACTCGAAGAGGTAAAAACGTGCCGCGTCAACTTCTTCAAGTCCATGGATTCCGGCGTTCGCAGGCGGACGTTCACCACATTGCACCCATCCGAAATGATGTCAACAATATCGTTGAGGGCGCGCACCAACCCTTCCGTCACGAGAAATCCCGCCGCCAATTCGCGATCATCCCCAGGCGTCCGCATGACAACCGCGACGCTCGACCCTTCGACGCGGATTTCCAGCGGCGCTTCCGCCGCCAGAAAATCCTTATCGTCAAACCCCGAAAGCCCGTTGACGCGCCGCACCGCGACTTCTTTGACCGGTTCAGAACGCATGGATTGCATGATCGATACTACATTTAAATGTGATTTGCCTCCAGCGCCATCGCCGATTAACGTTTATCGCCGAAATGATTTTATGAAAAACCAAAGCAAGAAAATGAGCATCCGAAACCAACTCGCCGGAAAAATCGTTGAATTGACGAAGGGCAAGGTGGTTTCCGAGGTCGTCGTGCGCACGGCTGCTGGAGACGTTGCGTCCATCATAACAACAGGTTCGGTCAAACAAATGAAGCTCAAGAAAGGGGACAAAGTATCGGTCATGGTGAAGGCCACCGAAGCCTTCATTCAGAAATGATTTGGCCCCGTTGAAAACATGGGTCGTGATTTGCGCAGGCGCCTCCCGCTCTTTCCTATAACTTTCTCATTGTCTGTTTCCTTTATGCCGCCGCGAGCATTTGCCAGATGTTTTCTAATTTGGCAGATAAACTGATAAGTTATATTGTTTAATTGTGATTGCTCAAAAAAGCGGCGAAGCCGCGGTTGAGGATTTCGCCCTGGCGTTGAGTTTGCTGGTGCGCCGGATTCGCGCCGATGCGTCGCCGGAATTGCGGGAATTCTCCTGGACACAAAAAGCGGTCCTCTCCCGCCTTGAAAAGGACGGACCGGCGACCAGCGCGAACCTCGCCCGCGCCGAAGGCGTCAAACCGCAATCCATGAGCACGGCCCTGGCGTTGCTTGAGAAAATGGGACTGGTCGAGCGCAAGGCTCACCCTACGGACGGCCGCCAGATCAACATCAAACTGACGGCCAAGGGCATCGAGTTGCGAAGGAATACCAAGGAGGCGAAGCACAAATGGCTCTCGCAGGCCATCGCGAAATTCGACAGGCAGGAACAGACAACACTCTTCAAGGCCGGCGAACTCATCAAGCGGATGGCGGAAAGGAATGAAGTATGAAACTTGATCCCCAAAAAACGGCGTTTCTGACGCTGGATCTTCAAAAAGGAATCTTCGGTCTCGTGCCGGATTCTGAACGCATGATGCCCGTTGCCGCGAAGGCCGTCGCGTTTGCGCGGCAAAATCAGTTCCGCATCATTCATGTGGGGCTTGGGTTTTCCGAGGGGCACCCGGAAATTCCGGATTTTGAATCCCCGTTTTTGCGGGTCAAACAAAACAATCTTTTCGTCAAGGGGCACTCCCTCCGTGGAATTTCACGGCGATATTTTTCATCCGGACGACCTCGTGATCTACAAGCAGCGAGTGGGCGCGTTTTCGGACAATCATCTTGAGATGGTCCTTCGGTCCCGCCGCATCGAGCACCTCGTTTTTTTCGGCGTCGCCACGAGCGGGATTGTTCTCTCCACGCTGAGACGCGCCTTTGACCTGGATTTCCGCAGTGTCGTCCTCAAGGACGCCTGTTTCGATTCCGACGAGGAGGTTCACCGCGTTTTGACCGAAAAGGTTTTTCCCAGGCAGGCATGGGTTGCCACGACGGACGAATTCATCGCCGCGCAAAAGGGCTGATTCAGAAGGACAAGCGCCACACAATGAGCCGCACCCATTCCGAAAGGCTGGAGCCTGGGGCCTGGAAAATCATCGCCGTCGTGATCCTGGGACCGTTCATGTCGCAAATGGATTCGACGATCGTGAACGTCTCGCTTTCGTTCATAAAGCAGGAATTGCGCTCTTCAATTGCGTCGGCCCAATGGATTGTCAGCGGCTATCTGCTCGCCCTAGCCCTCATGTTGCCCCTCAACGCCTGGCTCGTGGCGCGCCTCGGCGCAAAGAGGCTTTATTTAATCTGCTTTTCCTCATTCACACTGGCTTCATTCCTGTGCGGCGCGGCCACGACAATGCCGGAGTTGATCGGCGCAAGACTCTTTCAAGGAATGGCGGGAGGCCTTCTCGCCCCATTGACCCAGTTGATGGTCGCGCGCGTCGCCGGAAGGCAGTTTGCGAGGGTTTTCGGATATGCCGCCGTGCCAGTCCTGCTGGCTCCCCTGGCGGGACCGATCCTGGCTGGAACCATATTGAAATATCTGGGCTGGCCCTGGCTCTTTTACGTCAATCTGCCGGTCGGGATTTTGGCGGTGGTTCTGGCTGCCTGGATACTCCCGCGCGACAAGCCGACAACCCAAAAGCATCCTTTTGATCTCACGGGTTTTCTGATGATCTCACCCGGCCTCGTGTGTCTTCTTTACGGATTTGAACAGTCGTCGCATCACGGAGACATCCGGATTCTCGTTTTAGGTTTGGTTCTGCTGGGCGCTTTCCTCCGGCACGCGCGCCGGAGGAAAGCGAAGGCGCTGATTGACATCGAGCTGTTCAAAATTCGTGATTTTTCGGCTGCCGCCACGACGCAATTTCTCGCGTTCGGCATCATGTACGGCGGCCAGTTTCTCATCCCGCTCTTTTTGATTACGGGCTGCCGCCTTACGGCGACGCAGGCCGGCTGGATTCTTGGGTCCATGGGAGTGGGCATGCTGTGCGTGTATCCGTGCATGGGAAATTTGACGGATCGGTTTGGCTGCCGCGCTGTCGCTTCCGGCGGAGTGTTCCTGAATTTTCTGGGGACCCTTCCGTTTCTTTGGATGGCCTTCAGCGGTTTCTCGATGGCGCTCGCGCTCATCGGCCTCTTTGTTCGCGGCATGGGACAGGGCGCCACGGGCATCCCTTCGATAGCGGCAGCCTACGCCTCCGTTCCGAGGGAAAAATTGAGCCTCGCCACAATGGCTGTGAATATTGTCCAACGACTCGGCGGCCCCACAATCACGACCGTTATTGCGATCACCGTCTCGTTGTCCGCCAACGTGTCCTCCGCGTCGGCGCATGCGTTCCTCATTCCGTTCGCGACGCTCGTCGTGCTTCAATTGCTCGTGCTCGCATCCGCCAGCCGTCTTCCGGTCCGTATCCACCAGGACGCTGATTCAAGCAAAGCAGCCGGCCCCGCGCCCGGACAACTGACCGTGCGCCCCGAATCCGCCTGACGCTGGAAGTCTCTAACGATTTCTTACTGCCACTGGGCCAGCCTGAGCCGCCAGCGATCAATCAGGCCATCGACGTCCGGCTTGTTCGTTTTGTAGTAGATGGCGCCAAAGACCAGCACCGCGCCGATCACCAGCACCAAACCGCCCACGATGGTCATTCGCGCGCTCCGTTCCATCAGAATTAGGACCTTGCAGAGGAGCGATACCAGGTCCGTCATCAGACCGGCGAAACCGAGGGCCAGATAAAGGCGGATTCGCAGCAGACTCCCCAATGCCATGGAGAACAGGCAAAGCAGAACCATTGTCAGGTTGAACGTGATGGCGTGCCGGGTATCGGCCAATGCGTAATAGCCGGCGCTGCCAAGCATCGCCATTAAAACGACCAATCGAATCCAGTTTTGGGCCTCCGGCTGAATCCGCTTCTTAAAAAGCTCCTGAAGAATCAGCACACCCAAGCCCACGGGGATGATGTAGGCGTGGATCACCGTCAGATGCAGCTTGGAATAAAAGGTCAGCAGGATGAACCCAACGAACCCGGCCAGCGCCAGAATGTTATAGGGAGATTCCCTGTTGTCTTTGCCGAGAAACGCAAACAAAACGCTCTGTAACCCAATTACTATCAACGCAAGATCAACGCCAAGGCCATGCACAACAACCCAGACCAGCGCGATCACCGGGAGCGCGCACAGGCTGGTGAGCAACGGTACGCGCAGGGCGCGGGGTTGCAGATCGAGAACTTGTTTGGCGCCGGCGAGGCCAAAGGACACAGCCAGGCTCGCCCAGACATCGTATTCGTAAGTCCACCAATTGGTTGTCAGCATGAGTTGACGGCGAATTGAAGCGAAGAAGGCCACCGCGCAGAGTTGCATCAAGTAATAGGCCGGCATGGATTCTCGCTCCTTGCCTTCGAAGAACCACGCCACAGCCAGCGCGGCTTCCAGCATGATCAGCAGAGCGAATTCTCTCGGGGCGAAGGCGGCCTTGTAATGGCACACCAGAAGCGCGACAACGATTCCCGTGCAGACCCAGACTGTGATCCAGTGAAGCTGACGTCCTTGGATTTCGAGTTCACTCAACATCACGTCAAAAAGACGTGGCTCGGTTCGAGGGCGAGGATGGAAAGGTCTCCGGCCAGCAAGTCCGATGAGAAAGAACGCGGCAGTAGCCGCCAGAATGGGCCAAGGCTCCCATGCCGCCCGCAATCCGTGCTCCCCGAAGGGCGCCTGGCTGAAATAAGCGAGCCAGACCGGCACACACAGCAGCGCTCCCGCGATTGGCGAGGCACTGATCGGCGTGAGCGCCGTCAAAATAGCGCCCAGCCCCATTCCCCAAAGGCCGACAGGCGACCACGGCCGATGATAGAGAACGTGCGCCAACACGAAAAGGCTCGTGACCGCCGCGATTTTGCCAGTCATCTTGCCGCTGAACAGCAACACGAGCCAGATCGCCAGAAGAACCCAGATGATGTCGTCTTTGGGCAGGTAACTTGGAATGAGAAAATCCATGTGCAAGGCCAGCGCGAATTCCACACCGGCAGCAATGAAGTAAACCGCGGCGCCCCGCAGGATTCCTTGATGGATGAGAATTGTGGCCGCGCCGGCCAGCAATGGAGCGACCATAAATGTATCGGCCGCATAATCCATCAGGCCCCAAACAGTTGCGCCCTGGGTGCCGGCCAGCAAACAATAGCCCCAAGTACGGCGAAGCGAATCCCAGGACGGATCATCCAGCTTGGCCAGCCGCTGGATAAACGTGCGGACTGGCGAGCGCTCATAGCTCAGGAGAATCCAGAAGTGTCCCAGCGCCAGAGCGCACCACGCGCCGAGCATCGGGTTTTCAAATGGACTTAATCCCGGCAGCGCAGTCAAAAGAAAATAACTGCCGGTCATCAGGGCCAGGCCGCCGTAGAATGCCAGCCACTCCGTGCCGCCCAATCCGTGCAAGCGCAACAGAATCAGCCCCAGCAGGAGGATGAGCGGCGCGTTGTAGTGATAATAATCGGTGCTGATGGGCGTGCCGGGGAACAGGACGAGTTGGAAAATCCCCTTGAAAACGTAAAGTCCCAGCACGGCAAAGCCAAGCACGGCGGCCGAATTGCGATAACGCCGCGCTTCCGCCCGGTTCTGTTGCGCTCCCATTTCAGCCCGGGCGTAGAAGTAGATTACCGGCAAGCCGAGGGCAATCAGGGCAAACAGCGTCTGGCGAAATTGCGGCACCAGCAGAGCCACGCACCAGAACGCCACCACCACTCCAAAGTGATACAGGGCTTCGCACAAATCCGCGTGCGTTTCCTCCCCGGGTCCTGGATGTCGCGCCGCCCTCCGGAAGTACCATCCCGCCAGCCAGGCAAGCGCGCCGGAAACAATCAACCGGAGGTCCGTCATCGTCGCCAAATTTGGCTCGGTAAAATAGTTCGCCGACAGCAGCGCCAGAATCAAACCAGCCAGGCCGAGGCTGGTCCGATTGATGGCGAAGATAGCCGCTGAAGAACGGATCGCCCGCCTTAACGCGGAAGCTTCGAGGAGCGTAATGCCCAAGCCGAGGCAGATGAGGTGCAATTCCGAGAGGCCATGATGGCGCAGGAATTCGCCGGCAAAAACTCGCACCAGGTGAATATTGCCAAGAAGCAGCAGACAACCCGCCCCGGCAAAAAAAACGGGCTGACTCGCATACCATGCAACGAGCGCGAACGTAATGGTTCCCAGGTATGGCGCCCAGAGTTGCACCGCGCTTTCTCGCAACGCGGGATCCGCCGTGTGGTAGATGGCTGCGGCGCCGGAGACAATCGCCGCCGTCCAAAAGAGCGGGATGGACGAAGGAGCGGCGAAGATCAAAAGAGCAAAGCGTCCCGCCAGCAGACGTGGCGCCCGTTTGTGCATCCAACGGCCAGCCTGGGTGACCAACGCAATTCCCAAGCCGAAAATCGCGAGCCGCCACGGCGTGGCCAGGAGTTCAATCTGGTTTTCGATTTGAGCCAAAGCGGCCAACCGGTCGCGATGGACGGTCAAATAAACCAAAAGCAGGGCCGACAATACGAAAAGGTTTGAGGCCTGCGCGCGCGCCGTCAGCAGCAAGAGGCATAGCAACAGGATTTGTTGCAAACTCGACCAAGCCAGCCAGTGAACTCCGTCCACAAGCCCGCCCATCGCGAGAAGAGCGGCAAGCACTGTGGCCAGCACGAACACCGGGATCAAAATCGGAGAAAGGGCCTTGAAGATTTCCCGAGGTTTTTCCAGAGCCGCGAAGAAAAGCTGCATTCCCAGGAGCAGCCACAAGGTCGGACTCAGGCTTTTCTCAATGGATACGCGAATCCAAAGCGGGCCCGTGCCGGGAGCCGTAAAAGCCAGCAAGCCAATCCAACCCTGGAAGAACAGAATTGTTCCCCAAACCCAGTGTCTTGTCCGCAAGGCATGCCAAATGACCTGGGCGCCGAGAAAGCCGTAAAGAGTCCATTCCACAGTCACTCCCTCAGCCAGAACGGCCATGCAAACAACGGCCAGCGCCCCGCTGCCGACGAGAAGCGCCTTGCGAGTCGGCTCGGTCAACAGAGTCCGAACCCAGTCACGGTGCGGTTCAAGGCCAAAGCGATAAAACCAATAGAGTCCCTGCAAGAGCAGCCCCATGACCAGCACCGGCCACGTCCATCGGGGATGAACGGCTTGGCGCCAGTATCCAAGGCTCAGGCCGATAAATGCCCAGGCCCAACCTAAGTGAACTCCAACGACAGCGGCGGGGAACCGGCGGTAATAGATCGCGCCGAGCGTCCAGGCCACGCCAGTGATTCCCAATGCGAGGGCCGTTTTGACTGGAAGCCCGTTGGCGGCCAGATTTTGGACGAGGTGCCATGTATCGACCTTGATGAGGAGAAAAACGGCGGCGGCCATGACTGGCCAGGTAAACAAAGTGTGGTCATGCCTCCGAAGGGGGAACAATTCCTTGTCCATAAAGCGATCCCCTTCCGGAATATCTTTCAGAAATTTCCAGGGTCGCAGGCGGAAACAAACTCCGATCAGCGCCAATCCCCACACGGAGCTTCCCAAGCCGGTGCCCCACGACAGCCACGGCGTGGTCATCTGCAAATTCGCTTTCAACTCAGGGAACAGAACGGCCATGATCGCCACGCCAACGCCGGCCAGCATCAACGAGCGCGAATAATACGTGGCCGGTATTAAGGCAAGCATCATCAGGACGGGGCCGAAGTAATCCATATAGTCCCGATACCAGAGAGGCTGCGGCGCGGTGTCACCCAGGCACACCCGTAACAGCATCGCCGCCAGCGCAAGAACGCCGTAAAGCAATAACACCGTTGAACGCGCCTTTAAAAGCAGCGGTTTTCGCGTGATCCAATTTGCGCCCAGCCAGAACCAGGAGAGGATCGCCAGACCAAACACCATTGTGTTGTGATGGGCGCTGTGCTGCGCCACATCCATAAACCCCGCGTAAGGCAGCGCCAGCGCCAGGATTGCCATTGTCACGCGCAGCCAATGAATTTGCTGGTCGCGGAATGCGCGCCAACCGAAAAGAGCCGCCACAAGGACCAGCCATCCGGCCGTCCCCAATGGCGCGCACCGGTAATGCCATTGCGCCAATGGAGCGATCAGCGCCGTAACCACCAATGCGACCACCTGCATCCCGCGACACGCCTGGGCCAACTGCGATAAACCGCGCTTCTCAACAAACCATCCGCCAAACCCAAATCCCAATGCCAGCGCCACGCCCAGCAGCGGCAGCCACGGTCCGGGATATTGCGGCACAAGCCCGACCGCCGCGCCGCCCAGCCCCAGCAACGTCAACGCAATCCAATCGTGCAACGGATGGCGCCGCCATAGCCCCTGCACAAGCCACACACTCCCCGCCAGCAAAAACGACGCGATGCGCACGGTCGGTTCGCCGAAGCCCATGAGGAGGCCAAGCAAAATCATTCCGAAGCCGAGGAACGATTCGCCGCCGTGAAGGTGGGGACTCTCTTTCAATTGCAACGCGCGCCGTTCCGCATAGAGGATCAACCAGCCAGTCAGGATCACCATCAACGCGTAGGTGGGCGCCTTCGGCACGTGCCGCATGAAACCATGCACCCAAATAAAAACCTCCAGGAACGTAATGGTCAGGGACCCGGCTACAAACCACGGCACGCGCTTTTCTTCCGCCATCTCTCGCGTGAGAATTTTTCGGGTAAAGAGGACGATCACACCGGCGGTGGCGGCGAACCCGGCGTAGAACCCCGCCCCCAGGCATAGCAGGAGCGAGTGCCCTTCAAGGTGGCCCACCGTACGGCCCAGTGGTCCAACAGCCACCAGGAAGTTGAGGAAAAGCAATGTGCCGCCCAGCACCGTTCCCAGGCTCTTGTCCACGGCGATGCACCATTTCCTCAAACTCCAACCGAACACCGTCAGGTAAATCAGCGCCATCGCCAGGAGAACAGGGACTTTCTCGGGAACCTTTTCGTCTGCGGATAGCAACGCCATCGCCATGAAGTTGATCGGCAAAAGAGCGATGGCCGCCGCGCGCAAAATGGCGGCGGTGCCTTTAAATTCGGCGCTCTTTTTCTCAATCCAATTCCCCACGCCCGCGAGCGACCACGTAAACGCTCCCAGCAGCAACGGCATCAGCGTGTAACGCACGAGCCAATGCTTGTCCCACGTATAGTAAGCCAGGAGCGAGCTTCCCAGGATCACCATGGCGATGCCCGCGACGACGTACCAGTTCTCCACAAAGAACGGCTGGATATAAGTCTCCCAAGCCGAAGGTTTCGGCGGAAACAGCGGAACTGCCGGGACTGGCGGCGCGGCTTCGACAATTGGCGATTGGACGGGAGCCGGCACAATGAAATCAGGGACGATCACCGGCGGCGCCGGCCCGCTCGATTTCATCAGCGCCCTGCGCTCGTCAAACGGGGCCACTTTGAACCATGCGTCGCACAAAGCCGAAACATCCACCGGCTTTCCTGACTCGGCGACCCTCTTGACCAGCGCGCTGAGCACGGCTCGATCAGGCTCCGGCAGACGGGAGTATAAAACCAACAATAGCGCGGCGGCATCGTTGTCAATCAATAAGCCAAAAGCTGTCTGTTCCGACTTCCAAAGGCGCTCCTGGCCGTCCAGCCACTTTCGCCATTGTTCCCATGTTTCGTTCTCGGGCCTGCCAAAGCGAAGCGTCAGGTTCCACAAAATCCGGTCTCTCGCCCATGTTTCCCTGCTCATGGCTTCGAGAGCGGGCACGATGGCCGGCGTCATCCAGCAACAGGCCAAATCCACAAACCAAGCCGCAGCGTCGCGGCTTTCGGCGAGCGCGAATCTGTCCGCCAAAGTTTCAGGCGTAAAGTCCAGTTCGCCAATCGTCAAACCTCTAACCACCTTGCTCGCCTGCTCAAACCAGGTCCGCCGCAAAAGTACTCGGCGGTCGAAAAGTTGGACCACCACCGTTTCCCGTCCCGGCAGGTTGTCCAGCCAGGCGTCCGCAAGACGATCCAGCAACGGCTTGGGAAGACGCTCGACCACCTCAACGATGACCGCGCGCGCGGCGGTCAGGGATTTGGCGGACTGTTGCTGCATTTCACTGAAGAAAACAGGCGCTTTCTCCTGGTTTACGGCGAGGAACGCCAAATCCTGAGACATTTGAATGGCGGTCAACACCGCGCCCATCCGGTCGGGAACAATCGTCCATTCTTCGACCGTTTCCAACGGCAGGCCGGCGGCGATTTCCGTATTGCCCGCGGGAAGCTTCTGTTTCCGGGCGCTGTGGAGGCGCAACGCTTCCTTGAGAAGAATTTGCCGAAGGTGTTGAGACAATACGATCAGCGTCTCATCCGTCTCGTCTCTGAAAGCTTCGAGGAGGTCGGGAATCGATTTACGGCTGTCCCCCGCAAGTTTTTCAATTGCGGGCAGCGCCGAACGCGCATCAAGCTTCCCCGTCGCGACCAAATGCGCCAGCGGAGCAATCAGATGTTGCTTGTCTTTCAATATGTTTGACCATACCGCTTTATCAGAACGGTGGAAAATCAATAAAAAAGCGGAAACATTAATTTAACTGATGGCCAGGAACGAACTTCATATCTTTGTGGACCTTGCGTTGCCCGCGGACGCTTTGGAGACGCTGCGGGCGGGAACAAAGGGGCATCACTTGCTTTTTCCGCGAAACCCGGCTTCCTCCGTGCTGGCAAAGGGAGAACTGGACCCGCAAATACGCGCGGCGGATGTCGCCTTCGGCCAGCCCGATACCGAAGCGATTGCGGAGGCGGCTCAACTGAAGTGGGTTCACATCAGCTCATCCGGCATCACTCGTTACGACAATCCGAAGTTTCGCGCGATGGCCGCTGATCGCAAAATCGCGGTGACCAACAGCGCGAGCGTGTACAGCGAAGCGTGCGCGGTTCATGTCTTCAGCTTTATTTTGGCCCAGGCCCGGGGGTTGCCCGGCGCGCTTAAGTCCCGCGCCCCTAACGGCAGCGATGCCTGGCACGCGCTTCGCGCTTCCTGTCGCAGGCTGCGCGGAGAGACGGTTCTGATTCTCGGTTACGGAGAGATTGGCAAACGGCTGGCCAAACTTCTTCTGCCCCTCGGCCTCAATGTCCTCGCCTACCGCCGCAAGGCGCGCGGGGACGAAGAAGTGCCCGTCGTTACGGAACCTCAACTGGCCGACGCGCTGAATAAAGCGGACCACGTTGTCGATATCCTGCCGGACAGCATTGAAACCCGCCACTTCTGCAACGCCGTTCGTTTCGCGGCGATGAAACCCGGAGCCATTTTTTACAATATCGGCCGTGGCATAACGGTCGATCAAGAAGCCCTGGCCGCCGCCTTGCAATCGGGACGCATTGGCGCCGCCTGGCTCGATGTCACGGAGCCGGAACCGCTGCCCGACGGTCATCCACTTTTGGCCGAGCCAAATTGTTTTATCACCCCGCACATTGCGGGCGGGCAGCCGGACGAGGCCAAAGCGCTCGTTCGCCATTTTCTGGAAAACCTCGATCTTTTTGTCCGAGGGGCGCCGCTTGTGGATCGTGTGATGTAAGCTTGTGGCGTCCGGTCAGAATAAGTCGTAAGATGTCTCCATGCGCCCGTTTCCAAGAAAAGCATTCAGGACGATCCTGTTTTCAGGCGCGCTTTTTCTGTTAATTGGTTCCGCGGTTGCCGCTGAACCGCGCGCCACGTTGTGGAATCTGGCGGAGGCAGCCATGACGAACGGCCTGCCAAAAACGGCCATCACAGAGCTTCAAATCATTTTGGACGGCGCGCTTCATGACAAGGCATACGCGGAAGCCGCCAAGGCGATGGCCCAAAAAATAACGCTCGAATCCCAATCCGAAAAAGACGCGAACGCCGCAAAAGTTATCCGCCTCGAAGCCGCGCTGCCCAATGCGCCCACCCAAATGCGGCCAATTCTTCACACCATTCTGGCGCTTTGGTATTGGCCGTATTTCGAGGACAATCGATGGCGGTTTGCCCAGCGATCCGCGACACAATCCGCGCCAGGCAATGATTTCACCACGTGGGACTCGTCCCGCACCTTTAATGAAATCGAACGGCAATTCCAAATCGCCCTCTCGGCGGACGCGGCGCTCAAGGCAATTCCCGTGAGCGACTGGGGCGATCTTCTGGAAAAGGGCGACATGAAGGACGCCGCCCGCCCGACGCTCTACGATATTATCGCGCGGGAGGCGTTGAGTTTTTATACCGATGTCGCGGCCGAGGAACCGGCCAAGCCAGAAAATCCATTTGAGATTTCAACCAATAATCCTGTGTTTGACACCATTGAAAAATTTCTCGCCTGGCGGCCGCAAACCGCCGACACCAATTCGCCCATACTCAGAGTGGTCCGGCTTTGGCAGGATTTGCTGCGTTTCCATCAGAACGACCCGCCGCCGGCGCCGGCGCTTTCCGCGGCGGACCTGGATCGATTGAGCTGGGCGGAAAATCTCTCCCTCAGTGACAGTGACGCCAGTTACACGAACTCTCTGCGGCGGTTCATCCAAAGCCATCGCGACTCGGAAATTTCCTCCCTCGCCCGCCATCGCGAAGCTGTCCGTGTTTTTTGGGATGGCGATCCCGCCACCGCGCATCGAATCGCGGAGGAAGGCGAACGAAGTTTCCCAAAATCCCCGGGCGGCAAGCTCTGCCACAATCTGTTGCTGCAAATCGAAACCAAATCGGCGGGGATTTCCACCGAGCTCGTGTGGAACGCGCCATGGCCGAAGATCACGGTGAGCTACGACAACATTGATTCCATTTTTTTTCACGCCATTCCTGTCAACTGGGAAATGTTTCTTGATCGCCGCCACAACCGGCCGGAAAACCTCTCGGACAAGGAACGCCAGGAAATTCTCCGCATGAAGCCGGCGCTGGAGTGGTCCTCGCGCCTGCCGCCGACGCTTGATTACAAGGAAACAAACTTTGATCTCACCGCGCCGGGAACTTTAAAGCCCGGTTTCTATTTCATCGCCGCCAGCGACAAACCCGGGCGCGCGCGGGACAGCGCGGTTTCGTTGACACCGATTTGGGTGAGCGATTTGTCGCTCGTGCTGCGAAGCCGGAATGGATCTCTGGAAGGTTTTGTGACGGAAGCCAATTCCGGCGAACCGATTGCGGGCGCTGAAATTTTGGCGTGGCGCCTTGACGCCTCCGGGAACCGCATCGCTGTCCCAAGGCTGACTTCTGACACCAATGGTTTTTTTGAAATGGAGGCGCATGGGGAAAAGGGTTATCTTTTTCTTGCTCGTTATCATGGACAGGAAATTTCCAGTCCGGGGGATATTTCGACACTCGATAGCCAGAGGCAATTTGCTCCGCGACCGGTGGCGATTTTTTATACGGATCGGAGCATTTACAGGCCGGGGCAGATTGTTCAATTCAGCGGAATTTGTTTCAAGAGTGATCGATTGCTCACGGGCAGGGAGGTGACGGTTGTTTTCGACGATACGAACGGCAAGGAAATTGCCCGGCAGAAGTGCCGCGCCAACGATTACGGTTCCTTTGCCGGGAGCTTCACCGCCCCGCATGATCGATTGATGGGCGAAATGAATCTCCGCGCGGCCGGCGGCACTCTGGGCGGAACAACGATTCGCGTCGAAGAATACAAGCGGCCCAAATTTGAAGTGACGCTCGACCCGCCGAAGTCCGCGCCGAAGCTCAACGGCCAGGTCATCCTCACGGGCCGCGCCATGGGTTACTCTGGGGCGGCGGTGGATGGCGCGCCCGTTTCCTACCGGGTTGCCCGCCAGTCGCGCATGCCGATTTGGTGGTGGCATCCTTACGATGGAGGCGCTTCGCAGAAGATCGCGCACGGCTCGCTCAAAACGGCGGCGGACGGGTCGTTTACAATTGTATTTAACGCTGTGGCGGACCCCTCGATTGCCGAAACGAACGAACCGATTTTCGATTTCACCGTCAACGCCGATGTCACCGATAACGCGGGCGAAACCCGCTCCGGTGAAGTGGTCATGCGCGTCGGTTATACTGCCTTACAAGCCAAACTTGCCGCCAACGATTGGGAGACGGCAGCCCAACCGGTCGCGCTGAATGTGGAGACCACATCGCTCGATGACGAATCGCGCGAGGCGCAGGGTGGGATCAAAATTTATGCGTTGCAATCGCCGGAGAATATCCAGCGGCCACCGCTGAATTCCGGGCCCCCGGCGGCCGGTGACTGGCCGCAGGGCAATCTGGTGGCGCAAAAGCCGTTTTCCACCGGCACGAATGGCAAAACCCAGGTTGAGTTCACGCTGCCCATCGGGGTTTATCAAGCCGTTCTTGAAACAAAGGATCGCTTCGGCAAAACCGTCACCGCCAAACTCCCCGTTCGCGTGATCGATCCGTCAGCGGCCAGCCTGGGTTTGAAAATTCCGTCTCTCCTGGCCGCGCCCCAATGGGAGGCGCAACCCGGCGATCAATTCATGGCGCTTTGGGGAACCGGATACGCACAGGGGCGCGCCTGCGTCGAAATTGAGCATCGCGACAAAATCATCCGTCGCTATTGGACCAAGCCGGGCCGGACGCAGGAGCAAATCTACGTCGCCGTGGACGAATCCATGCGTGGCGGCTTTACGCTTCACGTCACTCAAATCCGCGAAAACCGCGCCTATTTCGAATCGCACAAGATCGAAGTTCCGTGGAAGAACAAGGAACTCAAAATTACATGGGAACACTTCACCTCGAAACTTCAACCCGGGCAGAAGGAATCGTGGACCGCCGTAATTACCGGGCCGAAAGCGGAACGCGCCACCGCGGAAATGGTCGCCACCCTCTACGACGAATCCCTTGACGCGTTTTTGCCCCTGGAATGGAACAGGCTGAACGGGATCTTTTACGACGACAACAGTTCGTTTCAACAGGTGTTCTGCAATAACACGGAATCCGGCTCTCTGGATTTCAGCCCGTGGGCGCCAAAGATGATCGATGTGCCGATGATCTACCGGCATTTTCCTCCCGACTTGGACGGGCGGCAACTGGACGGGGGAATTTACGACGGTCCGTTTCAGTACAGCTTAAATGCTGTTGGCTATATAAATATAGGTGTACAGGGGGGACGCCGCCGATGGCGGCGACGTCCTTTCCCCAAGCCATGGGGGCTCGCGAAGCCAACGCGGGAGAATCACCCGCCGGCGCAGGAAGGCCCAAAAAAAATTTGGGCCGGGTTGCCGCCCGTAAAAACCTCAACGAGACCGCGTTTTTCTTCCCCCAATTGCTTTCCGATTCCAACGGCGTCGTCCGCATGACATTCACGATGCCGGAGGCGCTGACCCGCTGGCATTTCATGGCGTTGGCGCATGACACATCGTTGCGCACCGGTTTCGTCGAAGCCCACGCTGTCACCGCCAAGGACCTCATGATCCAGCCCAATCCACCCCGCTTTTTGCGCGAGGACGACACAATCGAATTTCCCGTCAAAGTTTCCAACCAATCAGACTCCCGCCAGACCGGCACGGTTCGGTTGACATTCAATTACGCGGCCGGCGACAAGAGCGCCGATGCCGACCTCGGCAACTCCGCCACCGAGCAATCGTTCGACATTCCCGCCCGCGAATCCCGCGCCTTTTCCTGGCAAATCCATGTGCCGGATGGTTGCGGTTTCCTTGCCTACAAAGCCGTTGGCGCGACCGATAAACTCTCCGACGGAGAAGAAGGCGCGATTCCCGTCTTATCCCGCCGCGTTCTGGTCACGGAATCATTGCCACTGTGGATTACAGGCCCGGCGACAAATCATTTTCGGTTTGACAAGCTCCTGAATTCCGGCGCGTCCCCCACCCTTCAAAACGAAAGCCTCACCTTGCAGATTGTTTCCAACCCGGCCTGGTACGCCATCATGGCTTTGCCGTATTTGATGGAATTTCCACACGAGTGCAGCGAACAGACCTTCGACCGGTTTTATGCCAACGCGCTTGCCCGCCACATCGCCGGCAGCGACCCAAAAATACGGCGCATTTTCGATCTTTGGGGCAATACCCCGGCGCTTGATTCGCCTCTCGAAAAGAACCAGGACCTCAAATCCGTCATGATTGAAGAAACGCCCTGGCTGCGCGACGCGCAAAATGAAAGCCAGGCCCGCCGCAACATCGCCATTCTTTTTGACGGCAATCGGCTCGATTATGAGAGCGCCTCCGTCCTCCAGAAACTCGCCGATATACGCCTCGCGGACGGACGCTGGCCCTGGTTCCCCGGCGGGCCCGGCGACGATTTCATCACGCTTTACATTTTGACCGGCTTCGGGCGGCTCCGCCATCTCGGTGTCGATGTGGCGCTGCCCGATTTGAGCCGGTCCATTTTCCGCATGGACCAATGGGCGTTCGAGAATTGCGAGCGAATCCAGAAAACGCCGCATCACGATGATTACGTCCCCACCCCGCTGGACGCGATGTATCTCTATTGCCGCGCCTTTTTCCTCAAAGACCTGCCTATCGCGGCGTCGCGCAGGAACGAAATCGACTTCCTCCTGCGCCAGTCCCGCAAATTTTGGCTCAAGACGGGTTGCCTGCAATCGCAGACCCAAATCGCCCTCGCGCTTCAGCGGTGGGGCGGCGCCGAAAATCGCTCCGCCGCGGACGCCATTATGAAGTCTCTTAAAGAGCGCAGTTCCTCCAGCGACGAAATGGGCATGTATTGGGCGGAGGCCGAACCGTCATGGTGGTGGTATCGCGCACCCATCGAAACGCAAACCCTCATGATCGAGGCCTTCGACGAAATTATGAATGACCGCGCCTCCGTCGATGCCTGCCAGTCCTGGTTGGTCAAACAGAAGCAGACACAGAACTGGAAAACCACCAAAGCCACTTCGGATGCCGTCTATGCTTTGCTGTTGCGCGGCTCGAACCTACTTTCCAGCGATGGCCTTGCGCAAACGAGTTTGGGCGGCGTCGATATCACCCCCGCTGCCGCCGAAGCGGGCACGGGATTTTACGAGCATCGCTTCGCGGCCTCGGAAATCAAGCCGGCCCTCGGCGGCGTGACCGTCACCAAGACGAACGCAGGAGTGGCCTGGGGCGGGCTCCATTGGCAATACCTTGAAGACATTGCCAAAATCACTCCGGCCGAGGACGCGCCGCTCAAACTGAAAAAAACACTCTGGGTGAAACTGAATACGGCCAGAGGCCAGGTTCTCAAGCCGGTCAACGGACCGTTGCGGGTGGGCGACGAATTGGTGGTGCGTTTGGAACTGCGCGCGGATCGGGACATGGAATACGTCCATCTCAAAGACCAGCGCGCCAGCGGCGCCGAGCCGGTCAATGTCCTCTCGCAATATAAATACCAGGACGGCCTTGGCTATTACGAGAGCACCCGCGACACCGCCAGCCACTTCTTTATCGATTGCCTTCCCAAGGGAACTTACGTATTCGAATATTCAGTCCGTCTCCAGCTTCGCGGCAAATACCAGTCCGGCCCCGCTGAAATCCAGTGCATGTACGCCCCGGAATTCAACAGCCACTCGGAGAGCTTTCCGCTCATTGTCGAGTAACCCCGCCCTCAACGATTCACCACGTCGTTGAGCGGCGGGAAATGATTGATTTCCAGCCACTCCCGCAAACGGCGAATCGTAATTGTCAATTGCTCCAGCGTGGTTGGCTTGACTAAAAATGCGGTCGCCCCCAACTCATGTGTCCGCTCCACATCTTCCATTCGCAGTGACGCGGTCAGGATAATTATGCAAACCCGTTTAAGCTTCGGCTGGGTGCGGACCCAGTTCAGAACATCAAAGCCGCTTTTTCTTGGCATATTCAGGTCCAGCAGAATGACCGCCGGCAATGGGTATTGGCTTCGGTCACTGTAAACGCCTTCTCCTTTAAGGTAGGCAATTGCCTCTTCTCCGTTGTGGACGGCTTGCAGGGGATTGGTGAATTTGGCTTTCCCGAAGGCTATGCGCATAAGATCAAGATCATTGTCGCTGTCATCGACCAGCAGGATCGTTTGTCTGTCATTCATAAATTTCCACGAACCCCGAACTCCCGGCCAAGTCTCGCGCGCCGTTGCGAGATTTTTTGCGCTTCTTGAATATCCACTCAAGCCTTTCGCAATTCAAACCAAAATCGGCTTCCCTGCCCCGGGGCCGATTCCAACCCAACGCGCCCACCCATGCGCTCGACTCCTTTTTGCACAATTGCCAGTCCAATTCCCGTCCCTGGATAATGTTCCCCGTGCAGCCGTGTGAACACCCGGAAAATCTGCCCTTGATGTTCCGGCGCGATACCAATGCCGTTATCTTCCACCCAAACGCGAACCCAATTTTCTTCGCCGTTCCTGTCTCCATCGCTGCGCGAAATTTCTTCGGCGCGCACTTTCACCACTGCCGGCGTGTTCGGCGCCGTGAATTTCAAGCTGTTGCTCAACAGGTTAAACAAGACCTGGCCGAGTGTCTGCTCGTGCGCCAGCGCCGTGGGCCATGGCCCAACCATCTCTATCCGCGCATTTTTCTCCTGAATCTCCTTTTCCAAACGAGAAACGACCGCTTTGGCAAGCGCCCCCAGATCCACCGGAACCAGGTCTATGGGGCCCTGGCTGACCCGGCTGAAAGCCAGCAAATCGGCCAGCAGGAAATCCATAAACTTCGCCGACTTGCTGATGCGTCTGGCAAAATCCCGCGCGCGCTCGCTCAGGCTTGTGCTCGCCTCCTCAAGGAGCATGGCAGCAAAACCTTCCATCGCCCGCAGAGGCGCTCGCAAGTCGTGCGCGATCGTATAGACGAATGTTTCCAACTGGTTGTTGGCTTCAGTTAATTCGCCGGTCCGCTCGGCCACCAGGGATTCCAATTCAGCGGCTTGATTGGACAGCCGGCTTTGGGCTTCGCGCAACGCCCGATCCCCTTCCCTGCGCCAGGCGATGTCGCGAACGTTGCACTGGATGACCCGATGGTCGTCCTCTTCATACATGTTCATCACGACTTCCACTTCGCGTTTGTCCCCGCTTTTTGTTTTAAACGGCAGGTTCTCATAACGGGCGGAACCTTCGCGCCGCAATTCCTCAAACGCCAACCGGCTGGCTTCCTCGTCCTTCACCAGCCCAATTTGCCACAGTTCTTTTCCCACAAGCTCATCGCGGGAGTAGCCGAGAAAGTTCACCATGAACGGATTGGCGTCGGTAATTTTCCCGCTGATCGGATCAATGATCAGAATGCCGTCCAGAGCCGCCTCGAACAAACGGCGATAGCGGGTCTCGGAGCGCTTCAAGGCGGCGCGCGATTCCAGCCGTTCCGTTACATCTTCGATTGCCATTAAGATGAAATCCGGGACGGCGGCCTCGTTATCGAGCCGCCGGGCGCTGACCAGCATCGTGCGCTCGCCCAGGCCGGGAAAATCATGGACGACCTCGAAGTCGTTGAAGAAACTATCGTTGGGCAGAATACCTTCGAGCAGTTCGCGTAGCCGCGGAATATTCCACTGTTCGCTGCCCAATTTGTAAATGAACCGTCCCTCGGTCATTTCCGGCGTCGTGTTGAACGTTTTGTAAAAGGCGTCGTTCGCCGTGTTCACGCGCAAGTCACGGCGCAGCACGACCAATGAGTCCCGCGCCGTGCGAATTGTCGCCTCGGCGTAATCACGCGCCTCTTTTGCCTCCTGTTCACTCCGCTTCAGGGGATCAATGTCCCAAAGCACAAGCACCGCCCCGTCAATTTTGTTGTCCAGCGTCATGTAAGGCGTTACGCGCAACAGAAACCAAAGCCCCTCTTTGCTCCTCACCTCGCGTTCGCGCACGCTGACGGTATCAATGGTTTCGGCCACCAACCCCTCGACGTCCGGGAAATCAAGGCCGTGCCTGATGTCGCCCAGAGGGCGGCCGACGTCGGCCGCCACCAGATTGAAGATTTTTTTGGCGGGCGCCGTGAAATGCCGAATTATGAGGTTCCGTCCAAGCAGGATGATCGCCGTGTTGATGCTATTGTGGAGATTGGCCAAATCGCTGTTGACGCGGCTCAACTCCGAGTTCCGATTGGCCATTTCATCGTTTACGGTGGTCAGTTCTTCGTTGGTGGATTCGAGTTCTTCTTTCGAGGTTTCCAGTTCTTCGTTGACGCTTTGGAGTTCTTCGTTTGACGATTGAACCTCTTCATTGGATGCCTGCAGTTCCTCGTTGGACGCTTCGTACTGTTCCTGGACGGACTGAAGATAGTCGCGCGTCTCGGAGATCTCCCGTTCCAGCACGGCTATGCGGGGGGATTCCTCTTTCCTCGTGATAAGGCGTCGCATCCGGCCGGCGCCTGGCTGTCCCACGGGCGCGGCGTCGGCGCCGTCGGCCGCCTGCCGCGCCTTTGCAACCGGGTCAAACAAAATCAAATAGTGACGGTCCTTCAAATTCCTCAACGGTATGACTTCGATGTTGATCACGCGCGAGCCGGCATTCTGCCCCATTCGCACACTTTCCTTGTGTACGGTTTTGTTGTCGCGCCTCGCCTTGTTAAGGGCGGCCCGCAACGGCAACATCAATCCTTCCCGGGCCATCTTCAGCACGTTAAAGGTGGCTTTGCCGACGGGCGGCTCAAGATACGCCCGGGTGGGGCCGCGGAACTGGAGTATGTCCAGATCCGAATTCACAAGCACTCCGGGCGGCGCGTATTGATTGACCATGACACGGTCAGCCTCGCGTTGGGCGTTTAGCTCCGTGCGAAAACCGTCTGGCACCACGATTGCATGACCGGAGGGAACTTCTCTTTTCTCGGTCCGCTGGTTCCCGCCGATTATTACAGGCAAATGATACGGAGGCGTCGGCCCGGGTTTCTTGCGAAAAATTTTGTACTTTTTGTCGGTCACTTCAAATAGATTGCCAAGGGTCCCAACCGACTCGGACGCGCCCAGGAACAAAAATCCCTCCGGTTTGAGCGCATAATGGAAAATGGGCAGCGTTTTCCTTTGCAAGTCCGGCTCAAGATATATCAGGAGGTTGCGGCAACTGATCAGATCCATGCGGGAAAACGGCGGGTCGCTAATGAGATTCTGTCTGGCAAAGACAACCATTTCGCGCAGCGACTTGTTCACCCGGTAACCTCCTTGCTCCTCAACGAAAAACCGCCGCAACCGTTCCGTCGGGACATCCGCCGCAAGGCTTTTGGCGTAAAGCCCTTGCCGGGCTTTCTCCAGAAGGGCCTCGTTGAGGTCGGTGGCAAAAATCTGAAGTTTGGGGACGCGGGAAGCTTGTTCGGATGATTCCATGTAGGACATCGCAATCGAATAAGCTTCCTGGCCGGTGGAACAGCCCAGCACCCAGGCTCGCAATGGTTCGTCGCGCTGGGCTTTTGCGAGGAGCTTGGGAAACACCTGGCGCTTGAGCACGTCGAAGGCTTCCGGATTGCGGAAAAAACTCGTCACGCTGATAAGCACGTCCGAATAAAGCGCGTCGAGTTCCTGCGCGTTGCCCTTCAGAAAGGCGGCGTATTCGCCCAGCATGTTGCACTTGTTCAGAACCATCCGCCGCGTGACCCGCCGCTGAATAGTGCTGGATTTGTAGAGGGAAAAATCGACGCCGCAATGAGAGCGCAGGAGAAGGAGAATTTTTTTGAAACCCTGTTGCTCCGCGGAAGGCGCCCCGCCGCTCCGCCCTTCCGCTTCCTCTCTCGCCTGCCTCGCCCCAGTGCGCGGTGTGCCATGACCGCCTGGCGCCAGCGGTTCCCCCGGCCCTTGCTCCTGATCCAGCTCTCGCTCCGCCTCGGAATGAAAACCAGGGACGAACTGGCCCGCGGCGGCGGCCACGTAGGGATGTCTCGCAATTTCCCCCAGCTTCTTTGCAATGTTTTCAGGCGACAACACGAAATCGACGCACCCGGCCGCAACCGCGTTGCGAGGCATCGAATCGTATTTGGCCGAGGCATCCTGCGCGAACGTAATCCCTCCCTCGGCCTTGATCGCCTCAAGGCCCAGCGTGCCATCCGTCGCCGTGCCGGAAAGAATCACGCCAATCGCGCGCTCCCGTTGGTCTCCCGCCAGCGATTCAAAAAACAAATCAATGGAGCGAAGCGCCGCGGCGGTCCGCTGCCGGGCCGTCAGTTTCAGCGCGCCTCCCGCAATGGTCAGGCTCACATTGGGTGGGATCACATAAACGTGGTTTTGCAGGACCCGCAGGTTGTCCTTCACCTCGCGCACCGGCATGGAAGTGACCCTCGCCAAAAGGGTCGTCAGTGCGCTCTCATGCTGCGGATCAAGGTGCTGCACCAGCACGAACCCCATGCCGGTATCTGTGGGCAAATGCCGAAGCAACCGGGTGAACGCCTCCAACCCACCCGCCGACGCGCCAATCCCGACGATAGGCAAAGGGTTTGAATTTCCGCGTTTCGATGGTTTGGGCCGTTCACGCCCGCCGACGCGGGCTGAAGGGGGGTCAGTGCGCTTAATAACTGAACCTTTTCCCGGCTTTAAAATTCGTTTTATTCTGCCCATTCGGGACCATCCGTGGTTGGGAAGCCTTCGCGACAATAATATTTACCCCGATACTTTAGGCAAGCCATAATGAACCCCGTTTAAGCCAAAAAAGCACCCCCCTTGACGTCGGGGCACCCCCCACAATCAAGCCTGCCAATTGTCCGACCGCGAGTTTGACGAATGACGTGAAGGAATGCACACTCTGGCCCGTCAAAAAAGTCGAAATGAACAGTTTTGGTCCGCGCCCGTCGTTCTTGCCACCCCGAAGGGGCGCCCAATGAATGCGCAGCAACCTCCTCCTTCACCGCCTCGCCCCGCCGTCAGCGGCAAGTTCTTTCGCCTCGGACAGGCCAAATTTTACGTCAAGGGGTTGACTTATGGGCCTTTTCGCCCAGGCCCTGATGGCGCGTCATTCCCGCCTCCCGCCGACACCCAGCGGGATTTCACCTTGATTCGTACGCTTGGCGTGAACGTTCTACGCGTCTATCACGTCCCGCCGCGCTGGCTGCTCGATCTTGCCCAGGCCAACGGACTTAAATTGCTGATCGACATCCCTTGGAGCAAACACGTCTGTTTTCTCGATTCGCCGGCGTTGCGGGAAGGCGCGCGTTCCGCCATCCGCAGCGCCGTTCAGGCCTGCGCAAGGCATCCCGCCATCTTCGCCTACAGCGTTGTGAACGAGTTGCCGCCGGACATCGTCCGCTGGAGCGGCCCAGAGGCGATGGCCGATTTTCTGGACGAATTGGTGGGCGTGGCCAAGGAAGTCGATCCCGAATGCCTTTGCACCTTCAGCAATTATCCGCCAACGGAGTTTTTGCGCCCCCAAAACATCGATTTTATTTGTTTCAATGTTTACCTCCACCAGCAACGGGCCTTCGAGAACTACCTGGCGCGCCTGCAAACGATGGCTGATTCCAAACCCTTGGTCCTGGGAGAGTTCGGTATTGACAGCCTGCGCGAAGGAGAGGCGCAAAAATGCGAAATCTTCGAATGGCAGATCGAGTCCGCCTTCCGTTGCGGCCTTGCCGGGACTTTCGTCTATAGCTTCACCGATGAATGGCACAAAGACGGGCGCGACGTTCCGGATTGGCAGTTCGGCCTGACTACCCGGGACCGCGTTCCCAAGCCGTCGTTCGAGGTCGTCCAACGCAAATTCGCCGAAGCGCCCTATTTCCCCCTCCACCACTACCCAAAAGTCACCGTCGTTGTGGCGTGCTACAACGGGGGTCGCACCTTGCAGCCTTGCCTGGATTCGCTGGTCCGCCTTAATTATCCCTCCTACGAGGTAATTATCGTGGACGACGGCTCGATGGACATCACCCCGCAAGTCGCCTCGCTCTACAAAAACTTTCGCTGCATCCGGCAGCAACACCAGGGCCTCTCCGTCGCGCGCAACGCCGGAATTTTTGGCGGCGACGGGGAAGTGGTGGCTTTTACCGACGCGGATTGCCGGGCCGACGAGGATTGGCTTTACTATCTGGTCGGCGATCTTTTGAAAGGATCGTTTGTGGGAGTCGGCGGGCACAACTTTCTGCCGCCGGACGATTCGGCGGTGGCGGCGGCGGTAATGGTCTCGCCGGGAGGTCCGGCGCACGTCATGCTCACGGACCGTCAGGCGGAGCACATTCCGGGTTGCAACATGGCGTTTTATAAATGGGCATTGGCCGAAATCGGTGGGTTCGACCCGATTTTTCATCGGGCGGGAGACGATGTGGATGTCTGCTGGCGATTGCAGCAACGGGGCTATCGCCTTGGTTTTAGCCCGCCTGGATTTGTCTGGCACTACCGTCGTTCGACCGTTGCCGCTTACTTGCGGCAGCAAAGCGGTTACGGAGAAGCGGAGGCGATGCTGGTCCGGCGCCATCCCGAGTACTTTAACTTTTTTGGCGGAAGCATCTGGCAGGGCCGCATTTACACCGCGTCCAAATTCGGGCTGACGCTGCGCCGTCCGATGATTTATCACGGCCTCTTTGCGACGGGATTTTTCCAGGGTCTTTACAAAACAGAACCGGCAACGGTGTTGATGCTTTGCACGAGCTTGGAATATCACGCATTGGTAAATCTGCCGTTGCTCGCGTTATCGGTTCCGTTCCCGTGGCTGCTGCCGTTGGCGCTGACAAGCGTTTTCTTTTCTCTTGGTGTTTGCGCGGCGGCCGGAGCGCAGGCCGGCATTCCGCGCAATAAACGCCGCTTTTGGTCGCGGCCCATGGTCGCGTTGCTCTTTTTTCTCCAGCCAATTGTCCGCGGCTGGGCGCGATACCAGGGCCGGCTCAACTTTGGCCCAACTCCGAAGGGCGCTGTGGAAACGTTCCAATCGCTGGCATTGAAGGACCGACCGGAGGCGCTGGACCAGGTCGAGTATTGGTCGGACGCCTCGATGGAACGGTTGCAGTTTGTCCAGCGCATCCTCGAACGCCTGGAACAGCAAGGATGGGAAGTCAAACCGGACACTGGCTGGTGCGAGTTCGACGCGGAAATCTTCGGCAGCCGATGGGCCCAACTGCAACTCGCAACCGTCGCCGAACCGCACGCCGGCGGAAAACAATTGTTGCGATGCCGGTTGCGCACCGCGTGGTCGCTCTCGGCCAAAGTGGGGCTTTGCTCGCTGTTGGGGTTTGAGCTTGTGGTCATTGGATTTGTCTGGCACGCGTTCTGGCAAATTTGGTTTTTGCTTTTGACGATTCCCCTCTTCGCGTGGTACGTCCAACGCGAACGCCGGGATTTGCAACGGCTGATCTCGGTGGTGCTCGATGACATTGCGCGAAAAATCGGCATCATAAAACTGAACCGGAACAAAACAAGCCAATGAAAGTGACCCAGGTTGCCATATGCCCCAGCGAAGCGTCCAAAAAAGCCGGACGCCCCGCGCTGACTCCTGAATTGCTTGCCGCCAGCGGCGCGCGTTATTCCAGAAATAACGAAGGGCTTGATTCCATTCTCTCGAAAATCGACCCCGCGAACCTGGAGAAATCTGTCGATTCGATTTTTCGGATGGTCGATTACGGACATCAATCCATCGCGGACATGGTGCCGGTGGCGTTGTTCATCGACGGCGTTTCCATCTGGCTGGCGTACTATATCTGGACTCTTTGCCCCACCGCCGGCGGCCAGGAATCCTCCACTCGATACATAAAAATTTCGGCGGAAGGACTCGTCCCGCCGGAAACACTCGGCATCGACGCCGGTGAGGCGAACGAATGGCGCGATCTGATGAGCGGCTGCTTTCAGGCATACCAGTCATCTTTGCAAATCTGGGAGGAAGCTGCGAAGGAGAATCCGGCGTTGATGGGCATTCCGCGAACATTGTTGGAGGACTCATCCGAAGCGGCGTCCAAAAAAGTCGCCCGGATGCGGCGCAATTACGCCTTCGACCGAGCGCGCTATTTTCTTCCATCCAGCGCTGCGACAAATCTGATGTTGATCATGTCCGCGCGCGGGTGGGTCAATCTTTGCCGGCATTTGCTTTCGCACCCGTTGCCCGAGGCCGTCCGCGCCGGGGAATTGATCGCGCGCGAACTGGAAATTCCGGCGCCGCGAATGATCAAGCACGCCCGCCGCACGGAGTCAGTTCGCCAATCCATTTTGCGCGAAATGGAAAAATGCGTCGCGATGGCCGCGGAAAAACCGGCCAACGACGGCTCCAGCTTGTCCGTGATGCCGCCGGACGGAACGTCGCTCGAAGAAATTTCCAGCGCCTTGGCGAGCCATGACAATCGCTACGCGCCGATTGGAAGCGCTCTCCAACGAACGGCTGTCCGATTCGGCTGGGCGGCAATTAGTTTTGCGGAAATCCGGGATTTGAACCGGCATCGCACGGGAACGAAATACTGTCCGCTAGTCCCTCGCGGTTTTTACTTTGCCCTGGACCAGGTCCCGCCCGGAAAACGGGCGGCGCTGGAGAAACTCGCCCCGGTGGGCGAAAACGCCACGCGCATGGCTGTCAAACGGTTGATGGAATCCAATCCCAAGTATATATACTTGACACTTTTGGGAACTGAGTTTCCTTTCGAGCATCTCACTACCGCGGACAAGTTCATTTACGAGGCGGAACTGAGGACGGGTTTGGGAGCGCACTTCCGTTATGCCAGCCATCTCCGGGATGTGCTCGCTCTTTTTTACAAGCAGTTCCCGTCAACACGCGGATTGATCCTCGAGGGCAGCGCCGAGCCCGAGTAAACCCCCTATTTCAGCACGATGGTCTTTCGCTGGTTGTCACACTCAAAGATGACGCTCGTGGTGTTGATGGCGAGAACACGGCAATTGCCCACCCATTGATTCACATACGTTAACTTGCCATTGATCAGCGCCGAAGGGCTGCCGGCGGAATAGAAAATTCCTTGCAACCTCAGATTGTTCAAAGCCAGTTGCGTCGGCGAGGGCTTGGGGACAGGCGCAGGGACCGGCGTGGCGACGGCCAGCAGCACCGGGGCCGGGGCCGGAGTCGGAGGCGGTATCGCGACAGGGGCCGGGACAGCGGCCGGTTTGGCGGGCGGCGGGGTTTCGACCGCCACAGGCGGGACCGCAACGGGCTTAGTCACGAGTGGAGGTTGAGTTTGAGTTTGCGCCGTCCGGTCGATTTCCGCTTCATCGGAATTGCTTTGCAACCGAATGAACTCAAGCCAGCACAGCAATGCGACGACTACGGCAAGGCCAAGTGCGCCATACAGAATGCGCATCCAATTCCATGTGCCTGCCGGAGCCACCGGCGCCACTTCCTTCTCAGGCATCGCCACCGTTGGAGACGGTGCAGGCGCGCTTTGGACGGGTTTCGCGGGAGCCTGCGGCGCGGGCCGCGACACTGGACGGGCAGGAGCCTCATTGGTGGTGCGGAGGGCATCGCGCCATGTGTCGATGCGGTCTGCCAACTCCAACTGTTCCAGATATTGCATATCAAGAACTGGAACGATGAGATTGTCCGCGCCCGGACTGTCTTCGTATTCCAGGGCATTGGCGATGTGCACCGCCGTCAACGGGCTGAATTTCTTTTCGGCGGCGCGTGACGGATGGTGATGGAGAGCGGCCGCTTCGATAATGTTCTGCGGCATACCCCAAAGGCCGAACAGATACGCGCCAATCTCGCCATGGTTGGCCCCAAAAATATCCTTTTCGACCTCCCACAATGGCAACCCCTGCTTGCGGGCCAGGCCATGGGCGCCGCTGTATTGCTGGTCAAAGTTGGCGGCCAGGATGACTTTGCCAAGATCGTGCATCAGCCCGGCTGTGTACGCCGAGGCGGCCAGAACAGGATCGCCGATTTCAACGAGGGTGAATTCGCGGGCAATGCGGGCCACACGCGTGCTGTGCCGCCAAATATTGTCGATGCTGAAGTAAACCGGCTTGATCTTATCGTATTGGCTCATCAGCTTGACCGACATGATGAGAGACTTGACCGTCTCAAATCCAAGAATGCCGACAGCCTCGGCTGGATCGGTAATCGTTCGGGGAAGACTGAAATAGGCCGAGTTGAGCACCTGCAACATCTTGGTGGTCATTGCCATGTCTTTGGCCACGATGGCGCCGACATCCTCGGTGGTCGCGTCGGGATTGTTCAGAGCCGTGATCACCTCCAGATACAGCGAAGGAATGGTCGGAAAAGTGCGGATGCGGCCAACCAGCTCGCGCATGTTGGCATTGACGATCAAATGGTCAGCGGAGATGGAGCGCTCGATTGTGCTTTTGAGGGTGGCATTATCGAACGGCTTGGCCAGAAATTGGTGTCCCCCCACCATGTGGCTGATTACGCGCTCCTTCATGTCGGCGGGCGCGGTGACAAACCGGATGGTTTCGGGATGGGCAACGCGAACGTGGTTCAGCAATTCCGCGCCGTCCAACTCAGGAAGATCGATACAGGCAACGATGACATCGCACGGTTGGTTCTGCATTACCGCCAGGGCCGCCATGCCGCTCGTTGCGCTGGTGACCTCCCATTGCGAACCCATTACCTTGCAAAATTCTTCCAACGCCTGCTTATCGGCGTCGGCAAACAAGATGCGTTTCCCTGCCATAAGACTAACTCTGCTGCTTCTGCTCTCCAAGGTTATCGGCAGAGTCGGGGAAACACTTAAAGTCTGCTCAACTCCTTGGTGATCAACAGGAGAAACTAGACTAATGGAAGCGGGCTAAATTTGCGGCCCAGAATCGGCTCGCTCTTGGTGTTGAGCCATTCCTCAAGGATGCCGGCGTAAACCGACCGGAAATCGACGTTGTAACGCAGGTCGCCATTGAACAAATCCGCCGCCGCCAGGCTGGGATATTTGCCGTGCAGTCCGGCTTTGACTTTGTTGCCGACCACAAACATCGGCGCGGCCGCCCCGTGGTCCGTCCCGCCATTGGCGTTTTCCGCGACACGCCGGCCAAATTCGCTGAAGGTCATCAGCATGACGCGCTGAAAATTTCCCTGCGCTTTGAGGTCAGCGACAAATGAGTTGACCGAATCGCCAAGGTCCCGCAGCAAACGCTCCTGCTGGCCAACCTGGTTTGTGTGTGTGTCGTAGCCGCCTTGGGAAACATAAAAAATCCGCGTGGGCAACCCGCCGGCGATCAATTTCGCGACCAGCTTTAGCGAAGCCGCCAGTTGAGAAGTGGGATAAGTGGCCTGGTTCTCAACGCGCCGCGTGATGGCCAGGATTTTGTCGGAACTGACTTCCGCATCCAGCGCTGTCCGCTCCAAAAAATCAAGGGGCGAGCCGTGATGCGCAATCGAACCGCTAATGGCGCCGATGGTGGCCCCTGGGTTATCCGCGCCGCCATCATCTTGAGCCGGTTGATTGAGTTCACGGAACGATTTCTCGACGCCGTTCATCTCGCCGTCCGCCATGCGGCGCCCTGCCATGAAACGATAGTTCTGCGGATTTTCCAGGCTGATTCCAGTTGGAGTTTTGGCGCTGAACGCCTGCGGCGTTTGCCGGCCAATGTTCACGCCAACTTCCGGGTCCGCCCCCGAACAGGCATTGTCAAAATAGCGTCCCAACCAGCCGTAACTCTCCACCTTGTCCTCATCGCTGGCGGTCTGCCAGATTTCCGTTGAGCGAAAATGGGAGCGATTGGGATTGGGATAGCCGACGCCCTGGATGACGCTCAAATGTCCTGCGTCGTAGAGATCCTTAAAACCAGTCAAACCCTGGTGCAGTCCGACCTCATCGTTGAGCTTGAGGACCGATTTTGCGGGCTGCGCGATCCGGCGGCGGGCTTGAAAATAATAGTCGTTGGCGTAAGGCACCACGGTGTTCAAACCGTCGTTGCCCCCGGCCATTTGCAAAACAACGAGAATGGAGGAGTTCTTGCCGGTGGCCGTTTGTGTGGCCGAATCGGCCGCTTCGGCCTGCAACGCCGAAAACGTGTTGGACAGAAACGCAGGAACCGTCCAGCTCAATGCGCCGCCAAGAATGCCTGTGCGAAGGAATTCGCGCCGGGTTTGCAAAGTAATGGGTTTATTCATAAGGAACCTTTACGCAATTTGATATTCGGGGGTGGACATGAGCAAACGAATGGCGTTGCGAACATCCGCATCGTCCAGATTGGTTCGCGGGGCCAGATAATCCCGCAGGATTTGCCGGTGCTTCTCGGTCAATTGCCCTTGCAGAAAACGTTTTCCCAACGCGACGATCAGTTTTTCGGGATCCTGGCGGTCGGCGTCTGAGACAATCTCATCCACATTGGCTGGGACCATTCGGCGCGCGGCGGCGTTTGCAAATTGAGCCGCCATTTTTTCGCCGGGGCGGCCGCCGCCTGACGCGCCGAGATTCCCCTGGCCCATGACCAGGATCGCAGCCTGGTTATAACGGGCCAGGAGAGTGTTCGTCGTTATCCAACTCAAGCCGCCGTCCCACCCTTTGACATTGGGCGGCATGAGGAGGTCTTGTCCAAGATTCTTAATCATTTCGGTGGAAACGATCGGCGGCGGCATGGGACGTTGCAGCAAACGGATCGAGCCAACGAGCCATTGCACGGGACTTTTGATCTGGCTGCGCATGACCGAATCGGAGTAAAATTCCTCGGATCGGAACATCGCGCGCAGCAGCGGCTTGAAATTATTGTCATTCGCCCGGAAAAGATCACCAAGGGCGCCGATCAGTTGCGGATTTGGGTCGTCGGAGGCGAAGAACTTCCAAAGTTTGCCGCTGATGAATCGGGCCGCCTGCGGTTGCGCGACGATCGTTTCCAAAACGTCGCGTCCGGTCAAATTCCCTGTTCTGCCGAGGATCGTTTTGACGCCGTTGTCGTGCGCGAACGGCCGGTAACGGTATTCCTCGTTGATTCGATCAAGCGACCAGCCGGTCATTGCCCGGGCAGCCTCGGTGACATCCTTTTCTGTGTAATGCCCCTCGCCCAACGTGAACAGTTCCATGCATTCGCGGGCAAAATTCTCGTTGGGATGCTCTTTGCGGCTCTGGGCCTGATCGAGCCAGATGAGCATTGCGGGATCTTTTGCGACAGCTTCCAGAAGGTCCAGCCAATTGCCCTCGCCCATATTCCGGAAAGTATCGATTTGAAGCCACATGAAATAAGCGTCGCGAACTTTAACGGCGCTGGTGGCAAAATGGCCGTGCCAAAAGAGAGTCAGCTTCTCCTGGAACGGCCGCGGGCCGGTTGCCATTTGCTTCAACCACTGCCCGCGCATTTCCTCGAGAAGGCGAATTTCCTCACGGCGGATTTCCTGCGCCATTTTGCGCCGTTTTTCGCCCTGCTCCCGCTTTTCGTCTTCGGTTTTGCTGGAATCGTTTTCTTCCCGCGTCATTTGCTGGATTTGCCGAAGGCGCTCATTGCGTTCCGGGTCCGGCTTGGCCCAATCGGGGCGCGTGTCCGTGGCGCGAATTTTCTCGTAGTCAACAAAAAACGAAACGGCGTCATCCGGCCCGAGTTTGAGCAGCGTCTCGATTTCGTCCGGCGCGCCCCCGAAACCCGCGCGGTTGTAGAGGTGCGCCGCGGTCGCGTAATTCCATTTGGATGCCGGCAGTGGCTTCAGCATAACACATTAGACGCGATTAATAGGGAGCCGGTTACGATGATTTATTTTTTGCGCGAACGAGAGTTTTGGAACGGCGCAATCAAGCTTGTCCCCCCCGTTTTCCATGTTAAGCTGTGGCGGTGAGTGACGGTTTTACAGAAGCCAGCAAGCCGCTAAAAATGGTCACTTGCGGGCGTTGTCAATCCAAGACGTTCATCTCCGGCGACTTGGCGCCTTTTGCCGTCGAAGAATGCAAAAAATGCGGCCATCCCGTGATGCTGCCGGTCATGCTCCGCAATTTTGAATTGCGCACGATCATCGCTTCGGGAGGCATGGGCACGGTTTATACGGCGATGGACACTTACCTTCAGCGCGAAGTGGCCCTCAAAATGATGAAGCGGGAAATGGCCGCCGATCCCGAAATCATGCAGGCCTTTTATCGCGAGGCGCGCGCCGGCGCTTCCCTCAATCACACCAATATTATTCATATTTACAGCTTCGATGAATTTGAGGGCCAACCCTACCTGGTCATGGAACTCGCCAATAACGGCTGCCTCGACGGACGCATCGAACGCGAGGGCAAAGTCCCCGAATTGCACATTCTGGATGTGGGGGTCAAAATGGCATCCGCCCTGGCCACCGCCCTCAAGCACAATCTGCTTCATCGCGATATCAAGCCGGGCAACATTCTTTACAACGCGGACGGCGAGCCAAAGCTGATCGACTTCGGCCTGGTCCGCGCCGCCGAAGCCGACAATACCTGGGAAGAGCATGTTTGGGGCACCGTTTACTATGTCGCGCCCGAAAAAATCGAGCGCAAGGGCGAGGATTTTCGTTCCGACATGTACAGCCTCGGCGGCACTTTATATCATGCGTTAACGGGCCATGTTCCGTTTGAAGCGCCGACAGTCGATGAAGTCGTCGCCGCGCACGTTCATACGCCATTGACTCCGCCCAATCAGGTCGCACCGGAGATCACCGAGGCCACCAGCGATGCCATTGCGCGCGCGATGGCGAAGCGTCCCACAGACCGTTTCGAAACTTACGATGATATGCAATACGCTCTGGAAATGGCCCGAAGCCAATTGCTTAGGCAGCAGGCCAGGCACGGGGGCCAGGCTCCGACGTCCGGCAAAACCAGTTGGTGGAAACGGTAGGCAACGGCCGGCCACAGTACAAAACAAACGGCGGAAAGCCACCCAAGGGCGCCTTCCGCCGGTTTGATCAAAACGTATTTCAGTTCCCAACGTTATTGAGGAGGAGTTGCTGGAGGCGTGGTCGCGGGCGGCGTTGAAGCAGCCGGAGGAGTCGCGGCGGACGGCGGCCTGGTTGGCCGCGTCATAACATTCAGCGTGTTGGCAATCCACGAACCGTCATCTTGCTTCTTTCCGGAACCGCTCGCGCGCAAACCTTCCTTGACATCCGCAAAAACGGCTGGCTCACGGTCTTTTTTAATCTTGGTTGTTGAAGTGACTTTGACCGTCGTCTCGCCGGCCCTGTTTTTAAGGGTGAGGGTCATTGCACTCGCGTCAATCGCTGTGATGGTGCCGCCAAACCGGGCCGCCCTGGGCCTCGGAGTGGCCGGGGTGTTAGTGGTGGAATCCTGCGCGTTCACTGGCAGCGCGGCGCATGCCATGGCAGTAAGCAGGACCAACGAAAGCTTTGTAATTGACTTCATATTTTTTGTTAATTCTGTGCTGTTAAATTTGTCGGGACCGGGCTGGTGATAGCAAACCCCGCCATCCGCGCCAAGTATTTTTTTCATGGGGTATTCCCCTATTTTATCGGAGCATTTTGCGGTTTACTCTTCTTCGCAGGATATAGTTTACTCTTCCCGTGGCAGAACACATGGACGAAAATCCGCCAAAAAGCCCAGCCCCATCCCCGACGCTTCCGCGCGTCTCCGAAACAATCCCGGTGCCGCCTCCCCGCCCGAAGCGCCGCAAACTGCGCGCTATCATTGCCATTCTGGCCGCGGCCATTCTGATCGCGTTGGTCGCGGCTTATTATATCATCTATGTTGCGCCGTACGAAACCACGGATGACGCCTTCGTCGATGGTTACGCCACGTTCATCAGCCCGCGCGTTGCAGGGCCGGTCGTTAAGCTGTTGATTCAGGACAACCAATGGGTCAAGCAGGGCGACATTTTGCTGGAAATTGATGATTCGGATTATCAAACGCAACTGGCCCAGGCGCGCGCGGACCTTGCGACTTCCAAAAGCCGAGTCGCCGAAGCCAAAACGCTGATCGCTGTGGACCAGGCGAAGGCTGAACAGCAGGAAGCCGCCGTTACCGCCGCCCAAGCCGTGGCCGAGCGCGCTGAAGCGGATCGGCGCCGTTACGTATCCGTCCAGAGCAACGCCGTTTCCCGCAGTCAACTCGATCTTGCCAAAACGCAGGCCACTTCCACTTCCGCCGATGTTCAAGTGGCGCGCGACCGCGCCAAAGCGGCCGGCGCCCAGGTGGATTCCGACCGCGCGCAATTCGACACGGCCAACGCCCAGGTAGGCCAGGCTGAGGCGAGTCTGCATCAGGCGGAATTGAATCTCTCCTACACAAAAGTTGCCGCCCCAAGGGACGGCCGCATCACCCACCGCACTGTCGAACTAGGCGCGTACGTCCAGGTCGGCCAGGCCCTGCTGGCCATTGTTCCGGACTACGTTTGGGTCGTCGCGAATTTCAAGGAAACGCAGGTGGAAAACATGCGTCCCGGCCAGCCGGTCACGATCCGGGTCGATGCCTATCCGAAACACGAATTCAAAGGCAAAGTGGACAGTCTGCAAGCGGGTTCCGGCGCGAGCTTCAGCTTGCTGCCACCCGAAAACGCCGTGGGCAACTACGTCAAGGTCGTGCAGCGCGTGCCGGTGAAAATTTTGTTTGACGAGCCGATCAACCAAACCAACGAGGACATCGCGCCCGGCATGTCCGTCGAGCCGAAGGTCAGGGTCAAATGAGCGCGGCGGCGCCATCGGAAACCGGCCGGATGGAAACCATGGAATGGCGCCCGCGCGTCAATCCGTGGCTCATCGCTCCCGCCGTGATGCTGGCGACGTTCATGGAAGTGCTGGACACGTCAATTGCGTCGGTTTCCCTGCCCTACATCGCGGGCAATCTCGGCGCGACCTCGTCCCAGGCGACTTGGGTGCTCACGAGTTATCTCGTCTCCAACGCGATCATTCTCCCGGCCAGCGCATGGTTTTCCAGCGTGTTCGGGCGAAAGCGGTTTTTGATCACGTGCATCATCATATTTTCCATTTCGTCGTTTATGTGCGGCGCGGCCACGAGCCTTGCGATGCTCATTGTTGCGCGAACATTGCAAGGAGCCGGCGGCGGAGCTTTGCAGCCGCTGGCGCAATCAATCCTCCTGGAAAGTTTCCCGCCCGCCAAACGCGGCGTGGCGATGGCCGTTTATGGCGTGGGCGTGGTCTGCGCGCCGATTCTCGGTCCGACGCTGGGCGGCTGGTTGACCGACACCTGGTCGTGGCGGTGGGCGTTTTATATCAATGTTCCCATCGGCATCTTGGCGGTGATTTTTATCAGCGCTGTCGTTGAGGATCCCCCGTATATTCGCGCTTCCAAGCGGGGACGGATGGATACCATCGGATTCGGGTTTATGGCTATCGGATTGGCGACTTTGCAAATCGTGCTCGACAAGGGACAAGAGGTCGATTGGTTCGGAGCCTTGTGGATCCGTTGGATGGTTGTGATTTGCGTGTTGTCGCTGGTGATTTTTATCGTCCGCCAGCTTACCATCAAAGAACCGATCGTGAACCTTCGCATTCTCACGAACCGCAATTTTGGCGTCGCGTGCGGTTTGTTTTTTTTGTTTGGCGCGGGAATTTACGGAATGATCACACTCCAGCCATTATTCCTTCAACTTCTGCTCGGTTACACCGCGTTCAACGCCGGGTTGACTGTCAGCCCGCGAGGAATCGGCGCGCTGCTTTCCCTGGCCGTTGTAGGGACGATGATTGGAAGGCTTGGCGCCCGAAAACTGGCCGCCACCGGTTTTGTCGTGTTTGCCTACTCGGCGTTTCTTTTCAGCCGGATGACTCTCGGCGTTTCCCAAAATCATCTGATTCCACTGAATATCATCAATGGCATCGGCACCGGTTTTATTTTCGTGCCATTGACAACCGTTGGAATGGGAACGTTGCGCAACGATCAAATGGGCAACGCCGCGGGCATCCAAAATTTGTTGCGCAACATCGGCGGGAGCGTTGGCATATCGTTGGTCTCGACTTTCCTCGACCGCTTTTCACAAAGGCATCAGGCGTATATGACGGGGAACTTCACGCCGCTCAGTCCCATTTATCGGCAGCAACTCGGGTCGCTCCAAACCTTTTTGCAATCGCGTTTCAGTCCCGCCGACGCCGCCGCGCGCGCTCAAAATATCCTTTACAACACCGTGCACATACAAACCAGTTATTGGGCGTTCATTGATTTGTTTTACGGGTTTATGTGGGTCGGCATTGCCTGCTCCATCCTCGTCTGGCTTTTAAAACAAGTCAAGAAGAACCCGGCAAGCCCCAACGTGGTGGCCCATTAACAACATTCGCCGCTTATGATACGCATCGTGGTCATTGAACGAGAATTTGGAGCCGGCGCCGCGACAATTGCCGACATGGCCGCGCGCCGCCTCGGATGGAAACTTCTTGACCACGCTTTGACTGAACAAATCGCGCAGCTTGCAAAAATCAGCCCCGAAACCTGCCGGCATCGCGAGGAGCGCATCGATTCCTGGCTCTACAGGATGGCAAAAGTTTTCTGGCGCGGCAGCCACGAGCGAACCGTCGGCTTCCCGGATACCGATATTGTCGATGCCGATCAATTGATCTGTCTGAGCCAGCGCGTCATTGAGAATGCGGCCCAGGAAGGCCAATGCGTGATTGTGGGGCGCGCGGCCGCCTATTTTCTGCGCGAACGACCGGATACATTTTGCGTTTTTCTCTACGCCTCGCGCGACTTCAAGTACCGCCGCGTACTGGCGGAAGTCAAAAACGAAGCGGAGGCGCTCAAGCTGGTCGATACGGTCGATCAAGAACGGGCGACGTTCATTCGGCACTATTACAAAGTCGAGTGGCCATCGCGGCATCTCTATCACGCGATGCTTAACACCGCCATCGGCGACGAAGCCACGGTCGATACGATTCTCAACCTGATTGAAGCCGCGAACCGGCGGGAGGCGGAACGTGGGAAGAGTTAGAGCGTGCTTTGCCTTTTTGATTGCCGCGGTCGTAATGGCCGGCTGCACGGTCGGCCCCAATTATCAGAGGCCTCCGGCCAATCCTCCAACTGGGTGGGCCTCTCCCCTCAGCGGCGGCGAAACCAATGTTCCGTCCGCCGACGCGCAATGGTGGAAATCATTCCACGATCCCGAATTGGATTCGCTCATCGTGCGCGCCGCGGAGTCAAATCTAAATCTTCGCGCAGCGTGGGCGCGAGTCCTGCAAGCGCGCGCCCAGCGCGGGATCGCGGCGGCGGGCTTCTGGCCCACGATTGACGCGAACGCCAGCTATACAAAAAATCGCTACAGCAGCACGGGTCTAATCCCCTTCCCGCCTGGCACGCCATTGGAAGCCGGTCTCTATCAAGCCGGCTTCGATTCAACGTGGGAGCTGGATATTTTTGGCGGCACCCGCCGCTCCGTTGAAGCCGCCAACGCGGAAATCGCCGCCGCCGAGTTTGGCCGACGGAATCTTTTGTTGACGGTGTACGGCGAAGTCGCCCGCAACTACATCCAGGCGCGCGCATTTCAGAGGCGTCTGGTGGTGCTGCGTGAAAATATCAAGGCGCAGGAGGAAATTCTCAATCTGACCCGCGACCTTTTTGCGCAGGGTCTCGCCACCGATCTTGATGTGCAGCAGGAATCAGCGTTGCTGGCGACGAGCCAGTCTGAGGAACCGGGGTTGGACACGGGCTTCCGGTCGTCCGCCTACAGTGTGGCAATTCTCTTGGGCCGCCCTCCCGGAGCGCTGCTGGAAGAATTTTCCGCCCAGACGCCCATACCCGCCGCGCCTCCCCAGGTACCCGTTGGCCTGCCCTCCGATTTAATCCAACGGCGCCCGGACATCCAACAGGCGGAGCGCCAATTGGCCGCCGCGACGGCCCAAATCGGCGTCGCCACGTCGGACCTTTTTCCGCAATTTTCGTTAACGGGGCAAGCCGGGCTGGAAAGCATTTATGCCAGCGATTGGTTCTCGGCCGGAAGCCGTTATTGGACGGCCGGTCCAATGGTGCAGTGGCGGATTTTTGACGCGGGTCGGATTCGCGCCAACATCCGCCTTCAAAACGCCCGGCAGGAAGAGTCTCTGGCCAACTACGAACAAACCGTTCTGGCGGCGTTTGAGGATGTCGAGACTGCCCTGACCGCCTATGCCCACGAACAACTCCGGCGGGAATCCCTGTCGCAAGCCGTCAAGGCCAACAAGCAAGCGGAAGAATTGGCAGAACAATTATACCGGAACGGACTTGCCGATTTTCTCCGCGTGCTGGAATCGCAACGATCTCTTTACGAAAGCCAGGACGAATTGATCCAGAGCGACCAGACCGTCTCCGCAAACCTCATCGCCCTCTACAAAGCGCTCGGCGGCGGATGGCAGGCGAATTAGGCCGTTCGATTTCGGCGATCCAGCGCATTTTCAAAGCTGACTAATTCGCGCAGCAAAGCGTTGTAGCGCGAATAGGCGTCGCCGCCTTCCAACTTGAGCAAGCCGTATAATTGCAATTCCGCCTCTGAACATTCCCCGGGAACGTTCTGAGGCATCAAACCCGCGCGGCTTAACCGGGGCCGGGCAATGCGAACCAGGCATGACGGGATGGTGCATCGGCCAGCCTGGAAATCGGCCAACCCCTGGCGCACCAGTTCTTCGCCAGGCAAACCGCTCAAAAGATCATCGGTTTTCATTATGGAATTGAGTGACGGCGGCGCGAAATGCAGCAAGGTCAATCGCCGGATAACGAATGATCTGCGGTTCGATCAGATGAAACAGTTCGAGCAACCGGTCCGCTTGAATTAGACCGTCCCGCAACGCGGACTGAATGTCCCGCAAATCGCGTTCGTGCCCTCGTTGCAACTTGGCCAGGGCCTGGCCATAAGGGTCATAATGAAAGAATTCAATCAATCCGTGAGCGGCGATGAACAAACTGCGTTCGCGCCAACCCGGAATGGCGGGAATGAATTGATCCGGGTTGGCCAATTCAACGTTAATATTCAAATCTTCTTTGACGAATGCGATGGCTTCAAAAAACCCCGCCGGTTCAGGCTCGGCCTTGATATCGATGTCGATGGTCATGGGGCGCCAACCATAAAAAACCGCCGTCGCCCCGCCGGCAAGATAAACACGCCCTTTTCCCCGCACGTGTTTCCCCAAGGCGGTCATGAATGATTCAATCTTTAACTTGTCGGTTTCTAAGCGCACGCCCGGCTCAAATCTTAGCACACCAAACAATATTTACAGGAATTTTTATCACGGTTTTTTCTTGACGTTACTACTTTAGTAGTATTACCTCGGTAATGTCATGGCCAAATCAAAACTCCACAGGCTCGGCGATTTGCAGCTGAGGATCATGAAAATCCTCTGGCAACGGCCCGAGCCGGCGACCATCGCCGAGATCCATGACGGCCTTTCGGGGCAAGAGGAACTGGCTTACACCACGATTGCCACGATGCTGCGCAAAATGGAGGCGCGGGGTCTGGTTCGCCATCGCGTTCACGAGCGCAAATTTCTCTATCGTCCGGCGGTTCAGGCCGAGGAGGTGACGCGCAAGATTTCCGCCCATTTCATAGATCGCCTTTTCGAAGGCAGCCTGGCGGACATGGTCGCGCACTTGCTGACCACCCGCCAAGTCAGCCGCGAAGAATTGGCCGAATTGGAAAAATTAATCGCGGAAAGGAAGGAGAAACCATGACTTTTCTCGACTCGACTTTTTGGTGGCACTTGGTGAAAACCGCCGCGATTGACGTTTGCTGCCTGATGGCGCTGGCTTTTGCGGCCCATTGTTTTGTGCGCCGGGCCGGTCGGCAACGGACAGTCTGGCAAATAACCGTCATTTGCCTGCTGGCGCTTCCGGCTTCGGAATGGACTGGATTCGGCAACGCGACCGCGCGGTTTCTGTTCGACAAACAAATTGCGCCGGATGCCGCTGCTGAATACGTCTCGCCTATCTCCCAGCCTCACATTGTTCAGCAAAAACTGATTCTTCCAACAACGCCGGCGCAGCGGGCGATTTGGTGGCCGTGCTGGGTTTGGATGTGTGGGGTTACCGTAATTTTGGGACGAATGGCAGCGGCACAAGCGCTGTTGGTGGTGTTGCGGTTACGCCGCGAAAAAATTGCAAGCCGATTGCTCCAGGAACGAGTTTTGCGCATCGCAACATCAGTCGGGCTGCGGCGGAAAATTTATTTGTTTTGGATGCCGGAGGCGATTTGTCCGATGGCGTTTGGAGTTTTTCGCCCGAGCATAGGATTGCCTCCTGCATTTGAAAGGAAATTCACCGCCACTGAGCAGGAAGCGATTCTTGCGCACGAATTGGCGCATCTGGCGGCGAGAGACCCAATGTGGTTCCGGCTGGCCGATTTTGCGAGCGCGCTGCTGTGGTGGCATCCTCTGGTTTGGTATGTGCGCCGCATGTTGCACAGCGCCTCAGAAGTGGCCGCAGACGAAGCCACTGTCGTTGTGTCCGAAGGCCCAGACGCGCTGGCAAGCTGCCTGATCACTTTGGGCAAGGAAATGACGGCGTCGCACGGGTGGGGCTGGGTGGGAATCAATGGAGGGTTCCGTTCGCAATTGGGCAAGCGAGTTAAACGGCTGATGCAAATTTCCGCCGCTCCAAAACGGCCATCGGGCGGTTGGACGGCCGACTTCGCGAAAGCAGCGGCGGCCATTCTTATTGTCCCATCGGTCGTCCTGCTATCCGGTTTGTTTCAATCCGCGCAAGGACAGAAAGCAGAGAGTTGGCGCGGCCAATTGCGCGACTCGTGGCACACCTCGCCGGGCGCTATCCTCGTTATGGCCGCATTGGACGACAAAGAGAAGCAGCACCCGGACATCGCCATCCGTATTCAGAATGCCAAACTTCTCTACGAGACAGGCAAACTCGACGCAGCCAAGGCAATCTTTCTCCAAGTCTTAAGAGACGATCCCGCCAACCCAACGGCCCCATATTATTTGGATTTGATCAAGGCAGGCGGCGCGGCCACCTCAACACAGGTAAGCGGCGGCACGAATGAGACGTTATATACAAAAGTTTTCAAAGTGGAACCGATTAATTTTGCGCAGAATTTAAACGAAGTGTACGGCACAAACGAGTCCCCCGTGTCAAACAAGCCCATCTCAATGGTACAAGCTTATTTCACGTCCGCTGGTGTCGATTTTACCTATCCAGGGAAAAGCATCTTTTTCAATGACCGCAGTGGACTGATACTCGTGCGCGCCACCCATGAAGACCTGGCAATTATCGAGCAAGTCGTCACAACCCTAAATCAATCGCCATCTCAGGTGATGATTACCGCCCGAATTGCGGAGGTGAACGAGTCAATTCTCAAACCAATCATGCCTGATTGGACCAATTCGCAGCAAATCGTGACTCAAATTATCACCGAGAGCGAGCGTCAGTTGGCTGTGGCTCAGATCGAGCGCACTGACGCGGACATTTTACAATTCCCGAAGGGTACAACTTTGACTGGCCGAAAAATACGCCTTGGCAGCGGGGACAATCTGTCGTTTGAATTTCTCCCCATAGTCCAGGCCGATGGGTTCTCGATTAACATGACGGCGGCTCTTTCCATGAAAACCAGCGGTAAAACAGAAGCGTGGAATATTCCCACTCTTCGCAACATGCCAGACGGGACAACCCTTGAGGCAACCCTTCCCATCGAATCTCCGCGCTCGCCGCGCTTGAAATATATAATTGTTTTTATCAGCCCAAGAATCATCGACGCGGCTGGAACTACGATGCACTCGGACGCGGAGATTTCCAGCCATTGAACGCGTCATCGCGCCAACTGCTCGCAGATCAATTCCACCGTTCGTTGTGTCGCGCCAAGGTTTTGCTGGACGATTTTTAAAGCGCGAGCGCCAAGTTCCGCGCGGCGGCGGTCATCGGAAAGAAGTTCGCCAATCGCTTTTTCCAACTCGCCGGCGTCTTTTACTTGAATCACGGCTTGCGCGGCGAGAAATACACGGACGATCGACTTAAAGTTCTGCATGTTCGCGCCGAATATCACGGCTTTGCCCAAGGCGGCCGGTTCAATGGGATTCTGGCCTCCCTCGGCTGTCAGACTTTTGCCGACGAATACGAGATCGGCGGCCTCATAAAAATATTTCAACTCGCCCGTGCTATTGACAAGCAGACATTCAAGCTCGCCGGTTTTCCCAGTCTGAATTTCCGTGCGGCGGATAAAACGGATGCCGCGCGACATCAATTCCTGCGCTACTTCGGCAGTCCGTTCCACATGGCGCGGAACGAGCACGAGGAACAATTCGGGAAATCGCTTGCGCAGACGCGAGAGCATTGCGGCCAGCACCGCCTCCTCCCCGGCGTGCGTGCTGCCCGCAACCAGTATTTTGGCGTTATCACTGACGCCGATTTGCCGCAGGAGCGTCCGGACATCGAGCTTGGCGCCGAAGTCCGGTTGCGCGGCGTCGAATTTGAGATTTCCCACCTGATGGACCGCCTCCGTCGCAAATCCGAGTTCGCGCAATCGCTGCGCATCGCCAGGTTCCTGGCAACCGACGGCGCGGAATCGCGAGAAAATGGAACGAAAGAGAAAACCCGCGCGGCGATAACGGGGAAAAGAGCGGTCGGAAATCCGCGCGTTGACCAAAAACAACGGAATGTTTTTGTCGATCGCCCGCCAGAGGAAATTCGGCCACAATTCCGCCTCGACCAAAATGATTGCGCCCGGACGAAAGGTTTTCATCGCCCGCCGCACAACTCCGGGAAAATCCGCGGGATAATAAAATCGCGGAATGTGTGGCGGCAGGCGGCGCTCCAATTCGCCCATGCCGGTCGAAGTGGTGGTGGAAACGACAAATTGGAAAGTGGGCAGCCGCGGTTCCAGGGCGCGGATCAATTGCAGGCAAATCCCCACTTCGCCGACGCTGACGGCGTGCAGCCATACCACGGGACGCGCCCCGGCATTTTTTTTCAGTTCCGGCCCATAAAATCCAAAGCGCTGCAAAAATCCCGGCCGCCAATTCGGACGGCGGCTCATCTTTAAAAAATACCAGGGCGCGCTCAGCCAGAAGAAAATCACGAAGAGAATGTTGTAAACAAATCTCACGGCGCTATCTAAAAAAAATCAGCCAGATGATTATCAACAAAGGAAGCATGACGGGGACGGCCCACTTAAACAAGTAGGCAAGAAAGCCCGGGGAGCGGATTTTTTGATGATCGGCAATCGACTTCACCATCAAATTCGGACCGTTGCCAACATAGGTCAGCGCGCCAAACAAAACCGTGCCCACGCTCAACGCCGCAAGGCTCGGGCCAAACTCCCCATGAATGGCGCTAAAAAACGCCAGGTAGGCCGGCGCGCTGTCCAAAAAACCGGAAAGCGTTCCACCCGCCCAATAAACCTGTCCAGGAGAAATTTTGCCATTCGCGTTCAGGAGCATCTCGATCATCGGCATCATGGTGACGAAAATCCCGAAAAACAAAACAGCCACCTCCACAATCGGACGAAAGCTAAAATGATTCGCCGCATGGATGTCCTTGGGAGTTGTGAAATAAGACGCGGCGGCGGCGGCCAGCATGATTAAATTCGTTACGACAGGAAGCTTCGGAATGAAAATCGCCCCAACGATCACGACCAGAAACACGACATGCCACAATCCGTCAAAACGCCATTGGTGTTCCGTTTCGGCAAGTTTCTCCCGGACAGCTTCCGGCGCCCTTCGGTAATTGCGGGCGTCGATGCCGTAAAACACCGCCAGGAGAAATGCCATGCCAATCAGCCACATCGTCCAGCAATGTTCCAGGACCCACCAAAACGGAACACCTTTTAAAAATCCGATCAACAGCGGAGGATCACCAATCGGTGTCAGACAGCCGCCAACATTGGATACAATGAAGATGAAAAATATGACGTGATGCGCGGTTGTCCGGTAGCCGTTGAGCCGCAGCCACGGGCGGATCAGCAACATGGAAGCGCCGGTGGTTCCCAGCACATTTGAAAGCACTCCGCCAATCGCCAGGAAGAGCGTGTTCAACGCCGGCGTTCCTTCGCCTTTGACGCGAATGTGGATGCCGCCGGAAACCACATACAGCGAACCGATCAACGCCATGAAACCAAAATAATCCCGCGCCGTGCGATGCACGATTTCCAAAGCCGCTTTCGTCGGGCTTCCCAAGTAATAGCAGAGCGTGACGGCGGCCACACAAAGTGAGAACTTCGCGTAATGCCGTTCCCACCACGCGGTGGCGCGCAGCGGGAGGATGGCCATGCCGGCGATCAATACGCCGAAAGGCACGACCATCCACCAGCTCGGTTGATGCATATTTTATTTTCAAAGGCCAAGCCCCAAATCGGAAACCGCTCCGCGGCTGCGCCGGCGGATTTGCCGTTGCCGTGCCTGTTGCCGCCGGGCGGCCTCGGCTTTCTCCTCGAGGAGGACCGGGAACACCAGCAACGGGAACGGCGTAAACCACGCCAGGCTGGCGGCATCGTTGGCCGCGCGGCGAAGGAGCGGATTCAAAGCCGGTTCCGGTTCGCGCGTCAGTTGTTCCTTCAACAGGCGCGCCTTGAGGTGATCCAATTCACCCTCGATCGCGCCGCGGAATGGCACGGGAGGAAGCGGGCTTAGTTCGAACCGCGTTACCGGCGCGAACCGCGTCTTGACCTGTTTTTGATTGTATCTATTTTTCATGTTTCCTTCCAAAAGCAAAAAACCCACGATTGTCTCGGCAATCGTGGGTTTCAAAAATTGTTTTCCTGGGTTTCAGAAAATTGAATCCACGTCGCCGCGTGCGCGGGAGCCGTGCTGCATCTCAATGACCAGCCAGCGGCCGATTTGGCACGGACTAAATTGAACTTTCAATGTGTTGTTCATTTCAACTGCGCACACTAAAAGGCATGACGCGTGTTTTGTCAACTGCTTTGTTATCGGCAGGGTAATGCCTCAGTGACGGCGGGAAAACGGCCCATGAGTTTTCATTTTTTTATTGCCGTATGTATGTATTATACAATATATACATGCCATGAAGCGTCCAAAAACTCCCGATTCCGCTCTCCACCGGAATTTTCTCCGCCA
>DATAUD010000114.1:0-25972 GCA_036268455.1 Verrucomicrobiia bacterium
GGAAAACAGTAGTTGATGAGTTGCCATTCGGCGTCCGTCAGATCAGAAGTGTATCGCATCCCCAGCTTATAGGGGTACGCGCTGTAAAGTACAAGTTAACGTTAAAGTCGGGGTTTCCTGAGTTTTAAAACACGCTCTGAGAGGACTCGCCACGCATTTACGATGCGAATTCCCGAGTTCAATCAAGTATTCGACGTGGGCGCAAGTTTTGGGTGCGATCGATGGGAGGTTGGCAGCTATCAAGAGTACCCACAAAGGAGATCTTAGGGAATCCGATTTGCAGTTTTATACCGAATTGGCGCGCGAAATAAGGGCTTTCAACTATGCATGGAGAGACCCTGTAATGCACACTCGTTTGCGCTTTGATGACCCCCACGAAGCAGAGAATGTATTCACGCACATCAAACGTTATATGGAACGATTGGCTACAAAGGTTCACGAGGAACCTTCGGCCGACTTGATAAATCCTCAATCCAGAGCAGATTATTACGAAATTTGAAAACAAAAGGCCCCGCAGTGCTGATACACCGCAGGGCCGCAACAAAAGGCGTTAATTAGCGGTTTGTGCGCCTCGGCCTCGGCTGGTCCCGAAAGCTGGAAAATCACAAGGCGGCAATCAGCCTGTTTGTCGCGGCATATAATTTCTGTAAGGTCCATTCGGCGCTCGGATGCACGCCGGCAGTCGGCGCGAAACTCACCGACCATACCTGGACCATCGAGGAATTGCTTGATTCATCCACTAAAATTTGACTTACAAAGGAATCGGCGGCTTCGTATAATCTTCAGCCAACTTATCACTTCCGAAATCATGCCTAACGCCAGCTTCAATTCCCTGGAGGAGACGACGCTTCTCCTTGAGTTCCACCTCTTTCATGGTTAAGCTATCTACTTCTCGTTCCAGTCGGCGATAATTTTGACGCGCCCACACCCCAAGAACGATAGAATATAATAAAAAGGCATAGCCCGAGAACATCGCCAGCATTTGATATTTCCACGGCAGGCCATCCCACAATAATAGTGCGCTAGCGAGGCCGACGACTGCCTTTAGCCAGGTGGAAACTGCCCAGACAAAGGACACTTCTTTTCGGATCAAGGGAACTGTTTGGTTGAGTTGCTCCAACTGCCAGACTGAATATGTTCCTCGACGCAGCAATGCTCCCAATTCGGATAAGAGGCTCTTAAAATGCGCGTCGGTAATGGCAAAGTACGCAGCTGCCGATAAAAGAAACCACGCGTGAACCCTTGGTGGAAAATGCCCGAGCAGGACAATAATGAACGCGATCCCCGCTACGGGTACTCCCCACAAAACGCCTCGCCAGAGCTTGGTGGAAATGCCTGCCATTTCTATTTAATATTTCCAAACGCTTCCTCCTCCCCGATAGCCCCATCCTCAACGAGCGCTTTCATATAAGCAACAATACACCCAAACATGCTTTCATGCACGGGATGATGGTCAACGCAGTCAACTCCGAACGACTTCTTGATTTTCATGACGTCGCCCTTGATCTGGGTGTTATCGGCTAAAGTGAGCGTATATGGGGCATCCGAGTGGCTCAACGACCTTCCCAGCACAGTGAGCAATTGGCCCGCAGTGGTTTGCGCCTTTTTCTTGGTGCAAGAAAGATAAAGCGACACTCTTAGATCGTCGTCGCCTAATGCATCGTCCAACAGGAAGTCTTCCGGCACTCGAGCGTTGAGTTCAATCAGGATTTCCTTCAGAGCTTTCCACATTCGCCCGGTCGGCTGGAAAGATACTTTCGCTTCCTTTGCCGCTGCCGGGCGCGTCGCAACCTTCGTGCCGACCGTGCCACCGAAGGTAATTCCTTTCACCGGCGTCTTTGACTGGCCACGGAGGCTTGGCGGTGTCGGATCTGATAAGCCGACCAGAATCTCTTTGGCAATCCCGCCATCCCCATCCCCGTCGGCCCCGTTTGCGCGGGTGATTAGCCATGAAAGGTGTTCCTGAAACGTGTCCACTCGGCATGACATTGTTTGATGAACCACTACATGATTTCACCAAATTCCAAAAAACAGGGTGCCCTCGATAAATTCACGTCCCTCTTTACCTGCCGTCTTTGCGGTGATCAAGTGTACCGGCCATTCGTCCCCGTCCTTGGCCATTTCGATTACTTCTTGTGCTCGACCCTTTGTCAGCTTGTGAAAAACTCCGATAAGCGACCCTTGGTTAGTGCGCGCATAAGCGATGAACCTGACCTCAGCCCCGTCGGCACCCAGGTTTTCGACGCGTCCATTAGGTTTTGGATATTTCTTAAGCGATTTGACTAAAGCGCTTTGCAGGTTCTTGTCGCCACTTCCGGTCGCGGACTTGTACATCAGATTTTTCTGTTGCCGATGATTCATATCCACATTTCCGCCGCCGCATCCCCACCAACCCTCAAAGCTGCGTTGGCTGTTTTTATTGACGAAAGTCAATGCCCTTTCTGCCCTCAAGTCAAGGATTCACCAACAATCTATTAGTACACGACCCTGAGCCAAGATTTCTGTTCTTCGGACAGTGAAATGTTTATTCTATTGGCCATAATTATTCCGACGCCTGGCACATCTTTAGAAATTCCGCCTGGTCGATTATCCGGACGCCGAGCGCCTGGGCTTTGTCGAGTTTTGAGCCGGCTTCGGCGCCGGCCAGGACGTAATCGGTGTTTTTGCTCACGCTCGATGTCACTTTTCCACCGAGGGCCTCAATGCGCGAACCGGCCTCCTCGCGCGTCATCGATGGGAGGGTTCCAGTCAATACGAATGTCTTGCCGGCGAAGACGCCTTCCATCTTTTTCGCGGCGCTCTTCTGGCTTTGGGGATGAAGGTCCAGTTCCTTCATCCGCCGCAAAACCTCGCGCCCCTCGTGCGACGCAAAGTATTCAAGCACGCTGCGGGCGACCACCGGGCCGACTTCCGTCACAATTCCCGTTTCCTTTTCGCTTTTGCTTCGGGAAGCAAATCCCGCGTCCAACAACCGCCGCGCGGCGGCTTCGGATTCGTCCTTCTCCTTTTTCTTCTCGTGATAAGCAATCACGTCCTTCAACAAAGGGGAATCGGCAACCTCATCAATCGAGTCATGGAACGCCGCCAGTTGGCTGGCGGTCGTTTTTCCAACTTCGGGTATGGCGAGTCCAAACAGCCACTTGCCCAGCGGCGCGGTGCGCGCGCGTTCAATGGCGGCGACGGCTTTCTCCGCATTTTTGCGCCCGAAAACACGGGGGGATTCCTCGGTTCCGAGGTTCAACTCCCCCAATTTTTCGGCAGTCAAGTTGAATAAATCCAACGGCTCCGGCGCCAGTTTCCGTTCCACCAGTTTGTCCGCAACGATTCCGCCGACGCTCTCGATGTCCAGCGCCCCGCGCGCGGTGAAGAATTCAACGCGCCGCGTGGCTTGCGCTGGGCAATGAATGTTTTCGCAACGCCAGGCGGCAAATTGCGGATCGCGCCTGACGGGTTCGCCGCAAACCGGGCATTTGCCGCCGAGATGCCGCGGAAAATCGAAGGGCTGCGCGTTCGCCGGCCGCTGCGATTGCACAACGCCCACGACCGCCGGAATCACCTCACCCGCCTTTTCAATGATCACCGTGTCGCCGATGCGGATGTCCTTGCGCCTGATTTCGTCCTCGTTGTGAAGAGTGGCGCGGCTGATGGTGCTGCCCGAAAGAAATACCGGCTCCAAATGCGCCACCGGCGTCAGCACCCCCGTGCGGCCGACGCGAATCGTGATGTCATTGAGGCGGGTGTGCGCTTGTGCGGGCGCATATTTGTAAGCAATGGCCCATCGCGGCGCCTTGGCGGTGTAGCCTGCTTCCTCGCGCAACGGCAAATCGTTCAGCTTGATCACCGCGCCGTCGGTCTCGTATCGGAAGTTGTGGCGAATCTTGTCAAGCGCATCAATCGCGGCGATCAGTTCGTCTTCGGAATGGCAGGCCCAGATTTTTTCCGGCGTCTTGAAGCCGGCGTCTTTCATCCACTCCAGCCATTCATCATGGCGTTGCGGGACAGTCCCTCCCTCGACGGCGCCGATGCCGTAAAAAAGCGCGTCGAGCGGTCGGGTGGCGACGATGCGCGGGTCCAATTGCTTCAGCGAGCCGGCGGCGGAGTTGCGCGCATTGGCAAACACCTCCAGGCCGGCGGCGGCGCGCTCCGCGTTGAGTTTCTTGAAGCCTTCGCGCGTCATATACACTTCGCCACGGACCTCCAGGACGCTGGGCAACGCATGTCGCGCGGGCCGTCGGAGTTTGAGCGGTATGGAGCGGATTGTTTTTAGGTTTGACGTTATGTTGTCGCCGGTTGTGCCGTCGCCGCGCGTGGCTCCGACGGCGAGCACGCCGTCTTCGTAACGCAAATTAACCGCCAGCCCATCGACCTTCGGCTCCACCGTCCACGTCAATTGTTTGTGCGGCAGCAATTTTTGGAGGCGCGTGACGAAACTCCGCACTTCACCCTGGGAATAAGTGTTGTCCAGGCTGAGCATCGATACGCGATGTTTCTCCGGATGGAATGATTTGACCGGTTCGCCGCCGACGCGTTGCGTTGGAGAATCGGGGGTTCGCAATTCCTTAAACTGCTCCTCCAAATCGAGCAGCTCGTGGTAAAGCTTGTCATAGTCGTGGTCGCTGATCGCCGGCTGCGCCTGGACATAATAAAGATCGTCGTGCCGCCGGATTTCGGCCGCCAACTCTTCGTGTCGTGTTTTGGCCTGGGCTAAAGTCATGTTCCTATACTTAATCGCAACCTGAATCGTAATCCAATTCTGATTCTTGCTCCTGGTCTAAAGGCATGTTAGAACCACGCAATGATCAAGTTTTTTCCATTTCGCCACCTTTTTTTATTTGGGTCAGCCGCGCTCCTCATGTTTGCTTTCGGCGCGTCGTCGTCGCCTGTTGCTCCGCCGAAACCGCTTCGGGTTTTGCTCATCGCCGGCGGCTGCTGCCATGATTACGCCGCGCAAAAGGACATTCTTAAACGCGGCCTCGAGGAACGCGCCAATCTCGTGGTGGACCAGATTTATACCCCCGATACCAGCACGCATCCCCCGCTGCCCATCCTTGGAAATCCCGATTACGCGAAAGGCTACGACCTCGTCATTCACGACGAATGCGGCGCGGACATTTCCGATCCAGGTTTGGTCCAGAGCGTTCTCAAGCCGCACATCGACGGAATACCGGGCGTGAATCTTCATTGCGCGATGCACTCGTATCGCATCGGAAATCCGAACGATCCGGTCACATTGGGCACGCCGCACGGGTATTGGTTTGAATACCTTGGCCTGCAATCCAGCGCACACGGGCCGCAGGAACCAATCGCAATCACCTTCACCGACAAGGACAGCCCGATTGTGAAGGGGTTGAGCGATTGGACGACGATTCACGAAGAACATTACAACAACGTTCATGTGTTCGACACCGCCCATCCGCTCGCCCACGGCAAGCAAGTGATCAAGCAACACGATGGCACTCTGAAAACGAACGATTTTGTTGTCGTTTGGACAAATGAATACGGCCCCAACAAAACCCGCGTCTTCAGCACGACCATTGGCCACAACAATGAAACGGTCTCCGATCCGCGGTATCTTGATTTGGTGACGCGCGGCGTCCTCTGGGCCACCGGTCATTTGAATGACGATGGAACCCCGGAGGCGGGATACGGTAAAAGCCACTAAGGCGCGGCTAAGTTGACAACCTTTGAAGCTGCCGTACGGTGTTGCGATTGAATAACAAATCGAACTAGAAAGAACACCTATGAGCACATCGAAAGTCAAAGCGCCCGATCTCACTCAACGCGCCCCGCGAAGCGTTCGCATTCGCCTGGGAGGCTATGCCGGATTGCCACGCATGTTGGACAAGGGTCGCGCGACTATCGCGGGCAAGAATGGCGAGTACAATTTCGATTGTCCCCTGGACCAGCGCGTGCTGAGTTTTTTGGGAGTTGATGGGGCGGCCTTGAAGTCCCAATTGGAAGCGGGCAAAGGGGATGGCGAAATCCTGGAATGGATCAACTCCAACGCCACGACAAAGCGGTCTGAATGGGAAATCGAACAGTGGTCCACCTATATGGAACGACGCGGGCCGGACAGCGACCTCGAAACTTTAAAATATTTTGTGGGGCAGGTCGAAAAATTCGCGGGGGGACGTGAGGATATCAGGAGTTTTGCGGATTTGTTGGATTTGGACGATTACGTCAGTTTCGGGGGTGTGGTGTAATTCCAGCGCTTACTTTTTTTCCGCCATCTCGATGCGTTTGAGATCCTCCGCCAGGAATTGGGTCACGTCCTTGAATTTAACGGCATTTTCGGGATTGATCGCCATCAGAGTTTTGTGGGCTTCCAGGCAGTTGCGCGCCACGTCGGCTCTTGTTGAATCGGGCGCTTTCGACAGAGGTTGAAAGCCGTTGATCAACGGGTCGGCGGTGGTGATCTTGAAGAGGTGCGCCACGCCTAGGCTGTCCAAAACGTCGGCGATGCGCGGGTTGGGATTGAACAATTCCAGCGGGGAGCCTTGCGGGGTTTTGTCGGCGCAAAATTTCAAGCCGATGCCCGAAAGCATGCCCAAAAACGTGCTGTCCATCATAACGCAGTCGCACAACTCGAACACAAAGCGGTTGTATCCGCGCGCCCACAACTCGTTGATCAGCTTTTTCAGGTCCAGGCTCGATGTAAAGTCCGCCCTGCCACAAATCTTGACGCAGACAACCTGATCAAAAACAGCGACCATTAAATTTGCCGTCTGGCTCATAAACCTCCTGACAAATATCCGGTCGAAATGCGCATGAGTCAAGCGGCGGCGGCCAATGGTTCTTTGCCCGTCGTCTCCGCCGGGCGGCTGACAATCCGCACCAGAGCTTGCTGCAAAACGAGGGAAGGATCCAGGCTCCGCGATATGAGCTTCTGATTGCACTCCAGCAACAAATCCATCGCCCCAACCAATTCGGCCTGCGTGTAATTCCGCGCCTGCCCGACCGCCCGAAATAATACGTAAGGATTCATCGCCAACGGATTAAACTTTTTGTCCTCTGGCAACGCATCGGATGGGACGCGCGCCAACTGGCTTCGGAACCGGCTAAAATCAGTTTCCGGCTTCAACCACTTTTGTGCCAGCATTTCCCGCGCCAATATCAGCACCCGCACTTTGCTGATCAACCCATAAAGCAGCCCGATTTCGTTGCGTTGCGGATCGCGGCGCGCCTCCCACAATTCCTCGTCCAGGCAGCGCAGCAGGCGGGGAAGATTGCGGTCGCCGAGAGCATCCCCCAGGGCGAAGGCGCGCGCCTGTTTATTGCGGGTTACAATGGCGTCAACATCTCCGACCTCGATGCGCGGACGTTCGCCGACATACAGCGAAAGTTTTTCAATCTCCGAGCGCAACCCGCGCGCGTTGGGGCCCGCATTGACGACCAGCTTTGAGAGGCCCTCGTCCGAGATTTCCTTCCCCAATTCTCCCAGTGCGCGAAGCGCAAAACTTTCCGCCTGGACCGCCCAATCCTTGTCCTCCGCCGACCAACCGGCAAAAATCTCCACGGACCCGATTTTTTCCAGGGTCTTGTAAATCGTTTTCCGCTTGTCCACCTTCCCGGCGCTGATGAGCAGGCGGACGTTTTGCCAGACGAACGTTTTCAACGTCTGGGAAAGCTCCGCCAAATCCTCGGTAACGGCTTGGGCGCTGGCGGCGCGCTCCTCGCCAAGGAAATTGCAATTTTGCAGCCACACGACTTTGCCTGTCCCAAAAAAAGGCAGGGTTTGCAGCGCCTCGCGCAGTTTGGCCAGGGCAGCGAGGGCTTCGCCGCTATTGCTGACAGAGGCATCGATAATTTCGTGATCCGTTCCGCCAATCTCGGCGGACCACGTCTTGAAGACTTCCCGGGCGCGCTCTTTGACCCCAAATTCGTCCTCACCGGAGACAAGGAGGACGGCAGCTTTTGGGGAGGCGGCGGGCATAAGTGACGGAAGGCTTACTCGGATTCCTCGGATTCGCTGGATTCGCCGGGATTTTCGGTGATCCGCTCGAGCAATTCGCTGCTGTCCTCGACTTGCTCGAAAAGCGCGTTAGACACATAGATCGGCCGCTTCTGCGCGGTTGCCAGCGCCAGACAATCACTCGGACGGGCGTCCACTTCCACGATTTTACGGCCCAATTCGTTCTCCTGTTGCAAAATCAGCCGGGCGAAATAAGTGGCGTTTTTCAATTCAGTAATGATAACGCGTTCAATCGTGACGCTGAGGCCCTTGAAAATATTATTGATTAAGTCGTGAGTGAGCGGCCGCTCTTTCTGGGTGTCGCGCAAGAACATCCCGATGATCGCGCCCATGTTGTGTTCAACCTGGATAACGAACACCTTTTTGTCGTTGCCCACGAAAATCGCGCAGCCGCTTTGAACCGGCAGAATCCCGCGTATTTCCACGGGCGAAACATCGCTTTTCATAATACAAGGGTATGCTCTCGCGGCAAAAACTCAAGTCGCCGCTTCAAATTGCGTCGTTGCCAATCCGCCGCCCGCTCAACCACAATTCCAGCAATGGACTTCGCTGAGAAGATTTTAAGCGCCGCCACCCTTGGCCCCTGGCGGGAAAACCTTCGCCGCACCGGACGCAAATTGGTCGTCACCAACGGATGCTTCGACGTTCTCCACCTTGGCCATGTGACGTATCTCCAGCAGGCGCGCGACCAGGGCGATGCCCTTCTGGTCGGCGTCACTAGCGATGCCAGTGTCCGCGCGATCAAAGGGCCGGGCCGTCCTCTCAACGGCGAGTATGATCGCGCCGCTGTTTTGGCCGCTCTGGAATCAGTCGATGGCGTTTGCATTTTTTCCGAACTGGACGCCCGCGCCTTCCTGGAATCAGTCAGGCCGGACATTTACGTCAAGGGTGGCGATTACACGCTGGAAACCATCAATCAGGATGAGCGCCGTTTGCTCGAACGGCTTGGCGTGCGAATCGTCATTCTCGGCGCCGTCCCCGGAAGGTCCACGACCGCGCTTCTCAGTCGCATGAACAAAGCCGATGCGCCACGAAATGACTTGCCTCAGCCCGCAGGCAGCCCGTTAATCGAATCCATGCCAGCCGAAACGTTTCAAGCCAGCCGGTGGACCCGGGGCAATTTCCTCTTTCCGACCGTTATTGAAGTATCGGACAAATCCGTTGTCCGGCGAAAAAGATCGTGGTTCCGCCTCGACGAAATGAGTGTTGGGATTCTGAAAGTGGCCTCCGTTCACATTAAGACCGGCTTCTTTTGGGCGGAAATTCTCATCGAATCCTCCGGCGGCACCGATCCGATCGCAAGTCACGGCCACCGAAAAGACGACGCCCGCCGCATCAAGGAATTGATCGAAACCTACCAGCAGCAAGCGCCGCGGTAACAGGTTTGTAACACATTTGTCACCGTTCCGCCGTTGTTTAGGCCGCCGGGTCTCTTCACAGTAGCAACGTGAAAAACCGGATTCTAGTGGTGGACGACGAACCGGACGTTCTCGATTTGGTCACCTACAATCTCGCGCAGGCGGGATTCCAAACCGAAACGGCCGCGGACGGGGCGGAGGCCCTTCGCAAAGCCCGATCCGTAACGCCGGACTTGATCCTGCTTGACCTCATGCTGCCGGAAATGGACGGATTGGAGATATGCAAGCTGCTCCGCCGCGATTCCAAAACCAGCGCCATTCCCATCATCATGCTCACAGCCAGGGCGAGTGAAATCGACCGCATCGTTGGGTTGGAATTAGGAGCGACGGATTACGTCCCCAAACCTTTCAGCCCTCGCGAATTGGTGCTCCGGGTCAAAAAGCGGCTGGAACAAGGAGTCGCGCCGCCGGCAAAAACCACCCACGTTTTCGGACCTTTGCAGCTCGATATTTCCCGGCATCTGGTGACGGTGAAGAACAAGCGCGTCGAACTCACAGCCACGGAATTCAAACTTCTGGCGTTGCTCATCCAGCGCACCGGCCATGTGCAATCGCGCGACCAATTGTTGCGCGACGTTTGGGAATACGACTCCCATATCGACACCCGCACTGTGGATACCCACATGCGCCGCCTTCGCGAGAAGCTCGGACCGGCCGCCAGGTATCTCGACACGGTCCGCGGCGTCGGCTACCGCTTTTTAGGCAGCCTCGACGAAGTTAAAAACTGAGCAGTTCCTGCCGCTTACTGCTTGATCGGCCGGATTTTGATGTTGCGGAACGAGACGAAGCCCGGATGGTCCCCCTGCAAGCCGATATAGCCGGTGTCCGATTCCGCAAAGCCCTTCATTCTGTGAAACTTGCTCGCTGCGACGCGGCTGTTGAAATCGTCGCTGTGCAGGACGTAATCGAAGTATTTCACGCCGTTGACAAAGTGCTCGCACTTTTGCGGAGGGGGAGCGACCACCAAACGGATATGGTTCCACTGATTGGCATGTTTCGTTGCGTCGATCGGATTCCCGGTGGCCGGATCAATGGGTGGTTTGTAAAGGCCGTAAAGCCATCCGCAGAGCCAGCCAGCGTCTTCCGGCGGATAATCGTCTTCCAATTGGAACTCAGGGCCCGTCCACCAGATCGTTGGGCCTTTGTCCGTGACGTGATACATCACGCCGCTGTTGCCGCCGTCGGAAATCTTGTAATCCAGTTCCAGCTCGAACCAATCGTATGTATTGCTCGTGACGATGTCGCCGCCGCCCTGCTTTTTCGACATCGCGCCATCCTCAATCTCCCAGCCCGGCCCCATTCCCTCGGTTTTAAACTTGTGCCATCCGTCGAAATTGGTGCCGTTGAAAAGCAACTGCCAGCCCGCGGCCTTTTCGGCGTCGGTCAGCGTATTATTTTCCTGGGCGAAAACGGGCAGCGCCGTCAGCACGGCCAAAGCACTCGAAGCGATAAACGTCTTATATAATTTCATATGATTTCACTGGGCGGGAGATGCTATGCCGCCGCCCCGCTTCAGAAAAGGAAAAAAATCAGTCTCGATTTACTGCGTCCGCGCGCGATAAAATCGGTTCGTGTATGTCCCCGCATCCGTATCGATGAACTGCAACACGCCGAATCCGGGCGGATTTGTGAATATCGGAATCCAGTTGATCAAATCCGTTGAAGCATCAATGACCAGCGCGCCTTGTCCCGCGAGATTCGTTAATTCAAGCGTAGCCTGACCGTCCCCATAGGAAAATCCGCCGTCGCCCACGGCAAAGGAAATCGGCACATTCGTAATCCCCAAAGTGACCACCGAACTCGTCGTGGCGCCGTTGACATTGGTCACGATGGCGTCGTAATAACCCGCGTTTGCCAGAACAACGTTCGTGAGACTGAGGGTGGAATTGGTGGCGTTGGGAAGATTTGTGTTATCAAGCTGCCATTGATACGCCAGCCCGCCCGTTGCGGTAATGCTGAAACTGGTGTTGCTGTTAAGCGACACTCCCACGCTGACAGGCTGGTCGATAATCTCCGGCGCGAAGCCGATGCGGAAGAAAGCGCCCCCGGCATTTGTGCCGCCGTCAAAACCGGTGCCATAAAAATCGCCATCGGAGGCTTGAAGCAATCCGCTTGGGTTTCCGCCATCGGAGTTTTCGTAAAGCAAGCCATTGTAACTCAGGTAACTAAAAGAGTAGATCGGCGCAAGTCCGGCGATTTCATTAAACTCGAAAATGCCTCCCGCCCCGTTCGTGCCGCCATCGTACGCCGCGCCGTAAAAATTTCCGTCCTGCCCGAGGATTAGCGTTTTTGGATCAGCGCCGTCGTTATTATAGTAAGGCGAGCCGACGGAGGTCTGGGTGAAAGAATAAAGCGGAGTCAGAACGCCGTTGGTGGTGATTTTGAAAATTGTTCCGGAACCGCCGGAACCCCCGGCTGTGCAAGTGCCGTAGAGATTGCCGTCGTGACCGTTGATAAGCGGGGCTTCTGGAATTGCGCCATCGTCGCCTCCGGTAAACGAATAGAGCGGCGTTACTTTCCCCGCGGCGGTCAACTGGAAAAAGGTGCCGTAACCATTGCTTCCGCCCGTTGTGGTTGTCCCGTAAAAATTGCCATTGGTGAATTGCAACAAAGCCGCCAGCGGCGCTCCGCCATCCACAGTGTTCGAGAAAGAATAAAGCACCGTCACTTTTCCCTGATGCGTCATTTCAAAGAGAGTCCCGAAACTATTCGTGCCGCCCTGCGAGGCGCTTCCGTAGAAATTTCCGTTCGTGCCGAGCGTCAAAGCGGCGGTGGGCGTGTCACCGTCAATATTAGTGAGAAGACCGGTCGTCCCTTTCGCCTTTAATCGGGCGAACGAGTGCAGGGCCGTAAACGTTCCGTTTGTCGTTATCTCAAAAATCGACCCGTAGCCATTGGAGCCGCCGGTTTCCGCCACCCCGTAAAACAAGCCGTTCGTTCCCTGCGTCAACCCGGCGCCGGGACTTCCTCCATCGTTCCCATCCTGAAACGAATACAAATTCCTTTCCACGCCCGCCGCGGTTATTTGAAAAAGCGCCCCGAACCCGTTCGTGCCTCCGTTTCGTGCCGATCCGTAAAACACTCCGTTGGTCCCTTGCGCCAGCCCGTTCGGCGATTCGGCATCGGACGGCGATCCAAAGGCGTACAAGTCCGTAAGTGTTTGTGTATAGCCGGAAAAAGCCCCAAATACCGAAAACAGCAGACAGAGGCCCCGCGCGATTCCCAATCGGAGTGTCTTCATAAGTATAATTAGTCAATACCACATCGGCCCAAAACCGCACAACCTGAACAGACTATCAGTCACACTACGACTTGCGCAGAATCGTGTCCCGTTGCGCCCACGCCGGGTCCGCATTCGGGTAATCCAAATTATAGTGCAGGCCGCGGCTTTCTGGCCGTCGCAACGCCGACGTAATGATCAACTCCGCAACCGTGGCGATATTGCGCAATTCCAGCAAATCGCTCGTCACGATGAAATCCCAGTAATACTCCTGAATTTCCTCCTGAAGATTCGCAATGCGGCTGCGCGCGCGTTCCAGCCGTTTGTTCGTCCGCACAATTCCCACATAATCCCACATCATTCGCCGGATTTCGTTCCAGTTATGATTGATCACGACCAATTCGTCCAAATTGTGCGCGTGGCCCGGCTGCCACGGGGGCAGCGGAAGATCATTCTTAGGCAGCGGCGTCTCACGCAGCCGCATGGCCGCTCGATGTGCGCATACCAGCGCCTCCAGCAGCGAATTGCTCGCCAGCCGGTTCGCCCCGTGCAAGCCCGTGCAAGCCACCTCTCCCACCGCATAGAGTCCGGCGATCTCCGTCCGGCCGTCCACCCCCGTTACCACCCCGCCGCACTGATAGTGTGCCGCCGGCACCACCGGAATTGGCTCCCGCGTAATATCGATTCCAAATTGCAGGCACGTCGAATAAATATTCGGAAAACGCTCGACGATGAAATCCGCCGGCTTCCGCGTGATGTCGAGCAGAACAAAATCCGCCCCGCTCTTCTTCATCTCATTATCAATCGCCCGCGCCACAACGTCCCGCGGCGCAAGCGACTTCAGCGGATGGTAACGGTCCATGAACTCGACCCCTTCGATGTTCTTCAAAACTCCCCCTTCGCCACGGACCGCTTCGCTGATCAAAAAGGATTTTGCCTTCGGACTGTAAAGGCAGGTCGGATGAAACTGAATGAATTCCATGTTCGCCACCGGCGCTCCCGCGCGAAACGCCATCGCCACTCCGTCGCCCGTGGCGATATCAGGATTGGTTGTGTAAAGATAAACCTTTCCGCACCCTCCTGTCGCCAGCAACACCGCGCGCGCCGAAAACGTCTCCACCGAATTCCGGTTTTTATCCAGCACATACGCCCCAAGGCACCGGTTTTCGCCCTGCGGCACATTCGTTTGCGCCCCCACCTTGTGCGAAGTGATGAGATCAATCGCCAGATGGTTCTCAAAAATCTCGATATTCGGCTGCGCCGCCACTGCCGCCAGCAAAGCGCGCTCGATCTCCCGTCCCGTGACATCCTTGGCGTGAAGAATGCGCCGTTTCGAGTGTCCACCTTCCCGGCCAAGGTCGAGTTCACGCTCGCCGTTGACCTCGCGTTCGGAAAATTTCATTCCCAAATCGATCAACTCCGCAATGCGGGCCGGGCCTTCCTCAACAATCGTGCGAACGACATCCTCATGGCAAAGCCCCGCTCCCGCTTCGAGTGTGTCCGCAACGTGCCGGGCAAAAGAATCCTCCCGGCTCGTCACCGCCGCGATTCCGCCCTGGGCGTAATTCGTGTTGGATTCCGCACGCGATTTTTTGGTGACGATGGCCACCCGCCCCATTGGCGCGACCTTCAAGGCAAACGAAAGCCCCGCTATCCCGCTCCCCAAAACCAGAAAGTCGAAATTTTTCATTCTTTCGTTCCCGTCCAATCCACCAACGCTATTGTTGGAACTCTCGCAAAGTTCCGCCGCCAAGTCAAACGCCCCCAAGGCTCAAACGCCGGGGCGAAATTTCGGCTTAGGACGGGACATCATGGGCTTGACGCGACCCCCGCCCATACTTAAGGTGTCCAACTCGCGGGCGGGAGTCCACCCAATCTGACAGTGGAAGCCCGGCCTGTTTTGAATCGAAAGGTTTTTTGTGAATGTAACGGTAGAAAATTTAGGTCCTTGCAAAAGATTGATGCGCGTGGAAGTCGCCCAGGAAAAGGTTGAGCAAACCTTCGGCGAAATTGCCGGCCAATTCCAGCGCGAAGCCCGTATTCCCGGTTTTCGGCCGGGCAAAGCGCCCAGGGAAATGGTCGCCAAGCGCTTCGAATCCGACATTCAGGATGAGGTCAAACGGAAGCTCATTTCCGAATCATTCCGGGCCGCCATCGCCGAGCATAAGCTTTCGATTGTCGGCCAGCCGGAAATTGAGGAGATCCAATTCACTCGCGGGCAGCCGCTCCAATTTGCCGCGAACTTGGAAATCGCGCCGGAATTTCAGCTCCCCGAATACAAGGGCCTCGCCGCCATGCGCGAAACCGGAGCCGTGACGCCGGAAGATATCGAGCGCGCCCTCCACGTTTTGACAGAACATCACGCAAAATTCAATACCGTTGACCGCGAAATCAAGGAGGGCGACATCGCCGTCGTCAATTATACCGGCACCTGCGACGGCAAACCCATCACAGACACGGCTCCAACGGCAACGGGGCTGACGGAGAAAAAGGCGTTCTGGGTCAACGTTGACAAGACCTCGTTCATTCCCGGTTTCGGCGATCAACTCATCGGCATGAAGGCCGGCGACAAACGCACCATCACCGTCGATTTCCCCGCGGATTTCGTCGTGCCGCAATTGGCCGGAAAAAAGGGTGTCTATGACGTGGAATTGGTTGAGGCCAAGGAAAAAGTCCTTCCGGCCATTGACGAGGAATTCGCCAAAGCTTATGGCGCGGAGAATCTTGAAAAATTGCGCGAGGGAGTGCGCGCGGATTTGCAAAACGAATTGAATTTCAAGCAAAGCCGTTCCATTCGCAATCAGGTCGTGCAAAACCTCCTCAACCAAATCCAATGCGAGCTGCCCGAGTCGATGGTCGAAGAGGAAACGCGCAGTATTGTCTATTCCATCGTCAACGAGCAGCAGCAGCGCGGCGTTCTCAAAGACGCCATCGACGGGCAAAAGGACCAGATTTACGGCACCGCCAACACCGCCGCAAAGCAACGGGTCAAGGCTAGTTTTGTATTTCGGAGCATTGCCGAAAAAGAGGGCGTGCGTGTCGAGCAAATGGATGTGGGACGTCGTTTGCAGGACATGGCGGCTCAATACAAAGTCCCCTTTGAAAAATTGGTGAAGGACCTAGAAAAGTCCGGCCGGATTAACGAAATTTACACCCAGATCCTCAGCGAAAAAGTGATCGATCTGCTGGTCCAGTTCGCAAAAATCCAGGACGTGGCGCCCGCGCCTAAGATGTAGGTTGTCCGCCCGCGCGATACGCCTCGGCCAGCAGCGTAATCGGATGAACCAACCGGATGGGAAGCCGTTCCCGCCGGATGCCGTTGGCCATGTGCGCGAGACAGCCAGGATTTCCAGTGGCCACCACCGCCGCTTTCGTTGAGACGATATGCTTCAGTTTGCGATCGAGCAATTGATTGGCCATTTCCGGCTGGATCAAATTGTAAATCCCCGCGCTGCCGCAGCACCACGCGCTCTCCGGTAATTCCGTCAATGTGAGATTCGGAATGGCGCGCAACAATTGGCGCGGCTGCGCCGTGATTTTTTGTCCGTGGCACAAGTGGCAGGCTTCGTGATAAGTGACGTTTTGCGCCGCTCCCCCCGGATTGGGCGGCGTAAGGCCGATTGCCGCGAGCCATTCGTGGATGTCCTTAAGCCGGGCGTCCCATAATTCGGCGCGTTGCGAGTATGTCGGATCATCCGCCAGCAAATTCCGATAATGTTTCAAATGCGAACCGCATCCCGCGGCATTGCTGATGATGGCGTCGAATTCGTCCGGCGGAAATTGATCGATATTCTTTCGCGCCAATTCGCGGGCCATTTCCAATTCCCCGTTATGCGCGTGAAGCGAACCGCAACAGCTTTGGTTGTGCGGAGTAATCACCTCGCAACCGTTGCGGGCAAGGACTTCGCACGTATCGCGGTTGACATCGCTGAACATCAAATCCTGCGCGCAACCGCTCAGGAGAGCGACGCGGTATTTTTTTTGCCCGTTGGCCGGCGTGACCGGGGCAATCCATTGCGCGGAAAATTTAGGCTGAATGACCGGCGTCATCGCTTCCAATTCCCGCCAGCGGCGCGGCAACAGTTTGAGAATGCCCGAACCACGAACCAATTTCTGCGCGCCTGTCCGCTGGTAAAGCCGGATCAGCCTCCCGGCAAATCTTAGGCGGCGCAAATCCATGAACAGCCAGCGCATTGTCAGCTCGCGAATAAAGGAGCGTTTCGGATTTTGCAACGCGCCGCTCTCCTCCGCCTCGGCGCGCGCGTGCTCGAACAATTCCGCGTAATTCACGCCAGCCGGGCAAGCCGTCATGCAAGCCAGACAGCCGAGGCAAAAATACATTTCATCCGCAAAGGTCTTCGTCGGTTCGAGCCGGCCATCGGCAATTGCGCGCATGAGCGCGATGCGGCCGCGCGGGCTGTTGCGTTCGAGTTTGGTGGCGTCGTAAGTGGGGCAAGTGGGCAGGCAAAGCCCGCAGTGCATGCACTGTTGAAGGAGCGAATAATCCAGCCCCCGCAACTGCGAAGGGCGCGACGCGGCGGGCGCGGCGGCGGGCAAAGCAACACTGGCATCGGTCATTGTCCCAAGTTAAAAGCGAACGGTGGGAACTTCCACCAAAAAAGGCCCGGTCAAAACGGGAAAGGGCGCATTGACGTACCGCCCTCCTTGGCGATATATTTCATAACAAGTTTGCCCCATGCAAATTACACGCGCAGGCGAATATGGAGTTCTGGGCTTGATGCACTTGGCTCGCTGCTGTCCGGGCCGGCGCGCCATGATTGACGAAGTCAGCCGACAGCAGCGCATCCCAAAAAGTTTCCTCGCCAAAATTTTCCAAAACCTCGCCAAAGCGGGGCTTGTCCATTCCATCCGCGGTTCTCACGGCGGCTTTGCGCTGCTCAAAAGTCCCGATGAAATCTCCGTTCTCGAAGTCATCGAGGCCGTTGAAGGCAAAATCGTTCTTCAGCGTTGCAGAATGGACAAACCGGATTGCAAGCACGCGGGAGGCTGCGCCCTTTGCAGCCTGTTTGAGCGCGCGCAGGACGGCATTAAAGATGTGCTGACTCATACCACCTTGAGTGATTTGATTCAGCAGGAGGAATCCCTTGAATCGACGCGCGCCGGCGGCAACGGCCACCACTAACCGCCGCTGAAGCGATGCGCCACGTCTATCTCGACCATCAATCGAGCACGCAGCTTTTGCCGGAAGCATTCGGGGCGATGAAGCCCTTTTTCGCGGAGGCTTTCGGCAACCCGTCCTCGCTTCATCAATACGGGTTGCGCGCGCGCGACGCCATTGAGGAAGCCCGCGCGCAGGTCGCCCGATTCATAAATGCCGAATCTTCCGCGGACATTATTTTTACATCGGACGGGACGGAATCCGCCAATCTTGCCATCAAAGGCACGGCATGGGCAAATCAGCGGAGGGGCAATCACATCGTATTGAGTCAAATCGAACATCCATCCGTTCTCAATTCCGTCGCTTTTCTTGAAAAGCACGGTTTTACCAGCACGCGCGTTGAAGTGGAAGGCGAAGGGAGGGTCGATCCCGCGAAGGTCCGGGCGGCGCTAACCGAGAAGACAATTTTGATTGCCGTGCATCATGTCAATCATGATATCGGAACCGTCGAACCGATCCGGGAAATCGCGGCAGTCGCGCAAAACGCCGGAATTCCGCTCTACGTCGATGCCGATGCGAGCGCGGGCTGGCTGCCTATCGATGTGCGGACACTCGGCGCTGACTTGCTCTCATTTTCGCCCCAACGGTTTTACGGACCAAAGGGGGTCGGCGTATTATATCGCCATCGCCGCGCCCGTCTGGAACCGCTTCTTCACGGGGGCGACCAGGAGGGCGGCCGTCGCGCGGGAATTGAGAATGTACCGGGAATTGTCGGAGCGGGGGTTGCCGCTGAAATCGCGCAACGTGAATTCTCGCGCCGCGCCGCGCATTGCGCAGGATTGCAGAAACGGCTTTGGGAAGGATTGCGCGCGACCATCCTGCGCATCAGACTCAACGGCCCCGAGCTTGGCCCGGATCGCAGCCCGGTGAATTTGAACGTTTCCGTGGAGGGCGTCGAAGGCGAAGGTCAGCTTTTGTTGTGCGATACGCGGGGCATTGCTGTGGCCAGCGGGACGGGTTGTTTGAGCAAATTACTGAAGCCCTCGCACGTGCTTGACGCCATAGGTTTGGACCGCGAACTGGCCAAGGCCGCAATCATTTTTTCGCTAGGCAAAGACAACAACGATGAGGATATCGACTACGTTCTGGAAACATTTCCGAATATCATCGAGAAACTTCGAGCCATGTCGCCTTAAGCTGGTTGATTCGATTTTTTGGGAATGGGCAGTTTGCAGAGGACGACGGCGCCTTCTTGTTCACCGGGCTTGACCTCAAACGTCGCTCCTATCAAATGAGCGCGGTAACTCATTATCCGCAGCCCAATTCCCGCATTATGATCGACGACCTCTGGAAAGGGCAAGCCAGCGTTGCGGATGCTTAAGGCCAGAGTGTCCCCGCCATTGCGCAAGCGAATTTCGACCTCTTTGGATTTGCCGTGTTTGATGGCATTCGTGACGGCTTCCTGAGTGATCTTATAAAGCTGGGTCACAACGTTCGCGTCGAGCGCCGGAACAGGTGTGGTGCAGACAAAATTGCACGAGATTTCGAATGTCCTTTGCAAGTGACGGACGAGGTCTTCCATTGCGGAAATCAGATCTTTTTCGCGGAGATCCAACGTAACAAGGTCGTGCGATAATTCACGGGTCTGATTCATCGTTTCCTGGATCAAATTTTGTATGCGCGAGGCCTCCTGGGATTCCGCGGAGCCATTCTTTGCTAGGCGCATCGCCAAGCCTTTGGACATCAACGCGATGCCGGTAAGTTTCTGGCCAAGATCATCATGCAAATCGAGTCCGATGCGACGGCGCTCCTTGTCGGTGATTTCGAGCAATTCGTGCTCGAGGCGGCGGCGCTCGGCGAGGGCGGTCTGAAGCTGTTCGTTGGCGGAGCTGAGGTCGGCTGTCCGCTCCCGCACGCGGCGCTCCAATTCCTCGTGAGAGCGGCGCAACGCGTCTTCGGCTTGCTTGCGCTGGGTAATGTCGGTGATCGAGCTTAACCAGCCGGTGATATTATCGAAAGTGTCCTTGAGCGCGGTTACCAAAATGAGGGCGTCGAAGCGGCGGCCATCTTTGTGGCGAAGGCGAAATTCCAACCCGCCGGGAGGGGACTGGCCTGTGACAACTTTGGCGAGGGCGGCGGTAATGTCATCGACTTCCTCCGGCGGCCAGTAATCAAACGGCGCCTTTTTGCCGATTAATTCCGGTTCGCTCCAGCCAACCATCCCGCAGAAGGCGCGGTTGACATAGGTTTGGCTGCCATTGAGATCGACCACGGCGATGCCCGAAGGGATGGATGTTTCCAATGCGCTACGGAAGGCCTGTTCCTCCCAAAGCTCTTTTTCGGAGGCGCGCTGAGCCCGGCGGATCTCGGATTCGCGCAACTCACGGTCGATGGCTGGAGCGAGGCGGGCGAGGTTGCCTTTCATCACGTAATCGTGAGCGCCGGCTTTCATCGCGGCTACAGCCGTATCTTCATTGATGTGGCCGGAGACGATGATGAATGGCAAATCCAACCCGCGCCCTTTGACCATTGCCAGAGCGCCCAATCCATCGAATTGCGGCAGGACGTAGTCGGCAATGACGACGTCCCACGGTTGCGCATCGAGAGCTTCCGCCATTTGCGCGGGAGTTTCGACACGATGGGTCTTGAAATTGAATCCGGCCCGCTGAAGGGCCAATTCCAGGAGAAGGGCATCGTTATCGGAATCTTCGACGAGGAGGACTTGCAGGGGGCGATGGGCGGCTTTCATGCGCATAATTTCAAGGCGGCGGGCTGCCGCGCGCCCGGCAGGGTGAAGTAAAACGTCGCGCCGCCATTAACCGCGCCCATAGCCCAGGAACGTCCGCCGTGGCGATGAATGATGCGCTGAACGGTGGCCAGGCCGATGCCTGTTCCGGGAAACTCGCTGGCTGCGTGCAGCCGTTGAAAGACGCCAAAGAGCCTTTTGGAAAAGGCCATGTCGAAACCAGCTCCGTTGTCGCGCACGAAAAACGCCGGCTCCGGCTCATCTGTCAAACCGAATTCAATGCGGGCGTCGGGCCGTTTGCCGCTGAATTTCCATGCGTTGCGCATCAGATTATCCAGGGCCACGCGCACCAGGCGCGGGTCGCCATCCGCGGCGCACTCCGGCGCGATAATGAATTCGACCTTTCGCGAAGAATCGCTGGCGGAGAGTTCGGCCGCAATTTCGCCCGCCAGCAAGCTGAGGTTGACCTCCTGATATTGAAGATCGCCCCGGGAGACTTGCGAAAGCTTGAGAAGGTCTTCGATAAGCCGGTCCATTTGAGTGCTGGCGGCGGCGGCGCGGCGAAGGAATTCCTGGCCCCTGGCGTCCAGTTGCGATGAATGAAGTTCCAGCAACGCCTCGGTGAACCCGCGCAAAGCCCTCAATGGCGCGCGCAAATCGTGCGAAACGGAATAACTGAACGCCTCCAGCTCCTTGTTGGCCGCCTCCAACTGGGCGGTCCGCTGTTGGACGCGATGTTCCAGTTCGAGGTTCAACCGGTGATTTTCCTCCTCCGCGCGGCGGCGGCCCGTGATATTGTGGGTGAACAGGCGCGCGTGGCGCAATGTTCCGTCCTCCCGGTAGGAGGCGCTCGAATTGATGAGAACAATGCGCAATGAGCCGTCGCGGGCGCGCAGGCGCGTTTCGTAGTCGCGAAGCGTATCGCCGCGGAGCAGCCGTTCCAACACTTTGCGTCCCTCGGCGGGATTGTCATAAAAATCAGCGGCGTTTTTTCCGACATATTGCTCCTGCCTATAGCCAAGAAGTTCCAGTTCGGCGTCGTTGGCCCATTGGATCACGCCATCGGGCCGAAGACGAAGCAGCCCAACCGGGGCGCCCTCGGCGAGGTCAGCCAGTATTTTTTCTTTCTGGCTCAGTATGGCCTGCGCAACGTCGCGCTCGGAAATTGCGGCCGCGAGCGCCAGCGCGGTCGCGCTGACAATGCAGATAAAGGCTTGCAGGGCGATAAGCGATGTTGGAAGGCTCGGCAAGGCAAAGGGGCCAGTGCCTTCAACAGTCGCCGCGACGGCCACGGCGGAAATGACCGCGACTACGAGGACCACGGCGCGAGCGGTGAAACGGAGGGCGGTCCACAACAAAAGGGGAATGGTTAAGAATACCAATGGCAATTCGGCCGAGGCGGGAAATGGCCAGCCCCAAAAGATTATCGGGGAAACGATCGCCACAGCGAGGGCGAGCAGGCCCGCTTCAAACCATTTGCCTTGCTCCACATGACGCCAGGGTTTCGCAATCCAAACCAAAAGCAGCGGCGTCAGAGTCCAGTCGCTGGCCAAATGCCCCATCCAAAGAGTGGTCCACGCCAGCGTGACGTTGTCCCACGGCAGAAATCCGCAAACCGCAAAACTCGCGGCGCATGCCGTCGCGCCAATGGCGCAGGCCACAGCGGTCGCGAAGGCAAATCCCATGACATCGGACACGCGATTGGGGCCGCGTTCCCCGCGCGCGAATCGCCGCACGAGGAAGGCGCCGACAATCGTCTCGACCGTGCTTCCGGCTGCAACGCCGAGAGCTTTGACTATTAAGAATCCTTCGGGGCCCGTTCTTGAGGAGTTCGCCAGGCTGACCAGGAAAGCGCCCACAAAAACGGCGGGCCACAATCGGAGTCCCCACAGCAGGAGAGCGGCCAATGCCAAACCGGCGGGCGGCCAGATTGCGTAACTGCCTTGAAAGGACTGGCGCAATGAAAGCCCAAGCACCCCGGCGGCAACGTACACAATTGCGAGAATGCTCGCGGCAACCACAAGGGAACGATTGCGGTTGCCGTTCCGACCCTTTTTTACAGGTGTGTCCGACATCAAACAGTTTGATTTGTAAAGTAATGCGACATCAGGATTAACCCCAATGGGGTAAAAACCTCCCTTCGCGGCAAGCGGAACAGGCGGGGAGACTACCCATTGGGGAATGGGTGATTTCAACCTAGGCTGAAACAATGTTTAGGGCTATTTTTGGCAGGGGGTGGTTTGTTCTCACGGTCTTGTTGTGCGTGATTTCCGCCACCGCGGCGGACGGGCCGGGGTTTACTTACGAGACGGTTCGGCAGAGAGCACGCGCATTGGCCGCCGCGGATTTTCATCCGCCGTCCCACGACGATCTGCCCGATTTCCTCAAGAACCTGACATACGATTCCTATCAGCAAATCCGGTTTCGGGAAGAGCATACTCTTTGGGCTGGAGAGCCCTTGCGGTTTGCCGTGCAGTTTTTTCACCGGGGCTATCTGTACCAGGACCCGGTCAAACTCCATATTATTCAGGCTGGCCGGGTCCAAGACTTGGATTTTTCCCCGAATTTTTTTGACTACGGCACGAATCGCTTTGCCAATCCGATCCCGACCAACCTGGATTTTGCGGGATTTAAGCTGCTCTATCCGGTGAACATTCCGCAAAAACGCGATGAGGTGGCGTCGTTTCTTGGAGCCAGTTATTTCCGCACGCTGGGAGCGCACCAACGCTACGGGACCTCGCTTCGTGGGCTGGCGATCAATACGGCCGACCCGGATGGAGAGGAATTTCCCCGGTTTACTGAATTCTGGATTGAAAAACCTCCGCAATTGGCCGCCGGCATCCGAATTTATGCGCTGATGGATAGTCCGAGCGCGGCAGGAGCGTATTCCTTCGTGATTGAACCCGGGGCGATGACCGTAACGGAGGTCCAGGCAAACCAGTTTTTCCGCAAAGGCGTCAAAAAGGTGGGAGTCGCGCCGATGAGCAGCCTGTTTCTGATGGGACAAAATCGCACCCGTTTCGTCCCCGACTTCCGCCCGCAGGTGCATGATGCGGATGGATTATCCATCTATTACGGGGCCAGCAACTGGCTCTGGCGGCCACTGGTCAATCCCGAGAAAAAGCACCGCATCACAAGTTTTCCCGTGACCGACTTAAAAGGGTTTGGCCTGCTGCAACGAGACCGCGACTTCCGCGACTACGAGGACTTGCAGTCGCGATTCGACTTGCGTTCCAGTTACTGGATCGAACCCCAAGGAGACTGGGGCGCGGGATCCGTTGAACTTGTGGAAATTCCCACAGTCAACGATTGGAACGACAACATTGTCGCCTATTGGGTTCCCGCCGCGCCTCCGGCCGCGGGACAGGATTTCTACTGGACCTACCGGATATCGGCCATGAGCGGCGACCCGGATCATTCGTCGCTCTTGCGGGTTCGATCCACATTCCTGGCGCCGGAGCATGACGGGATCCCGACGCGTTTTGTAGTTGACTTTGCAGGGGACAAGCCGGGCGGCGCCAGTAATTTATTCGCGAACATCACCGTCACACGCGGGCAAACCCAGAACCTTGTTGTTGAGGACAACGACGCGCAAGGCGGCGCGCGGGTGTTTTTCGACCTGGTCGGCGAAGGGGATGGCATCGATCAGTTGAAGCTCGGGTTTAGACCCGGAAAGGCCCCTGTAAGCGAAACGTGGGTGTACGACTACCAGAAATAACAATAGAATTGACATGAGTATGATATGAACATTTTAAGACCAACAACCTGGAGAGTCCCCTTGCGAGGCGGAATTTTTGCGGCGCTGGCCGGCGGAACGGTGGTGGGGATCGCATGGAAAATGTTCGAGATGCTGCGGATCAACGGGCTGAATCCACTGAAGCTCATAATCTTCACGCTGTTCGTGGTGTTATTGATTCCGATTGGCCTGTCGTTTTGGACGTCAGTGCTTGGATTTGCGGTGCTTTGGCGCGGGAAGGGGTTGCAGCCCGCCGAGCCGCTGGCCGACGGCGAACAATGGCCGCGGACGGCGGTGGTGGTGCCGATTTACAACGAAGACCCCGTCCGCGTCTTTGCCGGATTAAAGGCCACCTACGAAGATTTGGAGGCGACGGGATTGTTGCCGTTTTTTGATTTTTATATTCTTAGTGACACGACAAACCCGGAGATTTGGGTGCGGGAAGAGATGGCATTTGCGGATCTGCGCAAAAGCGTCAGGGACCCGGAGCGGGTGTTTTATCGGAACCGCCGGGAAAACCTGGAACGAAAGACCGGGAACATCGCTGATTTTTGCGCCACGTGGGGCGGTTATTACCGGTACATGATCGTGTTCGACGCGGACAGTGTCATGGCCGGGACGAGCTTGATACATTTGGTCCGAATGATGGAGAGCAATTCCGAAGCGGGCATCATCCAGGCGCCGCCGCTTCCGGTAAACCGAAACACTTTTTTTGGGCGATTGCGGCAGTTTGCGACGCATGCGTACAGTTCAACGTTCATTAGCGGCCTGAATTTCTGGCAAGGCGGGGCCGCAAATTATTGGGGGCACAATGCCATCATTCGCATCGCTCCGTTCGTCGAGCATTGCCATTTGCCTAAACTGTCGGGTCCGGAGCCGCTGGGCGGTTCTATTTTAAGCCATGATTTTGTGGAGGCTGCGTTCATGCGGAGGGCGGGATGGAAAGTGTACCTGGCCTCGGATTTGCACGGCAGCTATGAAGAAATTCCGCCGTCGCTCATCAGCTACGCCGCCCGTGACCGGCGCTGGTGCCAGGGCAACTTGCAACATTCCCGGCTTCTCTTTACGCGCGGGCTTCACCTGATCAACCGATTGCATTTCTGGATGGGGATTATGGGTTACGTCGCCTCACCCCTCTGGATGCTGATGCTGATTCTGAGCACCATCGAGGGCGTTCGCGAGGCGATGGAGCCGCATCCTTATTTTCCGCAAGGCCCAGCGCTATATCCGGTTTGGAAAATTTCCGTGCAGGAGCAGGGCGTCATTTTATTCCTGATAGTGATGGGATTGTTGATTGTGCCGAAATTGTTCAGCCTTGCGCTGCATTTGCGCAGCCACAAGGAACGGGCCGGTTACGGCGGAGGATGGAAGCTGACATTGAGCGTTTTCATGGAAATGATCGCCTCGACATTGCTGGCGCCGGTGCTGGCATTTTTACAGACGTATTTCGTCATCGGAATTTTAATGGGGAGCAATACCAAGTGGGACGCGCAGGACCGCGGGGAACCGGAGACCACTTATACCGAGGCGATTCAACGACATTGGGCGAGCACCGTCCTGGGAATCGTATGGTCCGTATTATTATTATCGACAGTGCCGAAACTCTTTTGGTGGTTTTCACCGGTGCTGGCCGGGTTCGTCCTGGCAATTCCAATTTCTGTATGGAGCAGCCGCGTCAGTTTGGGGGAATGGGCGCTGCGCCACAATTGGTTTGTCACGCCGGAAGAAGTCGAACCGCCCTCCGTCCTGGTGCGGTTGAAA
>DATAUD010000115.1:0-29514 GCA_036268455.1 Verrucomicrobiia bacterium
CAGCCGCGCCGACGATCCGGTTCCGTACGCATTGGCGGAATACAACGCCGGGCGCGGTAATGTGTTGAAGTGGCTTGCCGGGCCGGCCGCCACAAACAGCGCGGCGTTCATCGGGCAGATTGGTTTTCAAGGAACGAAAGCCTATGTGCAGGCCATCATCGACCGCCGCGCGTATTACCACCGGTAAACCAACGATACAATTGATACACAAAAAGTCTCGCGCGGAGGACGCTAAGAGCAAAGACGCCAGCCCCTCACCCTAACCCTCTCCCGCGGGGAGAGGGGACAGGTTGGCTGAAAACCAGCGTATTCTGCGTTTACGGTTCTCAGCCGAGCTAAAGCTAATCAATCCCGCGTGATGGCGTGCATCGATGATTCCAACTTCAAGCGCAATTGTTCGAGTTCGGCGTCGGTCGCTTCGCGCGGGACCCAGATGGGTTCGCCGTAACGCAGTTCGCAACGCGCGAAGGGCAGGGGAATCTGCAGCCGGTCCCAATTTCCACCGCGCACTTTCCACGATGTGAAATTGGAGGTGGGAATGATCGGCCGGCCGGTCATCTTCGCCAATTGAATGATTCCCTTCCTGTGAATTCGATACACCGGTCCTCGCGGACCATCCGGAGTCATCACCACACTGTAATTCCGTTCCATCCACGTCGTCGCCTCCAACAGCGCCTGCGCGCCGCGGCGGCTGCTTGAACCGCGAATCGGCTGGATGCCGAACCGTTGGACGATGTTCGCGAGCAATCCCCCGTCGCGGCTTGCGCTGGTCATCGCGGCCAAACCTTCATCGGGCCACATGGAACGCGCGAAATCATCGTAGCTTGCGAATGCCAGGGGCAGGCGATTGTGCCAGACACAATAAATTACGGGGCCTTTGGTTTCCGGGTATCGCGCCGAATCTTTCCAGCGCAGCCGCCACGTCCGAATGCACACGCGCAGGAGTGTCGCAGCTAGGAATGCCGCCAGCCGGCGATGCCACGCAATCGGCTGCGGGGTGACGATTCCTGAAGATGGGCTGGTCATCGTGGTCATCATGCCCCTTTGCGCAAACTTGCCCGCACCAATTCTTCAACCCCGGCCGCCTGCCCAAGCAACGCCTGCGTCGCGCGAACCGTTTCGTGAGCGTCGGCCATTTTGTAACCCAAAGCGACGAGCGCCAGCACCGCGTCATTGGTTTTTTGTTCGTCAGCGGAAAGGGCGCGATGCTCGCTTTGGGCTTCCAAGGCCCCGCCCGGCCCGATTTTGTCCTTGAGTTCGATGATGATGCGTTCCGCCGTTTTTTTCCCGACGCCGGAGATTTGTGAAAGCGTTTTGGAATCGCCCGACGCCACCGCGCCGCGAAAAGCCGTCACGGTGATTCCGCTGAGAATATTGAGGGCGATCTTGGGGCCAATCCCGCTGACAGTGTTAATCAGCAGGCGGAAAATCTCCCGCTCCGTCGCCGTCATAAACCCATAGAGGACATGTGCGTCCTCCCGAATAACCAGGTGGGTGAGGATCTTCACCATGTGGCCGGGCGCGGGCAGCTTGTCAAATGAAGAGAGGGGAATCAGCACATCGTAGCCGATGCCGCTGACCTCAATTGTCGCGTGAGTCGGCAGCGCATCGATCACTTTGCCCTGAAGGAACGCAATCATCGCTTTAAAATATAAGACCGCAATTGAACCAAAAACCCGAATCAATTCAACCGCGAATCACTGCGGAAGCGCGTAGGAACGATAGAACCGGTTAAACGGAGGAGCGTCCGCGTTGGTGTCGAAGAAGGTCGTGACGCCCAGCGGCGGAATTAAATTAGTGCTGACAGGCTGCCAGTTCAGGAGGTCGATGGATGACTCGGTGACGTAATTTCGATTCGTCTCGCCCATAAGCGACAATTTCATACCAGTGGCGCCGATTTCCAGGAAAGTCTGCGGCGCAGCACTTAGAAGAACCAAACCGTCTTCGACCGCTCCCAAATCCACAATGGCCAAACCGTTGTCATCGCCATCGATAATGCGCGGGTAACCGCGTTGATCGGTGACAGGCACGCCGGTGTTGGTGCCCGAATCGATGGCCGGGCTTCCGTTGAGCAGCGCGTGGGTCAAGGCGGGACCGCCGTTGTTTTGTAGCGCCGTCAAACGCGGGTCCGCCGCGGAGACGATTTCGCCGGCAAAACCCTCGTTGACCTGGATGAGGTTGTGATCGCCCAAGTCGATATTGGTTAGTCCGGTTATATTGGTTGAAAAATAATCACTCACGTTGGAAATAGAATTGGCCAGAATGGTGTTGCGAATAAAAACGCCAGGCTCTTCATCGTCGCCGACATTGCAAATTCCTCCGCCCTGGTCCGCCTGATTGTAGGCGAAGGTGCCGTTAAGGACTGTGAGTGAGCCGTTGACGGTGAAGATTCCTCCGCCCAGGCCCATTCCGTTGGTGGCGGGGGTGTACAAATAACCGCCTTCGCCGCCTTGCGCCACGTTGCCCGAAAAAGTGCAGTTGGTGACTGTAATCGAGCCATCCACACTAAACACAGCTCCCCCGAAACCGGCGCCGCCGCCGCCCGAACTGCCGGAATTTCCCGAATTATCGCCAGTGGGACTGCCACCGCCCCCGCCGAAACCGCCCAAGCCGATTGTGCCGGCATTCGTGCTGGCGCCGGGGCCGCCTCCTCCCCCGCCGAAACCGCCGAATCCGCCCGAGCCTCCGGGACTGCCTGGGAATCCAACGGTGTTCCAAGCACCGCCCCCACCGCCGCCGCCGCCAAACCCACCCATGCCGCCGTTGCCGCCGCCGTCACTGGTGCTGCCGCCGCCGCCGCCACCCCCGCCAATTCCGCCCGCGTAACCCGCTCCGGTATTGGTTCCACCGGCCCCCCCTAACGGCGGGCCGCCGTTGCCACCGATTGTTCCCTGACCGCCCTCGCCGCCATTGCCCCCCATTCCGCCGCCGCCGCCGCCGCTGCCCTCGCCTGCACCGCCACTCGCGCTGCCGCCGCCACCAAGCGCCTGATTGTCGGAAAATGTTGAATTCTCCAAATCGAGTGTGCCAAAATTAAAAATCGCCCCTCCCATTCCCGCGCCCCCGCCGCCACCACCACCGCGCTGAAAGCCCGATCCGCCGCTGCCACCTTGAGCAAGGCCAGCCGCCAGGGTGACGTTTTTGAGCGTGAGCGAGGCGCCCTCTTGCACAAAAAACAACCGCATCGCGGGCGCGCCATTGGATCTCGCGATAACGACGCCATTGGAGCCAGCCGGTCCGGCGATGGTGATTTGGTTGGTGACAATCAGTGACGAAGGCCCGAAGCTCGTGGCTCCCACTGTTGCCAGATTGACCGTTCCTGGCTGCGATGCGAACAGGCCGTTGCTAAACGTGATTGTTGTGCCGGACTGGCTGTTGAGAATCGCTTGCCGGAGTGAACCGGGGCCGCTATCGCTAAGGTTAACAACCACGAGATTCAAGGAAGGCAGCAGGCTGATGTGTCGGGGAGTAGCGAGAACGCCGGTTTGGAACGGAACAACGCTGGTCCCATCTGTGTTGAGGCTCCAGAGGGCGTCCGAACCCGCGTCTCCGAGGTAAATTTTTGAGGTGGTTGGATCGAATGCAAGGGCGGTGCAACGCTGGATGGTATTCCCGCTCCCGGCGCGTAGCAGGGTCGTGGGTGAAGAGCCATTGTAATTGAGACGCTGGAGGGTATTGCTGCCTTGGTTCCAACTGCCGGTGACGTAATAGATGAATTGATTGGTGACATCCACGGTCAAGTCTAGCGGCGCGGCGATGAGGTTGTTCGTGATTAATGTCAGACCGCTGCCTGTTAAAGTGACTTTCCAAAGGGCATTGGACCCCGCGTCCGCGAAGAAAATCTCAGAATGAAGCAAGTCCAGCGAAAGAGCGGTGCAGCGGCTGTTGGTGGTGCTGGCGGTGAAAAGGATCGTTGGCGCGCCTCCCGCGTAACCCACTTTTTGGATGGTGTTGCTGGATTGCGAGTAACTGCTGGTGGTGAAATAAATCTGTCGATTGACGGTGTCCAACGCCAAGTCAGTGGGGGTGCCCGTTGAAATGGACGCCACGCCGGCCAGGCCGCTGCCATCTTCGTTCATGCTCCAGATCATTTGGCCCGGCCCGTCGAGCAGGAAGATTTTTTGCGCCGAAGAATCCAGCGCTAGCGCCGTGCAGCGGGTGACGCCGTTGCCGCCGTTGATGGTCCCGCCGCTGGCTACGAGAATGGAATGCGCAACGTCTGAAACTGTATTGTTTGCCAGCGCCGCGCTGCTTGTCACATACACCACTACTTCGCCGGAGCCGCGCGATCCCGCCAGACAGAACACGGCGAAGACCAGGCTTAGCAATAGCGATGTGTTGTATATGCGTTTTTTCATCACGCTTTCGGCGCGGATCAGGTCAATTTCGCGACGGGAATATCCCTTGCATCGCGATGCAAAAACTGACGCACAAATACGGTTGAATGTTGGTATGGGGCTGGCTTCCGCCCGTGAGCGAGAGCGCCGCTGGACTCATTGCGGCTCCGCTGGTGGCGGCGGAGTTATAGTCCAGCGAGGTGCCCGTGGATTCCACCGCCGGGAAATTATTTTGGGGACTGGCTGCGTTGCCCCCTCCTGTGTTGCAATTCAACGAGTGGTTGTGACTGGGTATTTGCTGGACATTAAGTATCACGGTTTCCGCGCCCTGTATCTGGCCCATTACATAGGGTGAGAGTCCAAGTCCCGTCCCCTGATGTATAGGCACCCGGCTTTGCAAGTTGGGGAGCTGAAAAGTGGTGGTGCCGTTGCCTCCGTATGTTGTCCCAAGCAGGGCAAACAGGGCTTGATTTTGGTTAATGGGCAACGTCTGGCCATCGCATAACGCCCAGCCCTCGGGCGCAAAATTAAATGCGAACATCCGTATTTCGCCAAGATATGGGTTTGCCATAATTTATCCTTTGGTCTGATTTTCTTTGAAACTGTGAACCATGGGCCGATTGATCACCGCCTGGTAATCAATTTTTGCGGGATTCCGTGTGTAAATAGGCACGATGAAAAGATCAAATCGCCCAAGCGCTTCATGCGCGAGCCTGTAAGTGTTTTGCTGGATCAAATCCGCCCGAGAGCCTGAGAAAACAAGCGAGAATTTCTCGTTGCCGGCGTCGGGCAGGGGATGTTTGCCGGCTTTGGGCGGTTTCTCGGCGCATATTTTCACTTCGGCCAATGTGACTTTGATCACGTGTCCGGCGTCGGTGTGAATGCGAAAACAGGTGTTCACCTGGCTGGCGAACGCTGCGCGTGGAATTTCACCCACGCACCGAACCATTGAGGATGGCGTGGCCGAATCCGCGATGACGACGCCGGGAGCCGCAAGCGCCGCTGTTATCACGGCGGAGCAGTCGAATAGGAATTTGCGGCGTGTGGGCATAACTAAGCCTCAGTTTTGCATGAGTAAAACCAATAGCGGGAGCCAAGTCAAACACTTTGAGCATCAAAATCGTCTCAAATATCGATTTCAATTGATTACGCGGGGGGATGAATCGACCTTGTAAGGAATTAACTATGCCGTCGCCAGATTTAAGAGCGGAACCACTGAAGGGGCGGGGCGCCGCCGGGAATCCGACGAATCGATTTGAAAAGATTTCGCTGGAACGGGATGCGGACTGGAATCCGGAAGAGGATCCCGCCCCGCGCACGCAGTTTTTGCGCGATCTTTCGCAGACGGCTATCACCTACAATGACAGCCCGGATGTCGGATTTAGCGCGAGCGTGAACCCGTATCGGGGATGCGAGCACGGGTGCATCTATTGCTATGCGCGGCCAACGCACGAATATTTGGGGTTTTCCGCAGGGGTGGATTTTGAATCGAAGATCATGGTGAAGGAGAAGGCGCCGGAACTGCTGCGCAAGGAACTGGCGTCCCTGAAATGGAAGCCGATGGTCATTGCCATGAGCGGGGTGACGGATTGTTATCAGCCAATCGAGCGAAAGTTGAGGCTGACCCGCGGGTGCCTGGAGGTTTTGGCGGAATGCCGGAACCCGGTCGTTATCATCACGAAAAATTTTCTGGTGACGCGCGATGTGGATTTGCTGGGGGAATTGGCGCGACACGACGCAGTGTCGGTCTGTGTGTCCGTCACGACGCTGGATTCCGACCTGGCGCGCGAAATGGAACCGCGCACCTCGACGCCCCGGCAACGGCTGGCGGCGATCGAAACGCTCGCGCGCGCCGGTGTGCGAGTGGGGGTCAATGTGGCGCCGATCATTCCGGGGCTGACGGACCACGAAATTTTGCCGATTGTCGAGGCGTGTGTGGAGGCGGGCGCGCGGTTTGCCGGTTACACGGTTGTGCGATTGCCGTACGCGGTAAAGGATTTGTTCGAGCAGTGGTTGGACCTGCACGCTCCTGGCAAAAAGGACAAAGTCCTAAACCGAATCCGTGCGGTGCGCGACGGGAAATTAAATGATTCGACCTGGGGGCAGAGGATGGGCGGAGCGGGCATTTTTGCGGAACAAATCGCGCAGACATTCGCCGTTGCCTGCCGAAAGGCGGGACTGGCGGAGGACCGGTTCGCGCTTTCGACGAAATCGTTTCGGCGGCCGCTGGGGACGCAGTTGGATTTGGGATTTTAGCGAATCCTACCGGGTTAGCTGGCGGATGATTTCGTGGCGGGCGGATTCGGTGTTAATGTGCAAATCTTTCAGGACGCGGGCGGCGACGCCGTTGCCTTCGAGAATCAAACCGAGAAAAAGAAGTTCGGGGCCGACCTCGGACCGCTTGAGAGCGCGGGCTTCGCGCATCGCCAGCCGGAAGGCGCGTTGGGCGCGTGTAACGAGCAGTTGGGAGTGGATCAGCGCTTGACCCGGGTCCGACGAGCTTTTCGACCGCCTCATGGATTGCCGCGTGGCTCAGGCCGAGGCGGCGCGTGATTTCCACAACTTGCCCCTCGCCGTTGGACAGCAATCCAAGAAGCACATGTTCGGTGCCGATAAAATCGTGACGGAAAGCAATCGCTTCCTCTCGGGCGAGATCAAGGGAATGGCGCGCATCGGCGTTCAAATATGCGAAGGCGGGCAATGAGATGAGTTGGGCGACGGTTTCGTCCAGTCCCAAAATAATGCCGCTAAACATTCCGATGGGAGCAAACGACCAAATCACCAGAATGATGAGTTGATCCATGGTCGGCTGGATGTGCGGCAAGATCAGGTAAGCAACGGCGGCGATCCAAAGAAATGCTCCGACAGAGATTTTAATTTGCGCTCGCGCGCGTTCACGCGTGTTGGGGCTGAAAGGGAGGTAGCGGTGAGCGATAAGGCCGGCACACATAAAAAGAACCATCGCTCCCACGCCGCCGAGGCTGAGGCAGCGGTCAATGGCATTCCATTGCGGGAAGTGATGACAGATGACCCACGCAAACGCTCCGGGAAACGCCGCGGCGATCAAAAAGAGAAACGCGACTTTGAGCTTTTGGCGAAGGAGGGTCGCGGGACCGGTCGCATTGGCGAATTCCGCCTGGAGGCGATGAGCCGGGGCCGATTTCCTGGACAGCGGACTCGAAGGCGTCGCGTGGCGCGACACCGGCCCTGATCCGCCGATTCACGTCGTCGCGAAGATGGCTTTCCAGTTCATCGAGCGTGTCGGAGTTGGTGAGACCGCCGGCAATCATGTGCCGGCGCCATTCTGTGACCGCCTTTTCCAAGTCAAACACATTGCTCCTTTTCGAGGGCGTCCAGGACGGAGTTTACGGCGTGCCATTGATCGCGTTGGGTTTGCGCCAAATGTTTCTCGAAGAAGCCGAGAGATTTTTTCGGGAACAGTTACGCGGGAACGAGCGCCCGCCGACGCGGAGTTTTGGGTTTTATGAAATCGTGCTCGCGCTCGCGTACCACGAAGACGGGGCAGGGCGCGCGCTGAACCACTTTTTCAGCGACGCTGCCGCTGAACCAATGCGCCAGACCGCTTTTGCCGTGAGTCGCCATGACAATTAGGTCGCATTGGGTTTCAGTGGCGGCATCGACGATTTCTTCCTGGGCGGAAACCCCGACGCGGACTTGCATTCGCGCGGGAACGTGCGCGGCGACTTGATCGAGCCATTGGGAAAGCTGCCGGGCGGCGTCGTCACGCGCCTGTTCATTCAGAATATCCGTTTGAAGGACGGCAAATTCGGGCGAGGGAGTTGCGGGCGCCAGTTTCGATATGTGCAGCAAAATGATCTGGCTTTTGAAAAGTTTTGCCAGAGACACCGCGTAGGTGATCGCTTTTTGCGAACATTGCGTGAAATCCACCGGCACCAGAATGATTTCCGGTTTCAATGTTCCCACCCTGATGGGCGGAAGCTTCAGGCGATTGTCGAGGGAGTTTGAGACCGCTTTTCTTCCGGCACGGCGAATGTTTGAGTCCATACCAAACCGTCTTCCCGAAAACGCCGTGCGGCAATGGGGTCGTTGCCCCGGGGCGGAAGCGCGCGCTGATGATTGAAATTGAAGTTTTACCGCGCGCGCTATAGTGTGGTGAAACCATGAGATTAAAAACAAACGCAATGATCGCCCTGGGACTGCTGTGCCTTGTGGCAAACGGGGGAGTTTTGATGGCGGAACCGGGATTCGAGAGCATGTTCAACGGAACGGATCTCACCGGCTGGTCCGGCAGCCCGGATTTATGGTCGGTCCATGATGGCGCGATTATCGGCCAGACGACGAAAGAAAAACCGGCGCTGGAAAATACATTTTTGATTTGGACCAATGGGCAGCCGGGCGATTTTGAAATGCGGTGTTCGTTCAAGATCACCGCCAATAATGATGTTGGCTTTGCGAATTCGGGGGTGCAATACCGCAGCAAGGTTGTCAAACCCTCGTATTGGGTGGTCGCGGGCTACCAGGCGGATATGGAGGCCGGGCCGCAGTACACCGGACAATTGTACGAGGAGAAGGGACGCGGCATTCTGGCCTGGCGCGGACAGAAGGTGGTGATTCACGAGGATGGAAAAATTGAGATTGTGGGCTCGTTTGGGAAGCTGGCCGATTTGGGGAACGAAATCCACAAGGGAGGTTGGAATGACTACGTGATCATCGCCAAAGGAAACCACATTCAACAGTTCATCAATGGCAAACAAATGATTGACGTCGTGGATGAGCAGACGAGCAAATCCGCGTCTTCCGGGGTCATTGCGTTGCAACTGCACCACGGCCAGCCGATGACGGTTGAATTCAAGGACCTCCGAATCAAAACTGACCAATGAAGAAAATTGCTTTCATCGCGCTTCTGGCATGCTTTGCATCGACCGCGCATTGTGACAAAAAAATTGTATTCGTGGCTGGCAAGCCCAGTCATGGCCCGGGCGAGCACGAGTATCGAGCCGGCTGTTTGCTGCTGCAAAAGTGCCTCAACACCGTGCCGGGCGTCCAAACGGTGGTCTATAGCAACGGGTGGCCCACGGACCCCAATGCGTTTGATGGAGCGGACGCCATCGTGCTTTCGATGGACGGCGGCGCCCAACATGCGCTCTTGCAGGACGATCATCTGAAACAAATCGGCGCGCTGATGGATCGCGGCGTTGGGCTTGCGGCGATTCATTGGGCTGTCGAGGTGTTAAAAGACAAAGGCGAGGCGGAATACCTTAAATGGCTCGGCGGGGCGTACGAAGCTAATTGGTCGGTCAATCCGACCTGGAAGGCGAATTTTGCCACTTTGCCGGACCATCCGATTACGCGCGGTGTCCAGCCATTTGAAATCTTTGACGAGTGGTATTTTCACTTGCGGTTTGTCGATGGGATGAAGGGCGTCACGCCGATTCTTTCGGCCATCCCGCCAGCGAGCACGATGAGCAGGCCCGATGGGCCTCATTCGGGAAACCCGGCTGTCCGCGCCGCAGTGAGCAACGGGGAACCGGCAGTCGTAGCATGGGCCTATAACCGGCCCGACGGCGGGCGAGGGTTTGGATTAACCGGGGCGCATTATCATAAGAATTATGGCAACCCGAATTTTCGCAAAATCATTCTAAATGGCATATTGTGGGTCGCCAAAGTCGAAGTACCCCCGGACGGCGTTCAATGCACGGTAACGGAAGAGGATTTGAAGGAGAACCTGGATCGGAAAGGCCGGAACCGGTGATTTGGCGCGTTCACAATGATTAAAACGGCCTCCTTTGCCGTCTATGAGATGGATGGAATGAGTTTTAGATGAAGTTGAAAATTGCCGCTATTTTGGCCCTCGCGTGCACTGCCGCGCTTTCACAGGGGGCGCCGCTTACGCCCGATCAAATCAAGGCGTTGCCGCCGCCCGTAAATCACCGCGTCGATTTCGGCGCGGAGGTTAAACCGATTTTTGAGGCGAGTTGCATCCGTTGCCACGGGCGCGGACGGGTAAAGGGCGGATTGCGAATCGATTCGCGCGAGACTTTGCTCAAAGGGGGCGATTCAGGCCCGGCGGCTGTTGTTGGGAAAAGCGCGCAAAGTTACATTATCGCGCTGGTCGCCGGGACCGATCCAGATGAGATGATGCCGAAAAAAGGGAAGAAATTGACGGCGGGGGAAGTTGGGGTGTTGCGGGCGTGGATCGATCAAGGGTTGGTGTGGGACCCGGAAATTGGCTTTGGACCGATTCCGCCAAAGAACCTCGACCCGCGATTGCCAAAAATTCCAAACGGGGCCAATGAACCGAATCCCCTGGATCGATTTCTTGATGCCTATTTCCAAGCTCACAACGTCAAGCCGGCGCCAGTCGTTAGCGACCGATTGTTTGCCCGGCGGGCGTATCTGGACGTGATCGGATTGCTCCCACCGGCGGGTGAACTGGAGGCATTTGTCAAAAGCCGCAAACCGGACAAGCGCGCCGCCCTGGTCCGCGATCTTCTGGGACGCGACGAAGCGTATGCGCAGAATTGGCTGACGTTTTGGAATGATCTGCTGCGCAATGATTACAAAGGCACGGGATATATCGACGGCGGACGCGAGCAAATCACTCAATGGCTTTACTCCGCCTTGCGGACGAATATGCCTTACGACCAGTTTGTCGCGGAGTTGGTCGATCCGAAAAAACCTTCTGAAGGATTCATCAAAGGGATAGTGTGGCGGGGAGTTGTCAATTCCAGCCAAATGCCCCAAATGCAAGCCGCCCAAAATGTCTCGCAGGTTTTCATGGGCGTGAATTTGAAGTGCGCTTCCTGCCATGACAGTTTCATCAACGATTGGCAGTTGTCCGACTCCTACGGCCTGGCAAATGTTTTCAGCGATAATGCGCTGGAAATTTGCCGTTGCGATGTGCCGACGGGTCAAAAGGCGGCGACGAAATTTTTGTTCCCGCAATTGGGCGAGATTCGCGCGACGACAAACAAGACCGAACGACTGGGCGACCTGGCCCGCGTGATCACGTGCCCGAAGGACGGGCGGCTGACGCGAACGATTGTGAACCGGCTGTGGGAACGCTTAATGGGCAGGGGGCTGGTGGAACCGGTGGATGACATGCAGCAAACCGCGTGGGACCAGGACGTTTTGGATTGGCTGGCCGAGGATTTGGCGGAGCACCATTACGACTTGAAGGAAACGATGGAGCGGATTATGACGTCGCGGGCTTACCAATTGCCGGCGGCGGATTTGGGCGACGGGCGGGCGACCAATTATGTGTTTACCGGCCCGGCGGTGAGGCGGCTTTCGGCGGAGGAATTCCGCGACGCGTTGACGTCGTTGACGGGCGTGGGTTACGCGAGCGCGGACGCGGATATTGGCGTTGGCGACTCCGTCAAAAAGAAATTTGCCCCAACAAAAACGGCCAAGTGGATATGGAATGAGCCGCGCGCCGCCGAAACAGCCCCAGAAGGCGTCATTTACGCGCGCAAAACCATTCATCTGGCGGCGGTTCCGCAAGAGGCGACGGCCCTCGTTGTGTGCGACAACGGCTTCGAATTATTTGTGAATGGGCACAAGGCGGGCGAGGGGAATGATTACTCAAAGCCCTTTATGGTGGATATGCGCCAGTGGTTGAAGCTTGGGGACAATGTCATCGCCGTGCGCGCGGTGAATGCTGCCGGCACAAAGGGCGTGAACAATCCGGCGGGACTGTACATTTATGCCCGCGTTCGCGCCGATGGCCGCAAAGCAGCAATGGATTTTGTCAGCGACGCCTCGTGGTCCGTCACGGATCAGAATGTCGCTGGCTGGGAGCAGTCGGGATTTGCGGAATCGGGATGGAAGCCGGCGAGCGAATTGGGAAAGGGAGCCATGGCGCCGTGGCGGTTGAAAGGTGATTTGATCGCAATGCAATTCGCCGCGATGCACCAGGGGACGGTTCGGGCCGCGTTAGTGGCATCAGATCCGTTGATGACGGCGCTGGGACGGCCCAATCGCGAGCAAGTCGTGACAACCCGGGCGACGGAGGCGACCACATTGCAGGCGCTGGAACTGACCAACGGCAAGACATTAGCCGAAACGCTCAAACGCGGCGCGGCGGAGATTGTCAAGCAGAACGAAAGCGGCCCGAAACTGATTAGTTCCATTTACGAGGAGGCAGTCGGCCGAAAACCGACGCGGACTGAATTGAAGATGGCGGTGGAATTGGTCGGCCAAAAACCGAAACCGGCCAGCGTCGAGGATTTTCTCTGGGCGATGGTGATGCTGCCGGAATTTCAACTGATTTACTAAGTCAATACTATGAGAAGACATGATTGGAACAGGCGGGATTTTTTGAAGACAGCGAGCGCCACCACGCTCGGCGCGCTGACGTCCGGGTTTCCGCGGCAAATCCTGGGGGCGGAAACCGAAAAGATCGCTCCGACCGCCGACACTGTGATCGTCCTCTGGATGGCGGGCGGAATGGCGCATACGGAAACATTCGATCCCAAGCGTTACGTTCCCTACACCAAGGGCATGCCGGCAAACGACATGCTCAGCACGTTTCCCAAGATCGACACGGCGGTGGACCACATCAAATTCTCGCAGGGATTGGAAAATATCGCCTCCGTGATGGATCGCGGAACCCTGATGCGCTCTTACACAGCGGGCGATTTGGGCTTCATCCTTCATTCCCGCCACCAGTTTCAATGGCACACCGGTTACGCTCCGCCCCAAACCGTCGCCGCTCCTCATTTGGGCGCGGTCATCGCACGGACGCTCGGCCCGAAAAACCCCGCTGTACCGGCGTTTATTGATATTGGACAGCGCTTTGACCTCGGTGAGGGCGAAGAATTGAAATCGTTTCACACCGCCGGATTCCTCGGCGGCGAATTCGGCCCGTTTATCGTCGCCGATCCGGCCCAAGCCGTCGAGAGCGTCCGTCCGCCCGAAGGAATGAGTCCGTCGCGCTTCGAGAATCGCGAGAAGTTTTACAAGGCGCTGGTCGCAAAAAGTCCCGTCGGGGAATTTGGCGGCGACTACCAAAAAGAATCGCTCTTGCGTTCCATGGACAACGCGCATCGGCTCCTGAGTTCCTCGGCGTCGAAGGCGTTCGATCTTTCGCTTGAGAAGAAGGAAAGTTACGACAAATACAACACCGGTCGTTTTGGGTTGGGGTGCCTTCTGGCCCGGCGCTTGACCGAAGAGGGCGCGCGTTTCATCGAAGTCACCACGGAATACATTCCCTTCGAATATTGGGACACCCACGAAAACGGTCACACCCGCATGGTGGATCTGAAAAAGACCGTGGACGCTCCCGTCGCCCAACTCATCCGCGACCTTGATGAGCGCGGGCTGCTCGACCGGACGTTGGTCGTCCTGGCCAGCGAATTCAGCCGCGACGCATTGCTCGAAGGCAGACCCGACAAACCCGTCAAAAACCAGGTCAACGAACCCAAGACAGTGGAGGACTTGAAGTATTACGGAATGCACCGCCATTTCACCGACGCCGGGTGCGTGCTGCTGTTTGGCGGCGGCATCAAACGCGGTCATTTGCACGGCCTAACCGCTGACGAGCGCCCGTGCAAAACGATCAAGGACCGCGTCGTCATCGAAGATTTGCACGCCACGATTTATCGCGCGCTCGGAATTTCCCCGCGCTTGTCCTACCAAATCGAACGGCGCCCGTTCTACGTGACACGCGACGGCCTCGGCAAACCCATCACCGAAGTATTCGCGTGAACCAATACGCCGTCCAGTGGGCCGAGATGCTGCCGGACCTCGCGACGGATTGGGACGGCGACGCCTGGAAAAACGCCGAAACCGCCGAACTGAATCATTTCCGCCCCGAAGGGAGCGCGCATCGTCCACGCGCGCGCGCGCGGCTTCTGCACGGCGTTGCCGGAGTTCGCGGAATCTTCGAAGTCCACGACCAATTCGTCCGTTCGACGCGCGTCAATTACATGGACGAAGTTTGGAAAGACAGTTGCGTTGAATTTTTCATGCAGCCAAAGGCCGGCGCGGGTTATTTCAATTTGGAGATGAACGCCGGCGGCGCCCATCTTTGTTTGTATATCGAAGACCCGGAGCGCGCCCCGGACGGATTCAAAAAATTCACGCGCCTCCCGCCAGAGGTCGGACGGCGCATTCAAGTGAAGTCTTCGCTGCCCAAAATCGTCGATCCGGAAATCACCGAACCGGTGCGATGGCAAATAAATTTTTTCGTTCCTTTCAAGGTCCTTGAGGAGTACGTCGGCCCTCTCGGCGAAGTTCGCGGACAGGATTGGCGCGGCAATTTTTACAAATGCGCCGACGAAGGCTCGCATCCGCATTGGGGGTCGTGGTCGCCGGTCGATGTGTTTAACTTTCATACGCCCCGTTGCTTCGGCGGCCTCCATTTCGCATGAGAATGCCTTTACGGGTTTCGGCGCTGATTTGTTTTCTTTTCTCGGCCCTGCTTGTGCGGGCAGCCGATGCCCCGCTGGACATTTACTGGATCGACGTCGAGGGAGGCGGTGGGACGTTGATTGTCACGCCGGCAAAGGAAACCATTCTGATTGACTCCGGCTGGGCTACAGGCCCAAGCGCGGAACGCATTCGCGATGCCGTGACGAACGCGGGCTTGAGCAGGATCGACTACTTCATACTCACGCATTTTCACGGCGACCATTTTGGCGGAGCCGCTCCGCTCTCCCGCTTGATTCCGATCGGCACCGTGTTGGACAATGGCATCCCTGATCACGATCCTGACGGCAAAAACGACGCGCGTTTTCTCAAAGCCATCCAGCCTTATCGCGAATTCAAAGCGAACCGCCGGGAAATCGTTCAGCTTGGCGCCACGCTCCCGCTGAAACAGACCGACGCCGCAACGCCGCTGAGTTTTCGTTTCATGGGCGCTCGAAAGCAATTCATTCATCCGGCGGGCATGGGCGGCCCAAATTCGCTTTGCGCCGAGGGCGCGCAAAAGCCCGTGGACACCACCGACAACGCCAACAGCGTCGTTTCGCTCGTCCAATTCGGCCCCTTCAAATTTTTCGACGGCGGCGATTTGACCTGGAACATGGAAGGCGAACTGGTTTGCCCCACCAATTCCATTGGGCGCGTGGATGTTTACCAGGTCGATCACCATGGTTTTGACATCAGCAACAATCCGCTGCTGGTCCGCAGCCTCGCGCCTACCGTCACGGTGATGAATAACGGCGCGCGCAAAGGCAGCGGAAAGGAAACGCTCGCGACATTGCGCGGCGTCCCGTCGATTCAGACGATGTATCAAGTCCATCGTGACGTTCAGGGCGGCGCGGAGTGCAATACCGATAATGAATACATCGCCAACATCGACGAGCCGTGCGCGGGCAATTACATCAAGTGTTCCGTGGACCCTTCCGGCAAGAGCTACACGATCAGCATTCCAGCCAAGGGATATTCAAAGACCTACCAAACGCGGACCGCCGAAGCCGGAGGGAACTGACCGTCGTCCGCCGAATCACAATCGCAGGTGCTCCCACAGCACCGCCGGGGACATTCTCATATTGACAAAGAACGGCCCGAAATCGCCGTAGCGCGCGCTGACTTCGTCAAAACGCATTTCGTACACGATGTCCTTGAGCGCATCCACTTGATGGGCCATTAACGTCACGCCCCATTCCCAATCATCCAGGCCGGTCGATCCCGTGATTAATTGCGAGATACGCCCGGAATATTTGCGGCCGACGCGCGCGTGCCCGCCCATCAATTTTTTGCGCGTGACAAAATCCAGCAGGTACCAATTGTCCGCGCCTGTGCGCCGTTTGGTCATCGGGTAAAAAGCCATTACCTCCCAGTCCGGCATTTCGGGGTAGAGCCGGTATTGTTCGTATTGACGCATCCGTTCGCGCGATTCGGCCATTCGCTTCTCGAACGCCTCCGACTCCGGCGCGAGCTTCTCTTGTTCGATCAAGACGCGGCGGCTCTCCTCCTCGGTCGGCATATATTCCGTCAACTCCGTGACGCTCAAGTAGGAGAAAACTTGTTGCAAGGCGCCGGGTGGGAAACAAGCCTCAAGGTCCCGGTGCATCTGCCCAATTTCCGCAAGCCCCGCCGCCAGCAAAAAGAACGCGAAATCCGCCTTCGCGCCGACGTTGGCGTAGGTCGTCAGTCGCGGGTGCGAAGCGTTCGCGTTGGCGGCGCAGAGAGCTTCCACGCGCGCGCGGCATTGCGCGGATTCCCCGGCGGGCAGCGTCGTCCAGAGTTTCCGATCAACGCGGTAAAAGAGGTGCATTGCGTGGATGCCACGGTCGAGTTTTATTACCGGTAGTGTTGCGTTCATTCGACTTGGAGAATTTGATCGAGCAATTGCGGCAGTTGTTCGGCGATTGCCGCGTTGCCGGCCAGCAGAGCGACACCCGCCTCTATCGCCTTTGCTTGCGTCGCCGCGTCGTGCACAGATGAGAAAGCCAGCACCGGAATGTGTTTGGTGGCCGGGTTGTTTTTCACTTCCGAGATCGCCGCGCAGACGGCGGAGGACGGCAGCAATTCCGCGATGATCACCAGCGGCTTTTCCTTTTCGCAGGCGGAGGGAAGCATCGAGAGGGTGTCCATCGTCTGCACGCGGTAGCCGAGGTCCTTCAGCCGATTGGACAATTGGCTGCCGGGCATCAAATTTGAATAATAAACCAGAGCCAATGGCTCACTCATGGAAAGAGAGTGGCACAAGTTGCCGCCCAGGGCAAAGTTGAAAAGTGATTCGACCGGGGTGTGATTAGAAGTGCGCGAGACTTTTCGTTTATTCGCGGACGGCTTTCAAAGTGCGATACGGCTGCGTCCACGCATCGAAACGGCAGATGCTGATGTAATCGCAATTATCGCAGGCCCGCTTGTTGCCTTTCTGGTAAGGGTTCGGCGCGACGGCGCCCTCGTAAATCTCCCGGCCCATCCGCACCAATTCAGCTTCCACATGATCCAGCAATTGGCCGAAATCCTCGCTTTGCAGGATGTCCTTGCTGGCCGCGTGCGGCGTGCCGTCCCGGTTGAGTTTGAATTTGAACTGCGAGCCTTCGCTGGCGCCGCTCCTGTCAAGAAACAAAAGCGCCCCCTTATCGAACCGTCCCAAATGCTGGTAACGTTTCCGCCGAAACTCTTCGCGCGACTCCAGGACATCGGCGCGGGTCTTCCCGCTTTCGGTTTGCCCGCGCAAATTGATATAGAAAACTCCCACCGGCACAAGGCGGGACGCGCCGAAGTGCTCACGGGAATCGGCGACCCGCCGCAACACACTGAGATAGGCCGCCAATTGCAGTTGAAGCCCGTTGGACATCAGCACGTCGTCCAGCTTGTGGCTGCTGGATTTGTAATCGAGGACAACCGCCAACGCTTCGTCCTCCCCGGCGTCCCGGCACAGATCGACGCGGTCAATCTTTCCCCGAAAAATCAGCCGCCGGCCTGATCCGAGGTCAACGTTCCACGCCGGCAATTTGCCGCCCGCCGTTCCGAATCCCAGTTCGGATTCGTGCGGGTCAAAACGGTAATGCTCCATCCATTCCACCGTCGCCGCGACAAAATCCTGCAACGATTCGCCGACCGCGCGGGCCGCGAAACGCGATTGCGCCGTGGCGTTCATCAGGCCGTCGCGGAATTGCGGCAGCAATTGCGCCACGCATTTCTTAATCCGCTCTCGCGCTTCGGTTGGCGTGATGTCCCGCCATTTTTTATTCTCACCGCGCAATTGGGTGTGGAAAAGCGCGAGAACTTCGTGTTGAAAACTCCCGCGCTCGCGGACGTCCAATTCAAATCGCTGCCGTTCTTCAGCGCGCAATCCCGAGTGCACGAAAAATCTGAAGGAACACGCCGCAAATTCCTCCAACCGGCTGACGGATGTCCGAAGCGCCGGCCCGTAAAGCTGTGCTGTAATTTCTGGGGGCAGGCGTATAGGGTCCACCGGTTCAGTGGCTCGCGCCAATTGTCCCGATAATTCGCACAGGTGTTCCGGCTGTTTCCAATTCGGCCCGGCAAACTTTTCGATTTGCAGGCTCGCGAAAAGGATCCGGAGATGGGAAAAAAACGGTGACGGGTTTAGCGGTTGGTCATCTCCATCGCGCTCGGAACAGGCGACCACCAAACGCTCCCGCGAGCGCGTGCAGGCGATATATCCAAAAAATCGTTCCCGGCCCAAAAACTCCCGTCGGCTGGGCCCGAGTCGGACCTCCTGCCGGCCCAATTCTTCACGGTCGGTTTCGCTGAGGAGATTTCCCTCGGGCGGTATCGCCGGAAAAACGGTTTCATTTACGCCGAGCAAAATCACCAGTTTCAAATCGGGATTGCGCGAGCGGTCAATGGTTCCGATCAGCACCTGGTCCAGCGCGGGCGGAATGACCCCCACGCTCAATTCCGCAAGGCCGGCTTCGAGAATCGGCATCCAATCCGCCAGGGCCATCGATTCATCGGCAAACGCCAGCGTCAAGTCGTCCAGCCAGGTGTTCAATTGGCGCCAGATGGTCGCATGAATAGCGCCGTCTTTTCCTTCTTCGACGCTCCAATCCTCCAGCCTCTTTTCAACCTCCAGATCACTCCACAATTGCCGGATGCCCTCGGCCAATTGCGCGCCTGTGGGTCGCGTGATGCGCCGGAATTTTGCAAACGGCGCAATCCACTTCCCGCGCAGCCGTTCCGCCCAATCGGATTTCGCATTGTCCGGCGGCAACGCGGAAAACCACGCTTCGCCCGACCATCCCCTGGCGATGGCTTCGTTTTCCAATCGGTCGATTTGCTCTTCCTCGTCCGAGACCAGCCCGGTTTTGAGCGCGCCGAACCAATCGTCATTGCGCCACCTAAACGCCGCGCTCCGCAAAGCGCTGCGGGTCAATTCGGCCAGCGGATGTTGGGCGGCCTGGGCGCGTCGATCCATGAAAAACGGAATTTCATACCGCGAGAAAACGCGCCGCAACGTGTCGTGATAACCCTCCATTTCGCGAAGCAGCACCGCCGCTTCCCGGAAGCGTCCTCCGGCATGTATAAATCGCAAAATTTCCTGCGCCGCCAAAACGGCTTCCGCTTGTGGATTCCTGCAAAGTACGGCGCGCAGAGATTCGGGAGGAGGAGCCGCGCCAAAATCCGCCGGTTCCGTCCATTTCGATTCCAAATGCCGCAACGCGGGGCTGTCTCTGAACCGGCCCTCCGGATTTTCGCGCGTTAGAATTTGCGTTGTCAGTTGAGCGTTGGGGATGGCGGACAATCTTCCCCAGCATTGGCGAAAGGTTTTTTCGATCCCGTTCCAAATGGAGAGCCAGGACGATTCCTTCGCGGGAATGCCTTCCATGCAAAAGCCGAGCGTCGCTTTGTCGCACCGCGCCGCCACGGCGGCCAACAAATTCAATTCCTGCGGCGTCATTTCCGCAAAGCCATCCAGCCACAAACTGTCGATTCGAGGAAAGTTGACGGGCCGTTTCAGCGCTTCTTCCGCCAAATCCAGAAGCGAATCGGCATCTTGTAAATCGTGCTGGCGCAGCCATGCCAGATAATCAGTCAATAACAATGAAAGGTCGTGCAGTTTGCGCCGCAGGGAATCGGCGAGATCCGGATTCGCGGCCATTGTGCGCAGCATTTCGGGTGAAAGTTGGCGGCGCTGCAATTCGCGCAGTTCGACGCTCAATTGTCGCGCGAAACCGGCCAGCCCGGCGCTTGCGTTGAAAATCTTCAAATCCTTGCGCCGCCGCGCCAGCAGCGCGTGCAGCGCCATCGAGCGCCCGTCCTCGGACAGGAGATTCGGAACCGTCGTGCCCGATTTTTCGAGAACGAAAGTGGCCAGCCGTTGGAACGAAAGAATTTGCAGCCGCGTGTAACCATTCAACGCGCCTGAAAGAAGCTGCCGTTCCAATTGAAACGTGGCCTGTTTCGGCGCGAGCAATATCAGCGGAGCGCCTGAAGGATCGGCCTCCAGCGCCCCGCGGATTTCCGCAAGGCAAAGGAAGGTCTTCCCCGTCCCCGCCGGACCGAGAAGGAAACGCGCTTGCAAGCGCCCGCTCATTGGGGAGTGATGGTGATGGTATGGGTGACAGGCACAAACGTTTGTTTGATGGCATCGACCAGCGCCGCGCGGTCGCGTTCGCTTTCGGTCACGGTCTTTTCCATATCGGCTTTGCCTTCCTCGCCGTGGAAAAGCTTTTTGATTTGCTGGGTCTCGAAATCCTGCTTCTTGGCCACAGCCTGGTCAACCGCCGCAAACGCGTCCGAGAATGGGTTGACGTCAAAATCAGCCGCAAGATTGATCCCTGTTTTGAGTTGCGTCGCCGTATAGGTTCGGGACGTTGGCCCCCAAGTGACTTGATAGTTTGCGGCCTTCGCGCCTTTAACGATCAAGATGAGGCGGTTGAAATCCTGGTTAAACGGCACAAGGCTCATGCCGGACCGGATGCTGTTAGGGTCGTTTAGCGCGCCGGTCGCGCAGAAGGGATACCGCGAACTTTGGATCGTCAACGCGCCGTCGCGATACGAAACCAATTGATGGCCCGCGGAGACGGTCGCCTTCTTTTTGCCCAAATCCACCGTGAACGTCCCGATATTGCCAGGGACATCAAGCCCCTTCAAAAAGGCGTAAGCCATGACCACGTGGCCGGCCCATCCCGGATGCACGGAGTCCTTGCCCGCCAGTGTATAATCAATCCCATACCATTCGCGCGCAATAAATTGCGCGACATACATGTCCCAAAAAACGTCGGCGAAACCAGTGTGTTCCACCTGAGCAAGGTCGATATCGATGTCTCGCAGGGCGCAAAGGCTGATATTCCTTTCCTTCGGAGTGCCTGTGACAAACTTCCACGGCGGGTTTTTCATTCCCATGCAGCCGGGCGAACCGACAATCACGCGCGTCCCATCGCTTTTGAACGCCAAAACGATGTCGGTCATATTGGAGGCGTAAACCTGGCCGATGGATGGCTCGTAAGGCCGGTAATGATGATCGTTCATCCCGTAACAAGTCGTGGCGACGGTCGGGTTAAAGCGGAGGACGTCATTGGTCATGCGATTGAGAAAGCCCGGGGCCTGCTCGCCGCTCCAGCCATATTGCCGCGTGCTGATGTTCAACTCCGGATGCGCCACCGTGAGGTAAGTTTCCATGATCCGGGAATACATTTTTTGTTCCGTGATGGAATCGCCGCAAATGGCGAGGCGGTCTCCATAGCGCAAAACCGGCCCTTTCGGTTCGGGGGCGCGTAGAACGTAAAGGCCGGCAAAATAAGGATCGTTGCTCGGCGGCGCGATGGTCGATTGCGCGGTTGCCTGCCAGCAAAGGGCCAGGGAGAAAACGGCGATAGTGGATGTAAGTTTCATGGCTTGAGTTTTATGGCAGCGCCATCTCAATGGCAAGCCAACGAACTGGTTTCGAGAAACCGACGGAAAGTTTGACGGTCTTGCATGACTTGGTCGTGCGGCAAATCGCTGAAGAGAAAAACAAGATGGTTCTTTCGCAAATCCCTGGGAGTGGCATTGGTTTCGTTCGCGCTGAAATACGGAACGCCATTTCCCGCGAGCGCCGTCATGAGCGCTTCTGTTTCATCCTCGGTCCCGCCGTGCGCGGTGTAAAGATCGATGAACCGCCCCGGGTGATGATCGAACCAGAGGACGAACCGTTCCGTTTTGGCATAGAGGGCGTCGAAGAGCCAGACTTCATGGATGTTTTGGGTCAGGCCGCCCTGGGCCAGGATCGCGGAAATGACTTCGTAACCACCGCTGTGGCCGGACAAAATAATTCGGCCCGGCGAACTATCCCGAATGACCCCGTTGTTTCTCAAAACTTCCAGTGACTCCGCAATGAATCGCTTGAAACCGCCCGGATCTTCCAGTTTCCCTCCGAATGAATCATCGGCGTGATACGGACCTTGCGGGACGATCAGAATGGCGTTTTTTCCGGCGGCGGCGAATTGTTCGGGCAGTTGGTATTTGCGCAATGCGTTGGTGACGTCGTTGTTCCACCCATGAAAATGGACGACAAGATCGACTTTTCCATGCGCCCGAAAGCCTTTCGGAATGAACAACGCAACGGTGCTGTCGTCGTAATGTTCCGAGGCGGAGAAGAATTTGTTCGCGTGCGTGTGCCCCTGGTCGCGCAACGGGTGAGGGAATGGGGCGGAGACGAAGTTGGTGATGATCAAACGGCCGAAAGGCGCGTAGTCTTCAGCAGGACCGGCGGCGCTGAAGCGGGCCGCAATCAAAAGGCCAATCACGAGCAGCCAGTTTTTCAATTGATGAAAATGGCTTCGTTGGATTGGAGCAGGGCGTGGGCGTATTTTACCCATGAACCGATTGGTCGCAGTTGCCCCGGCCCCAAACTGGCCATGGTCATTGCCGGGGCTTTGTTTCCTTTGCCACCCTTTTTCTTGTTTCGCCGCTCCATGCGCTCCTCTTTCATTTCATCGCGGCTGGCGTCGGAAATCTGGTCCGGCGCGGGGGATTCATCAATAAAATCAAGGCCCAGTTTGATTTCCACATCCGTCGGCTCGCGCTGAAAAACCCGTTCGTAGAGGAATTTGATTTTGCCCTCGTCGCCGCTTTGGTCCTGGAACGCCGCTTGGTTGACCAAATGCCTGGCCAATTCGACGACCATGGGATTATTCATCATGAAAAGCGCCTGCTGCGGCACGGTTGTGTCGTAGCGCTTGCCGGTGGTGATGTCGGGATTGGCGAAATCAAATTGACTGTAAACCTCGGGCAAATTCCGCCGGTCCACCATGCCGTAGAGGGTGCGGCGATGCGAAAAGCCGCCTTCCCCAAGGTCGAGCCGCACGGGGCGACCGCCGACGGTGAGGTCCAATTGCCCGCCAATGGCGAGAATGGAGTCGCGGATTTCCTCGAATTCCAGACGCTGGATGTTGGCGCGCCAGAGCAAACGGTTCTGGGGATCGATCTGGGCGTAGCGCGGATTTGTGGCGGCGCTTTCCTGGTAGGTGTTGGAAAGCATGATCTCGCGGTGCAGTTTTTTGATCGACCAGCCTTCGCGCATGAATTGGGCGGCCAAATAATCGAGCAATTCGGGATGGCTCGGCGGGTCGGATTGATTTCCAAAATCATCCGGCGTGGTGACGATTCCCTGGCCAAAATGATGGAGCCAAACGCGGTTGACCAAAACGCGGGCGGTAAGAGGATTGGACGGGTTTACAATGGCTTGGGCCAATTCCAGGCGCCCGCTGCCGTAGCGAAACGGAACGCTGTTCGGGCCGGAAAGGATTTCCAAAAAGCGCCGTGGAGCTATCTCGCCCCTGTTCTCCTGCTGGCCGCGAATAAAGACGTAGGAGTCATGCGATTTGGTCGTGTCATAGAGAACCGTGGCGCAAGGAGGGGAGCCGGGGTCGTTCAACTCCAGTTGAGCGATTTGGCGGCGCAATTGGTCGGCGTCTTTCCGCAGGTCTTTCTTCTTATCGCGTCCGGCCCTTCGGCTCATTTTTAATTCCGCTTCGGTCCGGATAAGTTCCCGGTCCAGGCCATTGACTTTTTCGGCGAACTCCGTGTATTGGGGTGTGGGTTTGATGGGCGCCAAGGCGGGTTCCTGCATCGGCTCGGCACAGCTATCGAAGATTCCGCGAAAGGAATAGTAATCCCGGGTGGGAATCGGGTCGAACTTGTGGTCGTGACAGCGGGCGCAGGTGACGGTGAGGCCGAGGAAACCTTTGCAAACGACGTCGATGCGGTCATTGATGATGTCGTTCTTGCTGTCATTAAAACGCGGGCCGAGGGTCAGGAAACCGAGCGCGGCCAATTGGCTGGAATCTTTTCCGGCGGGCAATTTATCCGCGGCCAATTGTTCGAGGACAAAACGGTTGTAGGGCTTGTCGTCGTTGAATGCTTTTACTACATAATCGCGATAGGTCCACGCATAAGGAAAGAGCGGCACATCCTGGTTTTGTTTGATGTCGCCCTTTGTGTCGGCATAGCGGGCGGTATCCAGCCAAATGCGGCCCCAACGTTCGCCGTATTGAGGCGAGGCGAGAAGACGATCCACGACTTTGGCAAAGGCATCGGGCGACTTGTCCTCGACGAACGCCTGCACTTCCTCCGGTGTTGGTGGGAGGCCGGTCAAATCATATGTCGCGCGGCGGATGAGAGTGCGTTTATCGGCGGGCGGACTGGGTTTCATCCCGTTCTCCTGCAACTTTGCGAGAACGAAAGCATCGACGGGATTGGCAACCCAATTGGTATCAGTGACTTCTGGAATGGCAACCTTCTTGATCGGAAGGAATGCCCAATGCTGGCGGCGGTTCTTGCCCCAATTCTGCGAGGCCATGCCGCCGACAGTTCGTGGGTCGGGCGCGCCCATCTTCACCCACGCCACAAGGTTAGCGATCTGGTCGTCCCGCAATTTCTTGTCGTGCGGCGGCATCTGCAGATCGGTGTCGATGTAACGGACGGCTTTGATCAGCAAACTTTTGTCCGGATCACCCGGAACGATGGCAGGTCCATTTTCGCCACCTTTGAGCAGACTCTCTCGGAATTCAACAGACAAGTTCCCCTTGAGCTTCTCCGCCTTCGAACTATGACACTTGTAACAATTATCGACGAGGATGGGCCGTATTTTGTTCTCGAAGAAATCGGTCCCGGTTTGGGAAGGTGCGGCGTGCGAAGAAAGGGCAACCGCTGTGGCGAGCAAGAGCGCCCGCCTTGCCATACGGCTTTTGGTTGGGGAACAATTCATGGCGGTTAGGCCATCACGCCCTTGACGATGTTGCCGGAAACGTCAGTCAGGCGGAAATCACGGCCGTTGTAGCGAAACGTCAGCTTAGTGTGATCGAAGCCGAGCAATCTCAAAATCGTCGCGTGGAGATCGTGAACATGGACGGGATTATCAACGGCCGCCTCGCCGAATTCATCGGTCGAGCCGTAAATGGTGCCGCCCTTGACGCCGCCGCCAGCCATCCAAATGCTGAAACCTTTGGCATTATGGTCGCGACCGGGTTTGGCTTCGCCGTTGCGGTCTTTGGTCGGGGTGCGGCCGAATTCGCCGCCCCAAATGACCAGCGTGCTGTCGAGCAAGCCGCGCTGTTTCATATCGCTTAGGAAAGCGGCCACCGGCTGGTCAATCTCGCGGGCGCTGTTGGGAAGACGAGTGGCGATGTCCTGATGGTGATCCCATCCACCGGCCCAAACCTGGACGAAGCGAACGCCGCGTTCGAGGAGGCGTCGCGCAATAAGCATTTGCCGTCCCTGCGGAGTCCGGCCATAAAGGTCATGCATGGTCTCGGGTTCCTTGGCGAGACTAAAGGCGTCGGAGGCTGCGGCCTGCATTTTGAAGGCGATTTCGTAGGCCTCGATGCGGGCTTCCAATTGGGCGTCTTTCTGAAGGTCCTGGGCGTGAAGTTCGTTAAGCTGCTGGATTAAATCCAATTGGCGGCGTTGTTCGCTTGTGGAAACGTACGGGCTGCTGATGTTCTCGATCATCTTGTTGACGTCTCCGGCGGACGTATTGATGCTCGTGCCCTGATAGACGCCGGGTAGAAAGGCGGCGCCCCAATTTTGGGTTCCGCCGGGAGGCAACCCACCGCCATTGTGCAAAGAAATGAAGCCGGGCATGTTCTGATTTTCCGTGCCCAAGCCGTAAAGGGACCACGAGCCGAGGCATGGCTTGGGAATCTGGCGGGAGCCGGTATTCATCATCACTGTGGCGATTTCGTGGGCGGGAATGTCGGTGTACATCGACCGAATAACCGCCATATCATCAACATGTTCGGCGAGTTTCGGAAAGACTTCGCTTACGGGGATGCCCGAACGTCCGGAAGGATGGAATTTAAATGGAGAAGGCATCGCAACACCCCGGGTGCCGATGGATTGGCCATCGTGAGCGGCAAGAGCCGGTTTGGGGTCCCAAGTATCGACCTGCGAGGGCGCTCCCTGGGCGAAAATGTGAATCACACGTTTGGCCTTGGCGGGAAGCGGCGGCAGCTTTGCGGACAGCGGCGAAAGGCCGGAATCGGAATCCGCCGCGAAAAGGGTATCTTCGCGAAGCAAGGATGCCAGACCTAGGGCGCCGAAGCCCATTCCGAGACGTGAGAGAAATTGGCGGCGCGTGACGTAGGGCGTCCGCACGCAATTATTGCAGAGATCGAACATAAGTAACCTCGTATGGGTTCAGGCTCAATTTTGTCCTTAGTTTAATTTAAATAAGGCATTTACGCAATTAAAATGACGCCGGAAACAGAAGCAAGGTTACGGGGAATTCTGTCCCCGCTCACCAAAAGGATTCATCCATATCGCCTTCCAGAAAAGGCCTTGGGAATGGCTTTGATTGCGTTGAAACTTACTTGCGGAATTCGGGGTAGAAGGGGTTGTGCTGTTTTTGCTCGCCGATTGTGGTTAGCGGGCCGTGGCCGGGGCAGATGACGGTCTCGTGCGGGAGGCTGAAAATTTCTTTTCGATTCGTTCGCAATGCCTCTTCGTACGAAATCATGCCGCCGCCCATCGATGCCGCAAATATGGCGTCACCCACCATGGCAAGACGGCGGGCGAGGCCGCTAATCACATAGGTGATCCCACCGCGGGCGTGGCCGCTGGTTTGGCGGGTTTCGATTTTTAGCTCGCCGAGATGGAAAACCTTTCCGGGCGCGAAAGTCTGTGCGCCATGGAAATTCTCGTTTTCGCCGATATAAACCGGCGCACCGGTCGCGGCTTCCAAATTTTGAAGGTCGGCCACGTGGTCGGCGTGGCTGTGGGTGATGAAAATGGATTCGATTTTCAATTGGCGACCCTCGGCGAGCCCCTGCATTCCGGCGGTCGTTGCGCCGGTATCGAATGCGGCGGCCTTTTTTGTTTTGGGATCGAAGACCAGGTAGGAATTGACGGTCATGTCCTGATATGGGGTGGTGAAAATCGCCAAACCATCCACTTCGACAGGTTCGGGATACCACTGTTTTTGTCCCAACTCGATCAGCGCGGCGGCCCCAAGATTGAGCGGGGGAGAGATTTTTCGGGCGGTTTGGGCGTCAAATCCGCCACCTTTGAAATGGCCGAGTTGAGTGGCGGGAATGCCGGCGAGGCGCGCCAGTTCGGTATCGCTCAAACCAAGGCCGCGTTGGGCCTTTCCGATAACATCGGTGTAATTATCTTCCAGCGGTATCTGTTCCATTTTGATTTAGATAAAGATCGTTTGTTCGCGCGCTGGGCCGACAGAGACGATGGCCAAACGCGCACTGGTCAAATCCGCCAGCGCCCGAAGATAAGTGCGGGCGCGCGCCGGCAAATCCTTCCAACTCTTGCAACGGTGGGTGGGCGTCATCCAGCCGGGGAATTCCGCATAAATCGGCTGGCATTTGGCGAGCAATTCGATGTCCGCCGGGACATAGTCCAACTGCGCCAACCCGGCGCGATAGCCGATGCAAACCCGAATCGTTTCGACTGTGTCCAAGCCGTCGAGGTTTGTCACGGCCAATTCGTCAATTCCGTTGATGATCGCGGCGTAGCGGGTGGCGACGGCGTCGAACCAACCGCAGCGGCGGGGACGTCCGGTTGTGGCGCCGAATTCGCGGCCCATCTTGTGGAGCATGTCGGCAATGTCGGCGCTTTCGGTCGGCAACGGTCCTTCGCCGACGCGGGTAATGTAAGCCTTCATAACGCCTACCACGCGGTCCATCTTGTGGGGCGCAACTCCCGAGCCGGTGCAAGCGCCGCCGGCGGTCGTGTTGGAGGAAGTGACGAATGGATAACTGCCGTGGTCAATGTCCAGGAACGTTCCTTGCGCGCCCTCAAAAAGAATTTCGTCACCGCGGCGGGTGGCCTCGTGCAACAGGACGACGGTGTTGGTGACAAACGGCTTCAATTGATCGCCCGCGGCGCGATAATCGGCGTGGACTTTTGCGAATGAGAGGGGCTTTGCTCCGAAGGCTTTGAGGATTTCGTTGTTTTCCTGGATTTTTAGGCGGAGCTGGGATTCAAAGCGGTCGGGATTGATCAGATCAATCACGCGGAGGCCGGTCCGCGCGGCTTTGTCGCCGTAAGCGGGGCCGATGCCTCGTTTGGTGGTGCCGATTTTGTCTTTGCCTTTGAGAATCTCGCGTTGGGCGTCGAGTTCGCGATGGTAGGGGAGAACCAAATGGGCCGATTCGCTGATGGAAAGATTCTTGACACGGACGCCGAGGCCCTTGAGTTCCTCTATTTCCTGGACAAGGCTGATGGGATCAATGACCACGCCGTTGCCGATCACGCAGACCTTGCGCGGACGCAGGATGCCCGAGGGAATCAGGTGGAGCACATATTTCTTTTTGCCGATAAAGACGGTGTGTCCGGCATTGTTGCCGCCCTGGGTGCGGACGACGATGTCCGCCTTTGCGGTCAAGACGTCGATAATTTTGCCTTTGCCCTCGTCGCCCCACTGGGCGCCCACTAAAATTGTATTGGCCATAGTTCCGAAAACTTAAAAATTGGTTCAGCAGCGCGGCATCGCAATAAAAATCCCCGAAACGTAAATTCCGGGGCGCACGCGCAAGTATTTACGGACAGAGGCTAGAGAGACCCGTTGAGGCTGTCAACGCGGAAGAAACCGTTTTTGAAAAAAATAAAATTCCAATTCGACCAGCGCATTGGGCGTCTCGCCGAAATCGAACAAACCTCGACCAACGCCACTTATAGTCCCACGGAACTTTTTGCGGACCTTCGCGGCGGCCTTTTCCGCGAATTGAACGCAACCCGGTGGACATCGATTTGTATCGCCGCAATCTCCAGCGCTCTTACGTCGATATGCTCTCCGCGACCCTCAAGAATCCTGCGGGGAATTCCGACCTTCCGGCGTATGCTCGCGCCGAATCGGAAGCCATCCGCGCGATGATTGACAGGACCAACGCCTGGCAGATTAAGCCGGTGGCCCGGATACATTTCAAAGACTTGACGGCGCGTATCAGTCGCGCGCTTGATCCGCGCCTTCCGATCGAGCAGGCCAGGTTTTGTTCCTCCTTTAAGCACGGTCACAATTTCCATATCAGAATCGATCAGCAAGGGATCTATATAGACGCCGGGTATTGCTTTAGAATGGAACGGATCCGGGGTTCGGCTGCAACGCGCGACGATAACATCCGACATGGCTTCGAGCGTTGGCCACCCAGGAAATGGAACGAAATCAACAAGGGCGAACAAGGAGATCGCACTAAGAGCGTGTTTTAAAACTCAGGAAACCCCGACTTTAACGTTAACTTGTACTTTACAGCTCGTACCCCTATAAGCTGGGGATGCGATACACTTCTGATCTGACGGACGCCGAATGGCAACTCATCAACTACTGTTTTCC
>DATAUD010000116.1:0-8313 GCA_036268455.1 Verrucomicrobiia bacterium
GGAGCCAAACGGGCAACAAACCGCAACACCTCGCTGACCTCTGGAAACTCCTTGCCCAAATCCTGGACCTCGCGCAACAGGTGGGCATGGCAGTATTGGAGCCGACACGGCGCCCGATTGTAACCGTTGTAACGATCCACCACCAATTCTAAGCGTTCCAACTGTAAACGGGGAGTTGAGATGGGCAATAATCGTCGTCACATATTTGCCGTCAGCACGTTGAGTTTGGTTCTCATCCGAAAATGTTACGCTCGCTTGAAAAACCTGGCCGTTGTTGGTCAAGGTCACAACATTCATGGTGTTTCCGTTGCCGATTTGATTGTTTCCCCCATTGATATTGTATGTTGAATTGCCGGAGTTAACTCTCATCCGAGCATTCGTCGATTGATTAACCTGAATTGTTGGCGCACCGTTGCTCATTCATCACGGTCAACGCAAAGCAGTTCGCTCATCAACGCTTATTCCCCGATCGTTTGCACCCATTGCAAACGATGGGTCAACACTGGCTCACGCGAACGACACGGCATCACCGTGAGAAAGAAGGAATTTTCTGGCGTGGATTGGCTATGATTTACCGTAACCGTGAGCCTCCGCGGGCCACGCGGCGGCGCAGACCAGCACGCCGAGGCTGACCACGATCATCAATCCCGCAAATCCCGCGTTCCAGCCGGCATAGTCCACCAGCGCCCCCAATCCTTCTCCCGACAGCAAGGTGCTGCCGTAGCCAAATACGCTCGTCAACCCGACGGCCGTCGCCGCTGCGCGTTTGGTGGCCAGGTTTGCCACGGCCGTTGCGACCAGGCATTGCGGACAATAAATAAAAAAACCGGTGGAACAGAGGAGGAGGCTGCTCTCCCATTCTGTTTGGCGCGGCGCTTTCCAAAACAGCCACAACGAAACGCCCGTCAGCGCCATCGCGAATACAGCCACACGCATCGCGCGTCCGTTGAAAAAGCGGTCGGTCATCCATCCCGCGATCAGCGCGCCAATCGCCCCGGCGCATTCGAAACCCGCCAGCATCCAGGCGGCGTGCGTGATGCGGTAATGCTTGGTTTCCATCAGCATCTTTGGACCCCAGTCGAACACCGCGTAACGAATTGTATAAACAAAAAAGTTCGAGGCCGAAATGAGCCAGATATATTTATTGCGGAACACCCGCTTCATCAGCATCTCGCGAAATTCCGCGTTTGTCTCCTCCTTCACCGCTTCGTGCGTCCCCTCGACTTCCGGCAACCCAACCGATTCCGGCGTGTCGGGAAGCGTCCGAGCGAGGTAATACGCGCAGAGTATCGCCAGCACGGCGGGCACAAAAAAGCAGTAGCGCCAGCCTCCCGCCACAAGGTAACCGCACAAAATGACGATCAATCCTCCGCCAATGCAATGCGATGTGTTCCAGACGGAAAATTTCGAGGCCAGTTCCCTGGGGGAAAACCAGTGTGTCAACAATCGTGCGCACGGCGGAAAACCCATCCCTTGAAAATACCCGTTGATCATCCAGAAAATCCCAAATGCAACCGCCGTCGAACTCATTCCGAAAAACAAATTAAACACAGCCGAGCCAACAATTCCCGTAACCATCAGCGTGCGGGCGTTGGCGCGGTCTCCAACGATCCCGTGCCAGAATTTTGACGCTCCGTAAACCAGTCCGTGCAGTGTCAAAAACGCGCCCAGGACTTTGTTGTTCAGGTGTAACGTCTGCGCCATGACTGGCATGGCCACACTGAGATTTTTGCGGACGAAATAGAAAATCGCGTAGCCAATGATCGTTGAGAAGAGGATCTGGACCTGCCACGGCTTGTATCTCGCGCGGATTTCCGCGGGGTCGGCAACCGTCACGGGTTGCGGCGGATCGGGCTTGAAAAAGGCGGTAAGTTTAGCGGTGTTCAAGGGAGGGCCCGTTCAGCAGTGCGATTGCTTTAAGAAGTTGTGTGTCATGCAATCCCCGCAATTCTTCCTCCGTCATGTCGCGCTCAATGTCTGGAAGCGCCAGCGGTGTCTCCGCCGGAAGCTGGACTTTCACGTCCGGTTCAATTCCTTTGTGCCAGAACGAACGTTTGTTCGGTGTCAACCACTCCTGCACAGCCAGCAATAATGCCGACCCATCGAAAAGTTGAAATTGCGTCAAAACCGTTCCGGTGCCAAAGGTCGTTTCTCCGACAAGCGTCGCCCGGTGCGTGTCGCGCAACGCCCCGGCCACAATCTCGGAATCACTCGCCGAACCGTTGTTGATGAGCGCAACCAAGGGAATATTCGTCGCCACGCCTCCGCCCTTCACTGGCACGGGAACAACCACATCCTTGGCGTCCTTTTCCCAAAGCACATTGCCGGACGACAGAAATTGGCTTGCGGTGTCAACGGCTTCATCCAGCACGCCGCCGGGATTGTTGCGCAAATCCAGTATAACCCCTTTGATCCCTTGCTTTTCTATGTCCAACAGCGCTTTGCGCAGGTCGCTCGATTCTCCTTCGCTGAACATTGCGATTCGCAAATGCGCCATTGATGTTCCCGGCAGGCGCAGCCAACTGACATTGTTGACCTTCATGGACGCGCGCACGATTTTGATCTCGCGCCGGATCCCATCGCGAGGATTCACAACCGTCAACTGCACAGCGGTGCCGGCCTCCCCGGAAATTTTCACCCTGATTTGCGCAGGGGTCAGACCCGAGATCGGATGTCCATCCACTTGCATGATGACATCACCGGCTCGCACTCCCGCCAATTGCGCCGGCGAACCGTCTATCGGCGAGACCACAACAGTCTTGCGGTCCCGGGTTCTGATCTCGATTCCGACACCAGTCAACCTTCCTTGCACCGCGGAGCCGGCTGCGCGGGATTGCTCGGGCGTCAGAAAAACACTGTGGCCTGTGTCCCCGAGGGCTTCTGTCATGCCATTGATTGCGCCGTAAGTCATGGAGACGGACCGCACCGCGGCGCGATCGACATAGAAGCGGTCGATAAGCCTCCAGGCTTGCGACATCAAGCGAAAATCCTCAGCGGCGTTGGGTGGGACGGCCGTGTTAAGGACCCAGCGCTCCAGCATTGCCCCTGTGCTTAACGCCACCACGAGCGCAAATGCGATTGTGTATCGGCGCCGTATGTAAACCGAGAGGAGCGTTAATTTTGGCTCAGGCCCGTCCTTCATGAATCTAATATCAGACCACCGCCCATTCTTACAGTTCAACTATAATCCGCTGGCGTAAAACGGCCCACATTAAGGATTGGGCAGTCGGATCGGCTCAAAGCGTGGCACAAGCGCCTTCATAATACACCAGGCGATCAGGTAACTCAAAGCGCAAATGATGAACATGAACAGGTAGGCCGTTTGAGGTGTTGCTTTGAAATGATCGGTCAGCCCTCCAGCAATTTCCTGGATGATCACGCCACCGATTCCCCCCGCCATGGTTCCGATTCCAATCACCGACGCCACCGCGTTTTTCGGAAACATATCGGAAACAGTCGTGAACAAATTGGCCGACCACGCCTGGTGCGCGGCCGCGCCGACGCAAATCGTGGCAACCGCGAGCACCACGGCCATTTTTCCGAATTCGCTCACGTTGCCGAAGTACTGCGTCGCCAACACCGCCAGTGGACAAATCGCGATCAAAAACATCGCCGCCATGCGCGCTTTATAGACCTGCATTCCCTTTTTTATCAGTGTCATTGGAATGCTTCCCCCATACACGCTGCCCACGATGGCGACGCCATAGACGATGAAAGTCGGCAGCATGACATCCTGTTTCGTCATGCCGAATTGTTTGTAGAGATAGTCTGGCAGCCAGAATAAATAGAACCACCAAACGCCGTCCGTCATGAATTTCCCGCAAATAAATGCCCACGTTTGGCGGAAACCGAAAAGCCTGCCCCACGGAACCTTTTTCGCCTTGTCGCCGTCCTTGGTGTCCGCGGCAACTTCATCATCGATGTGAATGTAATCGTATTCCGGTTTTAAAAGGCGTTTTTGTTTCGTTGGAATTTCGTACAGCCAAAACCAAAAAATCAGCCATATAAAACCAGTCGCCCCGGTGATGATGAAAGCCATCTTCCATCCAAGCTGGTCGCCGAATTGGATCATGCACCAGGGAACCAGCAACGCCGCGATCATCGCCCCAAAGTTAGAGCCGCTGTTGAAAACACCCGTCGCCAGCGCCCGCTCGCGTTTTGGAAACCACTCAGCCACGGTTTTGATTGATGCGGGGAAATTTCCCGCTTCGCCGATTCCGAACGCGCTTCGAATAAGAATGTGCGTCCTCACGAAAGGTCCCGCGAACGCGTTGACGATTCCGAGCACCGACCAAACGGTGAGCGAAAGCGCCAGCCCAATTTTCGTTCCGATTTTATCGATGACCCACCCGGCAATGACCGTCATGCACGCGTAAAACGCCGTAAATGCCGAAGTCAGATTGGCAAAGTCCGTGTTCGTCCATCCAAATCCTCCCTGCTGTGCCGGCGCGCAATAAAACGGCTTCAAATAGCTGATGACCTGCCGATCCATGTAGTTGACGGTCGTGGAGAAAAACAGCAGCCCGCAAATAATCCAGCGGTAATTGCCGCGCACGGCCTCGGGCGCCGTTTGCGGGGGCGCGGAGGTTTCAGAGGGTAGGCTCATATCTCAATCTTGAAATCTCGACATTCGCCTTCAGTTTTCTTCGTGGCTTACCGCCGCAATTTCACCAACAAATCCTTGCTTTCCACCGTATCCCCGATTTGCGCGAAAATCGCGTCAACAGTTCCGTCGCCGGCGGCGTATATCGTGCTCTGCATCTTCATCGCTTCGAGCGTCAGCAACTTGTCCCTTTTGCTCACTTTTGTGCCAACGCTCACCGCGAGCGACGTTATCAGCCCAGGAATGGGCGCCCCCACTTGCAATGGATCAGCGGGGTCCGCCTTCGGTCGCGCTTTTACCTTGGCTTGGACTGACCTGTCCGTTATCGCCGCTTCGCGCGTCATTCCGTTCAACTCAAATGTCACAACGCGCCGCCCGTCTTTGTCCACGTCGCCGATATGGATTAATTTGATGAAGAGCGTTTTTCCCTGTTCAATATCGACCGAAATTTCCTCGCCTGGCTTGAGACCGTAGAAAAACGCCGGTGTCGGCAGCACCGCAACATCGCTGTAATCCCGCAGAAACCGCATAAACTCCGCGAAAACCTCCGGATACATCAAGTGCCCGTACAAATCATCGTCCGTCGCCTCATGTTTAATTCTTGTCGAAAGCTCCTCTTTGACCTTTTTCAAGTTTAACGGCTTCAGCCCAGCCCCCGGCCGTCCACGAATCGGCTTGCGGTCGCCAAGCACAACTTTTTGCAGCTTCTTCGGCCATCCTCCGGACGGCTGCCCGAGGTTTCCCATCAGCATGTCAATAACAGAAGCTGGAAACGGCGTGGCCCCCGGCTCAAGGTTGAGCACGTCCGCGGGCCGAATTCCTCGCGTAATCAAAAACATCGCCATGTCGCCCACGACTTTGCTGCTCGGCGTCACCTTCACGATGTCCCCAAACAACTCGTTCACCTCGGCGTAAGTGCGGGCGATTTCGTGCCAGCGTTGCGATAGTCCCATGCTCGCCGCCTGCTCTTTGAGGTTCGTGTATTGCCCGCCCGGCATCTCGTGCCAATACACTTCCGCCGTCCCGCTCCGCGGCGCGGTATCAAACGGGGCGTAATACGCGGAAACGTGTTCCCAGTATTCCGAAAATTCATTCAGCACCGCCAAATCCAGGCCCGTTTCGCGCGGCGTATGATCCAGCGCCGCGACAATCGAGTTCAGATTCGGCTGGCTCGTCGAGCCGCTCATCGACGCAATCGCCAGGTCCACCACATCCACGCCCGCTTCGCTCGCCTGAAGAATCGACGCCGAATTAACCCCGCTCGTGTCGTGTGTGTGGAAATGAATCGGCAGACCCAATTCCTCCTTCAAAGCCTTCACCAGCGCCCGCGCCGCGAAAGGCCGGCACAATCCCGCCATGTCTTTGATGCAGAGAAAATGCGCCCCCATCCTCTCCAGCTCCTTCGCCAGCTTCACGTAATATTTCAGCGAATACTTTGTCCGCTTCGGGTCCAGAATGTCGCCCGTGTAACAAATCGCCGCCTCGCAAATTGCGTGCGTCCCCTGCACTGATTCAATCGCCACTTTCAGGTTTGGCGTGTAATTCAGCGAATCAAAGATGCGGAAAATATCGATGCCCGACGACGCCGCATGTTTGACAAACCCCGCCACCACGTTGTCCGGATAATTCGAATACCCGACCGCGTTGGCCCCTCGGAAAAGCATTTGGAAACAGATGTTCGGCACCCGTTCGCGCAATTGCCGCAACCGGTCCCACGGGTCCTCGTGCAGGAACCGCATTGCGGTGTCAAACGTCGCCCCGCCCCACATTTCCAGGCTGAATAATCCCGGCGTCCGCCGCGCCACCGCCGGCGCGATCGCCAGCATGTCGAATGACCGGACACGTGTCGCCATCAGAGATTGGTGGGCGTCGCGAAACGTTGTGTCCGTGATCAGCAACCGTTTTTGTTTGCGAGTCCATTCCGCGAATTTTTTCGCCCCCATCTCCAGCAGCAATTGCCGCGTGCCTGGCGGCGGCAACGCCTTCCTGTCGTGCTCCGGCGGGGCAACCGGCGGCAGCGGCGCTTTAAGCCGATGCCCCTTGGATTGCGGATTGCCGTTAATGATGACGTCTCCCAGGAATGCCAATAGCTTTGTCGCCCGGTCGCGCCGTGGCTGGAGATTGAACAATTCCGGCGTCGTGTCGATCAACGTCGTCGTCGCGTTGCCGGAGCGGAAAATCGGATTGGCAATGACGTTTTCCAGGAAAGGAATATTCGTTTTGACACCCCGAATTCGGAATTCCCGCAAAGCCCGGTCCACTCGTTGCAAGGCCAGGTCAAACGTTCGCCCAAAACCGGTGATCTTCACCAGGAGCGAATCATAAAACGGCGTTACCACCGCTCCCGCGTAACCCATTCCCCCGTCCAGCCGCACCCCGTATCCGCCGGAAGAGCGATACGTGAGGATTTTCCCATAATCCGGGGTAAATTTGTTTTCAGGGTCCTCCGTCGTGACCCGCGCCTGCACCGCGTAGCCGATGCGCGGAATTTCCCCCTGCGGCGGGAGGTTCACTTCCTCCCCGTGCAACCCGTGGCCCTCGGCAATCAGGATTTGCGAACGCACCAGGTCAATCCCCGTGATCACTTCCGTCACAGTGTGCTCGACCTGAATCCGCGGGTTGACCTCGATGAAAAACCAATCGTGTTTGTCCAGATCGTAGAGAAATTCGACAGTCCCGGCGTTGTCATACTTGACCGCCCGCGCCATACTGACCGCCGCCGCGCACAAATCCTTCCTCACCGCCTCGTCCAGCCCGCACGACGGCGCGATCTCGATGACTTTCTGGTGCCGCCGTTGCACCGAACAATCGCGCTCGTGCAAATGCACGACATTCCCGTGCTTATCCCCGAGAATCTGCACCTCAATATGTTTTGCCCGGGGGATATATTTCTCCAAAAACACGGCGGGATTTCCAAATGCCCGCCCCGCCTCGCCTTGGGCCTCATCGAGCAGATGCGCCAGATCAGCCGCGCGATGCACCACCCGCATCCCGCGTCCGCCGCCGCCAAAGGCCGCCTTGATAATCAGCGGAAAACCGATCTCCTGCGCAATTTTCAACGCCGTCTCGCGGTCTTCGATTGGGTCTTCGGTGCCGGGCAGCGTTGGGACATTGGTTTTCTTCGCCAAAGCTCGCGCCGCCACCTTATTCCCCATCAACTCGATGATTTCCGGCCGCGGCCCGACAAACGTAATTCCCGCCTTCGCGCAAGCCCGCGCAAATTCCGCATTTTCCGCCAAAAACCCGTAGCCCGGATGGATAAGGTCAATCTCATTCTCCTTTGCAAGCGCCACAATTCCAGGCACGTCCAGGTAAGCGCTCACCGGCCCTTTGCCCTGTCCGACCAAATACGCTTCATCCGCCTTGAACCGATGAATACTCAAGCGGTCCTCCTGCGCGTAAATGGCCACTGTGCGCAGGCCCAGCTCGGTCGCCGCCCGAAAAACGCGAATGGCGATTTCGTTGCGATTAGCGGCGAGCAATTTCTTGGCGGGGCGTTTCATAAATGCGGGGTGGTTATACCGGCGTCTCCCCGGAGTTCAAAGCCTAAAGTTTTCCAATCCGCAACTGCGGGTGTGATTAGAAGTGGGTGAGGATCAGTTCCAAAAGGATTCCCATTGTTGATTGGCTCTGAGGACGCGGAGTTGGGCGATTTGATCGGCGGAAGTGGCCAGCCAGGCGGCTCCCGCTTTTTTGAGGCGGGCGTGGAG
>DATAUD010000117.1:0-19167 GCA_036268455.1 Verrucomicrobiia bacterium
AGTGCGGTGGGCGCGGACCCATTGCTCCAACTCCTGGCGATCGGTGTCGTTCAAAATTACGGGCGTAGCCTGTCGCGACATGGAGGAAGAATAACCATAAATCCCATATAACTCCAGTTATTTATGAGACACTACACTAGCTTTGAGGCTCAAGAATGCGCCAATTGTTGAGGCCGTTCTTGACATCGATTGCGATATGCCACCAGGGCAGGACGTCGCTTCTCTGGAAACAGCGGCTCGTGAGGCGTATCAGTCAACGTATCCCACGTTTCGCAAAATATTCATGCGCGAGCATCGGCTTGCCGTCGATCAACCACCGGTTACAACCCAAATCGTTGAGGCGCTCCAGTTCTTTCAAGAAGATAACAAACAACTTGTTCAAGTGCGGAGCAAAGGGTTTTCTTTAAACCGCCTGGCTCCATATTCTTCGCTCGACGACTATATCTCAGAAATGGAGAGAACCTGGAATATTTTTGTCAGGATCGCGTCCCCTGTTCAGGTCCGCTCCGTTCAGTTACGCTACATTAATCGCATTCTTCTGCCACTGAGTTTGGAAATGCGCCTGGACGATTACTTTAAAGTTTGCCCGCGACTCCCGGACGAGGATGCGTTGGTGTTTGTGGGCTTTCTCAATCAACATCAGGCCGTTGAACAGGCAACCGGCAATCAAGTTAATATCGTTTTGGCGAGCCAACCCCCGGAAGAGGCGATACTGCCGATAGTTTTTGACATTACCGCGACCAGTGCAGGGGTCATTCAGCCAGGAAACTGGGAAGCAATTTTGATTAAAATCCAATCGTTAAGGGACTTGAAAAATAAAGTTTTTCGTAATACACTGACCCGTAAATGTATCGACCTCTTCCAGCACTAGGAGCCTTAGTCGGCCTTGCCGCTATGCGCAGCTTTGCTATATCCAGCAATGCGATTTCCAGTGAGGCGAAAACAGTTAAAGATCGGGCGGCCGGATTGTTGGCGGGATTTGAACGGTCGGAAGCGCTATTTGGAGCAAAAGAAAACGCCATATTCCAATTGTTTTCGACTGTCTTTGAGGACACCGGTGCGCGTGTGCTCCTCAATCCCATCGCAGTTGCAACAGCAGTAGAGTTTATTCGGGCTTTGCCCGACGAACTGCCACTGCCAGAGTTTTCCGTCGAGCCAGATGGCTGTATTTCCTTGGACTGGATAAAATCCCGAAATCAAGTGTTTTCATTGAGTGTGGGAGCGAACGATAGATTTGCATACGCGTGGATGGATGGCACGGATACGGGCCACGCCGTTGCTCGATTCGACGGCCAGCAGGTCCCAGCGCGCGTAATTGACGGCATCCAATCTATTGTTAAAAATGGGAACCCTTGCATCGGGGCTGACTGAGATCGTTGCCGGGGAGGAATCCCTCGCGCGGTTTTTAACGTCATCCAGCCATTTTAATTCCACAATGGTAAAGCCGGCGGTATTTATGCCCGAACCCAATGGCCGGGAAACTTCCGTTTTTAGGCATGGCCACGAACCACGCGCCGAATTGTGGGCTATCGCGATGGCCAACGCTGCCCAAGGGCGGAATGTTCATGGTGCAGCTTTACTGAAAGCTCAGGACGTAAGAGCAACAGGTTTGGAAGTCGTTTCTGACGAACCTCCTTCCCGTCACGCTGCCATCAGGCAATTGCCTTGGAATGAGAACGACGGTGAAAAGCGCAAAGCTCATCACAAGGAATTGGCAATACTTTTGGCCGACAAGTCTGATCTCGTATTGAAATAGTTTAGTGGTTGTTGGCTGAATTCTTCTCCTCGGAGCGCTTCTTTTTGAACGCGCCGCGCAGAAACCATTCGCGTTTCAGCCCTTGAACCAGGTCGTCCGTATGTACGATCGTCTTGTTGACGTCACTGACGAGGTTGCTGTTGACGCTTACCTGCCACGCAAGGTTGCTGGTTAAATCGGAAAGGTGCTGCAACGTCAGGTCCAAATCCGTCGCCACCTTTGTGATGTTCGTGTCGGTTGAATCCAGCGTGCCGCGCGCGGAACCGAGCGTTTCGCGGGCGTATTGCAACGTTTCATTTAAGGACGCCGCCAGGTTCGTTGGAATCAACCAATTGCCCAGCGAACCGTTCGGATCGCGCAAATTATCCGTGATGAGAGTGAGATTGGTCAGGGTCGGTCGCGTTTGGGCGAGCGTGCCATTTAACTCAGTGAGAGTTCCTTGCAATTGCGAAACCGCGACGTTTGCGTTGCTCAAAATTGCGGACAATTGATTCGTCAATCCTAGAATGGCGGGCATCGCCATTTGTACGCTCGTGGCCACCGATGCCAGCCGATCCGATAACGCCGGCTCTTCCAATGGCGGAATCCAGTAGTAATTATGCTCGTGCCGGTCAACACCACTGGTGTATCCCCCGTGAACCGCGTTAGTGTAATATTCCTCTCTGTGGTCCTTGATTAGCTGCATGAGCTGGTTGGTGGCCTCGTCCAAAATGGTTGCATCCGGCAGTTTTTTGTTGGCTGGCAGTTCTTTTAAGTTCGAGGCTAGTTTTAAGTACTCATCACGCGCCCGCCGGGTATCCAGCACTATCAGCTTACCGCTTGAATTGGTGGTAACGCTTGGCTGGCCGTTTACCCCTTTGAGAATCTCGAGAGACCGGTGACCAAGAAAGTCCGAATTCACTCGCACTTTCGAATCGTACCAAATATAGCCGTAATATGGGGTCCGGATTTCAAAGAAAATGATGACGCCGTACGCTTTGCTCGGATCGTTGGCCTCCACTCCTGTTATCTCTCCCACGGGAAAACCCATCAGGGAAACCGGGTCACCCGGATGAAGCCCCGCGGCGGTATCGAGACCGGTTGCGAAATTGATCTTTGTCACAAACCATCCCCGCGCCTGCGCGGTGGCATAAAGATAGTACCCAAACCCCACCACCAAAATAATCGCGGCAAGCATGACAAACCAGCCGACTGTTTTTTCGACGTGGCGCAAGCGGGTGCGCAATTCAGGAGTCAAATCTTGTAATGGCATGTTCTTAAATTATGTCCGGACATTTTTCGTGTTCCCCAATCAGTTGCCAGTTTCCATCCCCCAGAACGCCGCAGCGGTGGTTGCCGCCGATCCACAGGCCAAAATCATTCGTGGACGTGATAATTGTCATCTTGCGTCCCTCGGTAATCGGCGAGCCTTGTGAAAGCGTGTCCAAAAATCCGCGCCACCATTGGCGGTCTCGCGCCTCCAATCCCGACAAAGGCTCGTCAAGGAACAAAACTTCCGGGTTGAGCGCCAGCGCCCGCGCCAGCCCGACCCGCTGCTGCCAGCCCCACCCCAAAGTTTGCGCCGTAGCCGATGCCTCGGATTCCAATTCGGTCGCCCGCAAAATCGCGTCCACCCTCGGCGCCGCTTCCTCTTCCGTCCATTCCCTATGATAGCATAGAGGCAGCGCAACGTTTTCCGCGACCGTCAAACCCGCGAACATGCGTCCGCCGCTTTTGAAAACAAAACCGACCCGCGCCCGTTGCCGCAGCAATTGCGGCTCCGATAATCGCGAAAGGTCCTCTCCAAAATGCCGCACTTCACCCGCCGCCGTGCGCCGCAATCCCGCCATGGTGGACAAAAAAGAAGTTTTCCCCGAGCCTTGACGCCCGCCAACCACCCAGAATTCCCCGGCGTTCACGCGCCAATTCACATGTGTGAAAAGAACGTGATGGGAACGCGGCCGCGCGATGCTCGCGTCAACGGCCTCCACCTGCGCGCCGGCATGTTGGGAATTCTCCTCCATCAAAGCACGAGATAAACAAAGATGAACAACGCATCCAGGAGCACCACGCCGATGACGCATTTCCCGACCGCCGATGTTGTGGCCCGGCTCACCTCTTCCAATCGCAACGGCGAAGCCAATCCTTCGTAGCAAGTCACAATGGCAATCAAAGTGCCGAAACAGAGCGTTTTAAGCGCCACAAGCACGAAATCCTGCCAGAGCAGCGCCGCGGCCAACTGGCGAAAATATTCTCCCGGTCTCAGCGGCACATCCTGGAGAAAGGCGAAAAGGTAGCCGCCCAACAACGCCAGCATGATCAAATAAACCGTCAGCGAAAATATCGAAAGAGCCAGTCCGATCACGCGCGGCACAACCAAATAATGAATCGGGTCAATCCCCAGCGCCTCCAGGGCTTCGACTTCCCCCAGGGCGCGCGCCGTGCCCAGTTCAACCACATTGGCCGTCCCGACTCGCGCCAAAACCAGCAGCGCCGCGATCGCCGGCCCTAATTCCCGCACCACCACCGATGCCATGACAGTGCCCGCGTAACTTTCCGCCCCATACCGGTGCAGCAGAAAAACCGTCTGCCCGATAACAACGAGGCCCAGGGCCAGCGCCAGAAAGCCGATCATCGGCAGCAGATCGATTCCCGCCCGTTCAATCTGCCTGCGGATCAATGGTCTGATGACGGTTCTGGCCTTATTTAATTTTGAGAGTCCGACGCTCAAGGTAATGAGCAGGAAGGCCCCCATTCCGTGGATGTCGTCCTTGGCCAGGAGCATTTTGTGGCCGGTCCACCGCAAAAAAGCGCGGTGCGCCGAAACCGCCTCCGGTTCCGCAAGCCCAGTCCCTGACGCAGTTTCCGCCATACGCCAAAGAGTAGTGCATGAGCGCAGGAGAGTAAAGGAACAGCCCCGGATGGAAAGGAGACCCCATTGGCTTCCTGGCTTGCCGCTAACGCCCAAGAAGTGACCAAAGGATCGCTCTGGAAGTGCCGTTGCTCGCGATGTAAATTCCGCCGGTATGAGGTCGGAGTTGATTCTCAAAGAAACGCGGGCGTTGCCCTTGGCGGAACGTATTGATTTGTGCCGCAATTTGTGGGACGAAATTCTTAATTCCAATGAGTTGACGCCAGGCGAAGCCGAATTCATCGACAACCGATTGAAAGATCATCTGGACAATCCCGGCAAAGTCGTTTCCTTGGAAGAGGTCAAAGCTAAACTGGACGCAAAATATCGATGAGACGGGTCGATGCGCAACACATCGTAATTCTATTCATGTTCCACACCAGCCGCGAACCCGGGCAAATGCAGAACCGACGATAATCCGCCGGCTTTGGTTCTGCTTATTGGAGCAGCCAAAGGCATGTTCCGCAAAAATCCGATTTTAAATTAGAACCTTCGCCTGGACTGGAAATGCGCCCCCACTGGAACCCACACACAGCCGCTTTAGAAATTTCCTTCCGTTGGAGTTTTCTTCCAAAGATCTTCAAAAAATCGCTTGAAACTCCAACGGTTGGATTTTCTTTCCGCCCGGAATGTGTTTAAATTGAATTGGGCTGCGGATCAAGGGTCAATCAAGGATCAACTATGGAACCTAATGTGCGCGTTAAAACGCTAGCTATAATCGGAGGTTGCTGTATTGAAGTCGTTTACGACGATTTCTCGGCGGGTTTTCCGTTTTTGCGGTCAAGGTTAGTCAAGCCTAGTCAAGGTTGTTTGTTCACCGCCTTCCTTCGCGCTGGCGGCCCATTTTGGACGAAACCTTTTAGCTTGCCTTTTTAACCCTTGGACGCAAAATTTCCGACCTTTTTATGTATGGATGCTGAAACACCGCAGTCGCAACCGCAACCGGAATCGACGGAGACGTTTTACAAGGCGATGGCATGGTTCCACGCCAATCAAAAACGACTTATTTTCGTCGTCATCGTCGTCGTCGCCATAGGATTAGTCCTGGGCATAATGTCCTGGAATAAGCAGCGCGAAGAGGCGGATGCAAACAAACAGTTTTTTGAATTGCCCGTGGGATCCGGCCCAGGGGCCGCCCCTGTCGCCGCGCCCTCTCCAAGCACTTATCTCGATCTTGCCAGCCAATATCCCAATACAACCGCCGGAGAATATTCGGTGTTGCTCGGCGCGGAAGCGCTGTTTGAGGCGGGCAAGTATCCCGAGTCGCAAAGCGAATTTTCCAAATTCATAGACGACCATCCGGACAGCCCGCTCGTTTCACAGGCCAGCGTAGGCGTCGCCGCGTGCCTGGAAGCGGAGGGCAAGCTTCCCGAAGCGATCCAAAAATACCAGGCGATCATCTCGGGCAATCCAAACGATCCCCAGATAACGGCGCCGGCGAAACTAACTTTGGCCCGGCTCTACGACGAGAGCAATCGACCCGATCAAGCCATGTCTCTTTACGCGGACCTGGCCCGATCCCAAAACCCAAACGATCCCTGGGCCGCCGAAGCCCGCGAGCGCGGCCAGCTTTTGCTCGCCAGGCACCCGGAACTGATGAAGTCGCAACAGCAGGCCCCCTCGCCCAATTCTTCTTTTTCGCTGACACCGCCGGGAAACCCAGCCCAATCGGCCCCGCCAAAGGCGGCTCCCGCGCCGCAGATCAAAACGCAAAACCCGCCGGTCAATTTATTGAGCATTCCCAGCGCTTCCTCGAATGCGCCGGGAAATCACTAATGTTTTGACCGAAAATTCTCGATAATGTTGTAATGAATTTGACGCTCATTGGAACCGGTTACGTCGGTCTGGTTACGGGAACGTGCTTCGCGGAAGCAGGCCACACTGTCATCTGTGTTGATAAGGACGTCGCCAAGGTCAAGCTGCTCAAAGGGGGCGGGATGCCCATTTACGAGCCGGGCCTGGAGGAGTTGGTCAAAAAGAACGTGGCGGCGGGACGCCTCCGCTTTACCGCCAGCACCCAGGAAGGGGTGGAGGAATCGGACGTCATTTTCATCGCCGTGCCAACGCCGCCGATGCAGGACGGCTCCGTGGATTTGAGCTTTATCGAGGTGGTGTCGCGCGAGATCGCCGGGGCGATGACGGCCTACAAAATTATAGTCGATAAAAGCACGGTCCCTGTCAAAACTGGCGAGAAAGTCGCCGAAACCATCAAGCGCTACTGCAAATCGAAGGTCGATTTCGACGTCGTCAGCAACCCCGAATTTTTGCGCGAAGGCTTTGCCGTCGATGACTTCATGAAGCCGGACCGCGTCGTCATTGGCGTGGGGTCCCAACGGCCCGTGCAATCGATGAAAGACGTTTATGCGCCCTACAACGCGCCGATCATTGTCACGGACATCCATTCCGCCGAACTGATCAAGCACGCCGCCAATTCCTTCCTTGCGCTGAAGATTTCCTACATCAACGCCATTTCAGTCTTGTGCGAGTCATCCGGCGCCAACGTGCAGGAAGTCGCCGCCGGAATGGGAATGGACGCAAGAATCGGGCGCAAGTTTCTCGATGCCTCGCTGGGATTTGGCGGCAGTTGTTTTCCCAAGGACCTGAGCGCGTTCATCCAGATTTCCGAGACGATGGGATATTCCTTCGGCTTGCTCAAGGAGGTGCAGAAGATCAATGCCGAGCAAATGAACCGTTTTGTCAAGAAGATCACGGACACTCTCTGGATTCTCAAAGGCAAGACCATCGGCGTCCTCGGGCTGGCGTTCAAGCAAAATACCGACGACGTCCGGACATCTCCGGCAATCGAATTGTGCCATCGCCTTCAGAAGGAAGGCGCCGCCCTGCGCGTGTACGACCCCCAGGCAATGGAAAAGGCCAGGGCGGTTTTGAACGACGTCACGTACGTGGCGGACATGAACGACGTCGCCGACGGGTGCGACGCGCTGGTTATCGCGACGGAATGGCCGCAGTTCAAGCGGCTTGATCTGGAACGCGCGCGAAAGTGCCTGACGCACCCGATCATATTCGACGGCAGAAATTTATTTGACATGGGTGAGATGGAGCGATTGGGATTCCTTTACAAGAGCATCGGGCGGGGGAAGGCTTGATCATCGAGGTCGCGGCGGGCCTGGTCTTCCGCGAGGGGAAACTGCTTATCGCCAAGCGCAAACCGGATGCCCATCTCGCAAGCCTCTGGGAGTTTCCGGGAGGAAAACGCGAGCCGGGCGAAACCTTCGAGCAATGCCTTCATCGCGAGTTGTTGGAGGAACTGGAAATCGAAGTTCTGACCGGCGATTTGGTGGAATCGCTCACACACCACTATCCGGATCGTTCCGTTCATTTGAAATTTTTCCTTTGCCGCTGGCTGCGCAACGAGCCGAAGCCAATCCATTGCGCCGACTTGGCATGGATTACGTTGGATCAGATAAGTCAGTACGAATTTCCAGCCGCCGACAATCGCTTGTTGGAGAATCTCCGGCTCCATTGGCCCGAATGGTCAACCAATGTGCATCCCGGAAAGTAAAATGGCCGCTTCCAAGTGCAACCAATCACTTAGAAGCGGCCTTTTATCCCCCCAAACAACAATGCCACAATACATCGCGCCAAAATTCCCGCAATAGGGCCGCCCCCTTTTGTGTCCTCAAGGAAAACCTGATGGCTGGAATTGAAATGCCACATCGCTGAGGCGCGAGCGGATTTCATTGAGGACCCGCTGCTCGTCCGACGCGTCTTTGGAGGAAAAAGTAACGCTCCAACGCAGATATGCTCCGGCGTCATCCCACGGGACCGTCGAGATGAGTTTCTCCGTGATCAACCATTGGGAGCACGACTCGGCATTTTCGAATTTCCATTGGCCGCCTTTGCCGGACGCGCCTTTCGGGGCTTTGACATAGAGGAAAAACGAACCCTTTGGTTTGACAGCGGCGAAGCCGGCTTCTTTCAAAACTTCCACCAATCCCCCCATTCGCCGCGAATACTTGGCGGCGATCTTTTCCGTGATTTCCGGGTGGTCGAATCCGTGCGCCGCGGCGTGCTGGATCGCCAGGAACTGGCCGGAATCGGAATTGTCTTTGATATCGGCGTAGGCTCGCACCAGCCCGGCATTGCCGGCGACAAATCCGCAGCGCCATCCTGTCATGTTGAAACTCTTGCTCGCCGAATGCAGTTCGATACCGACCTCCTTCGCTCCGGGTGTGGCCAGAAAACTAAGCGGTTTGCCCTCGAAAACCAGCGCGGCATACGCGGCGTCGTGAATCACTACAATGCGGTTCTTGACCGCGAATTCCACAACCTTCGCAAAAAAATCCGGCGTCGCGCTCGCGCCGGTCGGGTTGTTCGGATAGTTGAGCACAAGGGCCTTTGTTGTGCGCAATACCTCAGCGGGAACGGAATCCAGGTCGGGCAAAAAGCCGTTTGCTTCCAGCAATGGCAACGGGTGGACCTGGCCGCCGTAATATTTTGCGTGCGTGCCAAAAACCGGATAACCGGGCGTAGTCATCAGCACATAATCCCCGGGATTAACGAGCGCCGCGGGCAGAATGGAAAGGGCCGCCTTGCTTCCGATCGAGTGCATAACTTCCGCTTCCGGGTGGATGCCAGCCACGCCGCAGACGCGCTGCATGTAACGCGCAGCCGCCCGCTTAAGAACGTCATCGCCATTGTCGGCGTAGCCGCGATTTTCCGGCTTGCGGACCTCCTCGGTCAATTTGGCGATCACTTCCGGAAACGCCATTTCATCCGGCTCGCCGACGCCGAGGTCGAGAATTTCCGCGCCCGGATGCGCGGCAAGGGCGGCGCGTTTGGCGCGCTTGATTTTTTCAAACTTATAGATCGCCGTGGACTTCCCGTAATTCTTCCCGCCAATGCGTTCGGCAAATAAATCCTGCAAGTAAGAGTCAGACATAATAGTCCCCGTACGCTAATGGAGTTCAGGCGGCCAGACAATACACAACCGGCGGGCAACTCTCGTTCAGGGAATGCCGGGCGGCGCAATCCGTACGATGGCGCATTGCGTCGGCGCTGCATCGTGCGATCTTCGCGTTACAGGAAAATTTAATTGAACATCGAACCAAGGAATAAACTGAACTATGAAAGCGCTTGTTTACAGAGGGCCGCGCGATGTGCGCGTTGAAGAGGTGCCGGAACCGCAAATTGAGCGACAAACCGATGCATTGGTGAAAATCACGAGTACAAACATTTGCGGATCGGACTTGCACATGTACGAGGGCCGCACGGACGTTGAAAAGGGCAAAGTCCTCGGTCACGAAAATCTCGGGGAGGTTGTGGAAGTCGGGCCTGCCGTGCAGCGGATTCAGGTCGGCGACATGGTTTGTCTTCCGTTCAACATTAGTTGCGGCTCTTGCAAGAATTGCGAGCGCGGTTTAACCGGCTTCTGCCTTACGACAAATCCCGGCGCCGCCGGCGCCGCTTATGGATATGCGGGCATGGGACCTTACAACGGCGGCCAGGCTGAATATTTGCGCGTGCCTTACGCCGATTTCAATTGTCTCAAACTTCCAGACGACGCGAAAGAGAAGGAAAACGACTACGTCATGCTGTCCGATATTTTTCCAACAGGCTGGCACGCCACTGAACTCGCGGGATTGAAGCCCGGTGAATCCGTTGTGATTTATGGCTGCGGCCCCGTCGGGTTGATGGCCGCGCACTCGGCGATGATCAAAGGCGCGAGCAAGGTCATTATCATTGACCGCCATCAAGATCGTTTGCGGCTCGCCGAGGAGATTGGCGCAATTCCAATCGATGATTCAAAAGGATCCCACGTGGAAAAGGTTCTGGAATTGACCGGCGGCGAAGGCGCTGACCGCGGCTGCGAGTGTGTCGGCTACCAATGCCATGATCCGGGGGGGCACGAAGTTCCGAACATGACGATGAACGATCTTGTAAAATCAGTCCGTCCCAGCGGCGGAATTGGGGTCGTCGGTGTGTTTGTTGCCGAAGATCCCAAAGGCGCCGACAAACTGGCAAAGCAGGGCCAGATTGCCTTTGATCTCGGGGAATTTTTCGGGAAGGGCCAGCACATGGGAACCGGCCAGGCGAATGTGAAGGCCTATAACCGATATCTTCGCAACCTGATTCACACCGACCGCGCCAAACCTTCATGGATCATCTCCCACGAAATCAGCCTCGACGAAGCCGCCGATGCCTACAAAAACTTTGACAGCCGGAAGGAAGGGTGGACCAAAGTTGTGCTCCATCCCGGCCAGCAGCCGAGGCGGACGGAATCAAAAATCGCGAAAGAAGGCGCTCGCTCGCAACGCCAACTGGCGAACGCCCGCTGAGGCCAAAAGCGAATTGCGATACTCGTGCGCTCGTGCATAATGCCGGGCGCATGAGTGCCCTGCGCCTCGACGTTCGGAAAACGTACAAACTTTACATCGGCGGCAATTTCGTTCGCAGCGAAAGCGGCCGGTCTCTTGGCGCGAAGTCCGCCGGCGGCGAGCCGCTCGATAATTTCTGCCACGCCTCACGCAAGGATTTGCGCGATGCGGTCACCGCCGCCCGGCCCGCCGCCGAAGGCTGGGCCAAAAAATCCGCGTACCTCCGCGGGCAGATTCTTTACCGCGCCGCCGAAATGCTCGATGATCGCGCCGGAAGCATGGCGGATGAAATCGCGCGTTCCACCGGCGTCGATAATTCGCGCGCGCGGGCGGAGGTCGATCTTGCCATCGACAGGCTCGTTTATTACGCGGGATGGACGGACAAATTCACGCAGGTTTTCGGCGCCGTAAACCCCGTCGCCACCTCGCACTTTAATTTCACCACGCCGGAGCCGACGGGCGTGGTCGCGGTGCTTGCGCCGGACGAGCCTTCCCTCATTCCTCTAGTGTCGCTCGCGACGGCCGCGGTGCTGACCGGCAATAGCGCCGTTGTTATCGCATCCGATAAATATCCATTGCCGGCGCTGACCTTCGCGGAAATTCTTGCGACCAGCGACCTGCCGGGCGGGGTCATCAATATTCTTGCGGGCAAGCGCGCCGAATTGCTGACGCACATCGCCGGCCACATGGATATCAACGCCATCGTCAACGCGTCCGGCAACCCGGAGTTGCAAGGCGGCACCGCAATCAACCTTAAACGCTACGCCGAACGCAATTTTTCCACGGAGGAATGGATCGACGGCGGGGGTGCGGACCCGTATTTGATTCTTGACACCGTTGAATTCAAAACCGCCTGGCATCCCATCGGGTTATGAACCGCACTCTTTCGCCAGTTCCCACAGTCGATCAAGTGACGATTGAAGAGCGGGCCGCCTCCTTCACCAGGCGGAGCATCAAAACCGGCGCCAAATTGGCCGGGTTGAAAATGGTTGCTTCGATGATTGACCTCACCACGCTGGAAGGCAAAGACACTCCGGGACGCGTCGCTTACTTGTGCCGCAAGGCGATGCAGCCGATTGAACCGAAATACGAAGTCCCGAGCTGCGCGGCCGTTTGCGTTTATCCCAATATGGTGCGTTGTGCGCGGCGCTTTTTGGGCGGTCAATCGCCTGTGCATGTTGCGTCCGTCGCCACGGGATTTCCCAGCGGGCAATATCCGTTGCGCACAAAACTTGAGGAAACCCGGCGGGCGGTGGCCGACGGCGCCGACGAGATCGATATGGTGATCGATCGCGGCGCATTTCTTGCGGGAGAGCACCGCAAAGTCTTCGACGAAATCGCGGCCGTCCGCGAAGCGTGCGGGCCCGCTCATCTCAAGGTGATTCTCGAAACCGGCGAATTGGTGACTTACGACAACGTGCGCCTTGCCAGTCAAATTGCGATGGAGGCGGGGGCGGATTTCATCAAAACATCCACCGGCAAAGTCCAGCCCGCCGCCACGATTCCCGTGACATTGGTGATGCTGGAGGCGATTCGCGATTATTTTTTTGAGACGGGCGTGCGCATCGGCATGAAACCGGCGGGCGGCATCCGCACCGCCAAACAATCGCTGGCCTACCTCGTCATGGTAAAGGAAACACTGGGCGATGATTGGCTGACGCCCGATCTGTTTCGCATCGGCGCGAGCACATTGCTCAACGACGTTCTGATGCAGATCGCCAAAATCGCCGACGGCCATTATCAAAACGCCGATTACTTTTCGCTTTCGTAAATGAAAATAAAGTCCAAAACTGTCCTGCGCAAAGCCACCGTCCGGCGTTCCGTGGCCGTTGTTGAACCTTCTATCGCCATCCGGGAAGCCAAACCGGTTGTGCCCGCAAAAGACCGGCGTTTGCGCTTTGGGTCGCGATGGGATTATGCGCCCGCCCCGGAAACCGTCCCCGCGAAAATTGATCCGCGCTACGAATTGTTTATTGACGGCAAGTTCGTCCCGCCGCATTCGGGAAAATACTTTGATTCCATCAATCCGGCCACGGAGGAAAAGCTGTGCGAAATCGCCCGCGGCGACGCCGTTGATGTGGATTTGGCCGTCAAGGCGGCGCGCCGCGCTTACGAAAACGTCTGGGGCAAAATGTCCGGCGAGGATAGGGGAAAATATCTTTTTCGGATCGCGCGCATCATTCAGGAAAAAGCGCGCGAACTGGCGGTCCTTGAAAGCATGGATGGCGGAAAGCCGATCAAGGAAAGCCGGGATTTCGACATCCCGATGGCTGCCGCGCATTTTTTCTATCACGGTGGCTGGGCCGACAAATTGCGGTACGCGTTCCCCGGGAAAACTCCGCGGCCATTGGGCGTGGCTGGGCAGATTATTCCATGGAATTTTCCGCTCCTGATGGCGGCGTGGAAAATCGCGCCGGCATTGGCCTGCGGCAACACGGTGGTTCTTAAACCTTCCAAAACCACCAGCATCACGGCCCTGCATCTGGCGCGGATTTTTCAGGAAGCGGGGTTGCCGGAGGGCGTTGTCAACATTGTCACCGGCACGGCGGAAACCGGCGCGGCGATTTATCATCACGGCGATGTCAATAAGATTGCCTTCACCGGCTCAACGGAGGTCGGCAAGATCATCGCCAAGGCGTGCGCTGGGACGGGAAAAAAACTGACTTTGGAATTGGGCGGCAAGGCGGCCAACATCATCATGGAGGACGCGCCGCTGGACCAGGCGATTGAGGGCATAGTCTCCGGAATTTATTTCAACCAGGGCCACGTCTGCTGCGCCGGTTCGCGCTTGTTTGTGCAGGAGGGAGTTTACGGGACCGTCGTCCGGAAATTGCGGGACCGCATCCAGACATTGCGCGTGGGCAGCCCGCTGGACAAAAATACCGACGTCGGCGCCATCAATTCGTCTTCACAACTCGAGAAAATCCGCGAGTTGGTGCGAAGCGGCGAAGAGGAAGGCGCGGAGATCGAACAATCCGCCTGCTCATTGCCCGCAAAGGGCTATTGGTTCCCGCCGACTTTTCTCACCAACGTCACGATGTCGCACCGTGTGGCGCGCGAAGAGATTTTCGGGCCGGTTTTGAGCGTGATGACGTTTCGCACGCCGGAGGAAGCCTTGGAGCGGGCGAACAATACTCCCTACGGATTGAGCGCCGGCGTTTGGACTGACAAAGGCAGCAAGATTTTCAAAATGGTCAACAAACTTCGCGCCGGAGTCGTCTGGGCCAACAGCTACAACAAGTTCGATCCCGCAAGCCCGTTTGGCGGTTACAAGGAAAGCGGGTTTGGCCGTGAAGGGGGACTACAGGGCCTTTCGGCCTACGTGAAATTGAGTTGAGCCGCCCGTTACTTTTTCGTCGGCGAGGAATTGTTGGTTGCCGTCGCTGTCGAATTTGTTCCCTGCGCCGCAGGCGGTTTCCCCAACGGAATGTCCCAGTTTTTTGTCAGCCGGTAAAGAACGCCAGTCGCACTCAGGATGGCGTAAATCCACCAGACCAAAAACACGAACAGCAAAATCTTCGGCCATATCGCGGATTTCTGCGCGTAACGGTCAACGCCATCAACCCTGGACCCCGGCGGCAACTTCGCAATGTCCGTAAGCTTTGCGCCGAATGGAACGTTGATTTTCGCCCGGGCGTTGATCGCCCAGCCGTTGGCGTCCAGGATCGGGCCAAGGTTGCGCTGCCGAAGTTTCATGTAAGCCAGCACAATCGAGGGGCCCGAGATGATCAGAAGGACGCCGATGACCAGCAGAGGAATTTGCCATGCGTCGAATTTTCCCAAAAAGGCGAGAAACGTCGTAAAAGCGGCCGCCAGCGTTCCCAGCGCGACGCTCGCAAGCGCAACCACGCTGGGATCGAATGCGGTTTTGGAGGGTGTCGCTGCCGCCGGCGTCGGGGCCGGGACTGTGGCAACGGCTGAAAGTTGGGTGCCGACGCTGGCATCCGCCGCGGAGGCGCGTTTTACAACGTGTTCTTCAACAAGGCGGACGAGCTTTTTGTACGGCGTCCAGAACGCCTGGCGAAGGCTGACCGGATTGCTCACGATTTTGGTGATGGTCGCGTCGTAGTCGCGCCACTGCCGGTCGTAGAAAATTCCATTGCGTCCCACCATCAAGTTATCGTCATCGCCCTGAGAGAACACCGCGACGATGCTCATTTTTTCGGCGCCTAGCTCCCCGTGCCGCGTGCAATCAAGATAGGCGAGATAAGCGCCCGCCATGCCGGCCATTGCGGCGTGGCGCGCCGTGTCTTCAACGGTCAGGCAAAGATGGCACGACCGCTGGTCCAGAAAAAGGACCCCAGCCTGGAATATCGCCGGAACATCGCCCGCGTAAAGGTCTTTGAAATTTACAAAGTTAACGCACAGGACATAAAGGTCCCGCACGCACCGCAGGAGCTTCTCGACATTGGTGACGGCCGCAATCACGGAATCCTGTTCCTTGTCTTCGGCAATGAGCGCGTTGATCTTTTCCCTGCCGCTGCCCGCCAGAATCCCGCGCACCCGGGGCAGCCCCAGTTTTTCAACCGCCGTCCCGGCTTTTGCGGCGTCCCATTTCTCGAACGGCGCCAGCCGCGCTTGTAGGGCAAGCCAATCGGATTCCGCCAATTCTGTTTTATTGCCTAAAATGGGTTTGACAGCGTTTTCCCGCAGGGCCGTCACCGCCTCCGCGAAAGCGGGATTCACGCCGGCGGCCAATGGCAACGGCTTGCCGGGCGCGGCCTGTGCCAGCGGAAAGTCCGCCACTTCCGGCACGTTGATCCCGATTTCTTTGGCCGTGATCGGAAGGTAATCGTCTTCCTTGCGATTCACCAGCGCGGCGGCGCGTGGATCGAATGCCGCAAGCCGGCACCGGCCAAAATAGTCATCGACTTTTCCCCGAATCGTTTTGACCGTACCAAAAGCCGCAGCCGTTTGATCGCCAAAAGGCAGAATGGTCGCCGCGTCTTGTTGACCTGCGCGTGTCCATGCGTCGTACGCTTCGCACTCGGCGAAAAAAGCGTCGGCCTTATCTTGGTCGATCCCCGGATTGCCGGAACGATCCACCACCGTGCCCATGCAATCCGCAATTTCCTTGATAATACCCCGCGTCGCGTCCTCAACGGCGGATTCCGGCACGATGACGCCATCGCCGTTCAAAAGGGCATTGGCAAAATTCTTGTCGGCGTCGGAAATATCCGCCAGCGAAAGGGCGGTCGCATCCGGGCGGCCCAGGTTGATAAGGACTTGCCGTGCGGAATCCCGGATTTGCTGGCCTTCCTCCGTGGTATCGTCGATCGCGTCGAGAGACAGGGAATCGCCCCCGCGGACAAGGTCGTCCGGGTCCTTCAACATCGCCCCGGCCCATTTCACGGCGGCGATCAGTTCGGGCGCGCGAATGCGACCGTCCTGATCGGTGTCAATCAACTCGGCTGTTCGAGGGCTGAAGTGAAGTGCGTGAACGGGACACGCCAGGGCCACCCAGAGCTTCTGGTCGAGTTGGTCGAGATTCAGCAGGTCCGCGCCAGTCTCCAGCTTGACCTGGTCAAACCCGCCCGCTACGAAAAAGCGCCATTGGTGCGGACTGGTTCCCGGCTCTGCCATGAGTTCAGAATTTATAAGTGATGCCCGTGATCAGTTTGAGATCGTTTTTCAAGCGGCCGGCCGCCGGTTCATTGTCAAACGAATCATCCAGCACGCTGCGCAAAGCAAGCTTGTTGCTTTTGTTCAGGGCGGCTTCGACTCCGATTTCGGCATTCACGATGTAATTATCCAAGTCATTCGCCTGCGGCAGAACCTCAACTGTTTCCCACAGTTTCGCGTGGGCGCTGATTTGGTAATGCAGCGCTTCCGCGGCGCGCAAGGTGGCGTAGTCCTCATTGTAATCGTCCAGCTTTTCCTTGATGAAGCCCGGACCGCCTTCGATGCTCAAGTCCAGCGTCTTGTTCTTGATCAAATAATAGCCCATGCCTGGTCCAATGTTAATGCGGTACTGAATGTCCGCGATTCCGTCGTGCAAAGCCTCCAAGCGTAGATAGCCATAGGAACGGTAGGTGAAGCTATGGTTGTCTTGAACGAAGCCGCGGTCGGAATCCGCGGTTTCCTGGGAGCTTCCCTGGCCTTGAATCTTCGACGTGCCGTAAATGATGTCAGCGCCGAGCTTGAGATCGTCGTTTGTTATTTTCCGCTCGGTGGCGACTGAGAGCGCAAACAAGGTGGTATCGGCATTGCCGCGAGCGATGGTCAGGCCGACGGTTGCCGCAGTCTGCCAATGGTTGGTCGGCGGCGTCGCGGCGGTTTGGGCATTGGCGGAGAGCACCGAAGCGGTGAGCAACGCGAAAACAGTCAGGAACAGAGTCTTTAAAGCATTATTCATAATCTAACGGCAATATTGCTGCGAAGTGCGCGCGCACTCTATAAAAGTCCAGCGGGAGGGCAAGAAAAAACTCTCCTTGGCCGCTGATTTTCAGAGGCGTGATGATCTGCATAAGGGTTTCAACATTCATTGCAAAAAGCCCGGAAGGCCTGGAGTACATAACCTTCAGAAGTATAAGGTTTTATTTAACCCCGGCAATTTGAATAGGCGTTTCGCGAAAAGAGACGATTAGCGCCTACCAACTCCGGCCTGGGCGAGGATGATACAAATTGGTGGTCACGGTAATATCAACAGGCGCGGAGGTGGCGGTGGTGCCGTTATTGTCCGTTGCCACCGCTGTCACGGCGTTGCTGCCGGTGGGCGCGTTGGTCCACCGGAAATAATAGGGAAGCCATTGGACGCGCGGATGAAATTGTCCCGCCGGTTCGGTGGCCAGATAATTCGTCACGACGCCGATGCTTGCGCCGTTGGCCAGAAATTCCACGCTTTGCACCACACCGCCAACCTCGCCCGCCGCCGCGTAAAGATTGATGCTCGCGCGATCTGGAAATTCCGCGCCGTTGCCCGGGCTGATGATGCGCACCTGCGGGACGGGAAGATTGGTGCTTACGTCGATTGACACCGCTTGGGATGTCGTTTCCAATCCGGCGTTGTCCGTCGCCACAGCCGTCAGGCTGTAACTGCCCGGCGTGACGTTAGTCCATACGAACTGATACCGGTTCTCGCGGCAGCCCGGAATGACCGGCACAATGGAACCATGCGATGTGCGCAACGTTAAGGGCCGAATCGGTCCGCCGAAAAACGGCGTGTTCGACACCACCCCAATCTCCGCGCCGTTGGCAAAAAACGCCACCGATGTCACCCATCCGTTGGAATCGGACGCGTTGGCGGCGATTTCCACATTGGGCAAAGAGAGGAACGAGGCCCCGTTTGTCGGAGTGACGATGCTGACCGCCGGCGGCACATTGGTATATTGATAGATAATGTAAACCACCGCATGGTCGAGTGAAGTGACGAAAAATTCCTTGCGGTCGCGCGTCAAATTTAAAACAACGCTCTTGTATCCGGTTGCCGAAGGCTCGGTGATCGGCGCGATCGCCAGATTCGAGAATACCTGGCCGGCTTCCAGCGTGATTGAAAGTGGAACGGTTGCGTAATCCACGCCGTTGGTCGCGGTGCCGCCGAGGGTGAAGCCGACTGTCACCGCTGAATTCGTATTTCCCGAGCGGCAAATCTTGAACATTCCAGGATTGCCTCCCGGTTCAGTCGCGAGTGGATCGGTTGCCTGCACCGTAATAAACGGCGTCCCCGCCGGAATCATCGGCAATGCGCCAAGCGTAAGAGACAAGCTGAAAAGAAAAGTGGCCGAAAGGGCGAACCACCACCGAAATACGCACTTTGGCATCATGGGGCAATACCATACATTTTTCTCAAATAAAGTCACGCACAAAAGGCATCAAAAACCGTGCCACGAATCAGCGCTTATTTGCTCCCGTATGTAAGAATCTGCTTGCTTTTATGGGCTAATTGTCTGACAACCTACGCACGTTCTTTCTTAGCAAATAATTTGCGTAGCGTTGGCCGCTACTCAAACCACAAGAAAAACCGGCTAAATTTTTCCAGGCATATTCCGACTGGCCAAAGGCGCGCCCCGAGTGGGCGCCGCCTGGGCTTTCGTCGGAAGGTGCCTTAGAGCGTGTTTTAAAACTCAGGAAACCCCGACTTTAACGTTAACTTGTACTTTACAGCGCGTACCCCTATAAGCTGGGGATGCGATACACTTCTGATCTGACGGACGCCGAATGGCAACTCATCAACTACTGTTTTC
>DATAUD010000118.1:0-33069 GCA_036268455.1 Verrucomicrobiia bacterium
GACGGCCGCAGTGGGAAAAATAATGGCGAAAGTTGAGCGGGCGCGACAAAAGCTCGAAAAGATCAAGCCCGGCTGGTCGCAACGCAAAAAGCGAAAAAAGCGCAGATAATATGCCTAGTCATTTAAGAAACACTACGCTAGCGATGGATGACTCAACGAGGCCAGTCTGTGGAGGAAATCATCTTTTGTAATGTAGGAAATTATTTCCTCTCTTATATCTGCCTTAAATCTCCAAATTGAGAACAAAAATCCGCTTCCAATTATGACTACTGAAAAAATCTGCCAAGCCACCGGAATGGACTGGAAGCAGTTTAAGCTGGATGCCACGTTCGACGTAGTAATGGGGCTGCTGCTGGCGATTATTATGTACATTCTTTGTTCATTCCTTCGCCAATCGAGACGAAGGAAATAGGCTGAATTCAAGCCACGTTTTGCCATCGGCGATTAAATTGTCGAGGAGAATTACCGAGGCTCGGTAACGCAAATCTGGACTGCTGAACGCTTATAGTACATCAAATCCACATCTTCTGTGACCTGCCATTGTTGCAGCGGCCCGACGAAAAAGTTCGGACGCTTCGAGAACAAGAATCGGGCGGTCCAGCGTTATCGTTGCATAAAATGCGGCAAGACGTTTTCAGAGGAGCAGCCATTGCGGGGCTTAGTTTTGGATCATGGTAAAGTCGTCCAGATCGTCCGGCTATTTACTGAGGGCATTGGGATTCGGGCCGCAGCCCGGCTTTCGGATTGCCACACCCGCACTGTTTTGAATGTGTTGCAGAGGGTTGGAATGAAGTGCTACGAATTTCACGACAAAACAGTCCGCAATCTGACAGTCGGCTCATTGCAAATTGATGAACTTTGGTCCCGAGTTGGAATCAGCCAGAAGCGCACCACGCCCGAAGATGTCATGCGGGGCGATCAATACACGTTCCTGGCCATGACAGCGCGTGAGAAACTGATTGTGAGCCATCACACTGGCAAGCGGGATTATGACAATACAGACATTTTTGCGGCCGACGTGTCATCGCGCATTGTCGGGCGAGTCCAAATTACAACGGACGGCTGGGCAGCATATCCCGACACCATTCGGAAGTATCTGCTTGGACGGTTAGACTTGGGGGTGTGCCAAAAAAACTTCGCGACCCCATCAACAGAAGTGGAAGCGTCCCGGAGGTACTCACCCTCTCCCTTTCTCGGGGTGACGAAAACAGTCAAGGCAGGTGCGCCGGTTCACAGCTTAATTTACACCAGCCACGTTGAGAGGGTGAATTTAAGTGTTCGCCACTTCAACAAGCGGTTTGGCGTCTGGGCCTTGGCTGGTCCCGAACACTGGAAAATCACCGCTTCGCCATCGCCATCTTTGTGTGCGCCCACAACTTCTGCAAGGTCCATTCAACCCTGGGTTGCACGCCAGCGGTTGGAATGGGCCTCGCCGATCACGCTTGGAAGGTTGAGGAATTGATTGAACGGGCGTCATTAAACTGATTGACGCGGGCAACTATTGCGCCGATAAACCGCGCCAATGAAAAATGGGTTTCAAATCCATGACGAAGTGTATGAAATAGGCCTCATCAAAACGTAATATTATTCGACAATTGACTGGCTATATCGTGCGCGTCCGAAACGAGGCTTTTCTTGATATAGTCGTGCCCGCCTCAGGCGAACGAAGAAAAAACTCAATCGCAATATCTAATGGGCAGTTTGCGTGTTCAAGACGCACCTCGACTGGATTTCCGCGTTTTTTAAGAAAGAATGAATCCTGACAACGTTCAATCAGTTTACCAGTGAGCGTGTCGCCAGCCTTAATTTCGCCGGGGCATCCTTGTGTAAGGACGAAGTAATTGTATCGCGCTGCCTGTGCAAGAATGAATGCGCCTGAGCCGGCAACAGCAGCAACTTTTAACTTCCACGCCATTGCACAAAATTGGAGCCGACATTCTCACCCGTCCAGCAATTATTGCATTTTAGCAACAATCCGTTAGTACACGACCAAAAATTTCAGAAACAAATCCCCGCGCTTGCCCAAACCCTTTGAACAAGGCACCTTTCCACGGCTATGAATCCGACCGCCATCGAAAACCACATGCGGATCGTTCTGATGGATTGGGCGATCATCATCGCCGTCGCCTGGTTTTTCGGCCGCCTCGGAAAAAAATTGGGACAGCCCCTGACCGTCGGTGAAATCGTCGCCGGCCTTCTGCTTGGCCCTTCCGCGCTTGGCTTGATATGGCCGGCCAACTGGCCCGTCGTCTTCCCCGCCGAAGCTCCACAATCCCTCCAACTCCTCGGCGAACTGGGAATCATACTCCTCCTCTTTCAAGTCGGCATGGAATTCGACTTCGGCCATTTTCGCAATCAATCCCGCACCGTCATCAGCGTTTCCGTGATGGGCATGGTCGCCCCGATGCTCGGCGGCCTCGCCATTGGCCATTGGCTGCATGACCGATTCGCCCCAAAGATCGACTTCTTTGGCTTCCAACTTTACATCTGCATCGCCCTTTCCATCACCGCGCTTCCGATGCTCGGACGAATCCTTCTCGAAATGAAATTGGAACGAACCGCCTTCGGAGCGTTAGCCGTCAGCGCCGCGGCCATCGACGATGTCATCGGCTGGATTGGACTGGCCGCCGTCACCGCCCTCGCCACCTCGAATTTTCAATGGCTGCTGATGGTCGGACAAGTCATTGGCGTCACGCTATTTTTTATCCTCCTGATGAAAATTGGCGGACCGGCCCTCAGATGGTTTTGGAGAAAGAGCATTTCCAACACCGAACGTTCCGAAGCCTGGTTGGGATGCGGGGCGGTGCTGCTGGTGGGCGCCGCCGGCAAATTGCTCGGTTGCTGGGGAGCCGGCCGCCTCGGCGACTTGCCGAACCGCGATGCCCTCTCGCTCGCCGCGTTGATGAACACTCGCGCTCTGATGGGGCTTATCGCCATCAACGTCGGCTACGAACTGGGCTTGCTTCCCAAGGATTTGTTCACGATGTTCGTTATTATGTCGCTCGTGACGACTGCCATGACCGGGCCGCTCTTGAAATTGTTCCTGCCCATGGAACTGCGCCCGCTGGTTCCTGAATATGCGAATGAGGTAACCCTGCGCGCCACGCGGACGGAGGTTAGCAATGCCCTCTGAAACCGAACAATTTGATGTCGTTATTATTGGCGGCGCGATGTCCGGCGCGGCCACCGCCCTCTTGCTCCGGCGCGAACGCCCTGAGTTGCGCGTTCTGATTCTTGAAAAATCGAAGGTCTTCGGCCGCCGTGTTGGCGAAGCGACTGTCGAGATTAGCACCTATTTCCTGACGAAAATCCTCGGCCTGACGACCTATCTCAACGAAGCGCACCTTGTCAAACAGGGAATGCGCTTTTGGTTTTTCAACGACCAGACACGTTCGCTGGATCAATGCGCCGAAGTCGGAGGACGCATGCTCTCGCGCCTGATTTCCTTCCAGGTGGATCGCGCCCGTTTGGACCAGGAAGTTTTGGACCGCGCCGTCGCCGCCGGAGCAACGCTATGGCGGCCCGCCGAGGTCGGGAACGTCGAACTGAATCCCGGCGGCCCGCAAAAAATCCAGGTGCGTTGCGACGGCCAAACGCGCTCGATTGAAGCGCGATGGGTCGTCGATGCTTCCGGCGTCGCCGCGTTACTGGCGCGGCGCAACGGATGGCTTCGGCAAAACGTGGAACACCCCACAGCAGCCGCGTGGTCCCGCTGGCGCGGCGTCAAAGACTGGGATGGCCACGAATTGGCGCGAAAATACCCGCGCTGGCACAAGGCGTGTTTCGGCGTCCGTGGAACAGCCACCAATCACATGGTTGGCGACGGCTGGTGGGCCTGGTTCATTCCGCTCAAAGGCGGAGATACCAGCATTGGCGTGGTACTCGACCAGCGCCTGGCGCAATTGCCCGAAGAAGGGCCTATCGGCGACCGGATAAAAACCTTTCTTTCGCGGCATCCTCTTTCCCGCGAATTTCTGGCCGATGCTCAATGGGAGGAAGGCGACGTCCACTGGCGCAAAAACCTTCCTTATTGCAGCACCGTTTTTGCGGGAGACGGTTTTGCTCTGGTGGGGGACGCGTCGGCTTTTCTCGATCCATTTTACAGCCCCGGCCTCGATTGGGTTGCGTTCACAACCATGTCCGCCGTTCGCCTCATATTGACCCAGCAAAAAGGCGAGCCGATCGCCAAAATGATTGAAGACCACAACCGCAGATTTTCCAACAGCTACAGCCGATGGTTTCGCGGCATATACAAAGACAAATACGAATACATAGGCGAATTCGACTTGATGCGCCTGGCATTTGTCATGGATATTGGCCTCTACTATACCGGAGTTGTTTCGCAACCCTACCTTCGCGGCCCGGAAAGCTACTACGAACCGATTTTTTCCACCGTGCCCTCGATACCATTTTACTGGCTGATGCGGACCTACAACCGCCGCTTCGCCTCGATGGCCCGCGACCGCCGCCGCCGCAAATCCCTTGGAATGAAAAACGCCAACCGCCGTTTTCTATTGCCGGGATTTAGCTTCGCGCTGCCGACACAAATGCGAATCTTCCGCGCAATAATGCTTTGGGGATTATTGGAAGTCGCCGAAGGCTGGCGAACCTGGTTCAGAAAAGAAAAAGCACCCGAGAAAACAACCTCAACCGCAGGCCAAAGATCAGAAGCCGCAGCAGCCCCCTCCCCCGCTCCGAATCTCGGCGCGGCATCCTCACCCCAATAAGTCCTATCGAAGTTCTTGCGAATCACCCAAAACTGAATTACCAGTCCAACAGAAGAAACTAAATATGAGCACCATCAAAAATGCAATTACCGCCAAAAACCTGACTAAACAAGCCCCAACCAGCCCGCGTAAACGCACAGGTGGCTACGCCATCCTCTCGCGGATGGCCGACAAAACCCGCGCAGACATCGCCGGCACGATGGGCGAATACCACACCGATTGCCCTCTCGATCATGTAATCCTGGACTGGAAAGGCGTCGAATACGCCGGCGTTCGCAAGGCGCTTGAAGGCGGCGCCACCGACGAGGAAATTGCCAAGTACCTGGATGGGCATGGCACGAAGAAGACGGCGGAGGAAATCAAAGCCTGGTCTGACAACGTGGAAAAGTCCACGATGCACGGCCATCCCGAGAAAGGCGAATATTTCGACGACGAATGCCGGAAATTAGGCATCGACCCCGCCAAAACTTCGGTCTTCGACTGGCTGGAAGCAGATGATCGCGCGAGTTTCGCCAAGTAAGCCGCCGTTCTTTGAAAGTTTGCCGGTCGATTGTTGCGATCGCCGGGGTTCAGAGGCGGCAGCGAACTTTGCGCCTCTGTGGCTACATTTGACCAGACAGAAATCGTCATCTTCGCGCTTGCAGCCGACGCCAAAGACGGCGGACATTCCCGCCGTTAGTTTCCGGTTTAGCTCAGTGGTAGAGCAACGGTTTTGTAATTGACAACACGGTTTTTCCTCCAAAATCACTCAACAGGACAACAGGGCATTCAATACACAGCCACAAGGGTTTACGCAAGGCCATAGGCCATGTCGAGAGAACCGAAAAACACCCAAAAACCCGCAAAAAACAGCAAACCTGATACAATTGCGGGATACAATGGACGATACGGTGTTATACCGTTGCCGGGCTTCAAAACCGGATTTAATGGGATACAAGGGATACAATCGCCGCTGTTGTCTTTAACCGACTATTGAATAAATCGTTGAAGGATAAATCGTTGAAACTGACCGGCGATTTGCTCCAATTGGCCAGCTTCGATAAGCAGTGTGGTTGTGAGGCTCCAATCGTAAGGGTATGGCCCCGATTTTAGGCAAGCCAATAGACCCACATGGCCTGTCGAATCAATCGTTGCGCAAAGCGCCAGTTCACCATCGATTGAGCGCCACTGCTTCTTGCCTTGCCAACCAGACCATTGCTTCGCGAGGCCTCGGAAAAACGTTTCAAGAGATGGTAAATCAAGAGGTGGTATATCCGGGAGAACGTGGACGGTAGCCGTCCCAGAAAAACTCGAACCGCGAATACTCACCTTGCAGGAGTCGCCGACGTAGTCGTAAAACTCCAACACCGCGCCATCGTGTGCCGATGTGATGGTAACCGAAAGGCCCATGCGTCGAGTGTGATCAATCGTTTCCCAAAAGCAATTCCTTAGCGGCGCGACTTGGCGGAGGGCGGGGCGGTCAAGATGTGGAGCGCAACAGGGCACGGGGGTGCGTGGCGAGCAATACCTTGAAAGCCTCGCCCGGAGCCATGCAATCGCCGCCCGGAATTGCTTGAGAGAAGGACGCAAAAACCGATAGGGTATGCGCGTGAAATATCGGCTCGAGATTAGCAGGAAAGCACTGGATCGATTACGGGCGTTACCCAAAGAACAGCGGCGAAATATCGGCTGGCGGATGGAAGAAATGCGCGAGGACCTGCGAGGTGATGTTCTGAAACTCCAAGCCAAAGGCAACTATTACCGGCTGCGTGTTGGGAATTTCAGGGTGCTTTTCTTGCTGGCAGGAGACGCAATCCAGGTGTATGCTGTCAAAGATAGAAAAGAAGCTTATGAGTGATGCCGCTGTATTGGAGAAAGTCGAACAATTGACAAGGGCCGTAGAGCATTTGCGAGAGCGCGTGGAAGAATTGGAAGACCTGCGTGATTTGCAGACAGCTATTGCCGAAAATGGCAATAACCCACTCATCCCTTGGGAAAAGGCCAAAGCCGGGTTGGAACTGGATTAATCGACCAAAACTCCGGCATAGGAGAATTTCTTGGATTCCAATCCGCCTTTTTCACCCCTGAACAGGACTCAATGGGACATTACGCAAGATTTCGTTTGACGGCGTCGAGGACTGCGGTATTTTTGAGTGCGAATCGAGGCTGAATGCTTTGGTTTTAAGAGTCGAAAATCGTTTTAGTGTTGGAAGATTGCAGTATAGGGGCGGCGGCAAGAAATAAAATATTACGCCAATCAGAACCGCCCAAGAAAAACTGATCATTTCTCATCTTTCGTTAGTACCTTCGTAACCGTTCATATTTTTTCATTCGTGGCCTCGTTTCACGGCGGGAACTGACTCGCCGTTCACCGTCAACCCGCGTTCGCGCTTCGGCGCGTACGCGAAACGAAAGATGAACGATGAAAGTTTTGACCACGAAGAATGTGGTGGCGCTGTTGCAGGTGGATGAAAAAACCGTGCTGCGGCTCTGCCATAGAAAATTATTGACTGCAATTCCTGGGATCCGCCACAAGCGATTCACCGAGGATGAACTGAACCGCTTCCTGAAATGCCGCAACAGCTAACAACGGCGGCATTATGGACACCGGCACTGTGGAAGGGTCGGGGGCGGTGCGGCGTGAAGCGCCGCCCGCCCTCGGCCTTCCTTATCTATTTGAAACAACTGCATCAAAGGATGAAGTCTCACCGCTTCCAGGTCCGCGTAAGAAACAGGCGGAAGCTTTGACGCAAAACATCCAATGGATGGCAGCAACGTTTGGGAAAGAGCGAATCGGGTTTTTGACTCTGACCCTTGGCGATTACGAGGCGGGAGGACAATTCCGCAATCTGCGTGACCGCAAAGAAGCGCAACGGCGTTTTCATTCATTGCTGACAAATGAAATCTCCAAGCGTTACCTGTGCGGCGTTACGGTCACGAAGCGACACAAAATGGTGGGATTCATTTTCACCTGGTCGTTGTGTGCAAGGATGACGTTCGCGGCAACATCGACTTCAACGCCTGCTTTCCGTCAAAAGGGGTGAGTGGAAAGCCGGTGTTCAAACCCGATTACGCAACAGGAAACGGGGCAATCAAGCGCGAATGGGCCTACTGGCGGCGTACATCAAAGCTGTATGGGTTCGGATGGCATCAATTACAACCGATGCGGGAAAACGGCGAAGCGTTGGGCCGTTACCTCGGAGAATATTTGCGCAATGATTGGGACAGCCGGTTGTCAGAGGACAAGGGCGCAAGGTGTGTACGTTACTTCGTTCACTGGTCAAAGGAACTTCACAAAAAGGACGAGCGGAAAGCAACTCCACCGCACAAGGTCCGATTCGGCTGGCTGACGCCAGGGGCCAGCGTCTGGCGCGAAATGGTAAAGCAGATCGTGATTGTCCTGAACCACAACGGGGCCAAGATCAAAAAACACAACATCAAGGACGTGATTGAGCAGCGCTGGGCGTGGAAAATGGCCAAGCTTTTTCCGGCAGTCGCGTTCATTGATGGGGATTGGCAAACGAACCCGGTCCAGGGCGAGATTGCCAAACATAATGCCGACGTGCGCTTTGATTGGTGGCAGGCGGTGGCGACCCGGCGCGGCACTGCTGGTGGTACGTAACCGAAATTACGCTGGATCACCTCCGGCCATCGCCCAAGTGGAAAAAGGAAAACGAAGAGCTGCAACTGGCAAAGGACTGCGAGGCCATGATCGAGCGCGGGTTGGAGGATTTGGCAAAGCGTCGGCGGAAGGAACAGGAAAAACTGCGGATGCTGCGCGAGGTCGCGGAATTGGTTAAAACGGACTGGCCCAAACGTTGAGAGGGGCGGTTAGGCCGCGCATTGCGGCGATGGATACGCGGCTATTAGCGTGTCCCAATCGCCTTGACCTGCTCACGTCGTTGGCGCACTATTTTTTTCATAGAAATAGCTGCATGAAAAACCAGTTTTGAGTGAATTGCACGACGTGCCGGACAAAGCACGGAAATGGTGTTGACTAACAATGAATGCCTCAACTCGAATCCTTCGCTTGGTGTCTGCCGTGTTGCTCACATTTGCAGGATGTTCCGCTGCGAATTACGGGCTGAGACCAGCGCCGGCCGGTTCAACTGTTTCCCCTTCACTGCAACACGCTTAACTGCGAGCGCTGGATTCTCGTTGCGGTATCCTTCCTCAATGGCAATCGCAAACAGGCGGCGGACAATCTGCAACGCGCCGTTGAATCGGGAAGGGCTGTAATCGCGGCTATATCGTGCCGCCCAGTCGCGGCAATCCTTCTGCGAGATTCGCGCGATATCGCTATTGTTTAAATCGGGCCACGACTTTTTGAGGGCGATGAGAATTTCCCGTTTGTAAAGTTTGGTGCGCTCGGTGTTGCGGTGGTCATTGTCGATTTCCTTCCGGTAAAGCTCCACGATCACTTCGCCTTTGACAGCGGCCTTACCGGTAGTGAAGCGCCGATGATCCTTGAGGAAATCAGACAGGCGGAGTTTGGCGACTTCCAGGACATGCGTATCCAGTGAGCGACGGATTAACTGTTGGGGCGACGAATTAACTTGCCGTCAACTTTCACTCGGCCAAAATAGGTGCCGCTTGGAACGTAACGAATCAAGTTTGGGTAGGGCGTTTTTTGCCAAGGTGATTTCGGCTTCGGGCTGCGTGGTTGCTTTTCCGCAACCGAATCGGATGGTGTTGTCATTGCAGACGCAACCATTCAGGATACAAAGTCGGGATACAATGGCAAAATACAGGGCTGATAAAGTGGTTGTAAGTAGTTTATTTTAAGCAATTTAGCCAGTTTAGCTCAGTGGTAGAGCAACGGTTTTGTAAACCGTCGGTCGCCGGTTCAAATCCGGCAACTGGCTCCATTCCTAAATTCAACATCACGGTTACGTGAAAGTCTTCGAGGGGTATCACCCACGAAACTTACCGGAAACGGCACACAACAGCGAGTTGGTTTGTTGTGGTTCCCAGGTCAATTGCATCACCGCTAAAATTGTCCCATCGCCGGCCATTGACCGAAACTGACTCGATAGAACCGTATTTCGATGGTGGCCTAAGATGCAAGACGATGTCCGCGGTGCGCCGGGACGGAGGCGTTATTTCCACCGAGATGCGACCGTCCGCAATTTTGGATTCCGCGGAATAACTGACATTGCCAAAGGATGTCGGCGCATTGAGAATCTTCAGTTCCTTGCCATCCGCAAGCCATCCACGAGGTGTTCCCATCATCAGGTGCAGTTTACTTTCCTGCTCCAGAACCAGGGCAATTCTCAGCAATGCCAGGCAACGGCTGTTCGAATGCATATGCGGCTGCCGGCAATCGTCCCACGTTTCGCGTTCTTTGATACCCGTGCGCAGGTTTGACCATTCGATTGTCGCGTAGGTATCTCTGGACTGCCCGTAGGCGTAGAGGCTGTAAAGTGTCCAAACAAATTTGTCTGTCTCTCCTCGCAGCAATTCCGCGAGCGCCTCATGGTACGTGTAATGAGGGTCGATTGTTTCCGGTTGGAATTTGCAAAGTCCGCTCACCATCCCGTATTTTTCGACCCAATAGTCGCTCCAGGTTGCAAGGTCATCATTCGGACCGAAGATTCCCGCTTCGACCATGTAGATGGGAGGGTTCAGATGGTACCAGTAACGGTAGAGATATTCTTCTGTCGGCTTGTCATTTTTGTACGGTGTCAGCGGAACAAAGGGAGGCTGAACGTTGGTATTGACAGACCTCCGCACGGAATCCAAAATGCACGCCTTGTAATCCGCCGCGGCCTTACCGATGCGCGCAGCGTCCTTTCCATATCCGGCATCTCCCAAAACCTCCGACACATCCTTGATCCCCATATACGAATATGTGTCATTGAAGTACCAGTAGTCCCAATCACCGAGGTCAGAAGGACGCCCCTGGATCATTAAGCCCCAATGGCGGGGTTTTTTTCCGTCTTGCAGAACTTTGGTCCGTTCGCGTTCGTGAATAATCCAGTTCGCTGATTGCAACAGGCGCGGCGCCGCGGCCCGAAGCCAATCTTTGTCTCCGGTAAGTTTATAATGCTCGCACAAGGCCCATAAAATAAATCCGTTTTCGCTCAACCATCTCACCGCGTCTCCACAAAAGAATCCATCGTACGTCTCGACGTCCGCATCGGGTTTGCGCATGCCTTGCCGGGAGAAAAAATAACGGGTGCAGTCTTCGACGAATTTATGATATCCCATTCGATCCATTGATTGCATTACCACGGATGCATCACCACCCCAAACAGCTTCGTAGTATGTTGCATCCGGATGAATCAACAGCAGCCCTGTGGTCGGGTCTCGATCGGGCAGGATCAAGTTGTAGGCAATCCACGCCCGATACGCATCGCGAAGCCTTTTTTCGGGAAGGATAAACTGCGCTCCCTGGTTCAGTTCCTTTTCCCAATAGGCCTTGAACGCTTTAAAGTGAGACTGAAAGTCAACAGCAAGAAGCTGTGTGGCACGCTCCGGAAATAATGGAAAATAAGGGACCGCCATTTCCAGCGCCTTCGTTTCCTTGGGCGAAAGGTGAAACGCAATCCTCAACGTATTGGTGTCGAGGGTCGGTTGCCCCAGGCTGCACGAAAGAATCGACGCCGCAAGCCAGCCATTGGATTCCATCAAGAGACGGTTATCCACAGCGAGACGCCCTTCATAAGGAGGCGGGACGAGCTTGTGGAGTTGATTGAATCCGCCTTTGCCAAAATCGAGCAGAAATTCGCCCGAGATCGCCTGCGAGGACGGATTGCTTAACGTATATCGGACCATGCCCAAAAGAATCTCGCGTCCGGTAACAACTTCCTCGCCCTTCAACAACGACCCAAATGCGAGCTCCTCGATTTTCAAACCGTGATCGTTCCATTCGCTCTGCACCCCGGGTTTGTAGCCATCGACCAGCGACTTTTTCACTTCATCCGGACTGAGTACGTGTGGCGCATCGGCCCCTGTGGAGATGAGGGGCGCGACATATAGCGATGGATTGCGCGGATCAGGAAATACCAGCGCGCCTTCTGGCGTGACATGTATTTCTTCCGGATGATACGCCCATCCAATAATTGGCACCGGGTATTTTAATTTGGCGTATTCCGGCTGGCTCGAAACCACCGTGTCGAAATCAGCGTCTGTCGGGATTGGGTTGGGAAATGCCCGCTTGAAAATGGCATCTTCACCATTGGCCGCGGCTATCGACAAAACAAGAAATACCAAACCAGCAAAAGACTTCATGGGGAAAAAGTACTAAATCGGAGCCTTTAATCCTTGGACAGAAGGGCAAACGGAATTGGTTTTTTGGGCGGCAATTCGTTTCAAGGAGCGGCTGCCTGCCCTTTCAACCATGTGATATCAGCCTTCACTGTTTTCTTGGTGGAGGGAAATTGCGACGGGAACTCGCGTAGCAGCCCGGCATGGATCTGTTCCATTCGCAAAATCAAATCCTTGGCGACCGATTCCTGATTACGACCGGCCAGGGTCGCCTTCATTTTTTCGCGCACCGGATTGGTGCTTGTGCCGCCTCCGGACACGAGAAATCCCGGGTAGGCCTCCATCATCATTTTTAGGACCTGGCGCTGGCCTTCGGTTTGCGCCATGCGCGAAACCGCGCGGCCCACCGCCCGGGCTGGGTTGTATGTCCGCGGATTAAATGCGTATTCAGCGCATGTGGACAATGGCAGCCGGTTAATCTGGTTTTGTGGGGACATTGGATTGCTTAAATAACCATCGACAAGCTCGCACAAGTCCGGGTCACGCCCCGTCAGCGGCCCCAAATGCAACGTGGGGCTGCCATTGTTTACGGGATAATTATCCCACAAGAAAAGCCGATGTTTGACAGTCGTTTTGTAACTTTCCGCCGCAACGCCAGTGACCCGCGGGGTTACCTCGGCGTCGCCGTTCCAAAAGACATAGACATCCGAGTGCATCTCGCGCGCGAGCCCTTCCAGATAAACCCGGTGGTCGGGATTCGCTCCGTCACCCCAACAGGCAACCGGACAAAACAACAACTGGCTGTTTTTATCTTCCTTGCGCAGCCGGGTGAAAATCGCGTTGATCAGGCGCGCGTGCGCCAAGCCGCTTTTAGCCGGCCCATCTGGTCCCCAACTGGTGCCATCGAGGCAAAAACAGAACCATTGGACCCCCTGGTTTTGCGCCCAATTATAATGCTCGTGAAAAATTTCGATGTCTCGATCATTGCGGGCATCCATTCCCCGGGAAACACCCAAGTACGGATGAAAAGCGAAACAAAACGTTATCTTGTTGTCCCGGCACGCCTTGATGATTTTTCCATACCCTTGCTTCTTGGCCTTGGACATCGGGTTCCACCAATCGGCTCCGGAAGCTTCCTGGGAATGAATGTTAAGGCTGTCACAATCCATGAGAAAGTTCATCTTGAGGTCCGATAACAGCGGTATCTCCTCAAGAAATTGATCAGCCGACCAGAACCATCCCTTCATGCCGCGGTATTTAAAACCGGGAGCGACCCGGCCATCCTCCGGGTTGGCCGTTTCGCGAAGTTCCACGCGCGAAAGCCGCCGCTGCTCACGGTAGGCCGAAGGGGACAATCCATGCACTGATTTGAAAGTGTGATAAAAGTGCGACAAATCCTCGAAGCCCGAAGCAAACGAAATGGACATCACAGACTGGTCGGTTTCCGTCAATAATTCCGCCGCATGTTTGAGACGCAACGATTGGAGGCATTGACTCCACGTTTGTCCGGTGACCTGTCGAAAAACTTCCGTAAACTTCCGGCGGCTCAAGCCCACAGACCGCGCGGCATCCGTGATGGTGCTTTGCCGGAAAAATTGAGTTGTGAGGCTCTGCGCATACCGCGCCACGCGGTCAATCTTGTTGTCACCCGGCTCAAAGACCAGGGCTTCGTGCCGCCCGCGCCGCCGGACGAGACGAAGCATTCGCACCGCGAGGTCCATTAAACGGGATTGAAGAACCGTTTCCCAGCCTCCCTGGCGATTGTTCTGCTCGAAAAGCATCTCCTGGAAAAGTGAACGAATTGCGCGCGTTTGCGCGACATTGAGAACGCCCACATCCAGCAAAGCGAATCCCAGGCCAGCAAGTTGATTGCCCACCCCATTGGGAAGCAAATCAGGACGATAGCGGATGACGTAGGTCAGCGCCGGCCACGTGGAAAGTATTTCTTCCCGAAACGCATGCCCCGCAGGGATATGGCAGATACTGTCAGAACCAACTAAATGACTGCGCCCATCGCACTCCATGCGCATTACGCCCGAGCTTGCGAAATGGAATTGCGACCAGTCGTCGGTTGCTTCCATCGAAAATCCAGGTTCCCGGCGCGTTTCAAGCACGCTCAGGCCGATAGCTTCCGTGGGCCCCTCTTTAGTTGGCAATGCTTTCTCCAATATCGCGCGCATTTTAGCGATTGATCACCACGCTGTCCAACCCCCATCGACACAATGCGTTTCGCAATTAACCATGGCGGCCTCATCGCTCGCGAGGTACACGGCGCCTGACGCGACGTGCTCCGGCGCGGCCAACTCTCCGCGAGGGATTTTCTGAAGTACAAATTTCCGGAATTCAGGGTCCCGCAACCGCGTTCGCGTCAGGTTTGTTTCCACAAATGTCGGCGCAATCGAATTGACCGTTATGCCGTACCTGGCCCACTCAACTCCGAGCGTGCGAACCAATTGAATAACGGCGCCTTTTGTCGCGCAATAGACGGGCTGGCCAGGAATTCCAATCAAACCCGATTGGCTGGAAATAAAAATGATTCGCCCCCACCGGCGCGCCACCATTCCGGGCGCGACCGCTTGTGTCAGGAAAAAGCCGCCGCGCACATTTGTTTTGAAATGGTCTTCCCAATTATCCAGCGTCACCTCCAGTCCTGGAAGAGGGCGGTTGATGCCGGCGTTATTCACTAGAATATCAATCCGGCCAAAGCTTTCTTCCGCCAGCGCGATACCTTTTTTAATCTGGTCAAGATCGCGGACATCCACTGCTATTCGTAGAACCCGCCGTCCAGTTGGTTGAAGACATTTTTCGGTCTCATCCAGGCTCTCAGTTCCTTTGTCAGAGATGACGACGTCCGCTCCCGCGCGAGCGAGGGCAACGGCAATACACTGCCCCAGGCCGGTTGCCGCCCCCGTGATAAACGCAATTTTTCTGGACAAATCGAACATTGAATCATTGTGCGACGGCATGGCTATAGCGCGCGATTCGGGCTTGAGCCGTCAACGCGTGGGCCGGCATCCGCTCGACTTGACATTGACGGTCGGTAACCGCCGCGACTTCCGCGCTCGCCGCTTCCGTCATTCGTTGATAGGTGCATGTCTTCAGGAATTTTCCCACCCAAACGCCGCCGGTGTAGCGCGCCGCCCGGCTCGTCGGAAGAATATGATTGGTGCCGATTGATTTGTCTCCGTATGCAACCGTCGTTTCTTCTCCAATGAACAACGAGCCGTAGTTTTTCAGACGATCAAGGAAAAAGTTCTTGTCCTCGACGTGCAATTCCAAGTGTTCCGGAGCGTAGTCGTCGCTGAGTTTAACAGCTTCGGCCGGCGATTCCGCCAGATACACGATTCCGTTATCTCTCCATGACAACGAAGCAATATCGCGAGTCGGAAGAACCGCAAGTTGCTTTTCCACTTCGCTTATGGTCTCGCGGCCAAATTTTTCGCTGACGCAAATTAAACAGATACCGCTGTTGGGGTCATGTTCAGCCTGGCCCAAAAGATCACATGCAACGAGTTCCGGGTCCGCTGAATCATCCGCGATAACGAGGATCTCAGTCGGTCCCGCCAGCAGGTCAATGCCGCAACGACCAAAAAGCTGCCGTTTGGCTTCGGCGACATATTTATTTCCCGCGCCGCATAGAATATCCACCGGTTCCACGTCCCCCAGGCCGAACGCCATCATGGCCAGCGCCGGTACTCCGCCTAAAATAAATACGCGGTCTGCGCCGGCCTTGTTCATGGCGTTGATCGTGGCGGGAAAAAATCCCTCTCCTTTCACTGGTGGAGTGCAGGCAACGACCCTTTTCACGCCCGCGACCTTCGCCGGAATGATGCTCATTTGCGCCGACCCGAACATCGGATAGCGTCCTCCCGGAATGTAACTTCCAACCGAGTTTACGGGAATGTGCTTGTGGCCAAGGACGACACCCGGGCGAATTTCCACCTCGAGGGATTTCATCGTTCCCAATTGTGCCTTCGCGAATTGCCGAACGTTATCCTGGCAATAGTCGGTGTCCTGAATCACCCGCGGCGGTAACTTTGCTATCGCCCGTTCAACCTCTTCCCGGCTCAATTCAAAGCTCTTCGGGCTCCATTGATCAAACTGCTCGCTATAACGCCGGACGCCGTCCATCCCGGTCTTTTCCAACACTAGCAACATTTCGGAGACGGTGCGGGACGTATCGGCGTCTTCCGAGAAAAGTCTGTGCCCGCCATGTTTGAGTATCTTCATTTGGAATGATTTTCCTGAAAATGGTTGTGGAGCTTGCCATTGAGCAATGCCTCCGCGTGAGAGGCGAGCATCTCTAATCCGCCGCGGCGCGGACGCGGCAAATTATAAAACAGCATCGACCACGCGACCTCATATGCTCCTTCATCGTAAGCCTCCGCGGTCGCCAAATAACCTATCATCCCATTGGTGCACCCGACCGTGTAAACCTCGCCGGCGCCCCCGCTTGTTGCCAGTTCGGTAAAACGAGAGAACACCTCGGCATTGACGGTGAGAAAAGCGATATGCTCGAACCGCGCCAATCCTAGAACGGCGGGCGCCACCGGATGATCGTGTTTTTTGAATCGTTTGAGCATCATCAATCGCCAGGCATCGATAGCCATCTCGAATTTTTCCCCGAACTCCCGATACCCGCCTTTGTCTGCCCTGCATTGCGCGATGCACTCCTCCAACTCCTCGTCTCCCCAAGGATCCAACGGAAGATCGAGTCTTGACGATGTTGCTGCCGAAAGACGCAATCCTGGCCCCATAGAACTGCGCGCGGCGCTGATGAGTTTGGCGCTCACGCTTAGCGCCACTTCCTTACCCCAAATCGCCATCTCTTTCGGCCCTACCCCAACTGCGGGAGGATTAATGTTTCCGCTGGCGCCTGACAAAACCACGCAAAGGGGATTCCCGGGTAACGATCCTGACAGGCAGTGCGCCGCGACGCCTGGCCAGTCAGCGCTAATCTGGGTGCTGCGAAGGCAAACTGGGTGCATCCCGTAACTTATCAACGCTGCCTTAAAGGTTCCATCGTCGCGCGTCCAGCCTAATGCGCCAACGCGCGGGTCAGTGTGAGCTGAAGCGAATCCACGACGATCAACGCCGCGTTCACAAAGTCCCTGGGTGGCCACCAACCGGCATCTCTCTACGTTCCCCGTTGCTTTTATTGCGGCGCTTCGCATCTGGCCTTCCACCCGTCCAACATAAGAGGTGTCCAACTCACCGCACCCGTTGCTGATGAGCATAGCCGGTCCGCTATGCGTATGTGTCGTCGAAATCATCACTGCCGCGGCCGGGATGCCAAGTTCCTGCTGGCACCAATTACGAATTCGATCAGCCATTTGCTGCTCTATCGCCAACAAATCGCAGTGCAACCAAAGAAGCTTGCGCAGCCCGTCCTCAATGTAGAGGACGCGCGTGTAAAGCGGATCTAGCACATCAGTCGAAGGCTGCTTACGAATGGCAAAACCAGCCAGATCAAGACCAAGAGGAGGTGTAATTTCAATTTGCGCTGTTCCAATATTCATGGATTTGAAAAATGACGGCTTGAGATCTGCTGGTTCATCCAGGCGATGTCCGCTTCCACCGTTTTCCGGGCGTTGACAAACTCGTTCGGAAATTGCCGCGCCAAGCCCGTTGCGGCGTCTTTGGCTTTTTGAATGAAAGTTTGAAGTTCCTTTTTGTCTCCCGCGGAAAGCATCGCCTTGAACTTATCGCGGACGGGGTTGGCGCCAGTTCCGCCGCCGGTGGCCAAAAACCCCGGATAAAGAGCCACAAGCGATTTCAAAACTTCGCGTTGCGGCTGCGTCGTCGCCAGCCGGTCAATCGATTCTTGTAGAGATCGATCTGGATTGTACGTAAGCGGGTCCACGGCATAGTCGGCACAGGTCGCCAGCGGCAGCCGATTAAGTTCATTTTGTGTTGCCATGGGGTTGCTGATGTAACCGTCAATGACCTTGCACAGGCCAGGATCGCGTCCCGTCAACGGGCCTAGATGAAGAGTCGGAGTGCCGTCGTTCACCGGGTAATTGTCCCAAAGGAAAAGTCGATGTCTGATAATGCTCTTGTAACTCTCGGCGGCCGCAAGCGTTATGTGCTGTGTCGTAACTCCGTCGCCAGTCCAGAAGATATAAACATCTGGATGCAGATCTTTCCCCAAGGCTTCGAGATAAGGCTGGGATTTGGCGTCACGGCCATCGCCCCAATAGGGGCCGGGACAAAAAATAAGCTGGGCCGATGGATCTTTTGCTCTCAATCGTGAGAAGATCGTGTTGACAAATTTGGCATGAATGGCCCCTCCGTGACTGGCTCCGTTCTGGTCCCACGAAACATCATCAAGGGACACGCTGAACCAATGAACGCCCTGCGCCTGGGCCCACGCGTAATGCTGGAAGAATAAATCAGTGTCTGCCGCGCTTTCCGGATTTAACGGGCGGGGCGAGAATATTTGAGGATGGAACGCAAAACAAAAAGTGATGCCATTTTCACGGCAGGCTTCAATGACGCGACTATAGGCAAGTTTGCGTTCATGCGTCATCGGCTTCCACCATTCGTTTTTCCACGGTTCACCGGGAGCGGACGTGTACATTGACCCGTAACAGTTCATCAGGAAGTTCATCTTGAACTCGCGTAGATGCGGGATTTCCTCCAAATACTGTTCTGGGGTCCAGCACCAGCCCTTAATGCCGCGATAAGCAAACCCTGTCGGGGCATTGCTCGCATTAGCTGTCAATAGAAAACCAAGGACGACAATTGCGCTTACGCAAATTGAGAAGCATCGTTTCATGTTTTGGCGGATTGAATTTCTGCCTCCTGATTTTCAACCCCCCGCTCCGAATTGGCCGGTTGAAACATTCGGACCACAAGCCATCCTCCCAGCACAATCGCCGCCGCGCCAGCCAGGCCAAAGCGCACCCAATCTTTTACAAAAAGAGCGTTGGTCGCGAGGACGAGGCCGAGGCATCCGAAGATTCCGAGACAGGAATTGATTATCAACGGCCCAAGCGACATTTGTCCGTCGCCGCCCGGTATTGTGTCGCCGATATTTTGCCACCAGCCTGGAGGCCGGCATCGCGCATAAAAATTTTGCAGTGTTTCACGAGATTCCGGTGGAGTCAGCAGCGTAACCAAAAGGAGGATGGCAATGCTCAGGCCAAAGAGCAGACTGAGACCTTGCCACATCGGATGTTTGGCCGGGTTTTGGTAATCAAGAACAAACCAAACAAGGATTGACAGCGGAAGGCCCAGTATGATTGCCGCCAATTCACCCCATACGTTGAAGCGCCACCAAAAAAAGCGGAAGAAAGCCAGCGGCAGCAGGAAGATGACCATGGCCGAGTTGATGAACATGAACCAGCCCACCAGATGTTCAACGAACAGCAGCGCCACCACACTGGCGGCAATAAACAGAACCAGAATGGCCAGCCGGCTCGCCCAAACTTCCTCTCGAACGGTGGCCGAAGGTCTGATGGAACGATACAAGTCGTTCACGACAAAGCTCCCGCCCCAATTGAGCAGCGCGCTCAATGCTGACGTGTAAGCCGCCACTTCCACCGCCACGAGCAAACCGCGAAATCCTGGGGCCAGCCGGCAACGAATGATCAAATCAGCCCAGGCCGTAATCGGGTCTTTGATAAGCGTCATGCCAGAAGGCACGGGCGTCTTTTGAGCCAGCGTCTCCGGCCAAAAAATCGAGAGCGCGACCAGGCTGATTCCGATTAACGGCAAAATGCGGAGGCTTAAGGCGAGGAAACAATTGAACAATTGGCCGGCCATGGCGTGTCGCGGACTTCGCGCAGCCATGAAACGTTGGGCGGTGGAACCTTCCCCGGCCGTGGGCGAGCCCGCGTAAAATATCCCTTGGGCGGCCAGAACAAATATGGTCAACAAACCGATCGAATTCTCAGGCGCGGTCGCTGCAACCGGAGGAGTTTGGGCGAGCGCTTCTGGCCGAACGGCGGCAATATGATTGAGAATATGGTTCCACCCGCCGTTCCGCGCCACCGCGACAAACATGAATGCGGTGCACCCGCCCAGCAGGATGACAAAGTGCAGGACTTCAGTCACAACGACTCCAGTCAAGCCGCCGAACATCGTGTAAATGACCGTCGTTCCGCCAAAAATGGCGAGGATTTGCAATTCCGACAGACCAACTAGCGGAGCGATTGTTTTTGTGAAAAACCCGGTAACGTATCCAACGAGAAGAACCGAAAACCCAAAGCAGCAAACAACGGCATAAAGTTTGCGCGCAATTACAGCCGGTCGCCCGCCATATCGTACGGTGATCAACTCCGCGGTTGTCATGATTCGCATGCGACGCCACATCGGCGCCCAAATAATGGCTACCAACGGCATCCAGATTATCCAGCAACACCACCAGAGCCAGTTTGCCGCCAGCCCATACACCACCATCAGCATGACAAATCCGCCGTTGCCAGATTGGTAAGTCGCCGTGTTGGAAATTGCCACCGCCCACCACGGCAGATTGCGGTCACTGGTAAAGTAACTCAGCGCGCCGTGCCTGGAGGATAATCGCACCACAGCAAGACCGGCCAGCATCGTGATCACGACAACGGCGATAACAACTGTCCAATCAAGTTCAGTCATGGGAATGCCTTCGGATTCAGACGAAAACCCGGCTCCCAATCAAAGTAGTTATTATCACCAACTGACACTAGCCCCGTAGTGAATGCGGATTCTTGGATTTCGAGGCAACAGTGATTGGGGTTTTGGGCAAGGCGAGTTGTTATTTGCCCAAAACCACACCTTGATTTGCCCGGAAAACCAAGAGACGCCTGGCTTTGCCGAATAGCATAGCGAATCGGGCCAGATTGAATTTTTATGTATAAAATATCTTCCAGAGAGGAAGGAGCGGGAAACGCGGCGTTCACGCTTATTGAGCTTCTTGTTGTCATAGCCATTATTGCCATTCTTGCGGCCATGCTATTGCCGGCGTTGGCTCACGCCAAAGAAGAATCCAACCAAATAAAATGCGCCGGCAACGAAAAGCAAATCGGTTTAGGATTTATAATGTACACGGAGGATAACAGCGATTATTATCCCATTCAAGCGGGCTGGGCCGCCGCCGGCGGCCAGCGAGGAACTCCAATGCCCGGCGGTGTCTCGGACGGGTCGGTCCTCGATCAATTTGGCGCGTATGTGTATCCGACTAATCGCCCCGTTAATCCCTACGTCAAAAATTACAATACCTGGGATTGTCCATCAGACAAAGGCGATTCCGCCTACGGAGGCTTAAATTGTTTCATCGAGTTTGGCGACAGCTATTCCCCGCAATGGCGGGACGATTCGTTCCGCACCCGGCACGTCTGTGGCGACGCCGGCAACCCCGAGAATATTCCGATGAAGGCCAGGGATGTCGCGGTAAATCCGGCCGCGAAAATCATTCTGGGTGAATGGAATTGGCACGGCGAACATAGCGTGAGCACCGTTTCCGGAGTCTGGCATAATTTCAAAAACCAGCGCCGGTTCAACATGCTTTTCGGGGACGGGCACGTTGTCTTTTATAACTTTCCGGACGCCATGACGAATTGGGAGTGGAGCCCTCCGCCAACCCCCACCTTCACTTGGTGGTGACCAGACAAATTTTTCCCGCGATCAATGCCTGAAAGCAGAACCTCCAAACAAATCAGCCCAAAAAACCAGTTAAAAATGCCATCGGCACCAAGAACATAAAACGAGCCATTAAATATTCTCATTCGCATATGAAGACCCAATTGAACCAAACCATTTTTCGCATGTGTAAACCCGGCCTTCCTTCCCTAATAAGCCTGGCCCTGGCGATGTCATTGGTGACGTCTCTTTACGCCGGAGCCGCCCCCACGGTGGTGTCCAGCGCCGGTTTGCCGGCCACATCGATCGGCATCCGCTTCAATGAAACGCTTGATCCATCAAGTTCGGCCAACGTCGCCAATTATTCCCTTGCGGACGGGACGCAGATCGACAGCGCGCAACTTCTTTCTGACGGAATGACTGTCGTACTCGAGGTGTCTCAGCTCACCAATTCCGCCTATACCTTAACTATAAACGGTGTTCAGGATACAAACGGTAATGCGACGGCAAACCTGGTCGTCAACGGCATAGTTCTCAATTATACAATACAAGACGTTCAGGGGACCCCATATATTGATGCGCCCTCCCTGGTTTATTCCTACGCCACGAATGTTGTGGACGTGCAAGTCAACGGCGGTTTGATGTGGTTTGGCAGTGATTCACTTAATTTCGTTTTCAATTCGTTGACCAACGACTTTGACATCCGTGTCCAATGTCCCAGCATCAGCGGCGGTGATGGCAATTCCATTATCGGCATCGACGCCCGTGATAGCACCGATCCCGCCAGCCCCCACGTGTTCACCAGCATCTATTCAGGCGGCCGGACCGAGTGGACCGCCTCATCCCGCGGCATCTACGGCGGCAACACAGCCGTCTTCCCCGGAAACTGGGCCATTTCCTACGACACGTCAGACATCCCTAATGTCTGGCTGCGCTTGCGCCGTATCGGAAACACGATGACTGCCTTCGGAGGCACCAACGGGACCGATTGGACTCAGGTCGGAGACATCATCAGCTCGGATTTTCCGACCAACATGGTGGTGGGCCTTTGCAGTTGTTCCACCGATGCCGGGCAACCCACGCTATTCGGAGATTTCGCCAATTTCAGCCCTAATCCTGGATATACCAATGCCGGCATTGGCCTGACTTCTCAGCCTCAAAACGTCACAGTCGATCAAAGCAGACCGGCCACTTTCACAGTGAACGCCGTAATAACCAACGGAGCGCAAGGCGATTTGATTTACACATGGTATAGCAATGGCGTCGCGGTGGCCGAACAACTGACTCCCAGTTTCACCATGGCAGCGACATCGTTAAGCGCCAATGGCAGCGTGTGGAATGTAGCGGTATCCGCCCCCGGTGTAACGCCGGCGACCAGCCAAAGTGCGACTCTCATAGTTTTTGCTGATACCACGCCGCCTACCGTCGTCTCTCTGGCGGGATTGCCGGAAACCAGCATTGGAATTCGCTTTGACAAAGCCTTGGACACCAACAGCGCCGCCACGGCCTCCAATTATACTTTAAGCGATGGAACCCCAATTGACAGCGCGCAACTTCTTCCTGACCAATTGACTGTCGTGCTCGAGACATCACAATTATCAGCTTCTTCGTTCACCTTGACAATCAATGGCGTGATGGATTTGGCGGGCAATACCATGCACAACGTCGTCGCTAATGGAAAGACTCTCAATTATACCGTGCAGGACATTGTGGGCACACCGGCCATCTCCACTCCGTCCCTGGTTTATTCCTATGCCACCAACATTGTTGACGTGCAGGTCAACGGCGGCTTGATGTGGTTTGGCAGTGATTCATTCAATTTCGTTTACAATTCGTTGACCAACGACTTTGATGTCCGTGTCCAATGCCCCAGCATCAGCGGTGGTGATGGCAATTCCATCATCGGCATCGACGCCCGTAATAGCACCGACCCCGCCAGTCCTCATGTGTTCGCCACCATCTATTCAGGCGGCCGGACCGAGTGGACCGCCTCATCCCGCGGCACCTACGGCGGCAATACCGCAGTGTTCCCCGGAAACTGGGCCATTTCGTATGACACGTCAGACATCCCTAATGTCTGGCTGCGCTTGCGCCGTGTTGGAAACACGATGACCGCCTTCGGCAGCACCAACGGGACCGATTGGACTCAGGTTGGAGACATCATCAGCTCGGATTTTCCGACTAACATGGTGGTGGGCCTTTGCAGTTGTTCCACCGATGCCGGGGAACCTACGCTATTCGGAGATTTCGCCAACTTCAGTCCTGACCCGGGATACACCAACGCCAGCATCGGCCTGACCTCTCAGCCGCAAAGCGTCACAGTCGAACAAGACAGGCCAGTCACTTTTACTGTGAACGCTATATTAACCAACGGAGCGCAAGGCGATTTGATTTACACATGGTATAGCAATGGCGTGGCGGTGGCCGAACAACTGACTCCCAGTTTCACAATGTCAACGACGCCGTTAAGCGCCAATGGCAGCATGTGGAATGTGGCTGTGTCCGCCCCCGGGTTGGCGCCGGTAGCCAGCCACAACGCCACTCTTACGGTCCAGGCCGATACCACTCCGCCTATGGTTGTATCCATCTCCGCGTTTACTGGCAATAGCATCGCCATCCGGTTCAATGAGATGCTCAACTCCGACACAGCCACCAATCTGAGCAATTACTCCTTGCCAGACGGAACTCCAATTCTTGGAGCGCAGTTGCTGGCCGACCAGGAAACCGTGGTTCTAAGCGTTCCTCAATTAACAAACACAAGCTCCTTCTCGTTAATGATCAATGGCGTCCAGGATTTGGCGGGCAATAGCGACGTCAATCTCTCTGCTCCGGGGCCGGTTTCATCCTTCACTGTTTTGGATGTCAATGGCTCCCCTTACCTGCAAACTCCGTCGGTGGACTTTGCGTTCGCAACCAATGGTTTTGGAGCGGACGTAGTTGGCGGGGAAGACTGGTTCCAAAGCGACTCGTTCAACTACATCTATCAAACGGTCACGGGTGACTTTGATATCCGCACCCAATGTTCAAGCCTGTCCGGAGGCGACGAGAACTCCAATGCGGCATTGGATGCTCGGGACACGACCGATCCTGCGAGCCGTCATTTTGCCGTATGTATCTATGGCAACACCCAAAACCGCTGGGCCGCTTATGAGCGCGCCACGGCTGGCGCAAATTCCGCCGTCTTTCCTGGAAATTGGGCGATTGCCTATCCGCCAGGTTATAACGTTCCCAATACCTGGTTGCGATTGCGCCGTGTCGGAAACACGATTACCGCCTTCGGCGGCACCGACGGCTCGGCGTGGGTCCAGGCCGGTTCCAGCATCACCGATTCAACTCTTCCTTCGTCCATGGTGGTGGGAGTTAATACTGTGACTACGGATGTCAATACCCCGGCTCTCGACGCCGTTTATTCTAATTATGGCTCGACGCCGTTAAGCACCAATGCGCCCACATTGCAGGCGTCCGTTTCAAACGGTTCGATGACGATCGAATGGCCGACAAATGCTGAGGGCTTCCAACTTCAAACGGCAACCCAGCTAAGCGGCGAAGCCAACTGGTCCCCCTCAACGGTCGCTCCGATTCAAGTGGGTGCAATGGAACAAGTGCAAGTCCCAGTCAATTCGACTGCCAGCTTTTTTGAACTGACTCGTTAAACAAACGCCTTATCCTGCGTGACAAATAGCATTAATTCGCGCAAAATAGAGTGGCCTTCTTGGCCCATATTTGATGATACCGAACGCCGCCAGCTATCGGAAACGCTGGAGTCGCGCCAATGGTGGTTCGGCGCCAAAGTAAAAGAGTTTGAAGCTCAATTTGCCGCCTTTCAAGGAGCCGCCTTCGCCGTCACATGCACCAATGGCACAGCCGCGCTTGAAATGGCGTTGCGTGGCCTTGGCATTGTGGAGGGAGATGAAGTCATTGTCCCGCCGTATTCCTTTATCGCCACCGCCAGTGCTGTCATTACCGTCGGAGCTATTCCGATTTTCGCTGATATTCAACCGGAAACTCTTTGCCTTGATCCAAACGACGTCGAACGAAAAATCACACCGCGGACCCGCGCGATTATTCCAGTGCATGTCGCCGGACATATCGCTGACATGGACGAGTTAAACGCCGTCGCCCAAAAACATAATTTGCAAGTTTTGGAGGACGCAGCGCACGCCTGGGGCAGTCAATGGATGGGACGCGGCGCGGGGACATTGGGACGCTGCGGGACCTTTAGTTTTCAAGTCTCAAAAAATATCACCGCTGGCGAAGGCGGAATCATCGTTACCAACGACGAAGAATTGGCTGATCTCTGCCGAAGTTTTACACACTGCGGACGGCGCAAGGGTTCAGCTTGGTACGACCATGACTATCTGGGCAGCAACCTTCGTATGACAGAATTTCAAGCGGCCATCCTGATTGCCCAGATGTCCCGTCTGGAGGCCCAGACTCTTCGCCGGCAAGCCAATGGCCAACTCCTCGACAGACTCCTGCGAGACGTTCCAGGTATTCGCCTCCTCGCCTCCGACGACCGCATGACCCGGCGTAGCTATCACATTTATATTTTTCGCATTGACGAAACTCAGCTCGGGATATCGCGAGATCGATTTATTGAAGCCCTAAACGCCGAGGGAGTCCCTGCAACCAAAGGATGGCACCGGCCGCTCTATGGAAACCGGGTTTTCCAAGATGCGCACAAAGGTCCGCCGCACGGAATCACCGCCCCGCTTGCCGCCAAAAACGTCAATTATACGAACGTGAAATGCCCAAATTGTGAGGCCGTATGCCGCGATGCCGTTTGGATCCCTCAAAACGTCCTGCTGGCGGACGAAAACGCGATTCGATCAATCGCCGAAGCCATCAAAAAAATTGTCACTCACACTTCCGAAGTGAGATAATGATTTGCTATCATTGACCTGGTGTCCGCTTCGGCATTACAAAGCAATAGGCGTCGTAGCGAATTTCGCTCCATGCCAGTTCGCCGAACGGGCGGCCAGGGTATAAGGAGATCTGCACCGGGATAAATTTCACGCGCACGCGAATTGAAGCGCGCCCGGCCGTCAAATCCTTCGGCACCAGGAATTCGTCCTCCCGGAATCTTCGATTCGACGTTTCAACAACATGCTCGCCCGCTCCCAATTCCCCTTTGGGGTTCGAATAAACGCAGGTGTTGGCGCCTGCCAAATACCAAATTCCGGCGGGCTTCCAATCCCCGTTTGTCGATTCCGCTATAAAAATCTCGGCCCGCTGGTTTGGAAAGGAGTAATCCAGTTTCCGTCGCAGCAAAACGCCGAAGTTGTTCGGCGCCAATTTTAAATCAAATTCTGAAGTTCCGGTCGTCTTGCGTCCTGAATCGGTTTCAGCCGGGTAAATCTCCACTCGCCCGCTTCCGTTTTCATTCTGCGCCGAGTCAACTCCCCATTCATAGCGCGACGTGATCTCGTACGGCGGGGACGCTTGCGGGGAAACGTAACGATGCGCGCTTTCGCTCGCGCCATCGCCTATCTTTAACTCATCCGTTTTTACCAGGGAAGCTGCGGGAGCGCCGTACCAATATGCCACCGTCTGGTAATGTTCCGTCGATTCATCAGTCCCGCCATGCTCCAGGCGAATGACTGCGTTGCGGCCAAATGGCATCAGATCGCCCAGTAAAAAACGGTAGGCCGATTCAATTTTATCTTCGCTATTGACGGCGGTTTTCGCGCTCCTTGCCCCCGTGGGATGCCCGGCAAACGGCAGCGTCATATTCAAGCCGCCCCAATAATCGCCTCCTCCTGCCCATTCTTCAGTGCCCGTCCCGTAAGCCTGCGGCGTGCGGCTGTCATCGAAGAAAAACCGCGGGTCTCCTTCCAGTGTCGTTAAGTTAGCCCGATCTGAAAAAATAAACGAAGTGCCTACAAAGCTACCCGACCAATCTCCTCCGTCTTCCGCCTCCCTGGTGTCCAATAGAACCAGGTCTTGCCCCCGTTCCGGCATCGGAAAGTCCCGATACGTGGCATGAAAATAGCCAACTTCCGCCGGCTGCGCCTTCAACGGTTCATAGTTAACTCTCCAGGCGACATTCGTAATTTTGTCTCCGGCCGGTCCCAGCAGTTCCAACCTCGCGGAACTGAAAAATGGCATTGGAAAATAGCAGTCCAATTCCACACCGCGCGCCCTGCAACGAACTGAAGACGGAAAGGCTTTTACCAAATATTCGCGTCCGTCCCGATTATACAATGTGCCCGCGCCAAAAAACAGCGCGACGGGCGCGTCGATGGATGGCAATCTGCGTTTATCCCAGGTTATCCTCAAGCGTGAGCGTCCAAAAGCAAGCGCTTCTTCTTGTGGCGCCGTAAAACTAAGTTTCCGTAGGGTGGCGGGAGCATTGGTTATCGTCACAAAGTTTTGCATCTCGTCACTCACCGTCATCAACCCACTCTCTTCCTTGAAATTTTTCATTGGCTCGATGTCACTGCCGGCGCGATTAATCAAGGCAAGAACGTCCTGATCCGGTACCGTTTCTGTGGTCCAGCGGCGGATCGGTTGTGAAAGTCTGCTGCCCGGTACATACAAGTCGTAGATATAGTAACCCGTGCCATAATGCGTCCGCGAGTATCCCATCCGGAAGGATTTTTCAAAACCAACCGGTACCCAGCTCAAATCAGCCCCTCTCGTGGCCGTCCATGTGACGGCCAGTGGACTTGGAAATGCCGGTGTCGGCAAAAAAACAGAATCCGCGACGGGCTTCAACGGATCGGCTGTTGTGCTCTCGCTGACGGGATAATCCGAACCGTCAACAACGTAGTGCCAGGGACTCCCATGCCAGTGATTGTAGCGAACAAAATAGAGGACGCCCGTGCCGGCGACATCCAGAGTCACATTGTCGGTATCTGACAACTGATACAGAAAATGACTTGCGTCAGCCCCTTCATTGCCCCCGCGACGGTCATAAGTGCTGCGCATATAAGCGCGCGCTCCAATGCGCTGAAAATCCCAGTGATCCCACTCGCGATACGCATCTAAACCGACGGGAATGACTGGCGGCTCCAGGTTTTCTGCCTTTAGTGAGGTGCTTAAGGCAAAGGCCGCGCCTGCTATCGCGGCTGCAACGCCAAGCAGCGCCGTATGTATCTTTGTGGAGTACAACTTCTCCGAACGCTAGCCAGCCCTCGGAGGGAATGCAATCTCCCCGCACGACAGCGGGGATGGCTGGTTCGCCACCCTCCATTTGACGCGTGACCGCTTCCGATTCTTTGTCCGCGACGCCTCCGGCGGTGTGCACGGCCCGACCTCATCTGGAAACGCGCAACTGAATTGGAATGCGGGACCCTGCAAAGCGCCAACAATCTCAGCGGGCCTTTTAATAGTTTGACGAATGCCGTTTCGCCTTATACGATACCGGCAAACAATACGCAGCAATTCTACCGCGCCATCAATAACTAGATCATGAGAAAGTTTTCGGCGATCTTGAATCCGGCTTCACCTCGTATCGCCCGCCCCTGTCGGCGGGTGGGTGGCGGCGGTTTTACACTCATTGAATTACTCGTGGTAATCGCCATCATTGCCATCCTGGCGGCCATGCTGCTGCCGGCCTTGGCCAGATCCAAGGATCAGGCCAAGCTCACGCAATGCCTCAGCAACATGAAGCAATTGCAACTGTGCTACCACATGTACTGCATGGACTCCAATGATCATCTGCCGCCCAATGAAAGCGAGGCCGCTTTTGATACGACCACTAATTCGTGGGTCAGCGGCGACGCGCAATCAGACACCACGACGGCGAACATTCAGCTTGGCCTGCTCTGGTCCTACAATAAATCCGTCCACATTTATGCCTGCCCGGCCGACACGCTGACGATCCGCTCCATCACGTTGCCCCCGGTGACGGCGCCGCAAACGCGAAGCTGTTCGATCAACTACGCCATGAACGGAAGCGGAGGCTCGGGCCAAAACGTCGATAATCCGGGTTTAAACAATAAGGCGCCTGTAGCCAAATATACTCAGATCATACATCCCGGCATCGCGCAAATGGTGGTCTTTGTGGACGAGAACGAGTACGAATGCGGCGATGGCTGTTTTGGGCTTTACACCCAAAGCTACACCGCCGCCAACCAGCCGCCCATGTGGTGGAATCCCCCGGCTTCCCGTCACGGCAACACCTGCACCTTTTCCTTCGCCGACGGCCACGGGGAGTATTTGCAATGGCACGGGCGCAATGTTCCCTCCTTCAAGAGCACGGACGGACCCTGGCCAGGCGACACTTCCGACGATTTGTTTCGCATCGAAAGATGGACCCTTCCCTGATGTTGCTTCGTATGCGGCTGGGCGGCCACGTCTAGTTTCTCGCGCCGGGTTGCGCGGTGATTTACACGTTGTTGGGCAGTTGTCGGCGGCATGGAATCAATCCCTTCGATTATTTGAAGGATTTGTTCACCCGCCTGCCAGCAGCCAAGATCACCAGGATCAAGGAGTTCACGCCGGTAGCGTGGACCGAGTCCAAAGCAAAGGAGAAAAAAGTGGCTGCTTGAGCAGCGTGGCAGCCGGTCAAATTTGCTGTTCCATTTTCCGCTTCCGGGCCAGGCTTGTTTTCGTCCCAAGTTCGTCACATACACTTAATCAGTGGGCGCTGAAATCTAAAACGGATTTCCTGTCACCTTGGAGCTTCCCTTTCCGCCTTATAAGCAACATGATGACAACACCTAATATTGTGGATACAGACCTGACTGATGCCGCACTAGTGGCGGCGAGCTTGGCGGGCGACCGCGAGGCTTTCGGGCTGATCGTGGTTCGCTATCAGTCGCTTGTCTGTTCCCTGGCCTTCAGCGCGACGGGTAGTCTCACGCAGAGCGAGGACTTGGCCCAGGAGGCTTTCGTCGCCGCTTGGAAAACGCTCCCCGATTTGCGGGAGCCGGCCAGTTTGCGCCCCTGGCTTTGCCGCATTGCGCGCAACCGCATCTGCGACGCCTTTCGTGGTGAAAAACACGAGCCCAGTCACGCGGCGGACATGCTGGACCAGTTGGACGAAGCGCCGGCGTTGGAACCGCTCCCGCACGATTACGCCATCAGCCGGGAGGAGGAGGCCATCCTTTGGCGGGCCATTGAGCGCATCCCAGAAACTTACCGCGAACCACTGGTTTTGTTTTACCGCGAGCACCAATCCGTCCAGTGCGTCGCGCAAAAATTGGAATTAAGCGAAGACGCCGTGAAACAACGTCTCTCGCGAGGACGCAAGATGTTGCAGGATCATGTGCTCGCCTTTGTTGAGGGCGCGCTGGAGAAAACTTCACCGGGAAAATTGTTCACCCTAGGCGTGCTGGCGGCTTTGCCACTGGCCGCAACTTCCGCCAAGGCCACCGCCCTCGGTTCGGCGATGGCCGTAGCCGGCGCCGGGGCGAAAACTGCGGCCGCAATCGGATCGGCTGGCGGATTCTTTCCGACGGTAATGGGAGTGCTTGGCCTGTACCACACCTTAAAATCGGAAATCGAAGACACGAATTCTCCACGTGAACGTCAGCTGATGGTCAGAGTAGTTTGGATTCGGATTGCTTTTATCATCCCGTACCTCGCGCTGTTGTACATCTGCATGAAGAATCTGGACATCCGGCGGCATCCGCTTGCGTTTGAGACCGCGATGGCGGCGTTTGTGTTCGGCGTTGCCATTTTCGTGGTCGTGTTGTTTGGTTACTTTGACCATCGTCGGCTTCAAATCGAAGCGAATGGCGCTTCTCCGACGGAATCGGGAAAATCTGGGAGATCGTCGCCTAATCCCTCCCGCAAAGTCTCCAAAAGGAATGTCTATGCCGCTGCGGCGGCGGGCATGGTCTTCCCGCTGGCATGGCTGCTTGTCTTGGCGATGGGAGCTTTTCGAACCGGACTTTGGGTTACCGCTTTACTGATGCTACTTTTGGGCGGGATGTGTTTCTTTCTCGCTGTCCAGTCCTGGAAACGTCGCCCGCAACAGTTTATCAACCTCGACTTCGCCAAAGTGGTGCAAATTGTGGGACTGTGCGGTCTGATTACTCTGGTGCAATATAATCTCGGCCACTATATGAGCGGGATCGTGGCCGTTAGCAGCAACGGCGTGGAAGCAGTGGTAACCGAAGGTTGGGGGGCGGTTGCTTTCAATGCCGTCGTCGTGCTGGTTTACGCGGCATTCATTGTAATCATTGTCCGGAAACGCAAAAGTGAACTTCAACTAAGATCGTTGTAATAAAGCGTGCAGTCGATGGGCCACTGTGCGAAATACGTGCCACCTCGGCCGAATACGTTGCTTCTTTCGCGCCGCCAAAAATCATCGCTACTGGCTCAAGCGATAATACATCTGCGAGCCGGACAGGGAGTTGGTAACCACAAAGGTTGCGCCTGTGACCACCGGTGTCAACCCCGCGGCGGCCCAATTGGTACTGCCAAGGTTGGTATTGGATTGCAGATGATAAAGGGAATAATTAGTGGACCAGGACAGGCGAGCGCTGCCCGGTGCGATGCGCTCCATGGACAGGGTTAATTCAAACGGAAGCTCTTTGCCCAAAGATCCTGCGTTATAGATCGAGGCAATTTCGTTCGCTCCAAGCGCCCGGTTGTAGATTGTCGCTTCGTCGATTTGACCGTTGAGAAAATAACTCGGGAGGCCATTTTCAATGTCCGCTCCCAAAAGCAACGGATGGGCGTCGTAACTCATCGACTTGCCGGCATTGGCGGAGGCCACGGCGGCCCCGTTCACATACAGCGCCTCCTGACCGCTCGTCCCGTCATACGTATATGCAAGATGATACCACTGGCCAAGCGTCAGCGCATTGTTGATTGAAACAAAAGTCCCAAATCCACTGGTGTCGCAAATTGCCGCCAACGGCGCGCCATTGACAAGCGCCAACCCGTAAGAATCAAAAGTGCCCGAACCGAGCGGTTTGGCGAAAATGAGCTGGGTCCCATTGGTGGAAAATATTTTCACCCACGCCTCCACGGTCACCGAGACCGGCTCCAGACTTGGCGAATCGGGAATTACCATATAGCCGCTGGTTCCGTCCAAAAGGAAACTTTGCCCAACCTCGCCGGCCCCATAAGATGCGCCATTCGTCAACGCTCCGTTGTTCGTGCCAATGAAATCCAGCGCGTTGCTTTCCGCGCGCCACCAACTGATGATGCCGCCAGGCGCCGATAGCGCGGTCTGCTGCAATGCGACGCTTGTGACACGCACGATTACCGAGGTGGCCGTATTGCTCAACACCATCGACACATTGTTGGATGAATAAGTGAAATTTGAAAACGCGCCGTTGCGTGTCCCGGCGCTCACCAAGGTAAATGAGTCATTTGTCGTTGGAACATAATGGTTGGTCAAATTGACGTTGAGAGTACCGTTCAAGGTAATGCCGCCTGAAGCTTGGACTTGCGCGAAATTGGTTCCTGGCGTTTTGCCGTCAATGGCATAATTCACAACCGAATTGGAAGTGCACAAATAACCCCCATCCAGCGCAAAAATGCCGCCGGCCAGGTTGATCGCTCCATAGTTGTTAAAGGGAATGCTATAAAAGGCGGTGGTTCCTGTTGGAGAGGGTAGAAAAGTCCCGGCGTTGTCAAACCGCGGAGAGCCGCCTTGATAATTGAATGCCGCCGCCCCTTGAATCTGGAA
>DATAUD010000119.1:0-171892 GCA_036268455.1 Verrucomicrobiia bacterium
CCTCCACGCCCGCCTCAAAAAAGCGGGAGCCGCCTGGCTGGCCACTTCCGCCGATCAAATCGCCCAACTCCGCGTCCTCAGAGCCAATCAACAATGGGAATCCTTTTGGAACTGATCCTCACCCACTTCTAATCACACCCGTTGGTGTATGTGAGGGGACACCGTCTCCAGCCCAAGTGCCGGTTTCATAGGCTAACTGACCAGCCGGTACGCCAGGCGCTTACAAACCCAACCGATAGAAACAAACCTTGTTCCCAATCGGCAAAGTAACGGTAAACACCGCTCCGGTCGTTTGGACCGTTCCCTTCACAGGCGACCATGTTCCTGACGCCCCAATGTTCGTGGTTGTCAGCAGTGTCGCCCCGGCCCCGCTGAATGGCCATTGAAGCCGCAGATAGGACCCATCAATAACCGGGCTTATCAGTAGAGGCGCGGCCATCCCTCCGACGGCATCCGCAACGGGCAAAACATTCCCGCTGAAATCAAAAAAGGACGACGTGTTATAGCCCGCTTCGTTTACGCCCCGGGCCGCCTGATACTCGGCTCCCCAATAGAAAAATCCCGCGCCAAGTTGGTTTGGAACACTTTTCACAATCTGCGAGATCGCCGCGATGAAACTAACCTGCCCGTCCGCCGTCGGAGCGAATCCATACAAGCTGTTTGTCCATGAGGAAGGACAACTGTTTGTCCACGGAAAAGCGTCTTCGGCAACGATGATCGGTTTCCCGTAACGCGCCGCCGCGTTATTAAGGCAATTGCTCAAACTCTCCGGCGACCCTTGGAAAAAAGTGTAATAACTCTCGCCGATAATATCGAAGGGCACGGCTTGCGCGTTTAGATTGTCGAAAAACCATTCCGTGGTTGCCCAATCGCCGCCCCTGTCAATATGAACGATTATTTTAGGCATGCGCGTTCCCGAAGCATCCCGAATTCCCTGCGCCGCCGCTGTCATTAATTGCCCAAGCTGATTCCACGATGCGCCGCCGTCGCCGGAAACTTTTCCAGTTGGCCATAACATGCCGGAGGTGATTTCGTTTCCAACCTGCACGTAATCCGGCATCGCGCCCGCAGCCGCAAACTTCGCGATGGTATTGCTGTTGTAGGTGTACATTTTTTGCACAAGCTGGGTAAAGCTGAGGTTCGTCCACGCGGAAGGAGTGGCTTGATGCGCCGGGTCGGCCCACGTATCGGAGTAATGAAAATCCAGGAGGAAAGATAATCCAGCGGCTTTCACGCGAGCGGCGAGCGGGACGGTGTAGGTTGTGTTGTTGCCATAATTGTAAGGGTTCGCGGCGGCTTGGGCGGCGCTGCTGGTGAAGAGGCGCAGGCGAACGCAATTGATGCCGTGGTTTTTGAGAATTTGAATTCCATCCTGCACCTGGCCGGCGTCCTTGTAGTTGATGCCAAGTGATTCAAAATAAGCCAGGTCGGAGAAGTCGGCGCCGGCGAGGAAGGAGGCGGGGGGCTGCGCGAATGTCCCGATAGATCCCGCAAATTTCAAAAACATCCCGAATAAAAGCAAAAATTTGACGCCTCGGCGCATAAAAGGAAAAGTCAATTTAGCCGGGATCGACGTTTCTGGCTAGCCTCACAGATGTGTGGATTCGTTGCGCCTCGACAATTGGCGGCGGCTTCTGTAAATACCTGCGCGTGATCCAAGGTTTCCCTAGCCTGTTGCTATTGATTCCGGCCTATAACGAAGAGCGCCGGATCGGGCCTGTATTGCGCGGTTACGCGGAATTTTTTCGGACGAATTATGACGGGAAATTCCAACTGGTCGTGGTTCTCAACGGTTGCCGCGACAATACCATGAAGGTCGTGCAATCGGTCGCGGTGGATTTTCCGGAGATCCGGGCGGTCGAATATCCCGATCCCATCGGAAAAGGGGGCGCGCTGATCGAAGGTTTAAAGCTCGCGCCGCTGGCGGACCTCGTCGGGTATGTCGATGCGGATGGAGCGACGGCGCCGCCGGCGTTTTTGGATTTGGTAAAGCATACGGACGAGGCGGATTGCGTGATTGGTTCGCGGTGGGTTTCCGGTGCGGTTCTGCACCAGATGCAAACCGGGAAGCGGCGGTTTGCGAGCCGGGTTTTTCATGGAATCGTTCAGGTTCTTTTCCGAATGAACATTCGAGACACCCAATGCGGGGCGAAGGTCATGCGTCGTGCGGCGGTGGAAAAGGTGCATTCGTCCTTGTGCATTGCGGACATGGCCTTTGACATCAACCTTCTTTATCTTCTGCACCGAAGCGGCTTCAAAATTCTGGAAGTTCCAACGGAATGGACGGACAAGGAAGGTTCCAAGGTGGCGTTGGGGAGAACGTCGCTGACGATGTTGCTTTCGGTGATTCGCCTGTGGCTGATTTACTCGCCCTTCAAGGGACTGCGGCCGTTATTCACTCCGCTGGAGAACTGGCTGTATGCGAAATTACGGGCGCCAACTCCGAATCCCGATCCGAAACATTAGCCGTTGCGCGGCCTCGTGAGAATACCGCCGCGATGGCGCAGAGGACCGTGCTCGCAATGCCCATTGTCTGGATGACGCGCACAAAGGCATGGAAGGGCGGCATTTGAACCAAGGCAGGCGCTTGAATGCAAAGCGCCGCCGCGTAAACGAAGGGAACAAGCATCAGCCACAGAACCGCTTTGTATCGGCCATGGGCCAGGATGTTTTGGACCAGCACGTTTGCCACGGTCATTGGGAGCAAAGCCCACGCGTACCACGGCACCAACGGCGCGGCGTTCCACATCTCCGGAGTGGTAAAGTACATTAGCCGCAACGGCAACCTAGGAAGAATCGTGCAACCGATGCCCGCCGCGCACCCAAAAATAATCGTTGCGGCAAGCGTCATGCCCACGCTGTCGCTGTTTTCCTTGTGGGCGACGCTTTTTGCAACGCGGGCGAACATGACCAACGCAACGGGGGCGATGAATTGGACGATGGCAAAGCCCGTCATCATTGCGCCGCTATATAAGGTGCTTTGAGTTTTCTCGAACAATCCCTGAACGAAGAGCATGTCAATGGTTTGCATCACTTGGATCGTTGCGAGGCCAAAGCTCAAAGGAATGGCGCTGGCGAACCATCCACGCCAATCGAACGAGACTTTTGGGCGGTGCGTCCAAATTCTTCGCGTCAACGTCCCGCCGACTGAGACGGTAACAAGCTGGCTGACCAAGACGGCGAGCATCGCGCCAGCCGCCTTTCCGTGGATAATGACAACGAACAGCAGCATCATGGAAAGGCGGCCGAAGCCGTTGGTGATTTGGACCCAGCCCATTCCGCCGAACTGATGGGTTCCTTGCAACAACCCCTGAAAAATCGGCATGCCCATGCCGGTCACGGCCACCAAAAGCGTGAAGTAAAGGGCCGTACGATTGTCGAGCTTGAGAAAACGCGAAATAGGCCCCGCGTCGAAAAGAACGACGATGGCGAAAACGAGCGAGACGAGAAAAGTCATCAGCAAGAGGGCGCGGGAACTGGCGATCAATTGCTGTTCATGATTTGCATCGGTCGCGGCGGCAGCCTGACGCGCAAAGATCGTTTGGAGCGCGACGAAAGGAGTTCCTATGAACATGACCACCCTGAGGAGCGCCACAAACGAGGAGTAGTCGTTGCCCATCGGTTTGGAAACCGCGGGATGAATCAAAGCCATGAAGGCGCCACCCGTAAAGGTGGCGACGACCAACCAACCGCTCTGGCGAAAAAAGGCCGATTTTCGGTTCACGCTCATATATACTACGGCAGCGACTGGAAAAACCTGAGCAATAGCGCCGCCGCACGCTCGACCGACTTCAATTCCACCCACTCATCCACCGTATGGGCTTGGGCGATGTCTCCCGGTCCGAAAACCACGCTTGGAATGCCTGCCTGGGCCAACACGGACGCATCGCAGAAGAAATTGACTCCGACCGGCCTCCGCTGGCGGGCTATTTTGAGCAAACCCTGAACTAGCGGCAGGCGGGAATCCGTCTCCATCGGTGCGCAATCGGATGGTTTTTCGCTCTCTATTTTCGCGCGCAAACCGTTTTTGCGCAAAAGTTTATCTATTTCGGCGCAAACCTGGCGGTCGTTTTCACCCGGCAAGGTGCGGCGATCGGCGCTGGCAAGGCACGATGCCGGGACAATGTTCGGCTGGGTGCCGCCCCGGATTGAGCCGACGCTGACTGTGGCGGGGCCGAGCAATGGGTGTCGGCGGCGGCTTAATTGTTGGGCGTAATCGGTTTCCAACAGGTCAACGATATGGGCCATTTCGTGAACCGCGTTTTTGCCCAACTCAGGGCACGAACCGTGGGCGGCCTTGCCGCGAGTTTCCAGGCGGAGCCAAACGCTTCCCTTGTGCGCAGTGACGATGTTCAAGCGCGTCGGCTCGCCGACAATGGCCAAATCGGCGCGCAAACCGCTGGCGGCCAGTGCGCGGGAGCCGGCTTGGATATTTTCCTCATCCACCAGCGCGGCGAAAATAATTTCGGTTTCGGCGGGACGATGTCCGCTTCGGGCCAGGTCGGTCAACGCGGTAAGCATGGCGGCAACCGAACCTTTGGTATCGCAAGCGCCGCGTCCGTACAGCCGCCCATTCGTCACGCGCGGAACGAATTGGTCCGGTGCGCAAGCCGCCACAGTGTCCATGTGCGGAGCGAGCAAAATGCGGCATTTGGATTTACCCGAGGGTGTGAGTCTCGCGATCACATTCGAGCGGCCTCGCGCGACTTTTTGGAAATTGACATCTAGGCTCGACCGCGCGGCGGTAGCCCCGAGAAATTCGGCCACGCGGGCCTCCCCGGCGTCGCTATGGCCCGCTGGAAGAAAAGCCGGGTTGACGCTCGGCAGCGCGACAAGTTCCCGCAGCAATTTCTCTGTATCGGTCACGGGCAGAGGTTACTGGCTAAACATTAAATTTTCACCTTTAAACTTTGAACTTTCCGGGCGAATATCTGCGGCCATGGCGAACGAACCGTTATTGAAGTTGGAATTGCCCGGCGTTGAAAAAGTGAAAAGCGGCAAAGTCCGCGAGGTTTTTGATTTGGGCAAGGAGTTGCTATTTATCGCCACCGACCGCATCTCGGCATTCGATTGTGTGATGCCGAATGGCATCCCGCGCAAGGGCGAGGTGCTGACGCAGATTTCCTATTTCTGGTTTGCCCAAACGGAGCAGATTGTCCCGAATCACCTTATTTCCAAGGCGGGCGACCCGCTGCCCGGCGCTCTGCAAAAGTATTCTGAGCAATTGGGGCGGCGCAGCATGATTGTGAAAAAAGCGAAACCGCTGGCCATCGAGTGCGTCGTGCGCGGCTACCTCTCCGGCTCCGGTTGGAAGGATTACCAAAAGACCGGATGCGTTTGCGGGCTGAAACTTCCGGCGGGTCTGCGCGATTCCTCGCGATTACCCGAGCCACTTTTCACGCCGGCGACAAAGGCCGAGACGGGCCATGACGAAAACATTTCCTTTGAGGAAGCATGCAAAATCACCGGGCCGGAGATCGCCTCGAAGGCGCGCGACCTGAGTTTGAAGATTTATTCCTTCGCCGCCGAATACGCGTTGAAACGCGGGATCATCATCGCGGACACGAAATTTGAATTCGGCCTGGTGGATGGAACGTTGGTGTTGATCGACGAAGTGCTGACGCCCGATTCCTCGCGTTTCTGGCCGGCGGACAAATACGAACCGGGGCGCGGACAGCCGAGTTTCGACAAGCAGTTCGTGCGCGATTATCTGGAAACCCTTTCGTGGAACAAGCAACCGCCCGCGCTGGCGCTTCCGCCGGAGGTCATCGCGAAAAGCACGGGGAAATATTTGGAGGCTTACGAGCGTCTGACGGGCCGACCGCTCTGATTCGGCCACCCCATGAGAAATTTGGTCGAGGATTTTTTGGTTTATCTTCGGCACGAGCGCGGCCTTTCCGGCCAGACTGAAAAAACCTACGCCGCGCAGCTTTTCAATTTTGTCGCATGGGCCGAAGAACAGGGGTTGCAAGATTGGAAAGAGGTGAAACTCACTGATTTGATGGCGTTCCTTTATACGGAACGCGCGCGCCCTTTAAAGACGGAGCCGGAAGGCTCGTCGCAAAAGCTCAGCACTGAAAGTCAGTACGTGCAAATTGCCGCGTTGCGGGCCCTTTATAACTTTGCCGAAGCGGAAAAATTTCTGCCGCAAAATATCGCCGGCAACCTCCCGTTGCCGGGGCGGTGGAAAAGACTTCCAAAATCGCTTTCCCATTCCGAAATTGACGCATTGCTTGCGCCTGAAACTCCGGCCACGCCGGACACGTTGTGCGACCAGGCCGTGCTTGAACTGGCTTACGCCTCCGGTTTGCGGCTGGCCGAACTGCGCGGAATCCGCCTTGAACATCTGCACCTGGACGCCGGCTTCGTCACGGTCATCGGCAAAGGGAACAAAGAGCGTGTCGTTCCGCTGGGGCGCAAAGCGATCGCGGCCATCGAGAATTACCTGGCAGCGGGACGCCCGAAATTGGTCACCGCCAAATCCACGGCGAATGTGTTTTTGACACGAAGGGGCGGCTCCTTCGCGGCGACGACATTATGGCTGCGCATCAAGCAGCGCGTTGGCCGCGCGGGATTCGGTCGGAACGTCACGCCGCACATGCTGCGCCACAGCTTCGCCACGCATTTATTGGAAAACGGCGCTGATTTGCGGGTTATCCAGGAATTGCTCGGGCACAGCAACATCAGCACGACCGAAGTTTACACGCATGTCGCGGTCTCGCGTTTGCGCGAAGTCCACCGCAAGTTTCATCCACGGAACAAACGCAAAAACGCTCACTGAAAATCGTACACGACGACTTTCTTGCAGGTCTTTTTAAAAACCGTATTGACAAACTCGACATGCTCCGGATGCGTCTGATAATCGTCCTGGGTTTTCTTGTCCGGGAAAGTAATGGTGAGGGCGACCTGGTAGGATTGGTCAACGACGGGGCGATGGCTCGCGGCCATTTTGCCGGCGTGGAAGTGAAGGACGCCGGGAATCGGGCGCAAATATTTTTCCATTCCCGCCAGCAATTCATCCGTGGCGTTCGGATTATCGGGGTCTGTCCAGAAAATGACGACGTGAGAGAACATATTCATGAGATGGGTTCTACGGTTTGTCCCAGTGGCCGAAGCGGTCCGCGGGAAGTTTCGCCGACTTGGGATAGACGAGATAGACGGTGTTTTTGGAATGGTGCCAGGCATTAATGACGTTCGCTCGGGTGTAAATGTGGCGGACGTGCTGGCCTTTTTGCAGATTGGTCGCCGGATCGTTTATGACGACATCGCCTGTCTCGGTGAAGCCGATGCAGACGGTGAGATGGCCGGCCCCGGTGTTGGTTCGTCCGGGTTGGAGGAGATGCCACGGCGCGGAAATAATCACCGGAATGCCGGCGGCGACCCAATCCTCCAATTCAGAAATGTCGCTGAACCGGGTGACGTAGGCGCGCATTCCGTCAAAACTCCCCGCGTACGCGGTGTTGAAAGGCCAGTTGCCGGTGCCAAAATTGATGTCATGTATCGCGTCGGCGACTTTCGGGACATCCACAGTCAATTCCGGCCGGCGCAAGACATCGCTCCAGCGCGCCAGCACCATCGAAAGCGAGGTGGGGCTGCACCAGCCTTCTTCCTGCGGGTAGGAATGCTGGGAAAGTTCCGGCGTGGTGATGATTTTGCCCCATGCGGCCTTGTTCGGAGGCTGGGGTTCGGGTTGGACAAGGTCGTTCAGAAAATTCAGGCCGAAGAATTTCAAGTCCGGCGTGGCGCCGCTCCAAGTCAGGCGCACCTGCGCGTCCGCGCCAGGCCGCCCCATGTGCAATACATCCGTCCTGACGCTGCCATCGCGATTGTGCTGGTCTCGCGCGCTATGGCGCTCCGAGGAGAAAGACCAGACGCCGAGCACAAAGAATCTCGTTTCGTGATCGGGATAGACGCCGCGCACCTCGACTTCGAGCGTGCCTTTCATGGGCGGCAAATTCCAGGAGGCGATCAATTCATTCCACGCAATGGGCGCCTTGATGATTGGGGAAAGTTGCACGATGTCGCCGTTGCTCGCGGTTTCCGTCTTGAAATCGTCGAACTTGTGGAAGCCGATGAACCGCGATTGGTCCGCTGGGTTGACGGGGGCATTCGTCGGCGTCTCGGCGGATTTGGCCAGCACGCTTGTCATAAGCAATGAGATTAAAATAAGTTTACGCGACATCATTTTGAAGACGCACGAACGGTTGGAATCGTTCGGCCAATTCTTTGGGCATGCGCCTGGGTTTTTCATCAAGGCTGGCGCAGACGTGGCGCGTTTCCCCTTCGGCGATCAAGCGTCCTCCGGAATGGAGGATTTGAAAACCAAAGCTGAGCCGCGCGCCGCCCAGTTCGGTGATCCAAAGTTCAACCGTCAGCAAATCGTCATAGCGAGCCTGGGCTTTGTAAGTGAGTTGCAAGCCGATCACCGGGAAAGCCGCGCCGCTTTCCTGGAGCGGCAGCAAAGGCCAGCCAGCATGGCGGAAGAATTCGCCCCGGGCCGCTTCGAGAATTTCCAGATACCGGGAGTAATAGACGTGATTGCCGATCGTGCATTCCGCGTAAGTCACCCGATATTGATGTCTGAAAACCGGCTCCGCCATTCTTCCAAATTTTCGGTCATCAATGATAAATGTCGAGCGCAAAGAGAGTGTTCGGGGTAAACTAACGTTTTGAGATTTGACGAGACAGCGCGGGTATTTGAGGTGTCGGTTCGCGATCTGGCCGAGAGCGAGGCGTTCCGGCGCATCGGCTTTGAACGCGGCGAGGGATGGCACCGGCTGGGGTTGGGGGCGGAATTGCACGCGCGGGTGCTGCGGGATCGTTGTGCGGCGGAGCCGGCGTATCGGAGCGAGGCGCATCTGCAACATCGCTGGCCGGTGGAGGATTGGACGGCGCTGATCACGGGGCGTCTGGACGGCTGCGCGCCGAACGAAAAGGGCGGATGGCTGGTGGAGGAATTCAAATCGGCGTATCTGCCGGGTTCGGGCGCGGTGATGGAACGCCACAAGCTCCAGCTTTTGATTTACTGCCATCTCTGGGGGCGCCTGGGCAATTCGCCCGTTTCCGGCGCGCTGATTTATGTGGACTTGGCGACGGGCGAGGAGTTTTGCGTGCCGGTGGATTATGACGAGGCCGCGGTCGAGCGCCGGGTGCAGGCGCGGCTTTGCGAATTGCTCGCGCTCTGGCGGGCGGAGACGAAATTGCGGGCGGAGAAGGCTGCGGCGGCTCGGGTGATGCCGTTTCCGCACGATGAAGCGCGGCCAGGACAGCAACTTATGATTGACGCCGTGCGGCAAACGCTGGAGACCGGGGGAAATCTCCTGGCCGAAGCGCCGACAGGCTCGGGGAAAACGGCGGCGAGCCTTTATCCGGCGCTGGCCCACGGGTTGGCCGCCGGGAGGCAGGTCGTGTTTCTGACGCCAAAGACACTGCAACAGAAAATGGCGGTTTCGGTTTTGCGCGGCCTGAATCGCGACGGCGCATTTCGCACGGCGCAGATTCGCGCGAAGGAAAAAATGTGCGCGAATGACCAGGTTCTCTGTCACGAAGATTTTTGCCCGTACGCGAAGGATTACCCGGCGAAGATGGAGAAATCGGCGATTCTCGACCGACTGCGGGCAAACCAAGCGCACTTTGATCCCGACACCGTTTTCACCGAGGCGAAGAGGGAGAAGGTCTGTCCATTCGAGGTGCAACTGGAGTTGGCGCGGCGGGCGGATGCGATTGTCGCGGACTACAATTACGTGTTCGATCCGGGCGCGGCGCTGGGCCATCTGGACCGCGAAGGGCTGGAGTCTGCGATTCTTCTGGTCGATGAGGCTCACAATTTGCCTGATCGCGCGCGCGGGATTTTTTCGCCGGAATTATTGGAGACAAGCTTCCGCGACGTGGTCGGACGTTTGCTGCTGCAATCGGGGGAGTTGTTCGAGGCGCTTACGGACATCATGGAGGGCGCGGCTGCCTTGTTGCGCGAAATTGCGCCGGAGAAAGCGGTCGCGGAAATCGAGCCGCCGGCGGGGGCGTTGCGCGAATTGTGGAAGCGGTGGGAGCCGATGTTCATCCGCTATCTTACATGGAAGCGGGAAACGAAGCTCGCGCTGGTGGACGACCCGATTGTTGACGTTCACTTTGAGTGGCAGCGTTTCATGGCGATCCTGAATTTGTTCGGGCCGGGGTTTGCGTGCGTCGCGGAGAAGCGGCCGGAGGGCGCGCGGCTGGCGTTGATTTGCCTGGACCCGGCCCGCGCGATCGCGCCGATTTTCCGCGCGGCGTTGTCCAGCATTTTGTTTTCCGCGACGCTCTCGCCGTTGGAAGCCACGCGGAGAACGCTCGGCCTGGAGAAAGAACGGACCGCGACTTTGGAATTGCCGCCGCCATTTCCGCGCGAGAACCGCAAGGTGATGATCCTGCCGCAAGTGCGAACGACGTTTGCCGCGCGCGCGCAAAACTTTGGGACAATTGCCGGACTGATTGCGGAAATGTCAGACGCGCAACGTGGAAACGTTTTGGTGCTGTTTCCGAGCTACGAATTTTTGGACCAGGTCGCCCGCAAGATGCCCGCAACGCGCGCTACGCTGGTCGTGCAGCGTCCGAATCTCGCGGAGAGCGAACGGGAGGCGATTCTCAAAACGCTGGTTTCCGCTCCGCGCGACGGCGTCCTGCTTTTTGCGGTGCTTGGCGGGATGTACGCCGAGGGTGTCGATTACCCCGGCGAATTGTTGACAGGGGTCTATGTGGTTTCGCCCGCGCTGCCGAAGGTGACCTACGAACGGGAGCTCTTGCGGCGTTACTTCGATGAGACGGAGCAGGCGGGCTTTGAATACGCGTATTTGCAGCCGGGAATGACGCGAGTGATTCAGGCCGCGGGGCGGTTGATCCGCAGCGAAACGGACCGGGGCGTGATCGCGTTGCTGTGCCAGAGATTTCTCCAGGAACCTTACGTGAGTCGGCTGCCGCGCGATTGGTACGACGAAAGCCCGCTGGAGTTGATCACGCGCTCACCCGCGCAGGCCATTCAGGAATTTTTCAAAAGCGCGCGCCAATAATTTCAGCGGCGGCGGCGAGGGCGGGGGCGGGGCCTGCTGCTGCGCGGCGAGGATGCGGAAGCGGTCGCGAAGTTCGCCACCGGCCCAGCCGGTAAAGCCGAGGCTGCAAATGAACACGAGCACGACAAATTCGGCGGCCATGACGAGGACCATTGAGGGTGTGAAATTAACGCCCATCGTGGCGATTCCAAAAGCGACGGCGGCGACAACAAGTCCCGACCACGGCATAAAGAGTATGCAAAACAGGGTGCGTCCGAGGGCTTCGTGATGACTCTTGGACTTCAAGCCAAGGCACAGGCCGAGCCATGTCAGGCTGTAAAGATTGGCGAGAAACCACCCGACTTCGACGAACATCGCCAGCGCCCACAGGAAACCGTTCCAAAAACCGACCTTCCACCAGCCCAGCGCCAATAGCACAAGGTCCATCGCCAGCACGAAAAGAACTGGCCAGAGCAATTGGCGTTTTAAGGCGATGGCCGAGCCGCGGACGACGGCATCCTGATCGAGCGGAGTGGTCAATAATAATTCAAGTTCGCCGGAATGGCGCCGGCCCGGCAAACAGCGGCAGGCGTTGTTCGCCGCTGAAAACTTCAATCCCAGGTGGCTCCCCACCACGATTACCGCCAGCGTCGGCAAATCGAACCAACTCGCGGGACTAAGCTGGCTGGCCGCGACAAGGATCAGGACGGCAAAAGCAGCCAGGGAAAGAATGAACCAACGGGGATTTGAGGGAATGCTCATCGACCTCACCACCAAAGCCAAAACCGGCTCTGTTTCCAATCCTTCGGACGAAGCGGGCATCAGGTGTCGGCGAATCTGACCGCGTGAGCGGCCCTGCTCCAAAGCCGCGTGAGTCACGGAATAACTTGCCGCCGCGAAAAATATCCACGCCATGGCATGCGCCGCAAAGAACGACCACCAGAAAATCGAAGGAGGGACAGGACTGAACGCCGGACCCATCGCCGCAAGAAGCTGTCCCGCCGGCGTTGCCGCAAGATAACCGATTGGAACGGTGCCGCCGGCAAGCACAATGACGCCGGGTGTGCTGAAAATGAGGACCGCGGCAATTGCGGCGGCCACGGCGTTGCGTCCGCTATTGGTTCGGGCGGAAACGAGCAAACCGAGCGCCGCGAAGAAAAACAGGGTGTTCAACAAGGCCAAGCCGACTTTAAAAAAATCGCCCACTGAAACACCGCCGAGGATGAGCGCAAAACCCACCGTCGGAAAACCGGCGGCAAGGCAAAACAGCGGATTGGCCAGGCGGGAAAATTTTCCAAAGACGATGTCGAAGCCCTTCAAATCAGTCAATAAGAGCAATCCAAGCGTCCCTTCGCGGCGTTCTTCGCTGATGCAATCGGCGGTCAGCAGTGATCCCGCATAGGCCGCGAAAATGTATCCGGTGCACGAAAGGCAGTGAAAGGCCGTCATGCCCGCCGAGGCGGTCGAGAGCGCGCCGCTGAATCCGGTGAAGACAAACGCGAGCGTGAGACAGGCGGCGTTGAGCGCGGCGAACGCGCGCCAGTAGTAAGTCCCGCGCCGGCGGGCGGTAACTTGCAATTCCCGTGTTGCGATGGGCAGGAAGTTCATTGCAGGTTCACCAGATAAATCACCCAGAGAATCACGGCGGTCGATGAGAGAATTCCCAGGTTTGCCAGGCCAATTCCCCAATAAATCAGGTGGCGGGCGGGATTCCATTCAGCAGGGGCGTTTTTTTGATATTGTTTACGCAGGAAAAGAATCTGCAGTCCGAACAGGAGGGTTCCGTATACGACCAGGGCCTCGGGAATATCGAACGGGGTGGCGGCCGCGGCGACGATGAGCGCGACGGTGCAAGTATGAAGCGGAACGAGATTGACGCGCTCGCCGGTTTCCTCGGCGACTTCGCGGTACAGCTTGAAAGCAAGCCACGCCATGCTCAATCCCACGCAAGGAATAGCCCCAATGACGCCGAAAACAAAACAACGAACGGAACGATTGATGACGCGGACGCGGTCGGCGGGGATCGACAAAATCAAATCCGGGGCGGCGGCGTTCATTTGATTTGCAGGGGTGTGAGTTGCGCGATTGCCTGGAAAAAGCCGAACGCGGCCAGCGCAACACTTGCCGCATTGAGCAGCACAAGGCCGGTGGTGATTGCCTGGGCGGCCGCTTGCTCCTGTTGAAAGGCGGCGGCCGCGAGGGATTCGTGCCAGCCCTTGAGTGCGCGGAAAAAACCGCCCGCCCCGCGCGCGCCATTTTCAATTCGCCAGCGAAATTCGCCCGTGGAGTCAATCATTTCCAAAGCGATTGGCAATTTTGCGCCGGCGCGAAGTTGTTCCACGACCTTCCGGGCGGTGCGAATAAACGCGGAATTCGCGGTGCTGGCGGCGGCCAATGTCACGGACTGTTCCTCGGGGATTCCAGCGTCAAGCAAAAGCGCGAGCATCGCGGAAAAATCGCGCTGGAGCCGTTTTCGCCGCCAGGGCGAGCGCAGATGAATCCAATCCGCCAGCGGGCTTAGGGACTCTCCAATCCACGAAACAACGCGCGGGCCGCCGAGAAAAAGGACGGCAAACAGATACACAGTCAGCACCGCCAATAATTGGATCACAACCAGGAACGGCGCCCAGCGGACGAAGCGCTCCAGAGCGTGGCTTGGGTGGAGACCCAGCGATGTATGAATGGCTTTGAAAACGGGTACGATTTTTGTGGAAAGAAATACGGGAAGCAATATGAGGAGCGGATTGATGATGAAAGCGAAGGCGACCTCGTAATTGATCAGCGCGCGCGACTGCGAAATTCCATCCTGGAGCAACTGCCGGCACGCCGGAAGGACGCGGCGAACGTCACCGAGACCGCATCCCACTTTCAACATGGCGAGGACTTGGCGCGGCAACAGGCGGGGGACTCGTGCAAGCCCATCGATCAGGGAATTTCCCGATTCCAAATGCGCCGCCAGCAAATGGAACTGCATCGAAATCGCCGGGTCGCCCGTCCGCGCCAGGGAAACAATGTAGGATTCGACGGTCCGCCCTTGCGACAACGCGGACTCAATTTGGTCAAGCAGAAATCGGGCGCGTTCCTGCCGTCGCAAGGGAAGGCCGCTGACGTAATAGGCGGCGAAGGCCACGCCGGCCACACAGCAAAAAAAATTGAAGAGACCGAACCTCGTCATATTAATCCAAGACGCCGTGGGAATTCATAAAGCATCCGGAATGCGGGATAGACCTGGCTGAGAATGATCAGCGCCAGAAACAACAGGGACGCGGGCAAGACCGCGTAGAGCAGGATATTAGTCTGGTAAGCGGCGCGCGCCCGGTATGTTTTTGCGGCCCGTCCAAAACCGGCCGCGAGGTCTTCGCCTGCGCCGGCCACCAGCCAGATGAACATCGGCGGGAAAATTTTGCTGCCTCGCGCGATCTCGTTGAATTTTCCGCTGCCTTCGGCGCAGCGATTTCTCCACATCGCGAGGTCCGCGCAGGCCGGGGTTTCGTGCTCGGTCTCTTCCATAAACGAAATCGCGTCCGGCAAAGTCGAACCGGCGCGAACGAGAAGTTCCATCGTCGCCGCGAATCGCGAAAGGCTGGCTTCGCGGAAAGCGGGGAGCCGCCACATTAGTTTGCGCCGCAGTCCGGGCAGCCCGACGGCGACAAGCATTGGAAACGAAATGGCGGCGAGCGCAGCCGGCGGCGCCCAAACATAGCTTTCGTCGTATCTGTAATGAGGTTGGGATTTTAAGCCCCGCAGATTCACAGCCGACGCCTCTTGCGCCAAAAAAGCGGCGAATTGATGGCTGAGGACGGCTACCCATGCGGAAAATGCAAAGGACAAAACCAGCACGATGACCGGATAAACCATCAGCCCTTTGAGTTGCGTCCATATGGCAATCCCGTTTTCGTAGTAATCCGCGATCAGCGTCAATAATCCCGGCAGGTCATTGCTGTGCGCGCCTACTTTCAATAGTCGTGTATAAAAATCCGGCAATTTGCGGCGCGCCGCCGCGTCGGCCAGTGGCACCCCGTCGGACAGGTCCTTTTCGAGCAGTTGCAATTCCGCGCGCAACGGGCCGTTGCGCATGTTCGCGCACAATTGGCGCAAGCCAGGTTCCAGTGGAATTCCGGCGGAAAGCATGGAGGCCAATTGCTGGTTGAAAAATGCCAGTTCTGTTTCGTTCATGCGCCAAAGAGCCGTTGAAATTCCTTCTCGTCGCTGACGCCGGACGCGACGAGAGCGCGCGCGGATGTGTCCAATGTCTGCGCGGGCTTGATCGCCTCCGGCCCCCGCGCGCGCAATTCGAGCTTGTCCTCCAATCGAAGCCATTCGACGACGGGAGCGCGGCCGTGATAACCCGAGTTCAAACAGGCGGCGCAACCCGCTCCCGCGCACGAGCGGCAAAGACGGCGCATCAAACGCTGGTTCAAAACCAGCGCGACAGAGGAAACGACCGCGTAGTGATCGGGGCACATCACCAGAAGCCGTTCAAACACTCCTTTGCACGAGCCCGCGTGCAATGTGGAAATGACCTGGTGCCCGGTCAGCGCGGCTCGCACGGCGAGCGTCGCGGTTTCATCGTCCCGAATTTCCCCGATCACCAGGACTTGCGGGTCTTGCCGCAAGAGATGCCGCGCCGCCTTGGCAAAAGTCAGTCCGCGCGCTTCGCTGACCTCCGTTTGCATCACGCGCGGGACGATTTGTTCCACGGGATCCTCGACAGTGATGATATGGCGGCCGCCGCATTCGGCAAGGTGCCGCAAGCAAGCGTAAATAGTGGTGGTTTTGCCGCTGCCGGCTGGCCCGGTCAGCAACAACAGTCCCGCGTTCTGGCGGAGGAAGGATTTCAACTCCAAAACGACCGCCGCGGGAAATTCCAATTCATCGAGGCTCTTTGCGGTTGCGGAAGTAAAGAGACGAAGGACGATTTTTTCGCCGGTGACAGTTGGGTAGGTCGCGACGCGAATGTCGTTTTGCGCGCCGATGTCCGCGCGCTCGATGCGGCCGTCTTGCGGCAGCGATTCCTGGTAGGTTTTCAATTTTGCCAGAAACTTCACGCGGCCGAAAACGCGCTCGGCCACTTCCGGCCCCAACGGCGCTGTCTCGGTCATTACTCCGTCGAGCCGAAACACGACCTGCGCTCCGCCGTCCCGCATTTGCAAATGAATATCGCTGGCCCCGGCGCGCTCGGCCTTGGCGACCAGTTCCTCGAGAATTTTTGGAGCGGAGATGTCCACGTCAATGGGCTTTTGTCTGATGAACACCGGACCTTTTTAATTGTTTCCGCTCGATCAGACGCAGGTTCCTTTCGAGGTGGTGGAGTGTCAAATTATTACTGACGACGATGGCCGCCATCAAAGTAAGAAGCACAAGGACAATCAGGACGGCGGACCCCCGGCGGGCCGGAATTTTTGGTGGAGGAATATTCATGTTCCGGGCACGGCTTCAAAGGTGAAAAGGGGGCGAAGAAAAGGCGGTTTTTTTGCGGATTGCATCTCCAGTTCCCACTTCCAAGCGTGAACCTCCCGTCGCAGATCGGGGCTTATCCCGGAAAACTTGACATTGCGCAAAAGACAGACGGTCTGATTGGAACGCGCGGAATGCCGCAGGATGGATTGGTTGTCAAAACGATATTCCACTGTGTCTCCCGGTTGAACCAGCGTGAGAAGATCGCCCTGGACGGAAGCGCTTTGGGAAAGGCGCACGTCATCGCGCCAGCGTTCGCCGGCTTCGACGGCCTGGAGAATTTCGGCGGCATTCAACTGAAGGCGTTTGGAGTTGTCCAAGCAACGCCAGTAAGCCGCGTACGCCAGCCCAAAAATAACCGTAAGCAAACTCAGATATACCATGAGTTCCAAAAGAAAATAGCCGCCCGAATGGTCTTGGGGGGTTCTATGGCATTGGAGTTTCACGCATGACCTTTCCGCCCTGGTCTTTGTAATCGGGCAGCCATTCCAATCGAATTAAATGTTGCTCCACCGTCAATACAAAATGGCCCGCGGGTAAATTCTTCGCGGCTGCCCCTTTGACAGAATAGGGCCGGGAGCCTGGATGAAATTGGCGCCATTCGCCCGCGCGTAGAATTTCCATTTCTCCATCGACCAACTCCATGGCGATCGCGTGATTGTAAGAAGCGCGGCACGCCTTGCGCTCGGATTGGAAGGAGAAACTGATCGGAATCGCGACCGCCGCCAAAATCCCCATTGCCACGACGGCTTCCAGGATCATCCAGCCGCCGGCGCGGCGTTTTGGTTTGCGCGTGTCAATTACCATAACTCCACCTGATTAGTGATCGACGTGAGGACGTAAAATAAACTGCCGGCCAGCAGTCCGACCCATAAGCCGTTGATGAGCACAAGGCCTGTTGTGACGATTTGCGAAACGGTTTGCTCCTGCTGAAAGGCCTTTGCGTCGAGCGATTCCATCCAGCCGGACAAGGCGGGCACAAATCCACCGTGCGCGTGCGCCGCGTTGGCCAATCTCCAACTCAATTCTTCCTCTGCGTCGAAACGGCGCAAGGCCATTGCCAGTTTTTTCCCGTTTTGCAAGTCTTGCGCAGTCGCCTCGGCGCGTTTGACGAAAATGCGGCTGGCTGTGGAACTCGCCGCAAGCCGAATCGATGTCTCCTCCGGCACCCCGGCATCCAGCAGCAACGCGAGCATGGCAACGAAATCGCGGCGCAATCTCTTTCGCCGCCACGGCATGCCGTAGGCAATCCAGTTGCTTAGCGGCGGCAGCCCCGCCTCAATCCACCGTTGAAAACGCGGCCCCCCAATGAAAGCAATAATGCAGATGCCGATGCCAAACGCCACGCACAAGTCGGCAATGCCAAACCAACCACCCATTTGAAAAAGAGTCGCAAGCCCCATGTGGTTGGCTGGGAGTCCATACGTCTCCGCGACTTCAATAATCTTCGGAATAATGAATGTCTTGGCCGCGATAACCACAAATGGCAGAAGCGGAAGTGTCGGCAACGAAATCAGCAGCAGGTAGTTGAAAGCATTGCGCGTTTGTGAATTTCCGTCCCGAAGTGTTCCGCGGCAAACCGGCAGCACTTTTGGAATGTCTCCAATTTTTGCTCCCACTCGAAGAACCGATGCGACTCGCGGCGAAACCAGCGACGGAACGCGGGCCAACGCGTCGTTGAAGGCCAGCCCGTTTCGTATGTGCTCCGCCAGCAAATGAAACCGGACGCCGACAGAATGGTCGTGTGAGGCGGAAATATCGGTGACTGTCCGTTCCGGTGAACGTCCCTGCTTGAAACCAAGTTCGAGGAGGTCCAGAAAAAAACGCGCCCGTTCCTGTCGTCGCAGCGCCAGTGTGACCACGTAGTAAATGATCCAGCAAAAGACGGCCAGCGGCACGAACCACAACATCAACCAAAACAAAACTGGCAAAAGAAATTTCATTAATAAAAGTCAAAAAGATTCAAAGGCGCCTTCAGAATCAATTGAACCGTTGAGAAAAGCTGGATGACGATGATAAGGCCAAGCGCCAGGATCGAAACCGGCAGCGCCGCGTTGAGCAGGAGGTCTGTTTTGTACATTGCGCGGCGATAAAAAATCTCCGCCGCGCGCGCGAATCCCGCTGTCATATCCTCCCCTTCGCTGTTGAGTAGCCAGAAAAAGAGCGGCGGGATCGCGCGGGTTTTCAGATTTTCGGCGGAAACTCTGGCGACGCCGCTGGAAAGCTTAACTTCCCATTGCGATAGATCGCGAGCGATGCGATTGCCGGATTCCAGCCTTCGCATCAGTCCGAGCGCGCCCCCAAGGTCCGCCCCGCTTGCGAGAAGAAGGTTGAGGGAGGATGCTAGTCGAGCCAGGTGCGCGTCCTTGAAACCAGGCAAAACCCATCGCGCGGCCGCCCGCCACGAAGGAAGGATCAGGAGCAGAAGAACCATTAAGGTCAAAGCGCCAAGAACACATGCGGGCATCATCGAGCCCGCTTTAAGATAGGGATCCAACCGCCAAAGGTCTTGACCGTATGGATAGTACGGCTCCGATACCGAAATCGCAATCCGTTGCCCTTGGACCGCTAGAAGGAGGGACAGCGCAAGCGCGGCAATCAGCACAATCACGGGATAAACCATTAAACCTTTGAGACGAGTCCAGAGAAATCCGTTTTTTTGGTAGTGATCGGCAACCAAAGTGAGAAGCGCTGGGAGATTGTTCGTTTTTGCGCCCACTTTGACCATTTGTTTATACAAATCGGGGAGCTTGCGCCCGTCGAGGGCTTGGTCGAGTGGAACGCCCTGGCTCAAATCCGACTCGAGCCGCTCGAATTCCTTGCGCCAACGCTGGCGGCGCATCCCGGCGCACACCTGGCGCAATGACGTTTCCAGCGGGATGCCGGATTTGAGCATTGCGGCCAACTGCTGGTTTAGGAAGGCGAATTCGTCAAATTTCATCGGACTCCATTGGGTTTAGACAGAGTGCAGCCCCATTAGTCACAAGGCAATTCTCGAAGAAAATAACCTCTTTACTAATCGGGCATTTTGGTTTAAGTATGGATGTACGTTATATGAACACATGTTTAGCAGTATTGGGCCTGAGCGGTGGGGAACTCGTGATGGTTCTGGTCGCCATTCTCATTTTGTTCGGCGCGAAGAGGATTCCGGAATTCGCCAAAGGCCTCGGCCAGGGAATTAGGGAATTTAAAAAAGCCTCGACCGACGTGACCAACGAGTTTCATAACGCGATGAACCAGGAGCCAACACCTCCGCCGCCCGCACCGGCGCCGAAGACATTGCCTCCCGTTGAACATACCGCTCCCGCCGCTACCGTTCCGAAGTCTTGATTGCGCTGGCTAGCCGCTGCTAACCCCCAATCATGGCCGAACCGAGCGACGAACTTCAACCGAATGAGGATGAAGTTGAGGGCGGGGCGGTAAAATCCTTTCTCGAACACCTCGAAGACCTGCGCTGGATGCTCATTAAGAGCAGCGCAGCCACTTTGCTTACCATGATGGTTTGCCTTTTCGGCATGAATAGGCTGGTGGCCATCTTGAATTGGCCGTTGGGGCGCGCGCAACAACGGCACATCGCGTTCCTTCCAGAAATCACGAATCAGATGGTTTCCGTTCAACTAGGCTCGCTGACATTGCAAACGGTGACGGCGAAGTCCAATCACCTCGGATTCATTGATCTGGGGACGAATCAACGTGTTATTTTGCGCCTCGATCCGGTGCGGGTCGGCACGAACACGTTGCTCGCGGTGAGTCTCGGCAGCAATGAGGTTTCGAGTGAGGCGACCGGTCCGAAATTGGTTTTCATGGACCCATCGGGACCGTTTATTTCTTCTCTTCACATTGCCTTTTTTGGCGGGTTGATTTTGGCTTCGCCTTTCGTGCTTTATTTCATCGGGGAATTTGTGATGCCGGCGCTCAAGATGATTGAAAAAAAATATTTCCTGCGGGCGTTCTGGTTTGGGACGGTTTTATTCCTCTCGGGACTTTCGTTCGCGTATTTCCTGGTGATGCCGGCGGCGTTAAAATTTGCGGAGTTGTACGCGAATTGGATGGGCGTGGACGTTCCGTACTGGCAGGCGGAATCCTACTGGAGTTTCGAGTTGAAATTCATGTTCGGAATGGGCGCGGGTTTTGAATTGCCGGTGGTGCTGCTGGCGCTGGTGAAAATCGGGTTGCTGAATTACGCAAAACTTAAGGCGATGCGGCGATACATGATTGTCATCAACTTGATTCTCGGAGCGTTGCTGACGACGCCGGAAGTTTTCACGCAAGTGTGCATGGCGATCGCGCTTCAGGTGCTTTTCGAGATCGCGGTGTGGATCACCTGGTACTGGGAAAGGCAGGAGGCAAAGAAGGCGGCGATCAATGTGTAGGATTTTGCGCCTAGTGCTATGGCTTGGATGACTTGGAGTAAAAGGCAATCTTGTCAGCCAGATGCTTCGCCGCGTCGGTTCGTGGGACTTTCTTGTCGAATAAAATATCGCTCATCGAGAGGACTTGGCCGTAATAAATTCGATTGGCGGCTTCGTCGGGCGCAATGGAACCTCCTTTAAGCGCCGCTCCGCCGTATAGTCCGTTGCGACTGCTGTAAACAAGCACCGGACGCTCCGTGTCGGAGATTGTTCCACCCGCCCCGGAACTGTTATCGCCAGCGGTGCCGCGGGCTTCGCCGCCAAATTCAAAATTCGGGTCGGTCAGAAAACGAGGCGCGCTGTCAGACATGAGCACAATGGCGAAGAAGTTTTGCTCGGCGCCTATCTGGAACCCCAGGCTGGCTTCGTTGGCGGCCAGAAATGCGACGGGACTCCACTTGCCAGTCCGCGGGTTTTTGGCAATCGCCACTCCAGAACCGCCTTGGTAGGCGAAGAGAAAGCCGGCCTTGGTGCGGTCCAGCAGGATGATGGCGCGGGCTTTGCGAAGAACGTCGGCGGGAATGCGTTTGCCGGGATCTTGTTGCAATTCTTCAAATTTGGCGGTGAGGGAGAGGACCCTTGCATCCAGATCGGGCTTCTCGAGGGCGATTGCCGGGCCGACGGTCAGCAGCAACACGAAACTGAGGAGGATAGTTCTCATACTTGTTCATCGGGTTGGCGCAATCTGGCGGCGAGCGCGGACGCCATGACGACAAATGAAACGATTAACGACGCCGTGGCGCTCAGCCCGCCGAATAGCAGAAGGAGGTCTTTCATTGCTCCAAATGCGGCAAGTTTCATGCCCGGCGAAATTCGCCGATTTTCGGGCGAATCTGGGGGTGGCGAAGGGAGCGGATGGAACTTTGAGAACCAGTCGTGGAACAAAAGCGACCAGTTTTGGCTGTTTTTTCGCTTCTCAGCTCCGGTGCCAGCCGAGTTCATTGAGTTTCTCGCGCATTTTCAATCGGGTGACGCCAAGCCATCGGGCCGCTTTGGCCTGATTGCCCTGGGCCAGTTGTATCGCCTGCTTGAACAGTTCGGGTTCGAGGTCTGCAATCATGCGCGAGAAAGCGTTGTCAATTTCGCCGTTTTGCGCGCGCGCGAGCAATTCAGTGATGTAGGCGGCATGGGTTTGCTGTTTTCCGTCGGCGGGGCGGCGGTTTTTGGCCGTTACCTGCTGGACGTGCTCGAGGCCGATTGGGAAGGGCCGCGCGAGAAGGAGGGCCTGCCGCACCGAGTTTTCCAATTCCCGCACATTGCCGGGCCATGACTGGTTTTGCAAATAGGCCAGCGCCTCCTGTTGGACGGAAGGGGCCTCGACACCGAGGTCCTTCGCGTAACGCTGGATAAAGTATCTGGCAAGGTTTGGGATATCCTCCGTCCGCTGGCCGAGGGGAGGCAGTGTAATGGAAACGACGCTCAGACGATAAAAGAGGTCCTCGCGAAACTCGCCTTCCTTAATCGCGGTATCGAGGTCGCGATGGGTGGCGGCGAGAACGCGGACGTCCACGGAAATATCCGCTTCGCTGCCGAGGCGTTGGATGCAACCCTCCTGGAGGACGCGCAGGAGTTTGCCCTGGGTATTGGCGTTGAGGTCGCCGATCTCATCCAGGAAAAGCGTGCCGCCGCTGGCTTGTTCAAATCTTCCAATGCGTCGGCCCTGGGCGCCGGTGAACGCTCCGCGCTCGTGGCCAAAGAGTTCGCTCTCGAGCAAAGCGTCGGGGATGGCGGCACAGTTGACAGCGATGAAGGGTTTGTCGGCGCGGCGGCTGTGCTGGTAGATGGCGCGGGCGATGAGTTCCTTGCCCGTGCCTGTTGCGCCGCGGATCAGCACGGTGGCGGTCGTGGCGGCGACGCGGCCAATTTCCTTGTAGATCGCCTGCATCGCGCGGCTGTTGCCAATAATGGCGGAGCCGTCCGGCTTTGCCTCGCCCATATCGACCGGTTCGGACATGAGGCGGCTGCTGGCGACGGCTGTGGCCACCATGTCCAGCAACTCATCGGCCTCGAAAGGTTTGAGCAAATAATCACACGCGCCGAGTTTTGTTGCCTCGATGGCTGTCTCGGTTGTGCCGTGGGCGGTCATCAAAATGATCGGTTGCTTGGGTTTGGATGCGTGGAGGCGTTCGACAAGTTCCAGGCCGCCCAGTCCCGGCAATCTTAGATCGGTGACAACGACATCGTGAAATTCTCCCTGGGCGCGCTCCAATCCATCGTCTCCGCGACTGCAGATGGCGACGTCGTAACCTTCGGCGCACAGAACTTTTTGCAGCGAGGCGGCGATGCTCGCGTCGTCTTCAATGAGGAGTAGTTTAGGCTTCATCTTTGGCGATTCGCGGCAACACGATGCTAAAGGTTGTGCCGCGCCGCAAATCAGTTTGATAACGGAGTTCACCACCATGGTTTTCGATAATGCGGGCGGCGATGGGAAGTCCCAATCCGGTGCCTCCTTCCTTGGTGGTGAAAAAAGGATCGAAGAGGCGTTTTTTGACTTCGGGCGGGATTCCTTTGCCGTTGTCCACGACCTCGATGACGACCAGTGACGGGCCTCTGCGAGCAGACGGAGGTTCGTGGCGAAGGCGCAGTACAATCACACCGTTGCGTTCGATGCTTTCGGCGGAATTATGGATTAGATTGATGAGGACCTGCTTGACTTGTTGGGGGTCGGCCCGGACCCAGGACTCCTCGGGGATTTCCAATTTCAGCGCGATGGCGTCCTTTTCCAACTGCGGCAGGAGCAAGTCCGCCACCTCGCGCAACATGCGCCCCACAGGCACTTCAACCAGTTCGGGATGAGACGGGCGGGCGAATTGAAGGACGTTGCGGACGATCCGTTCCAGGCGTGTGATTTCGCTTGCGATGACGGCGGCGTCTTCGTTTTCCGCGAGGGCTGGAGGGAGCGTGTTTTTAAGGCTGAAAAGGCGAAATTTGATGGCGGTGAGCGGATTGCGGATTTCATGCGCGACGCCCGCGGCGAGAACGCCAAGAGAGGCCAGTTTTTCCTGGCGGGCCACTTCGGCGCGCGTTTCAATCAGTTGATGCCGGAGGGGAGCGATCATGCCTCGGTAAACGAGCACAACCAGTGCCGCGGCCAGGAGCACGACGATCAGCAAGGAGGTTTGCAGCATTTCCTGGAAACGAGCGAGAGTTCCCTGGGATTTTCTGAGAAAATCGCCGAATGAGGCGCGTTGATTGTCGATAAATGAATCGCACAGAGCGAGCAGGCGGCGCGACTGGACTTGGACTTTTTCGTAGCTGTTCTTGAACTCGCGCGCCTGGGTCGATTTGAGCCATCCAAGGGGCTCTTGCAAAACAGGGGCGCTGTCCATCAGATAATCGGCGTACGCGAGCCGGACCTGGCGAAAGAAATCGGCCTCCACGGGAGTCGCGGCGTTGGTGGCGTTTTGCTCCAGCCATTGCTTGAAATCCCGGGCCTGCTCGCGGAACGCTTCGATGTCGTTCGTGTCGCCGCGAAGACGGTAGCGGAGGAGTGTCTCGTTTAACCGCTGGATGTCGCCGCGCATGCGAACGCCGAGGTAAAAGTTGTCCGCCTTGAGGCCGGCAAATTGGCGGCGCAAACTTTTCACCCGCTCCCATGTGGAATGGCTGGCCCAAAGAAGGAGAATTGAACCGACGAAGGCGGTCAAACATAATCCCGCCAGACGCAGGCGGGCGGCCGGATTTCCGCGGGCGGCACCGGTCAATCCACGTGTGGAATTAAATGTTTCATCCATTTGCGGTCAAGTGTCAGAGTTTGGGAACAACCCTTAATGTTCCGGGAGGATTATTGCTCCATCGCGTTGGCACGGCAAACGCTAATCTACTTTTCATGAAGCAGACGATTCTTGTGGTTGATGATGACGCGTCTGTCCTGGAATCCGTGGACAAGGTGCTTAGAGGGGCCGGCTATCAAACGTTGCTGGCGGCGGGAGTGTCCGATGCCATCGTGCAATTTCATGCTCTTCCAATCGACCTTGTGATGCTCGACATCGGCCTTCCAAATAAGAAGGGCTGGGAGACGTGCAGGCAGGTTTCCGGGGCGCATCCGAACGTTCCGATGATCGTCATCGCCGGGCAGGGCGGACCGTTTAGTTCGGCGCTGGCGGCTGGCGCGTCGGCGTTTATGGTGAAACCGCTTGATGCGAACGAAATGCTGAAGAAGGCGCAGGAACTCCTGGCGCATCCGAGGCAAATCTTGCTGGACCCCGGACAGACGACAACGCATTCCATCCCAAACTTTTCGATTTAACCATGAGTGTCACAGCGAATACCGGAGCCAGGAACATTCTCAATTCGGACGTCGAGATCAAAGGAAACCTTAAATTTTCCGGGGAATTGAACTTCTCGGGAAAGCTGGACGGCGAGATTCAATCTGAAGGCGCGCTCCATCTTGGCGACGAAGCGGTCGTCCGGGGCAACATCAATCTTCAATCCGTGATATTGCGCGGCAAGGTGAGCGGGAATGTATCCGCCAGGGAGCGAATTGAAATCAAGGCAAAGGGGGAGCTGTTCGGCGACATTCGCGCGTCCAAGCTGGTGATTGAGGAAGGGGCGACGTTCGTGGGCAGGTGCGACGTCAACCCAAACAAAGCCGTGCCGCCGCCGCAAGCCGGAACACCCGCGGCAACGAAACCTTCCGAGCCTGTGATTCCAACGAAAAAATGAGATACAAACATGAGCACACCCAACAATGACTCCAAGAACATCCTGAGTTCCGACGTGGAACTCAAAGGCACACTCCGATTTTCCGGCGAATTGACCTTCGATGGAAAGCTGGAGGGCGATATTCATTCCGAAGGCGCCCTCCACCTGGGGGACAACGCTGTCGTCAAAGGCAACATCACCGCCAATTCCGTGGTGGTTCGCGGCAAGGTCAACGGCAACGTCACGGCGAAGGAAAAGATCGACATCAAAACGAAGACCGAATTGTTCGGAGACGTGCGCGCCGCCCGGTTGGTGATGGAGGAGGGCGTCACGTTTGTGGGCCAGACAGAGGTCAACCCCAACAAAGTTTCGCCCGTAGCGCCGCGGCCCGGCGAACCGGCAAAACCGGTCCTTCCCGGCAAGCCAGGAGGAATCTGATCCCCAGTGGCACTCAAGGTGGATACGGTTTTGGTGACCTGCCCCAGTTGCGGTCACAAACAGCCGGAACCGCGCAGTGCTTATTCCGGCATCTGTAAGAGATGCCGCGGGCATTTTCGCCTTGCCGAAGCGCTGGATACAACGCCCAAGCCACCGCCGCTGGCGTTCGAGCAGAGGCGCGTGGCCTGTTTCGAATGTGGCGCTGAATTGGAGGTGTCTATCGCGGCCGAATCGACGATGTGCAAGCGGTGCAGCAGCCACGTGGACCTGCGCGATTATCAAATCACGCAGGCTATTTCAAAAAGTTTCCGAACGCATGGCCGTTTGGTCATCGAGGAAAAGGGTTATCTCCTCAACACCGAATCTGTCGCGGGCGATGCTGTCATCAAGGGCCGCCTGATCGGCAAGCTCATGGCGAAGCGAACGCTCGAGATTTATTCCACCGCCCATATCAAAGGGACATTCACGGCGGAGCGGCTCATTGTCCCGGCGGGCAACCATTTTCGCTGGCCAGAAATCGTTCGGGTCGGAGGCGCGGAGATCGGCGGCGAACTGGCAGCCGAATTGGAAAGTTCAGGCATTATCCATCTCAAGTCCACCGCCCGGCTTTTTGGGAATGTCCTGGCGCGTCACCTGATCGTCGAGAGCGGCGCGGTATTGGTCGGCGCGGCGCGAATCGGCAAGTTGCCTGCCCTCTCTTGAGGGTATTGACGGGGGAGGGAGTTGGCTGGCATCTTGATACTCAGACGAATGCCGCAATATTTTCGAAAACGAATAAATTACGCCGGATGGGCGTCTGATTTAAGGAGCAGCTATCCTTCGATGCACCGGCTTGGAGTCTTATTTCTGACCGTCTTATGTTCGGCGGCGGCGTCCGCTTTTGGCGCGCCAGTCGTGCCGGCAGCGGGCGTGTCCACGTCTAAAGGCAAGGTGGACTTTGTCCGCGACATTCAGCCGATGATTTCGGGGAAGTGCCTGAGTTGCCACGGGCCTCGCAAGCAGGAGGGGCATTTGCGATGGGACAACAAAGAAAGCGCGCTGACCGGCGGGGAGCACGGACCTAATATCATTCCAGGCAATAGCGGCAAAAGCCGGCTCATCCAATTGGTCACAAGCACCAATGATGATGATATTATGCCGCAAAAGGGGGACCCACTGACGGATGCGCAAGTCAGCGTTCTCCGGGCGTGGATCGATCAAGGGGCGAATTGGCCAGCGAGTGCGTCTGTGGAAATCGTGGATCCGCGGAAGCATTGGGCTTTCAAGGCTCCGGTGAGGCCGGCGCCGCCATCGGTCAAGAATAAGAAATGGGTGCGCAATCCGATTGATGACTTCGTTTTGGCGAAGCTTGAGGAGGAGAAGTTATCGCCGTCGCCAGAGGCGGACCGGGCGACGCTGTTGCGGCGGGTGAGTCTGGACCTGACGGGGTTGCCGCCGACGATTGAGGAGGTGCAGGAATTTGTGAACGACCGTTCGCCGGACGCTTATAAACGGCAGGTGGAACGGCTTCTGGCATCGCCGCATTACGGGGAATGCTGGGCGCGGCATTGGCTGGATGTGGCGCATTACGCGGATTCGAACGGTTACGAAAAGGATTTGACGCGCTCGATTTGGCCGTATCGAGACTGGGTGATTAACGCCTACAACGAGAACATGCCGTTCGATCAGTTTGCGATTGATCAATTGGCGGGAGACATGCTGCCGAATGCGACGCCTGAGGAGAAGGCGGCGACGGGATTTCTTCGGAATTCGATGCTGAATGAGGAAGGGGGGATTGACCCGGAGCAGTTTAGGATTCAAGGAATTATTGAACGGATGGATGTCCTCGGGAAATCATTTCTCGGTTTGACGATCAATTGCTGCCAGTGCCACAACCACAAATACGATCCGATTTCGCAGAAGGAGTATTATCAGTTGTTCGCCTTCCTCAATAATGACGATGAGCCGGCAATGGAAATTCCCGACAAGAAAACCGAGGCGGCGCGCGACGGCATCCGAGACACAATCGCCAAAATGGAAGATGAAATGCTGACAAAAACGCCGGGCATCGCTGGAAAAATGGAGGCGTGGGAGAAAAAAATGGCCGGGGTGAAGCGCGATTGGACTGTGCTGGACCCCTCGGCGTTTTATGGCTCGGTGGGAACGAAATTCAACAAGCAGGACGATGGATCGTTGCTGGCGACCGGGTCGAATCCGCCGTTTTCCGAGTATAGCGTCACGTGCAAAACGAAGCTCAAGGGGATCACGGCTTTTCGATTGGAGGCGCTGCCGGACCCGAACCTTCCTTACAACGGGCCGGGCCGCGCGGAGAACGGGAACTTTGTGCTCTCGGAGTTTTCGGTCCAGGCGGGAACCAACAAAGTCGTGTTGACCAATGCCACGGCTGATTTTTCGCAGGCTGGGTTTTCCGTCGCGGCCGCGATCGACGGAATAATAACGAACAAAATCGGCTGGGCTGTCGAGGATTTGCCGGGGCGGCGCAATCGTTATCGTCAGGCGGTATTTGAAACGGTTACACCGGTTGGCGATGGCAACGAGATAACACTGAAGTTCGCGCTGAACCAATCTTATGGCTCTGAACATACGATTGGGCGGTTCCGCATTTCGGCGAGCACGGGAGATCGTCCAGTCCAGGCCGACCCGCTCTCGCCGCACGGGCGGGAAATTCTTGCGATAGCGCGGGCGAACCGGACGGCGGCGCAAGAGCGGGAATTGTTCAATTTTTATCGTGTGAGCGATCCCGAGCTTGCGGAGGCCAACAATAAAATCGACGATGAACAAGGGAAATGGCCGACCGCTCCGACGACTTTGGTTTTGCAAGCGCGAGCGGAGCCGCGGGAGACGCACATATTCAAACGCGGCGATTGGCAAAAGCAGGGAGAGCTGGTTACGCCGGGCGTGCCATCAATTTTGCACCCGTTGCCGCCGGGCCAGCCGCTGAATCGATTGACGCTGGCCAAGTGGCTCGTGGATAAAAAGAATCCGACGCTGGCGCGGGTCATCGTGAACAGAATCTGGCAGGAATATTTCGGGCGCGGGATTGTTGTGACCTCGGAGGATTTTGGCACGCAAGGAGACAAACCGACACATCCGAAATTGTTGGATTGGCTGGCGACCGAATTCATGAATTCCAGATGGGACGTCAAACATATCCAACGGCTCATTGCGGAATCCGCGACGTATAGGCAATCGTCGGTCATCACGCCGCAGATGTGGGAGCGCGACCAATACAATTCGCTTTTGGCGCGCGGGCCGCGGGTGCGAGTTGACGCGGAAATCATACGCGACATTGCGTTGAGCGCGGGGGGATTGCTGGACCTCAAAGTCGGCGGGCCGAGTGTTTATCCGCCCATTCCCGACGGTGTATTGACGCTTGGCTACGGAGCGCCGATGGCCTGGAAGACGAAAGCGGATGACCGTTATCGCCGCGGGATGTACACTTTTGCGAAGCGCTCGGTGCCGTATCCTTCATTGCAGGTGTTTGACGCGCCGACGGGGGAATCGCCTTGCACGCGGCGCATTCGGTCGAACACGCCGTTGCAGGCGTTGACGACGTTGAATGACCCTGTGTACGTCGAGGCGGCGCAGGCGATGGCGATGCGGGTGTGGAAAAACGGAGGAAAGGACGAGAAGTCGCGGATCAATTACGCGTTCGAGCTTTGCACAGGCCGCCAGCCGGGGCCGAGCGAAGTCGCAACCATTTCTTCATTGCTCAACGATGAAAGCGATTACTTTGAAAACAGCACGGTCCGCGCGGTAAAAGTAGCCTCGCACGACCCGAAAAATCCGCCGGAGGATGTCAACCTGCACAAGGTGGCGGCGTGGACGATGGTTTCGCGTGTGTTGCTGAACATGGACGAGACAATTACAAAGGAGTGAAGTCATGAACCTGAACGAGTATCACAGGGAAGAAGGCAAAAAATTACTGACGCGGCGCTACTTTTTTAAGGAATGCGGCATGGGGCTTGGGGCGCTGGCGCTGGCGTCTTTGTTGCGCGGGACTGATGCTGGAGCCGCGCCCGCGGTCAATCGGATGGATCCACTAGGGCCGCGTTCGCCGCAATTTGCGCCGAAGGCGAAACGAGTCATTTATCTTTTCCAGGCGGGCGGCCCGAGCCAGTTGGACATGTTCAATTACCGGCCAGCTCTGGAGAAATACGACGGCCATCCGATCCCCGCGGAATTTGTAAAGAATCAGCGATACGCATTTATTAAGCCGGACGCGGCGCTGTTCGCGTCGCAATTCAAATTTGCCAAACACGGGCGTTGCGGCACGGTGCTTTCCGAAGTGCAGCCGCATCTGGCTGAGGTTGTCGATGACATTGCGGTGATCAATTCGATGACGACGGTGGCTTTCAATCATGCGCCGGGACAAATATTCATGAACACAGGCGCCACGCAATTCGGACGTCCGAGCATGGGGGCGTGGGTGACATACGGATTGGGCAGCGTGGCACGGGACTTGCCGGGATTTGTGGTGCTCAGTTCGGCGGGCGGAACCAGTGGCGGAGCCGGGAACTGGGGGGCTGGATTTTTGCCGACGGTGTATCAAGGGGTGCCATTCCGGCGGAGCGGAGACCCGATTTTATATCTGGCCAATCCGCCCGGGATAACTCCGCAGATGCAACGGCGGTCGCTCGACGCGCTCAAAGCGTTGAACCAGGAGCGGCTTGACGTGGTGGGCGACCCGGAGATTTCGACGCGCATCAATTCGTTTGAGATGGCCTACAGGATGCAGACGAGCGCGCCGGAGTTGATGGATATTACGAAGGAATCCAAAGAGACGCTTGAGATGTACGGGGCGGAGCCGGGGAAGAGTTCCTTTGCCAACAATTGTTTGCTGGCGCGAAGACTCGTGGAGCGCGGGGTGCGGTTTGTGCAGCTTTTTCATGAGGCGTGGGACCATCACAGCGATGTTACGGGCAACGTCAGGAAAGAGTGCGGTTTGACCGACAAACCGTGCGCGGCGTTGATCAAGGACTTGAAGCAGCGCGGATTGTTGGAGGATACTTTGGTGATATGGGGCGGAGAATTTGGCCGGACGCCGATGGTGGAAACAAACAAGGAAGCCGGCCGCAGCATGGGCCGCGACCATCATCCTCAAGCGTTCACAATGTGGCTGGCGGGCGGGGGGGTTAAACCCGGATTGACCCTTGGCAAAACGGATGAGTTCGGGTTCAACATCACTGAAGACCCGGTGCCGGTGCACGATCTGCAGGCGACGATTCTCTATTTACTGGGTTTCGATCATACCAAGCTGACTTATCACTTCCAAGGACGCGATTTTCGATTGACAGACGTCGAAGGGGAAGTTGTCAAGAAGCTGCTGGCGTAGGAGCGTGGTTATTGCAAGCCGCGGCGAAGAACGCGCAGGAAATTTTGGTGGGCGAAGTTGAGGGCATCGCTCTCGCTGCCGCCACGTTGGCGGATCAAATCAGGAAATCGGCGGACGTCCGCGATGGTTTCGACGTCGCACGGAGTTTGTTCGCGGCCGAATCCGCCGTCTAGGTCGGAGCCAAGGCCGACGTGGAGGGAATTTCCCGCGATTTGACAAATATGGTCGATGTGATCGACCGCCTTTTCGAGGCGCAATTGGCGCGCTTGCGGAGTGGTTTTGCCGCGCACCCAATCGGGAATGAGCATCCAGCCGTCCAACGCAGTGCCAATGACGGCGTCACGCTCGATCAACGCGCGAATCTGATCGTCGGCAAGCTGGCGTTGATCCGGCGTCAACGCGCGGCAATTGTGATGGCTGGCCCAGATCGGGCCGGAATAGAGTTTGAGAGCTTCCCAAAAAGATTCATCGGTGAGATGGGTGACGTCCAGGATCATTCCAAGGCGGTCCATTTCCGACAGCAATTCGCGTCCGGGCGGGGTGAAGCCGCCAGTGCAACCGGTGCCCGGGGCGTAGATGCCATCGCCGTAATGGGCGGGACCAACGGCTCGCAATCCCTGCGCGTGCGCCCGCTCCAGATGTTTCAGCGTGACGAGCGAATCGGCGCCTTCGAGGCTCAAGATGCAGCCGATGGGACTGGGCTGGCCGGATTTCAAATGCGCGATGTGCCGCTCCAAATCCGGCTTGCTGGAAACGAGTTTTATTTCGCCGATTTCCTCCATCTCGCGATACCAGGCGAATTGCGCTTGTGTCACCGCCCATGCCTGGGCGGGGGATTGCCAGGTGTTCAACGGGCTGAAATTATCGGCATGTTTGACTTTCGCGATTTGCGTGACGACGGCCAATCCGATTCCAGCGCGGCGAATTTCTGGAAAACAAACCGTGCCGCGTCCGCGTCCGGCTTTGTCGTTGAGGGAGGATTCGGCGGCGCGAATTTCGGCGATGGGGCGTGTCAGGTCGCGATTCCATTCGATCGCGTTGAGGGCGAGATCAAGGTGGGCGTCAATTAAAAAGGGGCCGGTCATATCAATGCGCTCGCCAGCAGGGCAAGCAGAAGGCCGACGACACCGATAATGGTTTCGCAGATCGACCAGGTTTTGAAAGTCTCGGGAACCGTCAGATTCAGGCAATCTTTCACGATCCAAAATCCGCCATCGTTCAAGTGCGAAAGGAACAGCGAGCCGCAACCAATGGCAACGACAACCAGTTCAATATTCGTGCCCGGATGTTGCGCAATGACGGGGACCAGAAGGGCGGACGCGGTGGTGATCGAAACGGTGGCGGAGCCGGTTGCCACGCGAATAAACGCGGACACAAGCCAACCGTACAGCAATGGGGAGAGATGCGCGGCCGCGGCAACTCCGCCGAGGGCGCCCGCGACGCCGCTGGTTTGCAGGACGCGCGCAAAACCGCCGCCGCCGCCGACAATCATAATCATCATGCCGACGCCGGCCACGGAGTCTTCGCCGAATTTGAGCAATTGCTTTGGGGCGAACCCGCAACGAGTGCCGAGCGACCAATGCGCGAAAAGAACGGCGATGAGCAGGGCAACAGTCGGGTTTCCGATGAAGTCGGCGGCGGTGCGGAACGTTCCATTGGCGGCGACGAGATCGGCGAGAGTCGCCAGAAGCATCAGGGCAACCGGCAGGAGCATTGAAAACATTGTCAAACCAAAGTGAGGCCACCGGGCGCCGGGGTGAAGCGGCGGCAGCGCGGCGTGGGATGCGTTAAGGCCAAGGCGCTTGCTGGCGATCCGCGCAAAAACGGGGCCGGCCACGGCGGCGGTGGGAATGCCTATCAAAAAGCCCCAGAGCATGACCTTGCCGGTGTTCGCGTGCAGGGCGTTGATGGCCATGACGGGTCCCGGATGGGGCGGCATGACGCCGTGCATCACCGACAAAAAGGAGAGAAGCGGGAGCGCGAGATGAAGGAACGGCCGTTTGGTTTCGCGTGTCAATGTATGAAGGATCGGGGTGAGAATGATCAGGCCGACCGCGAACCAGGTCGTTAAGCCAACAACCAGGGCGATTGCCACGATGCACCACCCGATGCGGCGCGGCCCAAAAAATTTTGCGAATTGTTTGGCAAGAACCTCCGCGCCTCGCGATTCGGCGAGCAGTTTTCCCAGCATCGTTCCCAGGCAAATGACAGCGGCGGTGCCGCCAAGCGTTGCGCCGAGGCCGTCTTGGAACGCGCGGGCGATATCGAGCATCGGCTTTCCGGCGCCGCCCCCGACGATGAGGGCGGCGATCATCAGCGCCAGGAACGCGTTGAGCCGCGCCAAAGTCACCAGCCCGACCAGCACGCCAATTCCCGCCAGTGCCAGGGTGATGAGCGACCAATCCGAAGACATCATACGGTGAGTTTCCGGGCGCGCGCCTCAATGCGGCTGGAACCGGTGATCTTGCCGTGCTCAACAAGGACCGCCTCGGCATGGAGGGCCAGCGTGGGACAAATATGCCACGGCACGCCCAGCAATTCATCGCCGACCTTGAAACGGGCGGCGGACGGGCTTTCGACGACGAGGTGTTCTTCGCTGTGCGTGGGGAATTGGGCGTCCGGCAAATCGGGAAAAACAACGCGCGGATGGGGCATTTCGGAGGCGACGGCTTTGTGGCCAAGATCAAGACAGAGAAAATTGCCGCCGGGCTTGCTGACGACGCGTGTCAATAGCACGGCGGCGTTGTGAAAATCGAGGTCGGGCAACTTGATTGCGGAAGAGGCGTCCCACAGCACCGTCGTTCCCGGGCTGCACTCGACATTGCGCCGCGCCGCGTGCATGGGGAAGGTTGGACTGCCGCCCGCAACAATGCGCGGGACGGGCAGGCCGGCGGCCAGTAATTGATCGCGCAATGCAAACACGGGAGCGAAGGCTTCCGCGCACGCGGCGGCGCGAATCGCGGGGTCGGTTTGGCTTAAATGGCCGTCGTACGCGTGCAATCCACCGGGAACAAGAGGGGGCGAGGCGGCCAGTTGGCGGTAAAGGGCGAACGCCGCGGGTCCGGGTGGAATTCCAGTGCGATGCTGGCCGACATCGAGGTCGAGCAAAACTTCAAGGCGTGTTCCGGCGGCCGTCATCGCGCGGAGAACGGAGGAGTCATCGACGATGGTCGAGAATTTGGCGCGCGGAAATTTTTCCTGAAGGGCGAGCAGACGCCGGAGGTTTGGCCCGACGAGTTGGTACGCAACGAGAAGATCGGGCGCGCCGGCTTGCGCGCACATTTCGGCTTCGGCGATGGTGGCGCATTTAAAGCGTGTGACGCCGAGGGCGATCTGGCGTTGAACCAGCCAGCCGAGTTTGTGGGTTTTGACATGTGGACGAAGACGGACCGGATCGCCGGCGATTTCCAGCATTTGGGCGAGGTTGCGCTGGATTGGCTCCAGGCCCAACAATAGAGCGGGCGAAGGGAGATCCGACAGATCGACACCCCTCGCCCATGCGATATCCAGCGTCATTGCGGCGATGTTACGCGCCGCTGGCGGAGGATTCAAGCAACGAGTCAAGGACCCGTTGAATGACTCAGCGCCAATTGCCTAGGGACTTGGATTTTGCAGACGGAAAAATACATTTCCAGTCGGTGGCGTGATGGTAACGCTGTTGGAGCCGCCAGCGGTGGTCACGGTGCCGCCGTTTAATGTCCACGCGTTCGTGTTGGACAAATTGACGCTCTGTTGCAGGTTATAAGTCCCCGTATCCGCCCAAGAGATGATGACGCTGTTCCCGGAGCGGGTGATGGTCAACTCGGGAGTCCCAGGGGTCTGGACCACCTGGATCATGCTCCAGAAACCGCCTGTAACGGAATATTGTCCTCCGGTCATGGCGCCACTGGCATCGGACTGGCCGATGGTGCCGCTAACGGAGTATTGGCCGTTGCTGCTGACGCCGCCTCCGCCTGCGATTTTGTACCAGTTAATGGAGTAGCTTTGGGCACTCGCCGACAGGGCCATGCCAAGGACCGCCACCAATCCGATGGCGAGTGAATTTAGTTTTTTTGTGTTCATTATTGACCTTTGGTTTTTTGTGAGAGGAGTTGTTCCAATTTGTCGAGGCGTTGCTTGAGTTGGTCCACCTCGGCGGCTTTTGCCTTGAGTTGCGCGATTTCCGCGTCCTTTTCATCAAGCTTTTCGTTCAAACCCTGAATTGCGGCGAGCGCGACGCCGGTTTCATCCACCACGGAAATGTGTTTGCTATCGCCGCCGTTTAAACCGAACGCGGCCTCGAAATCCTGCGCCACCGGACCGATGTGTTTTTTATCGGCCTTGTCGTCTTTGTAATTCCATTCCGTCACAGGCATTGCGGCGACTTTGGCCAATACTGTCTGGTGATCCAGCACGGTGAAACTCTGCTTGGCATTGCGGTCACTGGTCAAGTTAAAAGCCTTGGCGTAAATAGAGCCGTCATTGGTGATCTGGACGACAAAATTGTCGGCATTGCCAAAGGAAGCGATGAGGCCGTTGTTTTGCCCGGGTGTCACGTTGGCCTGAGCCAGGTCCGAATAGCTTCCGACGCCATTGGAACGCACGCCAATTTGCAGCCAGTAATTTGTGCCATCCCAGATGCCGTAACCGAAATCGGGACTTACGATGAACAGGCCATTGGTTACGGGAACCGCGTTCGATGTGACGGTTGGGCCCGACTGGGTGGCGCCGAAGGGATCGGTGAACAATTTGAGCTGGAAATCATAAAGCCCATTAACCGCGGCGCCGCCGTTCTCAAGGTCGCCTTGATAACTAAAAGCCGTGCCTTGCGCGGAGGCAATGGAAAGTTGACAGGAGAATGCCAATGAAGACAACACGGCGAACCAATGGTAGAGTTTGGTTTTCATAGTGCTGTCAAACGGCTTCTGTCAGTCAAAAGTGACCGTAAGCATTTAGTTTTTTGAACTTGAGCGACTGCCCGGAAAACCCGGGCAATTTGATTATAATCAATTTAATCAAATCGGTGTTTTTTCGCAAGCAAAAAGTCAACAAAGCAATGGATATAAGCCGCACTAATCGTTTACAACAGCCTGCAATAAATCCGGGCTGTTTGCACGCTCTATTTGACGGTTTACCATGCGAGCGCTTTGCCGCCGGCCCGCGGATCGGCGGCTCCGAGAAAGCCACCTCCGTCTAGCGCAAGACCCACGGCTTGAGCCACCGCGATGGCCGGCATGATCCGGACGATGTGGCCCCGCTTTTTCAAATCTTCGATAAGCGCGGGATTCATCGCTCTTTCCACGTTCAATTCGTCCGGCCTCCATTGGTGATGAAATCTCGGCTGGTCGATGGCGGTTTGCGCATCCATTCCCAAATCCAGGACGTTCAGAATGATATTGAGAGTCGCGGTAATGATCGTCGGGCCACCCGCTGCGCCGACGGAAAGAATCGGTTTCCCGTCCTTCAAGACAATCGCCGGAGTCATGCTGGAAAGCGGCCGTTTGCCGGGCGCGATGGCGTTGGCTTCGCCGCCAATCAGGCCAAAATAATTGGCGGCGCCCGGTTGCGCGGAGAAGTCGTCCATTTCATTGTTGAGCACAACGCCAGTTCCGGGAATGACGACCTTGGATCCGAAATGCGTATTGACAGTTTGGGTCAGCGCCACCCAATTTCCTTCGTCGTCGGCTGCGCTGAGGTGTGTCGTGTGCCTGGAAAACGGCTCCTCATCGGCGGGTGTTCCGTGTGAAGGCACGGGAACAACATGCGCCGTGTCGATTTTCTCCGCGAGCGTCTGAGCGTAGCCCTTGCTGATCAGGCCGCGGGGCACTTTTGTGAAATCAGGATCGCCGAGCCAATAGGCGCGGTCGGCGAACGCGAACTTCATTGCTTCGGCTTCGATGTGGACGCGATCGAACGCGCTCAAGTGCATGTCGGAAAACCGAGGCGCTCCGAGAATGTTCAGCATTTCCAACAGATGCACTCCGCCGGAACTCGGCGGGGGAAATGAAATCACTGTGCAGCCGTGGTAATCGGTCGAAATCGGCGGGCGAAGAACGGCGCGGTATCCCCTCAAATCGGCGGCAGTCATCAGACCGTGATTTGCCGTCATCCACGTCTCAACCGACTTCGCGAACGTCCCGCCATAAAACCAAGCCGGACCTGTCTCCGCGATGGCGCGGTAAGTGCGCGCCAGGTCCGGCTGCCGAAGGATTTCCCCTTTACGATACGGCGCGCCACCTGCTTTGAGAAAAACCGAGGCCGTTGCGGGGAACCGGGCCAAATCACTTTCGCTGTCGCGAAGGGCGGCGGCATAATGTTTGTCAATAGGAAATCCGGTTTCGGCAATTCGCGCGGCCGCGAGCAGATGTTCCTTGAGGGTGAGTTTTCCCGCGGATTGGAGGGCAAGATCGTAAGCGGCCAATGCGCCGGGGGTGCCGCTGGCGAGAGCGCCGAGCTGGCTTAGGCTCGGATCGGGTTTTCCATCGCGCAAAAACATGTCGCGCGACGCCGCGGCGGGGGCGGTTTCGCGGCCATCGATGCAGAGCACTTCCCCGTTGGAACGGCGAATCAAAATAAAACAGCCGCCGCCGATTCCGGAATTGTATCCGTTGACGACGCCGAGTGTTAACGCCGCCGCGACGGCCGCATCGACGGCATTGCCGCCTTTGCGCATCGCGTCGATTCCGGCCCGGCTGGCGATTTCATCGACGGTCGCCACAGCGCCGTGGGTCCCGATGGCGGATTGAGAGCGGGCCGCCGGCCCCGCAAAAGCAACCAAAACCGCCAGGATCAGGAGGATCGGGCGCATGGCAAAATCACGCGGGCCGGTCTTTGCGCGGGAACAGCGGGAAAATCTGGCCAATCCGATGCCCGGGGGCAATTGCTGGGGCGGGCTTGGTAAAATCGGTATTGACACTTTGGAATCCAAGCTGCCGCTGGAGTTTTTCCGACGCGCCGGGAATCACCGGCCAGAGAAGGACGCCCAGAGTTCGGCAGACTTCCGCCAATGTGTAAAGTATATTATTCAAATCGTCGGCGCGGGCCGGGTCTTTGGCAATCTTGAACGGGCTTGTCTGGTCGATGTATTGGTTGGCGCGCGTGATCAGCGCGCCCGTCCGTTGCAGCGCTTCTTGCAGCGAGTTGGAGCGATACGCGGCGATCGTTGTGGTCCACGCCTCAGCCATTTCGGCGGCCAATTGATGAGTTCCCGATGGAACAACGCCGTCATGGTATCTGCCAATCATCGAAAGCGAACGATTGACAAGGTTGCCGAGGCCGTTGGCCAATTCGGATTGGTAGCGCGAGCGAAAACCGGCGTCGGTCCAATTGCCGTCGGGGCCGATATCCAGTTCGCGGACCAAATAGTAACGGAAGGCGTCCAGCCCCCATTCGTCGATGACCGCCACCGGATCGACGACATTGCCAGTGCTTTTGCTCAACTTTTGTCCCTCTTTTTGCCACCAGCCGTGGACGAGGATTTGTTTGGGCAGAGTCAGGCCCATTGCCTTGAGCATGATCGGCCAATACACCGCGTGGAACTTCAAAATGTCCTTCCCGATCATGTGGATATCGGCGGGCCACAGAGCAGGCGCGTTGGGGCCGGGCGAGACAGAAAGAGCCTTGCCGATCACCGGATCGCCATGCGCGCAGGGGATGCTGATATAATTGACAAGTGCGTCGAACCAAACCCAAGTAACGTAACTTGGATCGAACGGCAGCGGTATTCCCCAATGCAGGCGCGCAGCGGGCCGGCTGATGCAAAGGTCCTCCAATTTCTCATTTTTTATGAAGCCAAGGACTTCGTTGCGGCGGTATTCGGGCGTGATGAAATCCGGGTTCGATTCAATATAACCGATGAGCCAATCCTGCTGTTCGCCCAACTTGAAATAATAATTCTCCTCCTCCAATTCGATGACTTTGCCGTAAGACGGATCAAACGTCCCGTTCGGCAGCCGCTCCTTTTCTGTCAAAAATGTTTCCGCGCCGAGGGAATAAAAGCCCTTGTGGCCGGCGCGGTAAAATTGGCCGTCCGCGTGCAGTTTGGAAAGGATCGCTTGCACGACTTCCTTGTGGCGGGCTTGCGTGGTGCGGACAAAATCATTGTTGGACAGGCCGAGTTTCGCAACGAATTCGTTCCATCCCACCGCCAGATCATCGCAATAAGCCTGCGGGCTTTTTCCCTCGGCGATGGCGGCCTGCTGGACTTTTTGGCCGTGCTCATCAAGACCGGTGAGAAAAAAAACCTCCTCGCCCATCGCGCGCCGGGCGCGGGCAATGACATCAGACAGAACTTTCTCATAGGCATGCCCCAAATGGGGCGCGCCGTTGGCGTAGTCGATGGCGGTGGTTATGTAGAAGCGTTTGCTCATCGGCGGCATAGTGGCGGTCTCGCGGCAAAAATCCAAGTTCCAATCGGGGAATGAATTTGCGGTTTGCGGGGGTTGAGGCGGCGCGTATATCGTCGCGGCATGACGAAGCATCGGATTGGAGTGATCGGCGGCAGTGGGCTCTATCACATTGAAGGGTTCACCCGCCAGAAATGGGTCAAGATGAAAACGCCGTTCGGGGCGCCTTCTGACGATTTTATGACCGGCGAACTGGGCGGACGGGAAGTGGTTTTTCTTCCCCGGCACGGTCGCGGCCACCGCGTTCTTCCCAGCGAATTGAACCATCGCGCCAACATTTACGGTATGAAAAAACTGGGCGTCGATTGGATCGTCAGCGTCAGCGCGGTAGGTTCGTTGCAGAAAAAATACAAGCCGTGCGACATCGTTCTGCCCGATCAATTCCTCGACCGCACGAAACGGTCATTTGAGCACACATTTTTTGGGCGCGGGATTGTGGCGCACATCGCGTTTGCGGATCCGATTTGCCCGGAACTTCGGCAGCTATTATTCCAAACCGCAAAAGCCGAAGGCGCGCGCGTCCACAACGGCGGGACGTATGTGAACATGGAGGGACCGGCATTCAGCACGCGGGCGGAATCGCTGACCAATCACCGATTGGGCTACGACGTCATCGGCATGACGAACCTGGGCGAGGCAAAGTGCGCGCGCGAAGCGGAGATCGCTTACACGACGATGGCGATGATCACGGATTACGATTGCTGGAAAGTCGATGAGGCGCACGTCACGGTTGAAATGGTCGTGGCGAATTTGACGAAGAACGCCGGGCAGGCCAAGGCGATCATCGCGCGGGTGATTCCGCAAATTCCGGCGGAGCCGAACTGGCCTTGTCACGACGCGCTAAAGAACGCGATCATGACCGAGAAAAAATTATGGCCGGCGAAAACGAAAGCGCAGTTGAAGCCTTTGATGGAAAAGTATCTTTAAGCGGGTCACCGCGAAAGCTCGTTCCATAGAAACGTGTAGGCGAGCGTTTCCATGAAGGCGGATTGTTTGTTGTTCGCCGCCGCGCCATGGCCGCCCTCGATGTTTTCGTAGTATAACACTTCGTGGCCCAACTCTCTCAATCGCTCAGCCATTTTGCGCGCGTGGCCGGGATGCACCCGGTCGTCGCGCGTGGAGGTGGTGATGAGGATGGGCGGATATTTCTGGTCCGCATGAATGTTTTGATACGGCGAATATTTTTTGATGTACGCCCAATCTTCGGGAACGTCGGGGTTGCCGTATTCATCCATCCAACTTGCGCCGGCCAGCAGTTTATTATAGCGGCGCATATCCAGCAATGGCGAGCCGCAATGCACCGCGCCAAAAAGGTCCGGCCGTTCCGTGAGCATCACGCCCATGAGCAAACCGCCGTTGGAACGGCCTTCGATTCCAAGATGCCGCGGCGAAGTGACTCCGCGGGCGATCAAGTCCTCCGCCACGGCGATAAAGTCGTCATAGGCGCGCTGGCGGTTTTGTTTGCGCGCGGCTTCGTGCCATTTGGGGCCGAATTCTCCGCCACCGCGAATGTTCGCCAGAACATAAACGCCCCCGCGTTCCAGCCACGCCGCGCCAATGACCGGATTGTAGTTGGGCAACATCGGAATCTCGAAGCCACCGTAGCCGTTCAACAACGTGACGTTGCCGCCATCCAATCGAAGTCCCTTGCGCCCGACCTGGAAGTAAGGCACGCGCGTTCCGTCGCGGGACTTTGCGTCAAATTGCTGAATCTCGAGGCCATCCGTGTTGAAAAACGCGGGAAGGGCCTTGATTTTTTCCGTTTCCGATTTGCCCGCGACGCCCAGATACAAACTGGACGGAGTCAGAAAATCCGCGAGCCGCATGAAATAATCATCCGATTCATTCGGGTCGATGCCGTCAATGCTGACCGTCCCAAAAGGCGGCGCGGACATAGGCGCGGTGTCCCACTGGCCGTGAGTGAAGCGCAGCAGATACGGCCGGCTGTGAACATTGTCCAGCGCTGTCAATACCAGATAATGTTTGGTGTCCGCGATGGACGCCAGCGACGCCCGTTCGGTGGGTTGAAATAAGACCGACAATGCGCGACCGCCTCGCAGATAGTCGTCCATATTGGCGGCCAAAAGCGCTCCGGCGGGAAAAGTTTTGCCGTTGACGGTCCAATCGCTTCGTAATCGCAGGAGCAGGAAACGCCCGAAAGTATCAACAATTGCGTCGGACGGTTTTTCAATTCGCACCCACTTATCGCCTCGGCGGATGAGCGTTTCACCACTGAAAAATGTGACGTCGCGATGAATCAATTCATAGACGTTCCCATGATCGTGTTCGACGGATACGCCAAGGCCAACGTCGGCCGGCTCGCCTTCAAAAATTGCGGCAGCCTGGCTCAATGGAGTGCCACGGCGCCATTCCTTGAGGACGCGTGGGTAGCCCGAACTGGTCAGCGAGCCGGGACCAAAATCCGTTCCGATATATAAGGTGTCGCGATTGCGCCACGCGACATCCATTTTGGCCTCCGGCGCGGTGAACCCGTCCGGCACGAATTGCCGGTGTGTCAAATCGAATTCGCGAAGGACCGAGGCATCCGCTCCGCCGCGTGACAGTTCGATCAGGCAGCGGTCGTAACTCGGTTCAAGCGCCGTATAGCCGTGCCAGACCCAGTTTTCCTTTTCCTGGGACGCCAGTTGATCGAGGTCGAGGACGGTGTCCCAGGCGGGATTTGGTTTTTTATATTCCGCCAAAGTCGTGCGGCGCCACAGGCCGCGAACATTTTTGTCGTCGCGCCAGAAATTGTAATAGAACTTCCCGAGCTTGGCGACGAGCGGAATCCTTTCATGCGAATTCAAAATGCTTAACAGGCGCTCGTCCAAAGCGGAAAACCCCGGCAATGATTCCAATTTTGCGGTGCTGGCGGCGTTTTGTTCGCGGACCCACGCCAGGGCCTTGTCGCCGGTGACCTTCTCGAGCCATAAATTCGGGTCGTCATTTGTGGCGCTCATATCGTTTGTCCCGAAGGCGCAATGAAAGGAGAGGAGAAAGCCGGCAATAAATCCGCAAAAAAGGCCGGGACGACTTTTGAATGGACAATGCACATGTGGAGTCTAACCTACGAGTCAACTCTATGAAAACAACAATGGATCGCCGCCGTTTTATTAAAAAATCTGTCATGGCCGCGGGTGCTGCTTCCGCCGCCCGTTACCTCGCGTTTCCCAGCATCCTTTCCGCCCGCGAACCGAGCGACGTGCTCAATGTCGTGCAAATAGGCTGCGGCGGCCGGGGAGGCAACCATCTAAGCGCCGTCGTCGTGGATCAGCGCCAGAGGCTTGTGGCGATGGTGGATCCTGATGACAGGCAGATCGCTGGAAAACGTAAAGAGTTGCGGGACAAAAACGGCATCGACACCTCGAAGGTCCAAACGTTCTCCGATTATCGGGTTATGTTTGACAAACTCGGGAACCAATTTGACGCGGTATTTATCGCCGCGCCGAATCACCACCACGCTCCCGCTTCGATGCTGGCGATGGAGGCCGGCAAGCATGTTTATTGCGAGAAACCGTTGACCCACGATATTTCCGAAGCGCGCAAATTGCGCGAAGCGAGTCTTCGATACAACAAGGTAGCCACGCAAATGGGGAACCAGGGCCATTGCGGCGGAGGTTATCGGCGGTTGTGTGAATTTATTTGGGGCGGGGTCATCGGCAACGTCACGGAAACCCATAGCTGGACCGACCGCGCCAACGGCGGAATTGGGCCGCGTCCTCCAACACTCCCTGTCCCTCCAGGCATGCACTGGGATTCGTGGATAGGTCCGGCTCCGTACCGCGATTACCATTCCGATCTGCACCCGCACGAATGGCACGGCTGGTATGATTTTGGCAACGGTTCCCTCGGCAACATGGGCTGCCACGTTTTGGAAGGCGTCTTTTGGGCGCTCAAGGCCGACCACCCGACCAGCTTGCAAATGGAATATGTTCGCGGCGGAACTGATGAACGTTATCCTCTTGGAAGCCGTATCCGCTGGGACATCCCCGCGCGCGGCGACATGCCGCCTCTAAAAGCTTACTGGTATGAAGGCCTGAACGCGACGACCGAAGACAAGGCAAGCGGCTCGAATCACGCGGCGCGAGGCAGCGCGCGAAATCTTCCGCCGCTCATCGCGGAACTGAAGAAGAAATATCCTGACGAGGAATTGGATCGCGGCGATAGCGGAAGTTTGTACGTTGGTGATAAAGGCATCATTTTCACGAGGACGTACGGCGAGAAGATGCACATTCTTCCCGAGGAGAAAATGAATGAGATCAAGCAGCCGCCGATGTCATTGCCGAGGCCGAATCCGAACCCGTTCACTAACTTCGTCGAAACTATCCGGGCCGGCCGCACCGACACTGCGACTCCGTTCGAGTATGGCGCGCGTTTGACCGAGTTCGTCCTGCTGGGCAATTTGGCGCAGCACGCGGGCAAGGACAATCTTGTCCAATGGGACGGCGAGAACATGAAGGTCACCAACATTCCGGAACTCAATCAATGGATTAAGCGCGAAGACCGAAAAGGATGGACTGTTTAAGGTCTTTAGTCCGGGACTATTGGTTTCGTTTAAGCGTGATTTTGTGGTCGGTTCCGTCAGCTTGGAGCGAGACATCGCGCTGCACTTGATAGCCTTCGGCTTCAAACCAAAAGAGGAGCGGTCCTTCTGGCGAGGAATCCCATTCGAAGTGTCCGTTGGAATCCGTCCGTGTTGTCCAATCAAAAGCGCGGAGACCCTGGTCGTCCCAATCTGTTTGCGCGATCGCGTTGGAAATCGGATTGCCGGCTTCATCCACCATCCGGCCGCGAAAGAGTTTGCCGGGTGACAGTGTGAAATTGGCGAAATTTGTAACGCCATCGAGTTTCATGGTATTTGTTTGAGGCGCAAAACCGTCGGCCTGCACCGCCAATTCCAAATGCGGCGCCCCTTCTCCAACCAGGCCCCGAATGACTGACTGGCCGGCGGCATTTGTTTCAACTGGCGGTGACGTTAACGATTGAAAATTTCCCCGCACTCCGGCGAGTTGGAATGCGCCATTTTTGTCCGTTTTCGCTGATTGACGTTGGGAAGGATCACCATCCACGATTTTAATGCTCGCCTTGGCAATCGGACGATCCCGCAAATCCGTGATGTGCCCGGCAACCGTCATACCACGCTTGATCACGAGCACCAGATTGGTCAAATCAACTTTGTTTACTGGAACCACGGGAAGCGCCGCGGCATAGCCTCGCTTTTTCAGGATGAAACGGATTTCGTTCGTATAATCCCTGGGAAGGTAGCTGCAACTCCAGCTTCCATCGTCGTGATTGGTCACTGGGCAAAGCTGAAAATCCACGTTCTCCTTGTTCCTGGCTTTTCGCCCCCCATTTTCAATCATAACGATACCCGGATTTTGTATCATGATTTTCACGCCGGCGACCGGCGCGCCTTGCTCATCCACCACCCAACCGCCTGCCGTCATCGCCGGATCCAGTTTCATGGTGTAATCAGCCGGCATCATGTCATCAAATCCCACCACCTTCGGAACATGTCGCTCTGCGACGACAAACACGTTTCCCAACCGTTTGGCCGGGTCATCAGGGGCTGGAATGGCGCCGACCCCTCGATTATCGGTTACCACGTAATGACCTTCGCCCTGTCCGCCCACCCCGAAGTAAGCAACGTGAATCTCGGTATGAGACAGCCCTTTGCCTGTTTCGGAGTCCAAGACGTGAAACAGCATCTTCACTGTTTTTGCTGTTGCCGCACCAGCCGCATCGAAACGCGCGGTATCGAACTTTTTCTGATTTGGGATTTTAGGCGTATTGACAGCCGGGGCCGGCTGCGGATTCGCCTCTCTAACTGTAGAAGCCGGGCCGCTGGGCGACCGAGTCAGATAAATGATGCCTGCGGTAATTAACGCCACGACTGCCGCGCCCGCGGCAAGTTTGAAATTGGAAACCCGCGGAAACGCACCGAGTCCATATGCACCGGCGGCGGCCGGCAATTTCATCGAGGCCAATCGGGAAACCAGTTGAGTTGGAGCGGCCTCGACTGAATGTTCGGAGAGGATTATTCCCAACATCGCCGCCGTGCAGGCTGTGCCGCAGGCACCCAATTGCGTCCGCAGCTTGTCCATCGCGCGGCTCACCCGCATCTTGGCGGCGTCCTCGCTGATGCCGACGGCAGCGCCGACATCGCGCATGGATTTCCCCGCGAAGATTCGGAGCAGGAGCGCCTGACGGTCTTCATCGGTGAGTTGATTTAGCGCCTCATCCAGGTTTGGAGCCAGCTCCTCCCAGACGGCATTTTCATGTGTGGCGGGTTCCATAACGATGCTCTGTCGCTCACGATTGCGCCGGCGTGTTTCAGACCGCCACATATCGACAGTCACGTTAAGAGTTGTCCGATGGAGCCATGCGGCCAAGTGGGCGGAACTTGCAACTTTTGGCGGCGCCTTGGCGAACCGGATGAAGACGATTTGCATTACGTCCTCGGCCAGCGAGCCGTTGGCGAGGCGGCGTTTGGCCACCGAATAAACCAACCCGGCGTATCGACGCACCAATTCCGCGAAAGCCTCCTCCGATCGCCGTTTCCTGAATATCTGCAATAACTCGTATTCACTCATCTCTACCCAGTAATCGTCACCGTTTCCGAAAGGTAACAGAAAACCTGGCGCGCATACGGATGGAATTTCAGTTTGCCGTCTGAAAGCGTGATTCAAAACCGCCATGAAGACCTGACGTTTCGGCAATGTGCATTTGAATCATTGTATGCCGCGGGAAACCGTCTTCGCCGGGCGTGAAAGTCAGGGCATCATGTTTCGCCGACCACGAATACGTGCCCGCAATAGACGGGGCCGTCGAGAAGGCGGCTTCTACACTTGCCGTGTTCATCGGTTCGCTGAACTGAATCACAAGCGGCGACGTTGCTCCGATGTCGCGCGAATCGTAGGCGGGCGACACGCTTACCACCACCGGGTCCAATGGCAACATTTGGGAGTTTGCGATAAATATTTTGACAGACGTTCCGGGCACCGTAATCGCCGGCGTTTTTGGGCCATCCAGGACCACCGCAGTTTCTCCCGGATCAAGCAAGTTCATCAGCCGCGTTCCTGGCGGATAAATTGTCGGGCAGCCGGGCAGTGTTCGGCTTGAGCCAGCCGTGTTGAGCGCCACCAAAATCTCCTGCTCCCGCAGCCGCCGCGCGTAGGCGAACAGCCCCGGCCCCTTCGCGTCGCTCCACAGGATGGATTGGTCGCCCGCCCGCAATGCAGGATAGAGGCGCCGGAAATTGTTCAGTTCGGCAACAAGCTGGAACAGCGGATGCGTCATGTTGAAATTGTCGCCGCGAGACGGCCCCCATTCGAATTGGCCCGCGAACATATCTTCGCGATCGTACGGGTCGCGCCCGCCGTCAAAGGCCTGCTCCGTTCCGTAATACAAACACGGAATTCCGCGCGCTGTGTAGAGAAAAGCTAGCGCCACGGCGAGCCGATTTGTATTGTCGCGAGCGCACTCCGCGCTCAGAAAGCGCGGCTGGTCGTGATTGTCCAGGAAAGCAACCAGGCGCGATTGCGTGGACAAATCGTAATTGGTCGAAATGGCGGCGTAACAGTCCGCAAGGAGTTTCGTGTTGCCTTCGGCTCGGGCGAAGACGGAAGTCGTTTTGAAAAAAAGCGGGTAGTCGAGGACGGAATCCAATTTGGATTGTCCAGTGTAAGAACCGCATTTGGCGTCGGAAGCGTTTAACACCTCGCCAAACATGAAAAAGTCTGGCTTGCCGTGCGCGGCGGCGAACGCGTGAATCGCGGGGCACCACGTTTGCCAGAAACCCATTTCAACGTGGGGCACCGTATCAATGCGGAATCCGTCGAATCCCGCTTGCTCAATCCAATACTCGTAAATCTTCGTCATCTCTGCGCGCACATAAGGCGTTTCGGTTCGGAAATCGTCCAGGCCGGATAATTCGCCGAGTTCCCGCTGAGTGTTGTCGTTGTAATTCTGGATGACGCCGTTGTTGTGAAAAAGACTTGTGAGGGAAGGATGGGCGGCGTTGAGATCGAAGGGCGGGGGATATCGGCGGAAAGAATGGCGGTATCGCAGGGTGTAACCATCCGGGGGATATTTGAATTTCGGGTAGTCGGGATCGGTGCTGTCAATCAAATCACCGCCGTGGTTCACGACGACATCGTCAATGACCTGGATGCCGCGGGCATGGGCGGCGCGGACCATGTGTTGCAAATCGGCGACGGTGCCCCAGTGCGGGTCCACTTTGTAAAAATCACGGCCGGCGTAGCCATGAAATTCCCCGCGCGCGTTTAATACGACGGGAGAAATCCAGATGGCGGTTACGCCCAGGGCTTTGATGTAATCGAGCTTTTCTTCAATTCCTCGGAAATCACCCCCGTGGACTGAGGTTCCGCGATGTCCGGCAGGGTCGTAGTTCCCATCGGCGTTGTTGTTGGCTGGGTCTCCGTCGTAAAAGCGGTCGGTGATGATTTGGTAAATGCTTTGGGCATTGGTTTGGAATTGGAAAAAAACCAGTGCAATGACTACCCAGATAACCATTAAATCCAGAATTTTCCGGAAAATTCCCGAAAAGTCTCGTTTTTTCCCGTCTTTTTGCGATTATAATATCTGAACAGGACTCACATCAGTGTCCCAAAATTAGCCAATGGAATGACGACGCCGTCTTTTTCACGCAGGTGCCCTTGGCATCCTGGTTGCTGCGAAAGTGGTGTGAGGAATTTTTATTTTGAACCCGAGTCTGTTTGAAATCGTTGATACCCAGTTTGAATGGTTTGAGGGCGATTAGCATTTTGCTCGTGATATCGTGTCACGCAAACATCTGCTATCAATTCGTCGGCTCCAAATCCCCGCTTTCACTCTGCGCGGACGGGCGTTTTGGGGTGGGGGTTTTCTTCGTGATTTCGGGATTTCTCATCACGACGCTCTTGTTGAGGGAGGAGGAAGAAAACGGGCGGATATCCATCAAGAAGTTTTATCTCAGAAGAGCGTTCAGAATTCTGCCGGCCTATTACGCGGTACTTTTGGCGTATGCCGTTTTGCAATGGGCGTCGGTCTTGCGGATCAGCCTCGCTTCATGGATGACCGCGCTCACTTATACGAGCGTTTTTTACCCGGGCGGATGGGAAACCGCCCACTTTTGGTCGCTTTCAACGGAGGAAATATTTTACCTGGCGTGGCCGTTTATCTTTGTCATGTCACCAAAGTTCCGAAAGTCCTTTTCAATTTTAGTGGTGGCCTATTACCTGGTCTTAAGATTGGCGCAGGCAATTTTTCCCGCGATTGAAATGGGATCGCTCGCGGGAGATGCCATCATGTGGGGGTGCATTTTTGCCCTCTGGCATGAGGAAATACTCGGGGCGCTGACTCGCGCGATTAATCGGTGCCGGGCCTTGGCATGTCTGCCTTTTTTGATGATTTTCCTGCTGAAACTCGCCGGCAATATCCAAAGCAACAGCCTCGCGTTCAGGATTGTCAATGGAGCGATGGGCACGACGGTTGGAACGGTTGCGGATGTTTGCATCGGCCTGATCATTTTATTTTCCATCCATTTCACGCATAATTTCTGGTTCGCCTTTTTGAATTTCAAATGGGTCAGCCGGGTCGGAATACTTTCCTACAGTTTGTATCTCTGGCAGGAACTTTTCTTTGTCCCAAGTCTTGGAATATTGTCGGTTTTTCCAATTAATTTCTTGTGCATGTTCATCGTCGCGGCTCTTTCGTATTGGCTGATTGAAAAGCCTTTCTTGCGCTTTAGGCCAGGCGCGGAACCCAGGCGCCAGCTAACTCCTGTCGTTGGCAATAATTCCATCCGGCTGGGAAGTGCCCGGCTGCCTGTGGATCTTCTTGGATGATGTGGCGGCTTGCCTTGCTGCTGACTATTCCTCCATCATTTTTTACGGTTTGAAGCGTCCCTTTGCAAAGCCTGTTGAATGACTTCCGGAGATATATAAAAACTGGTGTGGGCAAGCCGGGAAAATGCCTCTGAAAGCAATGTGTGCCGCGGTATTGCAGGATCAGTTTTTGGCTCGCCCTCATCCTCGGAACTCTTCTCCCCCAGAAGAAGGAAAAGTGGACGCGCTGGCCGAATTTTGGGTCGCATTAGCTTCGCCAAAAGCCCCCAAATTTTCAAGGGCCGCTTTCGTTATTGGGCGTTTTCCTTCCCGCCCACCACAATCCGCGCCCCGCGTTTGTACGTGATGTACGAGTAGAACCATTGGAACAGAACTGAGAGCTTGTTGCGGAACCCGACCAGAAAAATCAAATGAACCATCAGCCACGCCATCCACGCCAAAAAACCCGAAAAATGCAGCTTGCCAACCTCTGCGACGGCTGCCGAACGCCCAATCGTCGCCATGGTCCCCTTATCAAAATATTTAAAAGGCGGCCTTTTCGCGTTTGCCGGGGAAGCCAGTTGCGCTTCGATAATTCGCGCGGTATGCCGGGCCATCTGCATCGCGGCGGGCGACACTCCCGGGACCGGTTTCCCATTCGATCCCAGAACCAGCGCCATGTCGCCAATCGCAAAAACTTCCGGATGCCCCGGGAGGCTGAGATCCGAATTCACCTTGACTCGCCCGGCGCGATCCAGCTCAACGCCCAGCTTTTTGGTCAGCGGATTTGCCGCGACCCCCGCCGTCCAGAAAATATTCTCGGCGCGAATGATTTCGCCATTGTCAAATTCCACCCGGTCCCGGCCAAGGTTTTTGACAAGGGTATTGAGCCGAACGCGAACGCCCAATGCCTCCAACTGCTCTTGCGCGCTGGCCGACAAATCCGGCGCCAGATGCGGGAGAATCGCGCTTCCCCCTTCGACGAGTACGATGTGCGCCTTGGCCGAGTCGATATGCCGAAAATCCGAGCGCAGAACCTTGCGTGTCAATTCAGCAAACGCGCCCGCCAGTTCCACGCCGGTCGGACCCGCGCCCACGATAAGGACGGTCATCAGACGTTCCTGTTCTTCCGGCGACCGTTCCGCCTCGGCCTTCTCGAAAGCCAGGAGCACGCGCGCGCGAATCCGGAGGGCATCCTCCAATGATTTCAACCCCGGGGCGAACGACTCCCATTCTGGATGACCGAAATAGCTGGTGCATCCTCCAAGGGCGAGCACCAGAAAATCGTAACTCAACTCGCCACCCGCAAGGACAACTTTTTTCTCGGCCAGTTTAAAATCCGCGACGGATTCCATGAGCACCGAGACATTTTGTTTGCGCGACAAGATGGATCGAATCGGCTGGGCAATATCGGGCGCCGAAAGGCCCGCCGTTGCGACCTGATAGAGCAGGGGTTGGAAAAGATGATGATTCGTGCGATCCACCAGGGTGATTCGAGCCGCTGGGTGACGAAACCTCTCGCAAAATTCCAGCCCGCCGAACCCCGCGCCCAAAACCACGATATGCGCTCCAGAAGCCATCGTGCAACATCGCCCCTTGACCGTTCCGGTGTCAACCGCGAGGCAAAGTTAGGTGGGTGATTGGGCCTGTACGAGAAGCCGGGGCAATCTCAAATATCCTTGCCATTGGTCCAATTTTAGCAATAGGCTATTTGCAGTTAAAATTGGATGGGGTCGTAGCTCAGTTGGTAGAGCGTCTCGTTCGCAATGAGAAGGTCAGGGGTTCGACTCCCCTCGGCTCCACCATTCCATCCTTATTTTGGCGCCACTTTTGGTGCCGCTTATTTGTGTCGATAAGCGGTGTTTGACGCTCTCGGACCGGATGCTCATTTAAAACTGATTACTGTCAGGGAATCCGCAGGGAACGTATAAGTTGCGCGGCCTTCGTGAAAATCATCCCGCCATTGCGTAAGCATGGGCTTTACGAATTGAGGATTGGCCGCGGTATTCCGGGCGTCCAATGCCCCGGAGAGAGTCTCCACTCTGGCCGCATACCGGCGCGGGATAAAGCTTTCGAGGTGAATGGCGGCAGTGACGGGTTGATCATTAAAGTTGACAACTTGCAGAACCAAAATCTTGTTGTCTTCACTGCGCGTCGCGGCGACATCCAGAGCGGCTCCGTCGTTTTCGACTTGGCTCTTGACGAGGATTGGCTGGCGGTTTCTGGAGAGCATTTGCGTCACATATCCGGGCGGCTGGAGCCACACTTGGGAGGGGTTCAGGAACAACAGCCCCTGGTCCCAGCCATTGTCGTTCTGGCCGTCGGGTTGCAGGCAGTTGGCCGAGGTGGCAATGGGAAGTCTTCCGTCGCGTTCGACGGTGTTTATCGCGGCGGCGTTGGCCAGAGCGCGCCGTTGGGAATGGTTCCCGGCGTTGAATTCAAAAATAACGACGTGATGTTTTGCGCCGTTGGAAAGCTTGTCGAGAGCATCGATGTAACTCAGCGTGCCACCGAAATCAGGCCGCGGGCCGTCTGTGCCGACATGAACGTCGAACCACACCTCACGGTTATGCTGTCTGGCCAATTGGAGAATTTTTTGATGCGCGGCGAGAGTGGTTATGCGGCTGTCAGCTCCCGAAAAATTGAACGGGTCTTGAATTGGATGGTGGTACGAAAAATCGCCCACCACAAGAACGATGAAAGGGTCCCTGGCCCAGATGGACTCGGCGATGGGCTTGAATTTCCACCAATAATTCTCATTGACCGTCTCTTCATTCCCAAGTTCGAGATATTTTAAATGATACGGCGCGGGATGACCGTTTTCGGCCCGCTTATGTCCCCAAATGGTGTCCGTGGAACCATTGGCATAATCGATGAAGTCGGCCATATCCTGCGGAGTTTCGTTTACATTGATATCCGGCACCGCAACGAATCCCGCCGCCTGGCAAAAACTCAGAAACTCGAATATCCCCCAGCCATCGGACGAGTGCGGACGCCACGTGCCCGCATAAGGAGGCCGAAACGCTCGCGGACCAATCATATTCTTCCATCGATACTCCGAGGCATTCACCATGCTGCCGCCGTAACGCAGGACGGTGATGCCCTGGTTGACAAGCCCGCGCGCCACATCCTTGCGAACAGGCAGATTCTTGAAGCGGCCCCACGGCCCCGGTTGAAGTAAAACGTAGCCGATCGTGATTGTTCCCGGTTGCTTGAGCTTGATGGCAAAACGCCCGGCTTTGTCCATGGCATTGGGCGTGAGAGTGAAATCGATTCGCTTCCAATCGCCCTTATCGAGATAGCAACGCTTTTCGGCGTAGAGAGACGCCCCATCGTGGCTTTCAAGCGCAACAAACACATCGATGGGTAATGTCGCGCGCGCCCAAATATAACCTTCGTAGGTTTTATGTTTGACAAAATTCATGCCCCAACGATTGAGGCTCTCGTTTTCAATCCCGAGTTCCCCGGTTCCGGTGTCAAAGGTGATCCGCTGGCTTTGATGGCCCGCAAACGGACTTTGCTCATCCAGCGAGAATTGTCCTTTCGCCGTTCCACGTCGAAGATCTCGCCACATTCCGCTCACGCCGTCAGACCAGTTGTTCGGGAGATTTTGGGAAGGCGGGAGTGCGGCCTCGGCGAAACTCTCCCCATTGATCATCTGGCTATCGATGCCGCCATAGACCTCATGGTTCACATCCTCAAGGCACGCTCCCGTCAATAATGGAGAGAGGCGGTGTTGAGGTTCGTCGGCATGGACGGTAATGGTGGCTTGTTGGGCCCAACCTGGCAGCGGCAGAAAACTAAGAATTGCCAGCGCCGTAATTGTCCGATTCGACTTCTTGAGCACGGCCAAAAGTTGCCAGAGATGACTTTATCCGCAAGCAGTTCCATAGAACGCCGAAGGATTTTGCGGTGGCTGTCGTGTTTCTGTATGAATGAACACGAACCGTATCCGCCAGCTTATAAAGAAACCTATTAGTCTTGCCGTTTGCCTGTTTGCATTGACGCTTACGCCGGTCGTCGCCCAGCAGTCCGTTATCAGTTATCAATGGCATGGTGTGAACGGGAATGCGCCCGCGACCAATTTAACCCGATTCAATCTCGACTTTCCTGGCGGCGGCCCAAAGGACCTGGTAGCCGCAATCGAAAAAGCAACCGGCAAACCGTTGAACGCGATCATTTCCGAGGAGGACAGCGCCGTGAGTCTGCCGCCTCTAAAAATGAATAACGTGAATGTCGCGCAATTGTTTCAAGCATTGGAAGCCGCCAGCATTAAAACGGTAGCCATGTCTATGGGCAATAACACTTGGTCGCAGTATGGGGTTAATTATGGTTTCAGAATCGCGCCGGATCAAACTCCAACGGACGATTCAATTTGGTATTTTCATTCTGAAAAGCCGGTGCGGCCGCCGTCCACCAAGGTTTGCAGGTTCTATTCACTGGAGCCTTACCTGATACGGGGGTTTACGGTGGACGACATCACGACGGCGATTCAGACGGGGTGGAAAATGTCGGGCGAAACATCGCCGCCGGCGCTGGAGTATCACAAGGAAACAAAGCTGTTGATTGCTTTCGGCGACCCGAAGGAGCTGGATACCATCCAGCAAGTGCTTGACACGCTTCCGAAAACATTTTTCCACAACAAGAAAAACCCGCCGGAGGATGCCTCGGAATCGCCGGGGTCTCCCACCGCGCCAGCCGAAAAGCCTGGAAAATGAATTTGCGCTCGTGGCTAAATGGGTTTGCTTGCACGAAGACGCTCAACCTTCCGGGCCGTCTGCTTCGTCAGGAGAGCGGAGCTTGCGCCAAACGCCGGACGTTTCGGCGCTGACCCGCGGGATGTCGAAAGGCGACGAAATGGCCTACCGCATTTTTTACGACGCTTATTTTGACCGGCTGCTGCGCTATCTGCTCGTGGTGACCGCAGGCGAAGAGGAGGCCGCGCGCGAGGCCTTGCAACTCGCCCTCGTCCGCGTCACTAGACACATTAAAGTCTTCGAGGCGGAGGAGAAATTCTGGAGTTGGCTCACCGTTCTTGCGCGTAGCGCTCTGACGGACGAAAGGCGCAAGCGAGGCCGGTATTTCGCTTTTTTAAGGAGATTCGCGTCGCATTCGGAACTCGAAGGTATAATTAAATATGACGGGGAAGCGGACGAAACGCTGGGCGCGTTATTGAAAGCCAAACTGGCATTGCTGCCGGACGATGAAAAGCAATTGATCGAGCAGAAATACACCGCGCGCCGGAGCGTGCGGGAAATTGCGGAGGAATGCCAAACGACGGAAAAGGCAGTGGAATCCAAATTGTCCCGCATCCGCCGCAAACTGAAGGACGCCGTCCTGATGGAATTGAAAAATGAACAACCGCGCTGACGAAGATGATTTGCTCGCCGCCATGCTTGCGGAAGGTTCCCCCCCGGATTTTCGAGCCGCGTTGCTGGGCCAGACGTTGAGATCGGCGCGACGGCGCCGACGTGTGCGGCAGGCGCGGCGAGTCGGGGGCGTCCTGATCGCGTTGCTTTTGACGGCGATTGTTGTCAAACATAAGTTGTCGAAGCCATCCGTTATTTTGCCCCTGGTGGCGAAACAGGAAGCGCCGGTGAATTACAACCTCGTTCGCACTCAACCGCTGTCCGCAAACGAGGTGACGACGACCCGGCCATTTTCCGGCATGCAGTTGTTGTCGTCGGTTTCTGCCGTAGCTGAAGTGGCTACTGCTAACGGCGGATATCGCCAGATCGATGACCACGAGCTTCTGGCTTTGCTTTCGGGCCGGCCGGCGGTTTTGATCCGGACCGGCCCGCACTCCGAAGAACTGGTTTTCGCCAGTCCGGAAGATCGAAAATCAGTGCTTGCAAATTGACCTTGCGGGCTTGGCGCATCCAAAAACACGCTTTGACGTTATGAAACCTCCGGAACGAATCGCACTTCACAAGGGCAAATTTCTGGCGCTCATAAAAGAGGGCCATTGGGAATACGCTGAACGCGTTAATGCCAGCGGCGCCGTGATTATTGTTGCGGTCACCGGCGAACGGAAGCTTTTGCTGGTCGAACAATATCGCATTCCGATTCACGCGCGGGCAATTGAAATGCCGGCGGGAATCATCGGCGACGAACCTGGCGGCTCCGGCGAAAGTATCGCGGCCGCAACCAAACGCGAACTTCTTGAAGAGACCGGTTATTCCGCTGAAGTCGTCGAAATCCTCACTACAGGGCCGTCTTCAGCGGGACTGGCTTCCGAGTTGATCACATTGGTGATGGCTTCGGGTTTGAAACGGGTCCATGCGGGCGGCGGAATCGCGAGCGAAAATATCACGGTGCACGAAGTTCCTTTGGGGGATGTTCAACAATGGCTGGCCGCAAAAGAAAGGCAAGGTTTGATGGTCGAGCCGAAGGTTTATGCGGGACTCTATTTTCTATTGAAGGAAAATCAAGCTGCGGGACCGTAAAACCCTTAAACCCCTAGAGCGACGGCGGCTGGTTCGTAAGCGAGATTTCGCCGCGCAGCATTTTCGTTCCGGCGCCAACCAGTTTGAGATAAAAATCGCTGGGCAGCCCGTCGTAAGTCACGAACTTCGACGCTTGACCCACTGGAACGTCATTGCTGCATTTGAAAATCGCCGTACCCTCATCCATTTCATCGAACATCGCCACATAGAGCATCGACGCGCCGGCGCGAGTATCTCCGTAGAATTGCGACCAGAGAAATTCTCCGTGCCGCCGGGGAATCTGGTCCAGCGTTCCGCCTTTAAGATTGTGCCAGCTAAAGCCGGGGAAAATGACCGGCAGATAGTCGATCTGCCGCTGGCGGCACCAGGCGAGGTCTCCCGCAAGAATGGTTTCCGCGTATGCGGCGGCGCTGCGGGGATTTGTGTAGCGCCCGACGGTCCAGGGACTGACGATGTCGGCGATTTTGATAATATCGAGAAGCGCTGGATCACTGACAGAATCCGCTGTCAGCTCGCGCCAATGCGTCGGAATGCCCACCATGACAGAGCAACCATCGGCCTTGAGAAATTCAACCAATTGCCGGCACTCCGCCAGGGTGTATGCGCGGTGGTCATTGAACCCGATCCCCCAAACGCTGACGACAGGTTTGCCGTGATGATGGAGATAAGCGGGGTCCTGCGTGATTTGCCACTTCTGCCGAAGCGTCCGCCAATCTTCCATCACCTCGTTAATCCTGCCCGCGCCCAATCCACTCAGATCGTACATCACAGCATAGACGCGCCCAAATTGATTGGCTCCTTCGCGGCAGTTGGCGAGCATGGTGTCGCAATGTCTCAACGATTCGGGCGAACGTAAGCTGGCGATAAAACGCTGCACGAAAACGCCGTCGATGCCGTAGTTGCGCATCCATTTAAAATGCCGCAAGACAGTCGTTTTGTTAAACGAACTGAACACTTTGGCCGGTTGGCCATTGGTTAGATTTATGTCGGTGGCAAAGAGTTCGCCGGGTCCCAATTCGGAAACATCGGGCCAAAGATCAACCGTGATGGCGCCGTCCGCCGGCGCGCCAGGACGGCGTGTCCAGTGCCGCCAACCGCGCGAGGCGTTGCCGTCGCCCGCCGCCCCGAACCACCCTTGGTAGCCGCACATTACCTTGCCCGTAAGTGTGCTGGCATCGATGCCCGTCACCGTTGGGCCGTGGTAAGGAGACGCTGTCGCGGGAATGCTTTCATCAGCCCACGAAATGTGAATTGGCAAAAGAGCGGCGAAAGCAAGGGAGACAAATGTGCGCAACATCGGTCGAAGAGTTTGCCAACAAGCGCAACTTTGTGACATCCCCTAAAACGGGGAGTCCGCAAAGCCTTGTGATTGTTCGCGCAAAATGATAGAGAAAATCGTGCCCAAACGGACATTCATTGCGAGCGCCCTGATTTTTTCCCTCTGTATGGGCGCTTCTTTGGCGGCGGACGAAGGACCCGATTCGCAGGCGTCCAGCGCGTTGGTAATTCAATCAGTGGTTGTCCAAGGCCAAACGCTCCCGTCGAATTCCCGCAAAGAATTGAACCTTGGAGAATCGCCGGAAAATGTCTCGTTCAATTTTTGCGCCCTTCCAGCCGGGCGCCTGCCGATGCGGCTGCGGTACAAATTGGAGGGCTACGACACCGCTTGGCACGAAGGCGCGGCGGAGATGTATCTCGGAGTCCGCTTTTCGGATGAAGCAGGAGATCAGGTGGCGTTCAAGGAGTTTAAAGTGGAAGGCGACAGCACGGGCTGGACTGGCACGCTGGAAGGTTCCACGCTCACGCATCGGCGGGAAGTGATGGTCGTCCCTCCACGCGCCACGCAATGGCAGGTGATCATTTCCTCCGCCGGCCCGCCCTCTACGGTCGGCATCTACGTCGTGGCCGATCTGGTGGTATCCAAACTGGGCGCGAACGGCCAGGGCGCTGAGGTGTTGATGCGTGATCCCATCAATGGCGCGTGGGACGACAATCATGAGCCGCGGGGATGGATACGCGATGGTCTTCGTCCGCGAATGGCGAAGATCGTTGAACTGGGCCGCGACCCAAAAGCAAAGGCCTTTGCCATTTTGGACGACGACCCGCTGGGTCATGCGGAGTGGCGGAATATCAAAGGAAGCGTGCCGCCGGTCGTGGCCGGAGAGAGTCTTCTGCTGGAATGGAATGAGGTGTTCAGCATGGGCCTTGGGGACATGCAATCCGCCACCTATGACAAATTGCCGCCGGGCAAATATCGATTTATCGTCGAGGAAAGCGGTCCGCTTGGCGGACCCGCCAGGGCTGAAGTGTCGTTGGCGGTGGTGGTTCCGGTGCCGTTTTGGCAGATGCCGTGGTTCTGGGCCACAATGGGGGCGGCCATTGTGGCCGCGATAACGATGGGCGTCCGCTATTTGGCGTGGCGCAAAATGCAGCGCACGATGCTGCGTCTTCGGCAGCAGGGCGCCCTGGAACGAGAGCGTCTGCGCATCGCCCAGGATATTCATGACGACCTTGGTGCGCGCGTAACGCAAATCTCGCTGGTTAGCGCCATGGCGCAGGGCGACCTGGCATTTCCGGAAAAGGCGCGGGCGGAATTCGACCGGATTTCGCGGATGTCTCGCGAGCTGGTTTCGGCGTTGTATGAAACCGTCTGGGCGGTCAATCCGGAGAACGACAATCTGGACTCGATGGGAACTTATCTCTGCCAGAAAATCAACGAACTCTGCACCCAGGCCCAATTGCGGTGCCGCCTGCACATTGGCGATTTGCCGCAGAACATTCAGATTTCCAGCCAGACCCGCCATAATATCAGCATGGCCGTCAAGGAGGCCGTTCACAATGTCATCAAGCACGCCTGCGCGTCTCTGGTAACAGTGAACGTGACCTTTTCCGACATGTTGCTGACGGTATCCATCCAGGACGATGGCTGCGGCTTCGACGCGGGAACGCCGCCCGGCAACGGTCTGGTCAATATGAAACGGCGCCTTGAAAGCATAGGCGGCATGTGCGTTATCGAGAGTTCTCTTGGGCGAGGCGCAAACGTACGGATGCGGCTGGTCGTTAAGTCGTTGGAGGAGAACGCTCGCACGGAACCAAATTCACAAACCCCGGGCGCGCCGCCGGAACCGCCGCCAGGGGAACCGCTGTCAAATTATGAAAAAATCAGTAGTCGTGGTTGAAGATGATCCGGGGTTGCGGGAGCAATTGGTGGAGATACTGCGCACCGCGCCGGATATCAAGTGCCTGGCGGCCTTCGGCTCCGGCGAGGAAGCCCTGAAAAAAATCCCGGCGTTAAACCCGGACGTGGTCCTCATGGATATCCGGCTGCCGGGGATGTCCGGCATTCAGTGCGTCGCCGAACTCAAGAAACTGAACGCCGGGCAGCAGATCATCATGGTGACGGTCTATGAAGACACCGAGCGGATTTTCAAGGCGTTAAAGGCGGGAGCAAGCGGTTATCTTGTCAAATCCAGTCCGCCCTCCCAGTTGCTGGATTCAGTGCGCGATGTTTTTGCGGGAGGCGCCTCGATGTCCAGCCAGATAGCGCGAAAAGTGGTCCAGCATTTTCACCTTCTGGGTCCTGCTCCTTTGGAAGCGCAAAACTTGTCCCCCCGCGAACACCAGGTGCTGGGTTTGCTGGCCGCCGGGTTTATTTACAAAGAGATCGGAGATCAACTGGACATCGGCGTCGAAACGGTGCGAACTTACGTGAAAAACATTTGTCAGAAAATGCACGTTCGCAACAGGTTGGAAGCTGTCGCCAAACACCGTTTTGAAGCGCAGTGATCCTCGGCGTTCGTCCAAATGCCTCCCCGTTTTCGGGGATACCGGAGAATTCTGTTTCGATGCGACATTAGCGCCATACCATGTCCTAATTATGCGAAAAAATCAAGAAACACACGACCAAGCCTTCACGCTCATTGAACTGCTCGTAGTCATTGCCATCATCGCCATTCTTGCCGCGATGCTTCTGCCGGCGTTGGCCCGGGCCAAAGAGGAGGCAAATCAGACTAAGTGCCGCAACAATATAAAGCAACTGGGGCTTGGCCTTCAAATGTACCTGGGTGACTTCAGGGACACTTACCCCGGTTGCGCCTCGCGCGGTGACGGATTTGAACCTAACGACTGGATTTATTGGCGAGCCGGTGCGGACACGGTCAATTACAACGGCGTTCTGGAAACAGTCGATAAAAGCCCTGTAGTCGCGGACCTGGGCACCAAAACTTCGACCAATATCTTTCGCTGCCCGGACGACATCAACAACCGTGACCGCCTCGCCGTGGCGGGAAACCCAATATATTGGTACAGCTACAGCATGCTCGGCCTCGGATTGGACGCCAACAACAACAATCTCGGCCTGACCAGCCTCTCGGAATCGGCGGGAGTGGGAACAGTGACATATTCTTTCAAGAGCACTGCGGTGCGCCGTCCCAGTTACACCATCGCTTTCGCGGAGGAAGTAACTCTGCCGAAACAACCGGGAAGCGACCTGCCCCCCAACGATCCCGATGACACCGGAGCGACAATGCTGGATGACGGGCGATATGAACCGCCAGGCGACACGCTAACGACCCGCCACGTCGGCAATTGCAATCTCGGCTTTGCTGATGGGCACGCCTCCATCGCGAACTGGAAGTGGGGCACCAACAGCTTGTACATCAGCCCGACCACGCCATAAAAAGAAAAGCGGCGCCGGGGAATCATCCACCGGCGCCACACAACACCACTTTTCCACCTCCCTGTTCCGCCTACTGCATCAGGAGGGTGAAGAATTCCTGAGTATCGTCCTCGGTTGTGGCAATGGACACGTCGAACTTGCCGCTTCCATCAAAGGTATTGGTCGATACGGGCACCCAACCGGTCGGCCCCGCCGCCAGATTAGTGCTCTCCAGCAAGACAAACGGCTCGTTGGCAACTCCGTTCGTGCCGGAAATCATCAGCGTCGTGCCGGACAAACTGACGCCCGTAATCTTGGGCGAAGCCGGGACAGGCGCTCCCACAATCGAGATCGTCCCATTCACAGCCAAGTTGTTCAGATTCCACGCCAGGCCAAAACCGGGGTAACCAGGGCGGGAGGGACTGACATTTGCGAATGCGCCGCTGTACCCGGCTGGCGCGCTGAACAATTGGAAACTGTCGCCCGTCGCGAGAGATCCCGACAAATTTGTCAAGACTAATGTTCCGCCATAAGCCAGGCTGCCGGACACCGCCAGGCGATCACTAGTGTGGTTGCTCTTGTTGAGTTTCATTATCGTCGTTCCGTTGAGCGTGTTCGCTCCGTTGGTGCCGGTGACGGTGAGAGTGCCCACGGTGGACGCGCTTCCGGGACTCACCGTGGAGCCGCTGACCGACTCCACCAATCCCGTCACGACGCCAAACCCGCTCAATGTTTGTCCGGGCAGCAACGTCAGAACCATGTTGGTGTTCCCGGTCGTGTCCGTATCGCCGCTCAAGTCCAGGCTTGAGTTTGTCGAGGCAAGATTGATGTTGCCCTGATTGGAAATGGAGCCAACGCTCACCAGTGCGAGTGTCCCACTGTCGATGATCGTGTCACCAGTATAAGTGTTCGTTCCCCACAAAACCAGCGTGCCGGTATTTGTCACCGCTAATGATCCATATCCGGACACAGATCCCATTGCAACGGTATCGGTAAGGACAAGCGAACTGCCCGGCGCGACGTTAAATGCGCAAATATCGTTGGTGCCGAGCACGACGCCGTTGGTCTCAGTTGTCAGCATGGAAATGGTGTTACTCGCGCTATTCGCCAATGTGCCGCCGTTAAAAGCAATGGAGAAGATTTCCTGGCTCGTCCCGGCCAGATCGAATAAACCATCGTTCACCGTCAAGGGCGCGAGCGAGCTGTTGTCAAACTGGCTCGAGCCAAAACCGCCGCAAACGGCCGTGGCATTCGTATTCACCACCATGCCGGAATACCCAACCGCATAGGCTGTGCTTACGGTTTTAGCCAAAACAATCGTTCCGACGTTGTCGATAATCGTGAGACCGTTATTTGCCGTCATTCCCCCAATGACCCAGGTCCCGTTGCCCGCCTTGGCAATTGTTTTGCCCAGGCCGTCGATCTCGCCATCCGTCTCCAGTGTGTTGTTATTGACCGTCAGAGTCAGGGTGCCGCCGGAAACGATGCCCAACCCGATCTCGCCCGCGCCGAGGTTCAAATCCGCGGAGCCGATGAAAGTGAAATTGCCGTTCCAATTCATTTGGACCGGCTGCATGGTGATCGCCGCTCCGCTCGTATTGTCGATGAAAGTTCCGTTATCGATATCGAATATGCCTGCGCCGGGAGCAGCGCCATTGGGATCGTTCAGATTAAGTTGGCCGGCGGCGAGATTCATTCCACCGCCAAAGGAATTTCCCACGGCGAGCGTCAGCGCTCCATTGCCCAGCTTTGTCAGGCTGTAATTGTTGCCGTTGTCCTGGATTGGACCGCCCGCGATAAGGGTGTTGGAATTGACAGTCAAATTGACATTCTGGCCCAATGTCACAGCGCCGACGCCGAGGTTCAGGTTGGTTTGGGAACCGGCATAGGTAAAGTTGGCCCACGCTTCAGGAATTGGCGTAAGCAGTGTCAGCGCGCTTCCGCTGGTGTTATCAATCACGGCGTTATTGGTCAGGGTAAGTGTGCCCGTGCCGACCGCGGAAGTGGTGCTTCCGTCACCGCCGTTGTTGATGTTCAACTGACTGCCATTGACCGTGGTGCCGCCAGTGTATGTGTTGGCGTTGGCCAGCGTTAATGCGGCGCTGCTCCCGGCACCGGTGCCAACGGTCACGCCGGTCGCGCCGGCGATGCTGCCGGAGCCGGAAATAATGTAACTCGTGTGCAGCGCGTCATCCAAAATGCTTAACGGCTGGACCGTCGTGTTCAAAGTTATCGTGATAGGCGAAGTCCCGTTTGTTTCGTCAGCCAAAACAACCGCCTCGCCGTCCGAATACGCAACAGAACTGCTGCCGCCGAGGGTCCAATTTTCAGTCGTAAAATCCCATGGTCCGTTTCCCGCTTTCCACGTCAAGACGCTGGGAGTCCCGCTCGATACCACCAGGTAAATGATCTTATGGGTGGTGTCATTGGAAATGGAACCCGCCAAACCCGAGCTTTGAGGCACCGTCAGCGTAACGGAACTCGGCACTGTGCCAGAGAGCGCCGCGTATTGGATCAACGGATAAACGCCAGTCGGGAGAGCGCCCGCCTCCACGGTGAAATTGGGCTGGACGTTGAAGGCAAGAGCGCCGTTGACCTGGATCGGAGCCACTTCCGTGCTGGGCAGGTTGACGCCAAAGTTGAAATCGGCTGTCGGCGTGCCGGTGTCATAAGTCAATCCGCTTACAGTCCAGAAATCTCCCGCGCTGGTAACCTGGGTCGAATCGATCGCTGGACCTTCCACCGTGACTGTTCCATTGGTGGAAGGAAAGGCCTCCGAGACGGTGAAGGTTCCATTGCTGACAACAATCGGCCCGGAGAAACTGTTGGACCCGCTTAAGGTCAGCACGCCGCCTCCGGCTGCCGTCAATCCGCCTGGCCCGCTCAAATTGCCGGATAATGTAATGTTGTGCGGCGTGGCATTTGTATCGGCCGTCAGAAACGTGACGCTTCCGTTGGTCGTTCCCAAAACCATGGGCATGGAAGACGCCCAATTCGCCGTTGCGGCAATCACTCCGCCATTGAGTGAAATGCGCGCGTTGGTAAAGCTGCTCGCGCCGATGTAAATGCCGCCCGCGTCCAAATAAACGGTGCCGCCGGTGATGTTGAGTTGCGCGATGGTGGCCGCATTGAATGTTCCGCCCGCTCCTCCAAACTCAATCCCGGAAGCAGCCACCTCGCCGCCTGAAATATTTACAATTCCCGAGGCCGTCGCGCTATAAGACATGCTCGGACCGTCCAGCAGGGTAATCGGACGCAGAGTCGAGAGGCTGAAACCCGGGAAGCCTAATGATCCGGTGCCGACGCTCAAAACGCCGCCGGGAAAAACGTTCAGGGTCGCCTGGCTGCTGGAATCCGGGATAAGGCGCACGTAACCCCCCGCCGGTTCGCCGGCGTAGGTGTAGATGGTGCCGCCGTTCTGGATATTCACAATGCCTGGATTGCCGCGGGAAATCTGAAGGGAATTATTGATCGAGTTTGCCGTGGTGCCGCTGTTGTTCTCGGTAATTATTCCGCCGCCGCTGACGTTGACCGTGGCCGCGCTATTTCGGCCGACATCAGCTCGGCTTGCCGCCTCAAAGAGAGCGTTTGAAAATACGTTGATCGTAACGCCATTGATGTCCCACGTTCCATTGTCGGTAAAAGCGCCGACGTTGTTGCTGATGTTTATAGTGCTGGTGGCCGCGGTGTTGCCGTTCCAGTTTGGACTTCCGCCGCCCTGGCTGAATCCTCCCGTCATTGTCAGCACGCTGTTTGCCCCGACAACGATGTTCGCCCCGCTTCCGGCGGATTTAACCGGCGCGTCCATCTCCAGTGACATCCCCGCTCCGACACTCAAGCCGGTGCCGCTGCTAACGGTGTAGTCAAGAGTCCCGGGGCCAACGACATCGTAAGCGCCGGGCGGATTAAACGTATATGTCGTCGCGGTCACCGTCGTATCCACAGTCAACACGTAATTCCCCGGCGCGCCGCTGCCGGCGCCAATGACAGCCGCGCTGCCGTCGGTCCAACTGGTGGCTGCCGTGCCATCCCACCAATCGCCCGGGTTGTGCCATGTTCCGGAGCCGTCTGATGGGCCTGAACCGCCGTTCGCGTCCCAGGTCAACGTTGTTTGTCCCCGGGAGGCCAGAGCGGAGATTATAATAATAGCCAGCGCCGCCAGAAAACGCGCGCCGGAGGATTGAAGTTTTGAGAGGTGTTTCATTGTCATACGGTGAGTTGTAAGTTGCTTCATCTTGTTTTTTGTGCCAGCACCCCGGGTGGGAATCCTGGCAATCGGATGCGCAAAATGCGCGGGACATGCGGTAGAGCGGCCAATGGACATGGCCGCACTTTATTTTTTTGGAATCGCCAGCGGTATCCCCTAAAGCGGGGAGGCGGAAGTTTTCGTCAGACGGACCAGGGTGACCGGTAGTCGCGCGTGAGCCAACTGGGATCGCCGGTGCCGTGAGTAAATTTGAACCTCGCCGGATCCCACCTGAGATGCGCGTGGTGGTAATAACTCTGATTGACTAGATGGCAGCAAATCGCCGAGCGCGCCCCGATCTGTTCGTTTGTGATTGGTTTCTTGCGGCTCTTCACGCACGCCAGAAAATCCGAGATATGCTGCTTGCTCTTGTAAAGTTTGATCGGCGCATTCGTCAGATAAAGATTTTCCGCCTTCCGCACTTCCGCCCCGCAGCTTGTATCTGACTTCTCGCCCTTTTTCTTCGACTCGTCCGAGAAATCCGCGATGGTTTTGCCTTTGACGATCAGCACGAATTTCCCGCGATTGACCCGCACCTCGCCGTCCGTGCCATAAAAGATAACGCCGAATCCATCCTTCTGTTCCACGACAATCCCGTTGGCATAGACTAGTTTCGCGCCGCGTTTTGCGTTCGGGTCCGCGGGCGGAATGACCTCCACCGGCCCACTGTCGTCCATGCCCAGTCCCCATTGCGCAATGTCAAGATGATGCGCGCCCCAATCGCCCACGCCGCCGCTGCCATATTCCTTGTAATCGCGCCAGGCCGGAAACCCTTCATGGATGCCGCGCGGCGACAACACGGCGCTGTAACCGCGAAACGGACCCGGTCCGCACCACATATTCCAATCCAACCCTGGCTCCATCGAATCCTCTTTCAGGTCGCAGGGCCGTCCCGGGTCGCCAAAACTGCATTCAACCCTCTGAATCGTGCCAATTACTCCATTGCGCACCAATTCGCACGCCACTCGAAATTCGGCCATCGACCGTTGCATTGAGCCGGTCTGCAAGACGCGCTTATGTTTGTTCACCGTCTTCATCACCGTGACGGCCTCGTGGATATTGTGTGTCAGCGGCTTCTCGCAGTACACGTCCTTGCCGGATCGCAACGCGGCCAGCGTGGTAATCGCATGCCAGTGGTCCGGCGTGGCAATGCAAACCGCGTGAATATCCGTCCGCGCGACCAGTTCCCGAAAATCGTCGTAAGCGGCGCAGTCGCTGTTCTTGTAAAATTTGTCCACCTTTTGTTTCGCGTCAGTGCGTCGCGTGGTATCGACATCGCAAACTGCCACGACGCGCGTTTGCTGCCAGAGAAAATTGCTCAAGAGGCCGCGGGATTGCGTCCCCATGCCGATGAACCCCATCGTGAGGCGTTCGCCGGGTGCGTCATCCGCCCCTCGAACCAACGATGGAAGGATAAACGGCGCGCCCGCGGCGAGAACAGAGGCGGCTCCGAGGAATTTTCGACGACTGATTTGATGGGTCCTTTTCATGAATTGCGCCCATCGTAGCTTTTTCACGGCCAAACCGCCATCCCCAAAAACGGGGATGCTTTTCCTCAAAGGCCTGTCTTCATAAAACGGCGAAGCATATTTCCAATCACAACGATCGTCGCCGCGAGGAAACAACCCGCCGTAATCAGTACCGCAGGCGTCGATAAATGCGGCGGATTTTGAAGGTTGGCCTGAATCTGCAATAACATCTGCGTGAGCATAAAAATCGCCCCAAAGAGCGCCATCCACAGAAAGCGATGGAACACATACTCCGCCGTTTCGCCGATTCGTTCCGGCGCCAGCCAATAATCCCGGTTGGGGATATTAAACGTGTGCTTGCTGATCGACCCAAAGCGCACGGAATAACCAATTCCGACGAAAAACAACGGAAAGCCGACACCCACCAACAACCAAATCAGCGCGGAATGAGACTGGGTCATCCAATAATCCGGGTTCCCCGCGAGATTGAAATGCGTGGCGACGATTTTTTGCGAGAGAAACGCGTTCGCCACGATGACACCCAACGTGGTTGTTTTCAGCCAAGTCGCCAAAACCGGCCCTCCGCTCGCCGCGACGCCTTTGCTCAACGCCGCCGCCGTAATGGCCTTCGCCAGCGCCGCCGGCGCGGCCTGGACTGAATTGGCCGTCAGCGCCCCATCGATTGCGTCCGTCGTCGAACTCACCCCATGTTCGACAAAAAATTGCCGCAGCTTTTCCAGCGCCCGGTGCAAGCGCGTCGTCGCCGCTCCTTCGCTTCCTCCCAAAGCCACGCCAACTTCGCGCATGCTCTTCCCGTAGAAAAACCGCAGGACCACGGCGTGCCGGTCGATTTCATTCAAACTCTCCATCGCCGCATCGAGCAGCGGCTCGATTTGCGTCCAGACATCCGATTCATTTTGGTTTGTGATAGTTTGCAACTGGGCCTCCTCTTCTCGCCGCGCCCGGCGAATTTCTCCTCTAATGGTCGTGAGCGCGGTCAGGCGCGCGGTTTGATACAGCCAGCCTTCGAGGATGACATTCTTTCCCAACTGACTCGCTTTCCTTGCCAGCAGCACAAAAACCGCCTGTGTGATTTCCTCCGCTTGATGCGTATTGCCCGTATGCCTGAGCGCCGCGGAATAGACCTTATTGAGATGTCGCGAAACCAGCTCGGCAAAAGCTTCCTCCGAGGCGTTACCGCCGTACTCGCGCAACAGAGCATTGTCATCCAATTCCAGCATCTATAAGTAAATGCCGCCAACCGGCAAAACCTTACAGAAAAGATGGATGAAGATCACGCTGCCTCAAATTCCGGCGCCTTCTTGTTCCGATCCTGCGCCAGCAGTGCGTCGCGGGTCATCAGCCGGAATATGTCGGGGATCGCGTTGATTTCCGCCGGTATTTCCGCCTGATTGGTGCAAAGCGTGGCGTAACTGTGCTTGTCCGTGGGATGGTAGCCGTGCATCCCTTGAATCGGCTTTGCTCCCATATCGCTCGGAACAATCAGCACTCCCTCTTTGACGAGGAAAATTAATTCACCAAAATACCTGTCCTCGAAAAACGCTCCAAGCGATGTCAATTCGGCATCGCCGACAATGCGGCCCGCTGGCACTGCGGATAAGCAGTCCGTCACAAGTTGCCGGGCGCGGTCGTTGAAAAACCAAAATCGCGCCATGGTCGAGTCGTACACCACCGCATAGTCCGCACCAAAACGCAGTGGCAGCGCCTTCACCAGCGATCGTAAATCCAGCACTTCATCGCAATTCGCCATACCGTGATCGCTGAACACATAAAGGCGGACTTCGGAGTAATGCTCATTAGCGGCGGCCAGCAATTCATCGATCCACTTTTCGTAAAGCCGCAGTTTTGGGCCGATTTCCGGCGAGCGATTCCCAACGTAGTGGAGCAGCCCGTCCAGCCCCGGCCAATATTGAAACGCAAAATCAATCCGTTCCGCCCGAATATCCGCACTCAGCGCGGCCATGCTTGCGGTTTCGTTCAAGGCCGGATCGCTGACGTGATACGGAATCTGGCGCTCCTCAAGGAAATCAAAAATGTTTGGCCCCCTGTTCATTCCGCCGGGCTTCAGCGGGCTTTTTTGCTCCGAGAACGTGAAAAGCGAGATGTGCTCGAACGGGATGTTGTAAAGATCAAAGTAGCCCCTGAAATTGAGGTGGCGTTTGACAAGCCGGGAAAGAAAGCGCCGGAAAATCCGCCGCCGGGTAATCGCGGACGGCAGCCACCGAAACGGGCGAAGCGATTTGAACGGCGAGTTTTGCGGGTCGTACACGAAATAGTTCCAGTTGCGATGCTCCACGGGCCAGCGTCCCGAAAGAATGGAAGGCACACAGGCGGAACTGTAACCAAAGACGGAAGTCAACCGCTTGCGATTCGGCGCGCGCGCCGCCATGAACGGGTCCCTCTTGATGATTTCCCACCCGCACGCGTCGATGAACACGAATAGCGGCAGGATCGCTTTCACTTCCGAAATTCCCCCGCCTTTGGCTGGCGTGACGGCTTCGGGGCAGGCCGCCTTTTGGCCAAATGGCTGATCCGAATCGAACGTGTATAAGCATCCCGCCTGCTCCAAACCACAAAAAGGGGAATGTTCCGCCGGAATTTGCGCGTTCTGGGCAAAACCGCCCCCCATGATTCGCAGTCCATTTGCTTCATCATCGTCATGAGCACATCCTTTTGTCCAATTGCCCCAAATCAGCCCCGCCATTCCAATCCCATTGGCCTCGCGGCGTGGATTCCAACCGCGAAAAAAATTGCATTCGCCCCAGCTTCGCCGCCTTCGCCAGATACGTCTTTGCCGCGTCGCCATCCGCCGCTCCCAGCCGCGGGCCGGCCAACAACGCGACCAACGCCATTGGCCCAAGTCCGTAAGAACGCACGACGCGAATCCATTGTTTTACTTCTGGCGGCAGTTGGCCATTCTGGCATGCAACGATGATGATATTCGCGTTTGACGCCTCTGCGGCGGCGATGGATTGCAACCGCGGAACGCTGAGGGATTTAAAGCTGGCCAAATCTGTCTCAAGTTTCCAATCAACGCCCAGGTTCTCAGCCAGGACATCGCACGTTTCCTTGGCGCGCTTTCCAGCGGCCATATCTTCGTAGGCAATGAAGATTCGCAACGCGAGATTGACGTCGGGAATGGAAGAATCAAAGAACGTGGTGTTTGACGTATAATGCATACGTTACTGATTACGGCAAATACGCTTTCGCAGAAATGGGGTGTGCGCCCCGAATTTTGCGGGGAATATTTTAGAGACGGTCTTTTAGAGACGGTCTTGCGCCCGGCGGCGGCGCGACGGCGGGAGCCTGTGCGGGCAGATTCAGCAGTATCGATGGCGCCCAAGTTTTCCATTCGTCCTTCGATTTTTCGCTCAAATCAAAGACCGCTCCGTTGGTGACAGCCTCCCCCGGATTAGGAGGAGTCGCAAAGGCAATTCCGCCGCCCAGCAACGATTGGGCCGATTCGGCGCTGATCTCCGCCCCTTTGAACAAGCCGAAATGCACGTCCACCCCGCCGGCGTTCCAAAATACGGAATTCGCCCGCACCAAAGGGGCGTACTCCTCGCGGACCCGTGCCCGAATCATCACTGCATGGCCGTCGAACGCCAGTTGGTAGCCGGTGACTTCGCCCACCTGAATGCCACGATAAAAAACGGGCGAAGTTTGCTGCATCGAGTTAAGGGAACTGGAGCGAACGGTGATGTTCAAAGCTCGCGGCAGCACCTCCAACGGCTTGTTCTCCGCGCCCATAAAAACGTTGGTAGGCGCGCCGTGGCCGGGTTGAACGTCGATATAAACCCCGGATACAATCGTTTGCAAACCGCTGATCATTCCCACTTTAACTTCAGGACGCACGATCCAGAATACGGAACCGTCGCGAGCAATATCTTTGGCCGCGCTGGAAAGGCGCGTTTGGACCATTACAGATTTTAAATTCGAGGCCAGTTTCAGCGACTTCACCTCGCCAATCTGGGAACCCAGATATTCGATCTGTGTGTTCCCGGCCTGCACGCCATCCACGTTGTGAAAGTAAATCGTGATGAGCGGCCCCGACGCGACGTAGTCACGGTAAATGAACCAAAGACAAAGCGCCGCCGCCCCGATTGGCACCAGCCAGAGCAGCCATGCGGGCCGGGCTTTTTTAATGACGGCTTTGGGCACGCCTTTATCGGCAACCAGCCTATTCATATCGTTTTTTGTCCTCGGGAGAATCCCACAGCAACCTCGAATCGAAGCTTAACGTCGCCAGCAATGTCAGAGCCACCACGGCGGCAAACGAGAATACGCCCCGGCCGGGATGTATCGTCGCCACCTCGCCCATTTCCACCACCGAAACGCAGATGGCCAGCAGAAAAACCTCCAGCATATTCCAAGGGTCAATCACATAAGTGATCTTGTGCATCCAGGTGCGGGCCTTTTTCCATCGCGGCCATTCAATCGTCAGTGAGAGAAACAGAAGGCAGATGATTTTTAGCGCCGGTGAGAGAATGCTCGTGCAGAATACCAGGCACCCGATGAAATATTGGCGCGCCGTAAACAAGCCCTTAATGCCTTGGAAAATCGTGGTTTGCGAGTGTAGCCCGTGATATTGCACGGTCACAATCGGATACAGATTTGCGGGAAAATAAAGAATCAGCGCGGCGAGTGAAAATGTGAGCGTTCGCAGCCGCGAATTCGGCTGGCGATGAAACAGCTTGAATTTGCAGCGGGCGCAGCAGGCTATTGATCCTTTCGGGATTTCTCCCACCTCTTGAACAAGTCCGCATGTTTGGCACGCGGTCAATGTGTGCGCTGTCGTTCCCCTAACATCTCTCTCCACCCCTCTATTTTTCACCTTTTCTACGGGTGTGACAATGGGTGCTGACACTACCGTCCTATTAAGGTCTTCACCTACTTAGCGCGATTCGCCTCGTGCCTTAGATTTTGACGAGTAAATGCCGCACGACTCGAACAACTCACATTCCATTGGTCGCGGTGAGGCGTTGACGACCCAGTCGGGACGCCTCCAACGGGCGTGGCATGCCGCGCGCGGTTTCGCGCTTCGCCAGCCCAACGGCCAATTTGTTGAAACCATCGTTGTGGTCTGGCTGACCCTCTCCGTCGCCAGCGTCGTCCTGGCAAGCGCCACGTGGATTCAATTCTCGGGAAAATTAAATACCGCCACACAGACAGTCGCCATCCGAATCAAATTAGAGGCGATCTATAATCTTCTTCTTCAAGCCGACAGCAGCCAGGGTGCCTATGTCATTACCGGCGACAAGCAATTCCTCAAATCATTGGACTCGAGTTCCAAAAGTTTGCCGCCCCTTTTTGAGCAACTTGCCGTGCTGGCGCAGAACGATCCCGTGTTGCTCAAGCGCGTCATGGACTTGCACGGCCAGGCCGAGGTGAGTCTCAATTACCAGCACCGTGTCGTCGCCGCCCGCCAGGAGCAAGGGCAAGCCGCAGCCGCCGCACTGGTCGCCACCGGCGAAGGCCAGAGCATGATGGAAGCCATTCGCAAGGACACCGATGAAATTGCCAACGAGCGGGCCGACCACCTCGTTTCCGACCAGGACGGAAGCGCCCGCTATCAACTGAAGCGCGCCAGCTTGACTGGCCTTACCGCCGGCATCCTCGGAATCGGCGCCGGAGTTCTGGCTTTTGCGCTCTCACGGTTGACCGTTAAACATCAGGAGCGCGAGCGTGAATTGATCGAAGCCCGCCTCCAGGCGGAGCGGCGCAGCCAGGAAAAGACCGCTTTCCTCGCCAACATGAGCCATGAAATCCGCACGCCGATGAATGCCATTCTCGGGTTCAGCGAACTTTTGGAGGAGGATTTGCGCGCGTCCAAACACCGCACCTATTTGCAATCCATCCGGCGCAGCGCCTCCTCGCTCCTTCAACTCATCAACGACATGCTCGACATGTCGAAAATCGAGGCTGGCGTCCTCGAATTGCGGCCTGAACCGACCGATCCGCGTGAAATTTGCAATTTCATCCAAAGCGTCTTTTCCGAGACCGCCGCAAAAAAGGGTTTGTGGATGTCCTGCAAAATTGCTGGCGATCTGCCGCATGCTCTCTTGCTCGATCGGATTCGTTTGCGCCAGATTTTGGTGAACCTTGTGGGGAATGCCGTCAAGTTTACCGATCACGGCGGGATCGAGACTCGCATGAGTTGGGAAAAACAAACGGATGGCGGCCGAGTCACGCTCGTCATCGAAGTCGAGGACACCGGCGTCGGCATTCCGTTGGACCGCCTGGAAGCGATCTTCAAGCCGTTTGTCCAGGCAGGCGCGCATCGCGAAAAGGAGAACCAGGGGGCGGGGCTTGGACTTTCGATTGTCAAACGCCTGACCGAAATAATGGCGGGCACCGTCACAGCCAGCAGCATGCCGGGGCGCGGTTCGATCTTTCACTTGCGGTTTCCCGATGTCCCGGTTTCGGCGCGCCTGCCTTTGACCGAGTTGGCCAAAGACCGGGTGGCGACGGATTTCAATGCCCTTCGCCCCTCAAGATTGTTGGCTGTCGATGACAATGAGACCAATCGCCAGCTTCTTGGCGCAATGTTTGCGGGTTCGCATCATCGGCTCTTCCTCGCCTCTGGCGGACGGGAAGCTGTGGAAAAGGCCCGCCAACTCCGGCCCGATATTATCTTGCTGGATATTCGGATGCCAGACATCGACGGCTGCGAAGTGCTCGATACGTTGCGAAAGATTCAAGGGCTTGAGGTGACGCCAGTCATTGCGATCACCGCTTCGGGTTTGATTTCCGAGGAAAACGCGATGAAGGCGCACTTCAGCGGTTATGTCCGGAAGCCCTTTACCCGCCAGGATATTTTTGACCAACTGGCGCAATTCCTTCCGTCGCAAGTCACCAAAGAATCCGCCCCCGCGCCAGCCATTGCAGACACCCGCAACGCTTCGGCCTCCGCCGTTCCTCGCGAGGTTCTTGTGGAAGTGCAACGGCTGATGGACGCCGAGTGGCCGTCCGTGCGGGACAGCGTGGCCATCAATGAAAGCAAAGCCTTTGCGTCCAAACTTGATGTGCTCGGCCGGCGTTGGAGTTGCGAACCGCTGATTTCCTACGCGCGAATCCTTCGGAGCCACGCGGAAAGTTACGCGGTGGTCGATCTTGAGAATACGTTAATGGATTTTTCCAATGTGTCTCGGGAACTGCATCGCCAAGCCTCGGACTATGCAATCAAATGAATGCTTTATTGCAAAATATGGAGCCGTCGGCGCTGGACCTTCTCAAGGATCGGCGCATTCTCGTCGTGGACGATCAATGGACTAACATTCAGGTGGTGGGCGCGTTGCTCGGGGACCTGGGTGTGGAAATCATTCCGGCGCTCAACGGCCAGGAGGCCCTGGACCGGGCTTCCGCCTGCTCCCCGGATCTGGTCCTCCTTGACCTCATCATGCCCGGCATGGATGGTTGCGAGGTTTGCCGCCGTCTTTCCGAGACTGGGCAAGGCCGCGAAATTCCAATCATTTTTCTCTCCGCGGCGGATGATAAGGACTTGGTCGTCCGCGCATTGACCGCCGGCGGCGTCGATTACATCACCAAACCGTTCAACTCGGCGGAATTGCTTTCCCGCGTTCGGACTCAACTTGCCCTGAAGTCAGCCCGTGATGATTTAAAGCAATTGGCTGAGGAAAAGGACGAACTTCTCGGGATGTTGACGCACGATTTGAAGAGCCTCCTCGGCGGAATCAATTTGAGCGCTGGATTGGCGCAAGACCGCCTTGCGACGGTGAACAATCTTTCTGCCGCAAAATTGGCGGAGGAAATCGCCGACGGCAGCGCGCGCCTTCTCTCCTTTGTAAAACAATTCCTCGCCACCGCTGCCACAGACCACGCGATCCCCGCCGACTCCCATCGGGCCTCCCCAGTCGGACGCGTCCTCGTCACGGATGACCAGCCGGAAAACATCCAGTTGGTCGGCGCCATTTTGGGCCGCCTGGGTCACGAAATCATTCCGGCGACGGACGGTGCTACAGCCGTCAAACGAATGGAGTTAAAAACGCCGGACCTGGTCCTTCTGGACCTTCTGATGCCGCGCATTGACGGCTTCGAAACGTGCCGCCGCCTCCGCTCCAAACCCGAAGGCAAAGAAGTTCCAATCATTTTCCTTTCCTCCGCGGGCGACAAGGATTTCATAGTTCGGGGCTTGCAGGCGGGGGCAGTGGATTATGTCACCAAACCGTTTCACCAAGCCGAATTGGTGCTCAGAGTGCAAACCCAATTGGCCTTGAAGTTTACCCGCGACCGTTTGGCGCAACTGGCCTCAGACCGCGAACACTTGCTCGGCCTGCTGGCGGACGATTTCAAGAAACAACTGGAAAAAACGCTCGATCAAGCCCGCTCTTTAGAACATCGGACACAAGGATGCCCCGACGAACGCGCGGCCCAATTGGCGGTGAATATCGCCCGTTCCGCGGAGCAACTGGTGGAGTTTGTGACGGGCTTTCTCAACGCAGCAGGCGAAAAGCCGGCGTTGCGACGGGTTCCGTTGAGTTTTTCCAACGCGGTGAAAGGGACAGTCAAACGCTATCTCGAATCAGCGCGGGAAAAGGACGTGCGCCTCGTTCTCGAACCGCCGCCACCGTCAGAAAACGACCTGGTGCTGGCGGACGAAACGGCGGTCAATCGAGTCCTGGATAATCTTGTCTCCAACGCGCTTAAATTTTCGCCTCGAAAAACAACCGTCCGGCTTTCCGTCCAATCCAGCGGCCGCCAAGTCCAATGCCGGATCGCCGACCAGGGCCCTGGTTTTACACCGGAGGATAAGACACGCATGTTTCGCCGGTTCGGGCGTCTTTCCGCCCGTCCCACAGGCGGCGAGCCTTCCACCGGCCTCGGCCTCAGCATAGTCCGAAAATTGACCCGGGCGATGGATGGCGAGATTACCTGCCAATCCGTTCCTGGCGAGGGCGCCGTTTTTACCGTCGGCCTGCCCCGCCTTCCCGGTCAACTCACCCAAAGCTGACATGGACTTCCTCATCATAGATGATGATAAAACGTTCCGTGATGCGACGCGATTGGTCGTGGAAGGGGCTGGCCATTACGCTGAAGGGGCGGCTTCGGGCGATGAAGGTCTCGCCCTCTTGAAACAGGAAAAATTCGAGGCCGTTCTCCTGGATGTTCACCTCAACGGTGAGAACGGACTGGAAGTGCTGCCGCGAATTCAGGAACAGAATCCTGGCTTGCCCGTCGTGCTCTTCACTGCCGAGGGCAACGTCAAGACTGCCGTTGAAGCCATGCGGCTGGGCGCGGTTGATTTCCTGGAAAAACCCTTTCAACGGGAGCATTTTCTGGCCGTTCTGGCGCGATTGCAACGGCTTCGCCAGATGGGCCAGAAAATCGAGCGTCTGGAGCGCGAAGTCACAGAATCCAAGACGAATTCTCTGGAACCCGTCTTCAATTTCAACACTCCCGCCATGCGGGACGCGATGGATGTGCTCATGCGCGCCGCCAAAACTCCCGCTTCCATTCTCATTTTGGGCGAGAGCGGCACCGGCAAGAGCGTCGCCGCCCGCGCCATTCATCAGAACAGTCACCTGGCGGACAAGCCATTCGTCACCGTCAGTTGCCCGAGCCTTTCAAAAGAATTGCTGGAGAGCGAGCTTTTCGGCCACGTCCGCGGCGCATTCACGGGAGCCGTCAAGGATCATTGGGGCAAAGTCAGGGTGGCCCACGGTGGCACGCTTTTCCTCGATGAAATCGGCGATCTGCCGATGGAGATTCAACCCAAGCTCCTCCGCCTCCTCCAGGAACGCGAATACGAGCGCCTAGGCGACAACTCTGTCCATACCGCCAACGTCCGCGTCATCGCCGCCACCAATCGCAACCTCAAGGAGCGCGTCGCCGCCGGCGTCTTTCGCGAAGACCTCTTTTTCCGTCTCAACGTCATCACCGTCGAAGTGCCTCCCCTGCGATTGCGCCCCGACGATCTTGGTCCTCTTGCCGAACATTTCCTCCGGCATTTCGCGCAGCAATGCGGACGCAAGCTGGACGGCTTTTCTCCCGAGGCCATGGCGTGCATCCGGCGTCATCCGTGGCCCGGCAATCTCCGGGAACTTTGCAACGCCATCGAACGCGCCGTCATCCTGGCGGGCGGCGAAATGATCCTACCTCAGGATTTGCCCGCTGATTTGAGCCATCCCGATTCCGGCAATGGCAGCCAGACCGACGACTTAAAGGCGGGATCGTTAGTTTCGTTGGAAAAGCTGGAAGAGGTTCACATTCGGCGTGTCCTGGAGCGCACCGCCCGGTTGACCGAAGCCTCCGAGATTTTGGGCATCGATCAGGCGACATTATACCGAAAACGCAAAAAAATCGGCTTGGAATAGCCATCCATCACAGCAGACCGATTTCGCGCTCAATGATGAGAATATTCAATTAAATGCTTCTTCAACTACGAAAAACATACTTCAAATAGACAATTTCCGGCTCACGCATCAAGCAAGTCACCGACTGATTGAAGCGCCGGCAGTCGGTCGCAGATGACTTTCAATGTCACCAATATCGGCATCGCCAGCAATCCTCCCATAATTCCCCAAAGCCACGCAAAAAACATCAGCGCCACGAAAATGACAACCGGGTTCAGCCGAAATCGATACCCCAGCAGAAATGGAGTAACAAGGTCCGCTTCCAACACGTGCCAGCAAAGATAAATCCCCCCCGGCAGCAACCCGCGCAATACCGTGTCAAAGGAAAGAAGCCCCGCAACAGACACCACGATAATCCCGGCAATCGGTCCGAAATACGGTATATAATTAACCACACCCGCCAGGACCCCCCACATCGTGGCATTGGGCATTCCCGCCAGATGTAAAGTAAATCCCACGCACACTCCAAGGCAGGTGTTGATAATGCTGACAGCAAAAAGATAACGGGAAATGTTCTGCTGGATCTGATGCGTCATCTCGACCGCTTCCTTTTTGTCACCCTTTGGTTGCAGTACACGAACCAGCCTCGGCGTGAAGCGATCTCCCGTGGCGAGCAGCAGAAACAATAACACACCCGTTTCGATGACACCGGTGAACAACGCGCCGGTCCATGTGAAGACCGTCCCCGCGATGGCGCCTCCGGCGGGAATCGGCGCGGCGGCAGGCTCGGGGGGTTTTCCCGTGGTTTTGTTGTCCACGTTTTGCACGGCGGCCATGAGCCGGGAAACAGGGCGGAAGAAACGCTGATATTTCTCCCGCAATCGCGGCAAGGATTCCGGCGCCGTTCGCAACCAATCACTGACGGGTCGGCCAAGGTTGACCAATCCCCAACCCAGCCCGGCGACAAGGATTCCCATGAGTATGGCGGCGGAAATCGGGGCCGGAATCCGATGCGCCCTCAGCCAGGTCATCGGGGGATACAACGCCATCGAGGCAACCCACGCGAGCAATACCGGCAGCACTACCGATGAGGCGCAGTAGAACAAAAGAAGAAACCCCGCGCAAGTGATGATCAATCGCGTGGCGTACGAGAGCATTGCATCTGGTTTGCGGTCTGCTTTCGTATGCGACGCTTGCGAGTGGCGACGCGCGGAATGCCCATCCTCTTTTTCGATAATTGGGTGAGTCGGCGGGTCTGGCATCGTTTTGATAGCCATTATACGCGTCTCCCCTGGATTAAACGAATCAATATCAGCACGATCGCCACGACCAGGAGAATGTAAATAAATCCGCCCAGCGTATAAGAGGAGACAATCCCCAACAGCCACGCAATGATTAGGACTAGCGCGATCGTGTAAAGCATTCGTCGTTTTCTTTTAGCTTGTTGTGTGCCGCGCGATCTCCAACCAAAATGGACGCGGGGGCTTGCAATTTGCAAATGTGGCGCTTTCCGCCGCCTTGCGGTTTGCAACCGAATGCGAGGTATGCCCGCGATGCGCGAGTGGCACGGTGTGTGCAGGAGTTTTCCTTTTGGGTGGCGGCTCTTTCGGTTTCCTGGCTGGCATCCAAACTAAAAGAAAGGATCGCTGTGAAAAGAGGAATTGGATTAGCTTTGTTGGCCGCGGGCATCGCATTGACTGTGTATGGAATCAATGCTTCAAATTCGGTGGGATCTGATTTTTCCCGAATGTTCTCGGGTTCGCCGACGAATAAGACCATTTATTTGCTGGTGGGTGGGATTGCCGCGATAGTGTGCGGCGCCGTGCTCAGTCTGACCAGCCGCTCTGGCCCACGCAGTTCTTAAAACTTAAAACTCCGAAGGAACGGACACGGATGTCCGCTCCTTCCTTCTCTCTGTTCAACTACTTAATGTTTTGCGGCACGTTTGTGCTGTTGTAGGGCAAGGTGGAAAGACCATTGCTGGCCGTCGGTGGATTGCCGGGATGGGTTGTGTTGTAGGCCGGGTTATTGTTCGCGGGATTATTGTTGGCCGGATTGTTGTTGGAGGTGTTGTTGTTGATGGCGCCAGGTTGAGAGGAGGTTGTGGTGCCGCCATTCGCGCGGTTTATGGCCCCAGGTTGGGAAGAAGAAACAGAAGCCCCTGAATTCACAGCGCCAGCGGCGCTTCCTGGTTGAGACGATTGGGATTGAGCGGGCGCTACGGGCTGAGATGGCGCGGTAGGTTGCGACTGCGCCCGTGGCTGGGTCGGCTGTGTCGTGGCGGGCGCGGCCGGCGCGGCTCCCGTCACAGCACCGCCAACGGGCGCGAGCAAAGCAAGCGCATTATGACTCAGCAATTCTGAATGACGTCCAATTGTCGCTCCCGGCGCTGCCGGTGTGGGAGCGCGCTGGCGTGGAGGATTTCCCGTCGAGGGAACGCCCACTGTTGCTCCCGGCGTTCTGGGCGTGATTTGGCCTGGGACAGCCGGGAGGCCCTGGCCCGGCGGAATCGCGGAGGGAACGCCCCCCGGGTTCGCCGCCGGTGGGATGGCGCCTGGATTGACTACGGCCGGGCCGCCTGGATTGACTGGAGTACTCCCCCCCGGATTTATAGGTGTTCTGCCTGCCGGGTTCACTGGGGTTTTGCCTCCGGGCGCGGGCGTTGCTGCGCCTGGCGTGACTCCATTCGGCGGATTTACAACCGCCGGTCCACGCGGCTGTGGCGGCAGCGGGATCGCCCGCTGAACGGGCGGAGGCGTTACCGGGTTTACTTGGGCCTCGCCCACGACGCTTATAGCCGCGCCTAAAGCCATTAGCAGGGTGGTCAGGTTTTTAATTTTCATATAAATCTCCTTAATTATCTCAGCATCAGCAATGCCGCGCCCCTCGGCGGGGTTGGACCATGTTTCAGATGCAAAATGCAAATTGCCGCCCACCTCTAGTGCATGTTGCAACGGCCCGGTGGGACGCAAACTCCGCGATTCATGCTTAAAGCGGGGAATCGCGGCCCTTGGCATGGGGCTAGCTAAAACCGCGCTTGGTTCGACGCCCTTCCATTGTGGGACGAGGGAGCGAACAAAACGCTGACTTGACAACAAAATTATGAAGACATGGCAAAAACTGACTGTAATGGGACTCATTGCTTTAATGGGATCGTCCACTTCGATCCAGGCTCAAACCGCGACCGCAACCACCCCTCCGCCCAATAATCAACCCAGTCCTCAAGATACAGATCTTCTCTACCACGCCCAGGAGTGGTCGGTTGACCTTTTTGGAATTGGCACCGTGGGCGAGCATACGCTCGAGCATTTTACTGATCACAATATCCGGCATGATGGGCGTTTGGGATTGGGAGTAGGCGCAAACTACTTTCCCTTCCGTTATTTTGGCTTCGGAGTGGATGCTTATTCGGAGGGTACCGGTGGTTGGGTAGTCCAGGACGTCTCGGGAAGTTTGATTGGCCGGCTGCCTATCGGCAATTCTCCATTTGCGCCTTACGCTTTCGCGGGCGGCGGTCGCCAATTTGAAGGCTGGCGCCAGTGGGAGGGCCATTTGGGCGTGGGGTTGGAAATCCGTTTTGTTCAGCACGTCAGCTTTTTCCTGGATGCCCGGTACGTGTTAACGCAGAATAGTCCCAATTATGGCCTTGGCCGCGCTGGATTTCGCTTCAGCTTCTAGCGGAGGGAGCGGCGGCTTCGGGGGGGGGTATTCGCCCTATTGTCGCGAGCCGCCGCGATGAATAAGTTTTTGTCCGCTTGAAATTGTAAACTTAAAATATAACCCGAAAAGATTATGAGCAAATTACGCGAAACGTTTCTTGAAGAGGCCGCGGACATCTATGATGCGGAGAAGCAATTGATAAGAGCGCTGCCAAAAATGGCCAAAGCCGCCGAACACCCTGAACTTAAGGAAGCTTTCGAATCGCACCTGTCTGAAACAGAGGAGCACGTGCGAAGGCTGGAACGGATCTTCGAGATTTTCGGACACAAAGCCAGGGCGAAAAAATGCAAGGCGATGCAGGGTTTGGTCGCCGAGGGTGAAGAACGCATTTCCGATGAAGCCGGTGACGCCGCCCTGATTTGCGCCGCGCAAAAAGTCGAACATTACGAGATTGCCGGTTACGGCTGTCTCCGCACATGGGCGTCGCTCCTTGATGAAGAGGAGGCCGCCGATCTCCTTCAGGAAACATTTGATGAGGAGAACGCCGCCGATGAACATTTAACCTCACTCGCGGTCCAAATGATCAATTCGGCCGAGAATGAGGCTGAGGGCGAGGACGAAATGGAGGAAGCGACCGCGCACAAACGCGGAGCGCACTAAGGGAACGTCCTGGGGAAAGCAGGAGCAGCGTCAATATACTTGACGCTGCTTTTTTTCGCCAAGTCAATGCCCCGACTGAGTCTGTCCGCGCGGCTTCGCCGCAGCGGCGGCGGCCGCCGCAAAATCTATTCGCCCCCAGCCGTAGTACTCATTCCAAGGGCGCTGGCCTAATTGTACTGACGTCCGCTTCAAAATATCAATCGCATCGTCCGGACCAAGCGCGGGGTTGATGCTGAAGAGCACCGCAACCACGCCGCAAAATAACGGGGACGAATAACTGGCGCCGCTGCCGTAGGCGTACCCTCCGCCGGTCGCTGTGGAATAAATTTTGTAGCCCGGCGCGGCGAAATCAACGTGCGGGCCGAAATGAGATTGCAGGTTGTCCGCCGCGTCCGTCATGGAAATGCAGTAAACATCCGGCTGGTTGGTCCAATTGAGGCGGCCTTTGCCATCCCCGGCGGGCATCGCAAGGATGCCCCTGGCTTTGGTCTTCAAATACCGGCCCGCGGCTTCCAGCGTCGCTGTATTGGCGCCAGTCCAACTGATGTTCACCACACGCGCGCCATGATCGGCGGCCCAGACTGTCGCGTTGTACATTTCGCTGATCGCCCCGTTGATGGAGATGGGAAGGATCGCGCAATTTCCGGCGCCGGCCACTCCTTTGCCGTTGTTGATGACGGCCGCGGCCATGCCGGCGCACATCGTGGCGTGCCAGTTGCCGGGGCCGGGCTTGATGGGAGCATTGGCGACAATGTCCCAACCAGGGACGGTGTTTGCGGCAAGGTCCGGATGATCGGTTTGAAACGGTTTGTCCACGATGGCGATGCGGACGGAGGGACGGCCCAAACCGTAATCCCATGCGCGATAACTTCCAATGACCTTATGGTGCCACTGATTGGTGATCTGCGGATCGTCCGGCACAAATTGCGGGCTTTCAAAAATATCCAGTTCGGCGAATTCGACATCGGAACGGTGTTCCAGTTCCCGCACGGCCTCGCTCTCCCGCATTGCTTCGACGCGCAGGGCGTCCACATGCTTCCGACCTCGAAATTTCACAAGAACGCATTCGGGATTGAACAATTCGATTTCGTGATCGCCGGGATTTTGCGCGCGGCCAAAGTAACCGGTTTGAAAATGGATGTGGGCGAGTGTGTTGGCTTCCGGCAAGGGGATTGCCTTCGCGGGCAAATCCGACGCGCTCAGTTCGTCTAACAAAACCAAGTCGGGAATGAGGCGTCCGGGGATTTCGCGGGGCGGATTTTGGTCCCGCAATTGCGTCGGGAGATTCTCCGGGTGCGACGCAAAACGAACCGCCAAGCCCAAGGCCAGCATCAAGGCCAATCCTGGAAGCCATTTCACGGTATATAATCTGACTGGCCGAAAGCCGGTTCCTACAAGGTAAACACTTTAGCCGCGAGCGCGATGCCTTGAGCCATTGCGCCCACCACCTGGTTGGCCAAGGCAATCTTATGTATCCAACCGTTCACTTGCACCTGGACGGAGTCCAGCTTGGTATTGACTGCGTCCACGTCCGCTTTCAGGGCGACATATTGCGGCGTCGCCGATTCTATTTCGCCCGCCTCCAACGTGGTGAGTATGTCAAAAATCGCCTGCGAAAGACCGTTAAAGGCGTCCTTGGCGTCAATAGTCGTCGCGGCCCAATAGGCGTCGTCCAACAAGTCGTGGAGTTGCTCCAGGCCGTCTATGTAATCCTTGAGGGCTTGGGGGTCGAGCGGTGCGGATGTTGGGGTTGGAGGCGCGGGGTCTGGCATAATAAGCGTCAGTTATTAGTTCCTAGTGAGCTATAATATTTGCTGATTCTTTGTGCTTGATCGCGGAAGTCGTCAATCAGTTCACTGGCTTTGACCTTGTCTTTGGTAAAGACGTCGTCCAGCGAGGCGTGCGCGACAGCGAGATTGCTCACAGCCGACCGCAGCGATAATATTGTCGAGTCAGCTTTGTCAACCGAAACCGTCAAGTCCTCCAGGTTTTTTAGCTCTTCGCGTCTTTCCGGCGGGCTGAGGCGCGGCCAGCTATGAATCAAAGCATCGTCATCATTCTGCCGCGTTTGTTTATACTCGGCCCTTAACTGGCCGTGGATTCTTTGCAGATCGCTCGATAACAGACTGCAGATGTCATCGACCGGCTTTCTCATCGCAATAATGGTCTTTTTGGCCTCTTTGGATTCCTTTCGCTCTATGATCCAATCCGCCACGGTATTCAATGCCGTCGTGAAAATATCGATCTCCTGCGGCGTGACCTTTTCGCTCGTGAGAAGAGACGCCGTCACCAGGTTTGTATCCAACTTCTGCATGGCGCTGGCAAACTTGTCGGTTGCCTGGTCGAGATTCGACTCGGAAGGGTTCCCGCACAACACTGAAAGCTTTGCCGCGTACAATTTCAGCACATCCAGCACGTCCAGTCTGGCCTTGATGGCGTCCGCCGACAGAAACGGCTGAATGTCCGCCGGATTAAACGCCTCAATATTGGTTTGCAATGCGATCGCGCTGATCTGTTCCTCAAAATAACCGGCTTGAACCGCATCGAATGCTCCAGCGGCGCTCGTGGCGGTTACCGCCACCGCGTCCGCAAATTTTTGCACGTCAGGCGCGGGATTCGGCGACACGCACCCGAGTAATAGACAGGCTCCGATTATCGGCGCGAGACGCGCGTAATATCTATTGTCCATGGTTAATTTGCGGCAGAGTTTTTTTACATCGGAACGCTACCCTAAAGCATCGGGTCGTCAAGCGAATTTGCGGGCGCTTGCGAATTTGACATTATAATGTTAAAAATCGCTTTCATTCGATAATCTTCTTGCAAATGGATTTGCCGGGCGATAAAACCGAATCAAAAGCGCGAAAGCGAAACCATAGCGTCCCCACATGAACTGAATATCTGAAAGGAATCATTTATGCCTTCAAAAAAACCCGTAGTCCCGCTCCCCGGCAGTGAGCGCGCATTGCGTTCCGGCTCAAAACTTATTGGGCCGGCCAATCCAAAAGATCAGGTCGAAGTGACGGTCCGGCTGCGATCGCGCAATAAAATGCCCGTTTCCGCCGACAAAATAGGAGCGTTGCCCCCGCTCAAACGAAAATATCTTAGCCGCGAGGCATTCGCCACTTCCTTCGGAGCGACCCCGGCGGACATTACCCTGGTCAAGGCGTTTGCGAAAAAGAGCAAGCTCGCCGTTGTGTCTGTCAATCCCGAGCAACGCAATGTCATTCTATCCGGCTCCGTCAAGGCGCTTAGTGATGCGTTCCAGGTCAAGTTGATGGAGTATGAAGACGCGCTGGGAAAATACCGCGGGCGCATCGGACGAATCCACTTGCCGGCCCAATTGGTTCCGATCGTGGAAGGAGTGTTTGGCCTGGACAATCGCCGCATGGCCCGCCCCCACATCGTCACGAAAGAGCGGGCAGGCGCGCCCGCGGCCAGTCACGGAACCACTTTCACCGCTTTGCAGGTTGCCCAGCTTTATGATTTTCCGGCTGGCCTCGATGGCAGCGGCGAATGTATCGGAATTCTCGAATTTGGCGGCGGCTACACTCAAGCGGACCTTGCAAAATATTTCGGACAACTCGGATTGGCGGTTCCCTCCATTACCAGCGTCGCTGTTGATGGCGTCAAAAACAGTCCCGGCGATCCCGACGCCGACCCCGAAGTGGCGCTCGATATTGAAGTGGCCGGCGCAATCGCGCCCGGCGCGAAGATCGTCGTTTACTTCGCGCCCTTTACTGAAAAAGGCTGGGTGGATGTCTTGACGACAGCGATTCATGACAGCAAGAACAAGCCTTCGGTCATTTCCATCAGTTGGGGTTTTGCGGAAGGAGAACCTGTGCAAGGGTTCGAATGGACCCCGCAAGCGGTGAAGGCCGTGAACCAGGCGTTACAGGCCGCCGCGGCAATGGGGGTCACAGTGTGTGTTGCCTCCGGCGACAACGGCTCCAGCGATGGAATCAATGATGGCCTTGCCCATGTCGATTTCCCGGCGTCCAGCCCATACACGCTTGGATGCGGCGGCACAAAATTGACGGCTGCCAATAACAAGATTCACAGCGAAGTGGTCTGGAATGAACAAGGCTCCGGCGGTGGTGGCGGCGTTAGCGCCATGAACCCGCTGCCAAGCTGGCAGACCGGCATCGTCCCCGAGTCCGTCAATCCCGGCCATGCCACGGGTCGTGGTGTTCCTGACGTTTGCGGTGACGCCGATCCCTCATCCGGCTATCAGATCTTCTACAGCGGGCAGGCGAACGTTGTCGGCGGCACCAGCGCCGTCGCTCCGCTGTGGGCCGGTTTGATCGCTCGGATAAACCAGAAACTCGGCACACCGGTCGGCTACTTCAATCCCTTGCTCTACAGCAAATTTGGCAAATCGACCGCGTTTCACGACATCGTTAAAGGAAACAACGATACGACCGGCCACGTCGGCGGTTATTCAGCCGGCAAGGGGTGGGATGCCTGCACAGGCTGGGGAAGCCCCGACGGAACCAATTTGCTGTCCGTATTTTCTGGAGGAGCGTCCAAATGAGTGATCCAATTCACAACAAAGTTGTCGCGGAACCGGCTCCGCCGCCCAGTCCGGCCCACGTCTTCAAGTCCGGCACATTCAAGGGCGTGGATATCAACGATCCTTTTGCCCGCGCCGCCAGCGAGCAGTCGGCGGTGACTGTCAAACTGGGGCCGATTTCGTGGCCGGCGAATTTGGCCCCCACGGCTGCGGCGATGGGAAGCCTCGCCCAGGGAACAAAAATCACCGGCCCACTCACCGGTGTGGCGGCTGACGTTCTCATTGTTCTTTACACGGAACAGGAAACGCAGGCGCTGCTGGATGTTTTCACCGGCAGTAATGACTGGTCGCCTGGCCGAAGGCAGCAATGGTGCGGTTACGCGCATAATTTTGAGAAATTCAAACCGCTGATCCAGGGCATCGGTGGCGACGACGCCCTTGAACAGGGGATGTTTGGCTATCTGTCGGCTGTCAAAGTCGGAACCAAAAACGTCGTCCTTTACAAATCCGAACTGCATCCCAAACAAAACGGCACGAAACTTCCGTTCGTCCCCGTCCTGCAACAACTGATCACCGAGTTGGCGCCCACTCTGGTCATCAGCACCGGAACGGCCGGCGCCATTGGGAGCCATTTGAATTGCGGCGATGTTACGATTACCAATTCGGCGCAATTTCATTGCAAGTTGAAATACCCGGACGATTCCCAGATCAATACAATGAGCGCCAACGGGACGGTTATGAAAAATAACTTTGCCGTCAATCCTCAATACGTGAATTACGCCGCCGCCAATTTCACCAAACTCTCCCTTACTGGTTTGGGCGAGTGTTACACTCGATTGCAAAAGCTGCCCGGCTACTCTTTTGTAAATAAGAACTCCCAGCCCCCGGCGATCTACGTCACAGGCCACAATCCCGTCCCCGGGCCTCAACCGATGGTCACCGTGTCGGCTGATTATTTGACTGTTGATGACACTTCGAACGCCGAAGGTCTCCAATCAATGGGGATTGTCAATGAAACCGATGATGCCTTCGTGTTTTACGCGATCAACCAGATGAAAGGCAGGCAACCAAACTGGCTCTCCGTCCGAAACGCCTCCGAGCCGCAGATTACCGACAAGCCTTTTCCAGCCGGCACATCGAGCACGAAGATCATCGACGACCTCAAAGGAATTGCGGGAAGCATCTTCGGCGTTTACCAATATTGCACGACACTGAACAGCGCGTTTGCCTGCTGGGGCATCATCGCGGGGATGTAAAGTCAGTACGAACTGATGCGATAAAAGCGGTGCGTTTGCTCCGGCTCGTTGAAATAGAACAATCCATTGGTCAGGGTAAGTTTTTGCAATGGCGTCCAAACCGGATTGGCGGGGTCTTCCGTGGCTTCAATCAGGATCGGGATGTTCGGTGTGCCCGTGATGTCGAATCCAAACTGATTTGCCCGCAGTCCAAAATTGCCGTCATTTGTCTGGATCAGCGGGTTCCAAAGGACTGACGGCAGACCCGAAAAAGTGGCGCCCCATCCGGTGGCGCCAGACATATAATAGATTGTTGTGTTGGGATCGGAATAAAACGCGGAACCGACATCGGGCGGAGCGTTGCCCTCGAAATAAACGCTGGGCATGTTGTCCTGATAGAATGCATATTGAGCGATATTGTTGACGCTCGGCGGAATCGTGAAACTCCCCAAAAAGGTGCAGGAAGCGAACGCAACCTCTCCAATGCTGGCAACGCCATTGCCAATCGTAAGGTTAGTCAGATATGGCGAAGGATTGAATGCGCCCTGTCCAATGTTGATGACGTTGCCGGGGATGGTGATGCTCGTCAAAGAAGTGTCCGAGAAGGCATATTGGCCGATGTTGGTGACGGCGCTGGGAATTGTAAAACTGGATATTATGGTGCCACTGAAGGCGTACGCGCCGATGTTGAGGAGGCCGTTGCCGACCATGACAGTCGCCAAACTAAAGCAGCTAACGAACGCATAGTCTCCGAGATTGGTGACGCCCGGCGCAATTGTGACGTTTGTCAAACTGTCGCAGTTGGCGAACGCCGCATTCCCAATACTGGTGACGGTGCTGGGAATCGTCACGCTCGTCAGGGAGAAAGCATTTGAGAAGGCGGAATTTGCGATGGAGGTCACTGTCATGCCATCAATACTCGTCGGAATGACCACAGTGCCGCCCGCGCCAATATAGCTCGTGATTGTGACCAGGCCCTCGTTGACTAAATAATTGAACTGGGCTTGCACCATTGCCGGTACAGCCCAAAGCAGAAGAAATAAAAGGACGGAAATTTTTCCCCGCATTTTCTACTATACTCAAGCGGCGCCGCTCAGAATGTCAAGTGAGACGGCGGAATTTAACCTCAAATTTACTCAAAAACCAAACACGGCCTAAAATTCAGTCCTCGGCTCGTGCCACATATGGCCGCTTTGCGCCAGCAAGTCGTCCGAGGCCACAGGACCCCACGTTCCGGCCGCGTAGAATTCGCGGTTCGTCAGCGGCTTTCCTTCCCACGCCGCACGGATCGAGTCAACAATTTGCCACGCCGTTTCGACTTCATCGCGGCGGATGAAAAGCGTCGAATCCCCCACCAATGCGTCCAGAAGCAGGCGCTCGTACGCTTCCGGCGTGTAGGCGCCGTATTCCGCGTTGTAACTGAAATCCATTCGCACGGGGCGCACCGTCACGCTCACTCCGGGAACTTTGCCGTTGAACCGGAGGTAAATGCCTTCGTTGGGCTGAAACCGCAGCGCCAGGGCGTTTGTATCGAGCTGCTGCCCGCATTCGGCGGCAAACAAAACGTGCGGCGTGGGACGAAACTGTATCCGCGCTTCGCTCGCGCTCTGCGGCAGATATTTGCCCGTCCGCAAATAAAAGGGCACGCCAGACCACCGCCAGTTATCTATGAACAACTTTAGCGCCACATAGGTCTCCACGTTGGAATCCTGCCGGACTTTTGCTTCCTGACGGTAACCCGGAACAGGGTTGCCACCCACCGCCCCCGCAAAATATTGTCCGCGCACGACCTGCCGCGCCACATCCTGCGGCGAAATCGCCCGAATCGACTTGAGCAGTTTCACCTTCTCGTCGCGGATCGCTTCGGATTCCAGCGACACCGGCGGCTCCATTGCGGTGAGCGCCAGCACCTGGAGCATGTGGTTTTGCACCATGTCCCGCAGAGCGCCGGCTTCCTCGTAATAGCCCCCGCGCGAGGCAACGCCGAGCTTTTCGCTGACGGTGATTTGGACATGGTCGATGGAATTGCGGTTCCACAATTGCTCGAAAATGGAATTGGAAAAGCGGAACATCAAAATGTTCTGGACGGTTTCCTTGCCCAGGTAATGGTCGATCCGGCAAACCTGCTGCTCGCGCGCGTAACGGGTCAATTCCTCGTTCAACGTCCGCGCCGAGCCCAAATCGTGTCCAAACGGTTTTTCGATCACGATGCGCTGCCAGCCCTCGTTGCGCTCGGATGGATGCAGCAGTTTGGCGTTGTGAAGATGTTCGATGACGTCCCCGAACTGGCTCGGCTGAGTGGCGAGATAAAACAATAAGTTGCAGCGCAATTGCGGATTCCCAAAGGAGCCGAGCTTTTTTTCGAGGTCGGTATAGGCCGTGGCGCTGGTCAGGTCGCCGGTGCAATAGAAAAGATTGGCGGTAAAGTCCCGCCAGATATTTTCATCGACGGGTTTGGTCCGGGAAAACTTGTCCAGGGCCTCGCGCAGTTCGGCCCGCCAGCTTTCGTCGGTCTTTTCGCGCCGCGCAAAGCCGATGATGCGGAAGGCCGACGGCATCAGCTTTTCCTTGCACAGATGGTAGAATGCCGGAATGAGTTTGCGGGCCGTGAGGTCCCCGCTGGCGCCGAAAATGACAATGCTGCACGGTTCGCCCAGGCGCCGTTGGGCTCCGATATGGCAAACGGTCTGTTCTGGCAATGACTGTGTCTCAATCATGAAGCGAGTCTGGCGGAACAACGGCCAAATGGCGAGTGGCGAATGAGGGCGGGAAATCGCGAAGAAAATTCGCGTGACATGGCGGGCAATGGGACTATATTGAGCGCTCTTTGACGACCCTATCGTCTAGCGGTTAGGACACCGCCCTTTCACGGCGGCGGCACGGGTTCGATTCCCGTTAGGGTCGCCATTTCCTTTGTTCAATCAAATTATTTCTTCTTTGCTTCCGAACGCCGCGAACCTTATTTTTAACCTGAATTTATGCGCTGCCTGGTTTTGCTTGTTCTGCTTGCCGTGACAACCGCCTCTTTCGCTGCCGACCCGATTCCGCTGTGGCCAAGCGGCACGCCGGGTGGGAAGGGTCTGGAGGCGGATATGACCAAACCGAGCGACGGACTTGTGGCAGGCAAGCCCGTGATCCGATTGGGCAACGTCGATAATCCCACTATTACGGTATTCTCGCCTCCCGCCGGGAAAAATACGGGGGTCGCCGTTGTGGTTTGTCCGGGTGGCGGCTATCAAATCCTGGCTTACGACCTCGAAGGCACCGAAGTCTGCGACTGGCTCAATTCCATCGGAGTCACGGGAGTGCTGCTCAAATACCGCGTGCCACCTATTGCCCTGCGGAAAGTTTACTCGGGGCCGTTACAGGACGCCCAACGTGCGCTCCGCCTGGTGCGCTCCCATGCCGGCGAATGGAAAATCGATCCGAACCGCATCGGGATTTTGGGATTTTCCGCGGGGGGACATTTGTCGGCGGTGACCGCCTGTCAATTCGATAAGCGCACTTACGAACCCGTCGATGCCGCCGACAGTCTCAGTTGCAGGCCGGATTTCGCCGTGCTTATTTATCCCGCCTATCTGACCCAAAAAGACCGGCGCGAAATAGTCTCTCCTGAACTTACGGTCACGTCGAATACGCCGCCGACTTTTCTGGTGCAGACCGAAGACGATCCCGTCCACGTTGAGAACAGCCTTTATTATTTTTTGGCGCTAAAGAAGGCCCATGTGCCGGCTGAGTTGCACGTGTTCCCCAAAGGCGGCCACGGGTACGGCCTTCGCGCCTCCACCAATTCGGTCACGACTTGGCCCAAATTAGCCGAGCAGTGGATGCATTCGCAGGGCATCCTGCGCGGCGTCGAAGGGTTTGAGGGTACACGTGTCACCCGTTAAACTGACCGCCCGGACTTTTTTTAAAAGACGCCCGAAAATGTTCACTACCCCCTTTTGAGGGTATGGACGCCTTCCGAAGTTTTATTACAGAATAGGATATTCCAAAACGTGGCCCGGCATTTCGGCGGCGGTCGTCAACAAACCGCCTAGTCTGTACAGCACTGAAAAAACGCACATCGGCGGAAGCAATATAATTGATAAGAAACCTTGACAAATGGACGGTCGATTCGTTATCCAAACCACGACCCGACACACAAAAACATGAAACTCAACACTTCACTCCTCAAAATCTTCCGCGGATCACTTACTGCGGCGGCCACCTGTCTGGCCTTATCGCTGGTTTGGGTTGGTTTCTCCCTGCCCACCGTCCACGCGGCAACAATATTGGCCTGGGACCCGCTCGGGACCGGCGCCGCATCTGACGGCAGCGGGACGTGGGATGCCAGCACAAATTGGTGGGACAGCAGTGACAATCAGGATGAAGCTTGGGCCTCTGGAAGCGGGGCCGTCATCGGCGCCGGCGTCAGTGGCGCCTACAGCATTACGTTGGGCAGTCCAACTTCCGCGGCCGGCATCTTGTTCACTACTCCCGGTTACACGGTTTCCGGCTCGAACTTGACCGTCACCCTACCTGTCACCAACGCCGCCGGCGTCACGGCCACGATCTCAAACACCGTCGCTCTTAGCGGCCAGACCGCGGTCCTTGGAAGCGGCAGCGTTTTAACTTTGGGCGGAGGATTTACCAGCAGCGGAAATCCCGGCTTCTCCGGGGCAGGCGTGACCGCATCGACCTATAACCTTACCGGCAGCGTCGGCAATTCCACCACTGCCGGGGCGATGAGCGTTTACAACTGCACGTTCAACCAGAGCGCCGGCGTTCTTAGCGGCACTGGCAGCGCGTCGGACATGTATGTGGGATATCACGGGAACGGCACTTATAATTTATCGGGAGGGCTGATCACCAACCTTGGACTGGGGATTTCGCGCGGCTCTGTAGCCATTCTTAATATGACCAACGGCGGCATTGGCGCTAATGGCGCTTCAGGTCTCCGTATCGCAGGCATTGACGGGGGTGACAGCGGAACTCTCAATATGTCCGGCGGAACGATTGTTTGCTACACCACAGGGTCCGCTCCGCTTGGTTCCACCGGCACCACCCTCCAACCCATAACCTTTTGCGCCGCCGCCGCCACTTATACTGCCGCTGCCCAGTCGATCCTCAATTTTTCTGGGGGAACAATCGGCGCTAAGGGCCTCATCTTTGGCAATCCGTCCGGACATTACACCGCAAATCCCATATGCCAATTCACCATGACCGGGGGACTTCTTTACCTGGACTCCCTGGGTATCGCCTTGAGCAACGGACTGTCCCCGTCCAGCTTTACCAGTCCCGTTCTTACCATCTCCGGAGGCACGATTGCCGCGACGGCCAATTGGACTGGCTCCATGTCGATGACGTTGGACACGACGAATGGAAACATCACTTTCCAAACCGCTGATGTGAACGAAAGCCCTTGGAATATCACTCTCTCCGGCGGCTTGACCGGTCCCGGCGGGCTGAATGAAACGGGCGGCGGGATTCTAACATTATCCGGGGCTGACAGTTACAGCGGAAGCACGATAATCAGCAACGGGGAGTTCGCTGTTGCTACCACAGCCGCCGGCACCTCCATCGGCCCCGTCGCCATAGCCAGCGGCGCCACGCTCTCGACGGACCTTAGCGCGGCAGACCAAACCTGGACGAATGCGGGCCTCATTGTGGCATCAAATTCGATAATCGATTTCAATTTTGCCGGTGTCCTCCTCAGTTCTTCCCAGCCGGTCATTGAGGCCAATGGCAATTTGACCTTGGACAGTTCGGATTCAGTGACCATCGAAGGCAGCGCGCTTCTGAATGGAACTTATCCGCTAATTGCCTGCACCGGCACTCTCGCTCTGACCGGCGGCAGTACATTGCCTGCGATTACGTCCGTGCCCAGCGGCGTCTCAGCCACTTTGCACAAGAGTGGCAATACGATCGACCTGGTCATTTCCAGTTCAGGCAACAACTTCATCAAATGGGGGCCTCTGTCCGCTGGCACCTGGGACTTCACAACCGCCAATTGGATCAACGTCGGCTCCGGTACCGCCGCGGATTATACGGACGGAATTGCCGTGGACCTGAACGATGACGGCAATAGCGCGGTCACGATAAATCTGGCCACAAACGTCAGTCCCGCCAGCATTACCGCCAACAATACGACAAACGGAACGGTCTATTACACGATCACCGGCCCCGGCGCCATCGGTGGCGCCAGCGGCATCACCTTGCAAGGCTCCGGCGGGTTGGCCCTGGCCACCCCGAACACCTACGCGGGCGGCACCATTGTTAATGCCGGCACGCTGGCCATCAATTTGGGAGGCGATGGCGTCACGGAATCGGCCATCGGCACCGGCCCTCTGACCATTAACGCCGGCGCGTTGGACAACACCAGCGGTTCCAATGTTGTGTTGAAGTATCCGACCCAGCAGTATTGGAACGGCAACTTTAGTTACATCGGATCTCAAACCAACCTTGATCTCGGCACCGGCCCGGTAACTTTAGGGAGCAGCTCCGTGCAAGTGACCGTTCTATCCAATACCCTTTCCTACGACGGTATCATCACGGACAATGGGACACAGTATGGCCTAACCGTGCAAGGACCTGGCGCATTGAGCCTTAATGGTCTTAACAACTATACGGGCGCCACCTCTCTCAACTCGGGCAAGTTGAACATCAACAACGGCGGCGACGGCGGCCCCGATTCGGCCATTGGCACAGGAACATTCGTCATCAATGGAGGCATCATTGACAATACCACAGGCACAAACGTTCAGCTTCAGCCATCCATCCCAGAAATTTGGAATGCCAATTTTACCTTTGCCGGCTCCGGCAATCTGGACTTGGGCGTCGGTCCCATCACGACGTCAGCGCTGACACTGACGCTGCAAAATGGCGCCACTCTGAGCACCGAGGGGCAGATGATCGCGGCGGGTGGCGGAGGATTGGCCACCTTGACGCTGGCGGGCAATGGCGCCTTTCAAACCAGCGGCTTCGGAAATAACATTGCCGGCACGGCTGGCCTTCAGATAACCGTCAACAGCGGGTCGCTGCTTCTTATGGATAAGGACAGCCCCGGTGTTCGTAGCGCTCTAGCCCTCACTGTCAACACGGGTGGAACAGCCAGGGTCACGGGCGCCGGAGGCGACCAAGTTGGCACCTCGACCGATGGAGGGATTACGCTGGCGGGTGGCACGCTTGATCTGTTCGGCAGCCCTGACGAAACCACCTATGAGTTTACCTTCAATTCCGGCGCCTTGGAGAACAGCAGCACCAACCCGGCTGTCCTTTCGCTGGTAACCAGCATGGACCTGACAGGAGTGGCTTGCGACTTTGATGTGGTGTCGAACAGCTCATTGACGATTCCCAATTACATCTATGGACCGGGCTCGCTCGTCAAGCTGGACGGCGGAACACTCAACCTTACTAGCACCAACAGCTATACCGGTTCCACTACCGTCAGCAACGGCTTGCTCTCCATCATTACGGCCACCACTGCGGTCGGGGATTACACGGTGGCTGGCGGCGAGTTGGAGGCGTTCCTGGATCCAACCGGCGTCACGCTTCAAGTGGACGTGAGCAGCTTGACCTTCGGCCCGGACACCCGCGTGGGTTTCGACCTTGCTTCAGGCGGTTTTGGGGACACAGCTTCGTCCGTTATTGCGAGCGGCTTTCTGACGATGGACGGCGACGTCGCGGTGGATGTCACCAACGCGCCTTTGGACAACAATAACGATGTGCTCTTGAGCTATTCCGGCCGGAGTGGCGTCGGCGCCTTTGTCGCCGGCCACATCCCAGCCGGGGCCTACATTTATGACAACACGGTGCTTCAGGAAGTCATCTTGACTTACACGCAGCCGCCGTCCCTTTCCAAAGTGTCTTTTGCCGGCGGCAGTGTCAGCGTAAGCGGTGGCGTCGTCAACAGCATCACCTTCTCCGGCACCAACGGCACGCCGAGCGATTTCTATGAGATATTGAGTTCCACCAATCTGGCCTTAAGGCCCTTGTCGGCCTGGACTGAAGTTCAGGAGGGCAACTTTGATGGGGCGGGTGGGTTCAACGTGACGTTGAGCCCCGATCCGACGGCGGCGCAAACGTTTTACCTTCTTTATACGCCTTGACATACGATGGGGTGTCGGAGCCAAGATTTGGCTCAATGGTGAATCGGATTTACGCAATCGCTTTGGTTCTGCTGGGCATGGCTCATTCGGCCTGCCTTGGGCAAAAGCCCAACATCGTGTTCATTCTCACCGATGACATGGGTTACAGCGACTTGAATTGTTACGGCGGAAATTTCGCGCCCACGCCCAACCTCGACCGCCTTGCCAAACAGGGCGTCCGTTTCACCCATTTCTACGACAATGCTCCGATCTGTTCCCCCTCTCGCGCCGCCTTCGTCACCGGCATGTATCCGGCGCGCTGGAACTTCACGACATACCTCGACAATCGCGCAAGAAATCGCGACTGCGAACAGACTGATTTTCTTCCTCCCACCGCCCCCGCAATCGCGCGCGTGTTGAAAACCGCCGGCTATGCGACCGCCCATTTCGGCAAGTGGCATCTGGGCGGCGGCCGCGATGTCACCAACGCTCCCCCTTTCAGCGCCTATGGCTATGACGAGCATATCGGAACGTGGGAAAGTCCGGAGCCAGACCCCAACATCACCGCCACCGACTGGATTTGGTCGCCGAAAGACTCTGTCAAACGTTGGGATCGCACCCGGTATTTCGTTGACCATGCCCTTGATTTTCTCCGCCGTCACAAGGACCAGTCCTGCTATGTGGAAATCTGGCCCGACGATGTGCATACCCCCTGGGTCCCCAACCTTGAGCGCGAAGCGGAAAACCCGAAGTCCGCGGAGGAGCGCGATTTCTCCGGTGTGCTTGCCGAGTATGACTACCAGATGGGGCGGTTCTTCGAGGGTTTGAAATCGCTTGGTCTGGAGGAGAATACGATAGTGATTTTTACCAGCGACAACGGCCCGCTGCCGTCCTTCCACCACGCGCGCACCGGCGGCCTTCGCGGAAGCAAGTTGAGCCTTTATGAAGGGGGAATTCGAGTGCCTTTTATTGTCCGTTGGCCCGGCCACACCACAGCGGGGCGGGTGGATGAGGGGACGGTTTTGGAGGCGGTGGATCTTTTTCCGACCCTTTGCGCGATTGCCCATGCAACTCCGCCGAGCGGGGTGGCTTTTGATGGCGAAAACATGACCGAAACGCTGGTCAACGAGCCGATCGCCCATGCGCGGACTATTTTCTGGGAATATGGGCGGAAATCGAAGTTTTTCAATTACCCCGGCCCTGTCTTCGACCGCAGCCCGCACATTGCCGTTCGGGAAGGGAAATGGAAGCTGCTCGTCAACGCCGACGGAACATCGACAGAGCTTTATAATATGGAAGCCGATATGGGGGAGACGAACAACCTCGTCCAGCAGGAAGCTGAGACCGCGCAACGGTTGAAAGCGGCCGCGCTCGCGTGGCGCCGGTCTTTGCCGAAGTTGTAAACGACCAAGCTCACGCGTATTTCAACTGCGCGTCGGAAAGTTTGAGGCTCAAGGAAACGGTCGTCCTTTTCCCGGTGGCGCTCTTGATCTCGCAAACGCCTCCGATGTCCGCCATGCGCCGCCACATATTTGCCAGGCCGTTCCCCTCGATTCTGCGCTCGGTGGAATTTTCCAAAGAAAATCCCCTGCCATTGTCATGCATGCTGATGCTGAAGCGCGAACCGGCGTGCGCATCGCCGTCCGGAATAGCTTCGGTCGAGCATGGCAGAAGCCGATAATATAATTGCGGACAGACAAACTAAAGTTCAAAGCGAACGCATCAACGCATCCTGATATGTTGTTTTATTGCTGGACACCTTGATGTTTTGTCTATTATGCTCATGGAATTATGATTAAAGGATCACCTCAAACGGTTCCCGAGAATGGCCGTGTGCCACTCATTCGGGACATTCACGCCAGGAAGGCCGTTCTGCGGCAGCCGGTGATTTCTTTTGAATTTTTCCCTCCAAAAACCGCCGAAGGTGATCGCACGCTCCTCGAACAAACCGTGCCCGCCTTGAAGGACATGCGCCCTGATTATTGTTCGGTCACTTATGGCGCGGGAGGCGGCACGCGGGAAAAAACTTTGGGAATCGTGGACGCCATCCAGCGCGTGCATGGCATTACAACGATGTCCCACCTGACATGCGTCAACGCAACGGCCGCGGAATTGCGCGAAGTGCTTCTTCAAGCCCGCGCACTGGGTATCCACAACATTCTTGCATTGCGCGGCGACCCGCCCGGAGGCAATGGCGTGTTTACAAAAACCGAGGGCGGATTTGAGTTTTCGCATCAGTTGGTCACTTTTATCAAAGAAATGGGCGGTTTTTGCATCGGAACAGCGGGGTTCCCGGAGGGCCACGTTGCTTGCAAGGAAGGGCGCGAAGTCGATTGGGAGCGGCTGAAAGCAAAAATAGATTGCGGGGCGGACTTCGTTTTGACCCAACTTTTTTTCGACAATCAGGACTTTTTCCGTTTTCGGGAGCATCTGGCGAAAAAAGGTGTCACCGCGCCGATTTGTCCCGGAATAATCCCGATTTTAACGGCGTCGCAAATCAAACGATTCACCGCATTGTGCGGCGCGCAATTACCATTGGCTCTGGTGGAAAAACTGGGCCACTACACCACGGACGACGCGGGATGCACGGAGTTTGGGATCGAATACGCAACGCGCCAATGCGAAGAACTGCTTCGTGGCGGCGTGCCTGGCCTGCATTTTTACACCTTGAACAAGGCGCGCTCGACCGTTCAGGTGTTAAAAAACCTCCGATTGCACGGGGCCGAAAGAGCCGGCCATTCCTAATTTAACCCGGCGCTTTTTCGTCAACGCGCCGGTTTCATTTCTTTGGCGGATTATCCACCGTTTCGAGAACTTCCCAGGATCTGGGAATGAAATACTGGGTCGCTCCCCCCGCCGCGGGATTGTTTGTGTCATGAGCCTTAACGCCGCTGCAAATCGATTTTAGCGCCTTTACTCCACCCTCTTTGACTCTGTAGCGAATGAATTTCCGTTCCACAAGTTCTTTCGGCCCTTCAGTGCCTTCTGGCAGACGCCTGAGCGTATTGTAATCGATTCCAGCTCTGTCCATGAAGGTACCCGGCTCGGTATAGAAATATCCAAAGGGAGATTTAGGATCACGATAACCCACGAGGATTTTGCCTTTCTCCAGTGTCTCTTCCTTTACTTCCCGGCTAAAGTCCGTGGCCTTCCAATAACTTTGCAATTCCGCCTCATCAGTAAAATTTTTTTGGTTCAGCTTGCCGCTTTGGACTTGTTCGTCGAAAAACTTCAATGTCGCCGCTATTCCACGACGAGGGACCGGCGCGTCAGTAACTCCCAATTTGCTGCGCCAATACTGAATCCTGGCGTAGGGCGCGAGGGCTCGCCCGGTTTCCGTTTTGTTGAGCGCTTCCAACCCTTCCTTTAGGCCCTTCTTTAAGACCCATGCGACACTGGCTTGAAGCACAAGAGAGACGAGAGCCGCGATTCCACACCCAAATTCCCGTGCGGCTCCGTTGTCCGCCGGCGCCTCTCCACAGGCTTCCCATGCCATTTTGAAGGCGGCCCGAAAATGATCGCGGGCTTCATCCAAATGGGCCAGGATATACTCAGCCAGGAACTTGAGTCCCAAAAAAGAGAGGATTACCGTCCCGATATCGGCTCCGATTTCGGCGCCAATTAATGCTCCCGGAATGGCGCCGGCTCCTTCCCCGAGCACCGCCCCGGCGATCCCAAAGACGGCGGCCCCGGCTCCAATGCTCAATCCATAAATCTTGAGCGCTTGCATAAACCCCGGCCAAATCGAGTCCACAATCAGCCTTACATCCGAGTCGAGTTTCGCAACCGTCTCGTTGTATGCGTACTTGGAGATGCCCAGCATGAAGGCATCCTTCACATTCTTCACGCGACGGAAATAGTCCCCAAGCCCACTGGAATGAGATCCGCACAAAGTCCCAGTTTGCGACCCCGGGGTTGTGGACAGGGTGCCATCTTGGATAAGAATCAGATAAGAAGTTTGATCAAGCAGACCCGGTTTTTTTGCGGGAGGCATACCTCAAAAGATGTGATCAAATTCAGTTTGCATACCAATCAACAAAGACCCCAAAGTTGGAGTCACATGCTTAGTTCTGTCTCTTCTCAATGTCAACTCAAACGATTTATTTGTCCGATTTTCTGTGTTGGCGGTTTCTATATTGTGAAATGAAGGCGGGCGACGATGTTGGATTATTGAGGGATTATGCGGAAAACGGTTCAGATCTGTCGTTTTCCGCGCTGGTCGGACGACATTTTAACCTCGTTTATACGACCGCGTTGCGAATTGCCAACGGAGACGCCGCGCTTGCGCAGGATGTGGCGCAAAATGTTTTCACCGATTTCGCCCGCAAGGCAAAGCGCCTGCCACCTGATTTGTTCCTGGGTGGATGGCTTTACAAGCACACCTGTTTTATCGCGGCCAACGCCATCCGAACGGAGCGCCGGCGACAAACACGTGAAAGGCAGGCCTTTGAAATGAACTTCGCAAATGACGAATCGGATCCGATTTGGTCCGGCGTTGGTCCCATTCTGGATAAAGCCATGAGCCGCCTGGCCGCCCGTGATCGGGATGCGCTAGTGCTGCGGTTCTTTGAGCAAAGGTCGTTTCGGTCGGTCGGCGGCGCGTTGGGGATCAGCGAGGAAGCGGCGCGGAAGCGGGTGGATCGGGCGTTGGAAAAGCTGCGTGGATTTTTCGCGCAACACGGCTTGAGTTTCTCCGCGGCGGTGCTGACCAGCGCGCTGGATGCTCACGCCGGGGCGGCGGCGCCGGTGGGACTGGCGTCGATTGTGGCAACCGCCGCATTTTCGGAGGCTGCCAAAAGCGGCGGGGCCGGGCTTTCTTTGATTAAACTTATGACTATTACCAAAGCAAAAATTGCGCTGGCCGCGATTGCGGCGGGCCTGACGGCGGCGATTATTGTTCAATCGCAGAACAATTCGCGTCTTCAACGTGAAAATCGAACCTTGCGCCAGCGGGCGGCGCAATTGACCGAACTCCAGGCCGAGAACGAACAATTAAACAAAATCCAGCCGGCCGCGACGCCGGAATTGAAACCGGACCAATTTCGGGAATTGATGCGCCTGCGTGGAGAAGTCGGCGTTCTGAAAGATCAATTGCAGCAAGCGAAGAAGGCCCAAACGGCGCAAGCCATTGCTTCGCACGAACCGGTTTCGGCGCCTGAGGACCCCGCTGAAGATCAGCGGCAAATCGCAATCGCCAAAATGGGCAACGCCAAACAGTGGATGCTGGCATTTTTGATGTATGCGAGCGACCACCAGCAAGCCTGCCCGGCTAATTTCGACCAGGCCACGGCATATTGGCCCAAAGACGCCACAGAGACCAACCCGCCGACGAACGAGTTTCAAGTCGTTTATCAGGGAGCCTTTAATGACATCACCAATCCAGCGCAAACGATCGTCCTTCAAGAAACGGACCCGGTGCAAGGGCCGGACGGAGGCTGGTTCAAAGCCTACGGTTTTGCCGACGGCCACGCTGAATATCACAAATCGGCGGATGGCAATTTCGCGCCTTGGGAAAGCCAGCGCATGCAGTTACCGCCGGCGCAGTGACGCGGATTCAGCCCGTGTGTGGAATTTTGGGGTGGTGAGAAATTCCTCCTTCCCTATACTACATTCATGCTGCAACGCTATTTGTCCCGCTGCCTTCCAACAGCTGCCCTTGTCGCCATTTTTCTTTTTCCCGCGGGAGTCATTGATGCGGCGAAAACCCCGGATGCGCATTCGTCGTTGCGAGCGCAAATCGACATGGCTATCGATAAGGTCAGGCCGGCTTTGGTCCGCATTCGCGTGGTTTCGACGGACTATCGCGACGGACGCGAGGTAAAACTCCAGGAGGTGGGGAGCGGGGCGATTATCACCAAGGACGGGTATCTGATCACCAATCACCATGTCGCGGGGCATGCGGTCCGAATCTTTTGCACTTTGTGGAATCGGGAGGAAATTGAGGCGGAGTTGATCGGCACCGATCCGCTCACGGATATCGCCGTGCTGAAATTGAAGCCGGAGAAACCACGCGAGTTCGCTTACGCGACGTTCGGAGATTCGTCGGCGTTGCGGGTTGGGGATTCGATTCTGGCCATGGGAAGCCCGATGGCGCTTTCGCAATCGGTCACGCTGGGGATCATCAGCAATACGGAAATGATTTTGCCGCGATTTTGGGGAGAAGAGGGGATGTTTCGGCTCGACGGGGAGGATGTTGGATCGCTGGTGCGATGGATTGGACATGACGCGGCGATTTACGGTGGGAATTCCGGCGGGCCGCTGGTGAATTTGCGCGGTGAGATTGTCGGGATTAACGAGATCAGTTACGGGCTTGCGGGGGCGATTCCGGGAAACCTGGCCAAGGCTGTGGCGAACCAAATTATGCACGGGAAAATTCAGCGGAGCTGGCTGGGCATTGATCCGCAGCCGCTGTTCAAGCGGATGAACGAGGAACATGGCGTGCTGATCGCGGGGGTGCTGGATAATTCGCCGGCGGCGAAAGCCGGAATTCAAGCGGGCGATTTGCTGCTGAAGCTGAATGGCAAATCGGTGAACGTGCGGTTCGGGGAGCAAATGCCGGATTTTATGGAATTGGCGACGAGTCTGCCGATTGGCGAACATGTTCCGGCGGTTTTGAAACGGGATGGCAAGGAGGTCGATGTTTCCATTGTTCCGGTTGAGCGCGGGGAGATTTATCCGCCGGAGAGCGAATTCAAGCAATGGGGAATAACCGCGCGGGATTTTTCTTTTTTGCTCGCGAAGGAAATGAAACGGCCCGATCTGGACGGGGTCCTCGTAACGAGCGTTCGGCCCGGCGGACCGGCGGGTGAAGCGAAACCCGCGATTGAAGCGCATGACATTTTGGTGGAGATCAATGGCACGCCGATCAAGTCCGTGGCGGATTTGATGGAGAAGACGCGCGGGTTGACGGAGGGGAAGATCGAACAGGTCCCGGTGATTGCGACTTTTGAACGGAAGGGGGACCGTTACCTGACTGTGGTGCAGGTGGGGATCGAGGATTTAAAGGACCCGGGACTCGAAGTGACGAAGGCGTGGTTGCCGGTGGAGACTCGCGCCATCAGCCGGGAAATTGCGCAGCAGCTTGGGCATCCGGACTTGAAGGGGTTTTACATTACGCGCGTCTATTCCGACAGCACCGCTGACAAGGCGGGACTGAAACCGGGCGATTTTATTGTTGCGGTGGACGGCGAGAAACTGTCAGCCTCCGGGCCGGAGTATGAGGACGAGCTTTCGACGTTGATCCGGCAATACGACGTCGGGAAAACGGTAGAATTGTCCATCTTGCGCGACAACAAGGAGATGAAAATATCCGTCGAACTGGCGCGTTCGCCGCGGGTGCGGCGGGAGATGAAAAAATACCGGAACGATGATTTCGAGTTCACGGCGCGGAACGTTTCATTTTTTGACAGAGCGGAGGAGCAGTGGGACAAGGACCAGCGCGGGGCTTTGATTGAGGAAGTCAAACCGGGGAGTTGGGCGGAATTGGCGAATCTTTACACGGGCGACCTGGTTGTGGACGTTGACGGGAAACCGGTGGACGATGTGGATACGCTTCGCCATGTGATGGAACAGGTGGCAACGGAAAAAAAGCCGGTGTTGGTGATGAAGGTGTTGCGCGGCATCCACACCGCGTACCTGGAATTTGAGCCGAATTGGAAGAATTAAATGAAGGATTTTATGCATCGAACAAAAAACGCGGTCGCGCTCGCGGCGATCTTATTGACAGCAACGGCGGGCTTGCGCGCGGATGAAATTGGGGAGAAGGGGCGCGAAGTTTTCACGAAGAACGAACACGCCGTGGTGACGGTGCAAGTGGTCTTGAAGGCATCCTATTCGGGCGGCGGGCGGTCGTCGAATCCGAGCGAGACAAAGAACGACATCACCGGGACGGTCATCGATCCGTCGGGGCTGGTTGTGGTGGCGTTGTCGGCGTGCGATCCGGCGGACCTTTACCGCCGGCTTTCCGACGAATACAAGATAGAGACGGAAGTGAACGACATTAAAATTCTGCTTGACGATGGCACGGAGATGCCGGCTGAGATCGTATTGCGGGACAAGGACCTTGATCTTGGATTTTTGCGGCCGAAAACGAAGCCAACGTCACCAATGGCGGCCGTGGATTTGACCAAATCGGCCCCGGGGCAGATGCTGGACCAGGTGATTGCGTTGAATCGCTTGAACCGAGCGGCCGGGCGGGCGTATTCGGCGGCGGTTGAGCGAATCAGCGCGGTGATTCAGAAACCGAGGACGTTTTACATTCCTGATTCGGCTATGAGCACGACGGGGCTTGGCTCGCCCGCGTTTCTGCCGAACGGCAGCGTGCTTGGATTATTTGTAATGCGGGCCGTTAATTCCAATGGAAGCCGCAATCCGCGCGACAGCATGACAACGATCATCATTCCGGCGGCGGACATCCTCAAGGGCGCCCAACAAGCCCCCGAAGCCAAAGGCGACAGTGACAAGCCGGTGAATGCGAAGCTGGACGCGGATACAAAACCGAGCGGCGGACAAAAGTAATTTTTGTATGCGGCTGAGGCGCCACGTTCAGTTCCGGTTGCTGTGGCGTTGGTTAAGGGCGAAGTAGGGGCACGCAGATTTTCGACCGTACCGCCGCCAATTTCAAACCCTGTCATAAAGAAAGCAAGCAGTACGGGGCTAATGGGATGAGCGAAGGTCTGTTCTTTCCCGTGCTTTGGCAATAAACTAACTTCGTGCTTCGAAAGCCCTCAATTCTGTGGCTTTGCGGGTGGAGTATCTCGACAGCCACCCTTTGCCTCGGCCTGGCCTTTGGCATCGTTTCCGTTCACGCGCAATCGGTCGATGTGGGCAACTCGGCACTGAAAGCCACCAACTGGACTGCGGCTGAAAGCATTTTTCGAGGGGTGCTGGCCAAGAATTCGACGAACGCGCTGGCCCTGGCCGGCTTGGCTGAAAGCCTCTTACGTCAGCGGCGACTCGAAGAAGCTCTTGCCTCAGCGCAGAAAGCGGCGTCGTTCGGCCCCACCAATTTCATAGTCCAATACCGATTGGGCGCGTGTTACTACGAACTCCGTCTTTACGGAGAGGCGCAGGCGGCCTACGCCGCCGCCTTAGAAATTCGGCCCTCCGGCTCGGTTTACTTCTGGCGCGGCATGGCGTTGGAACACCTGAAGCGCTACAAGGAGGCCGCTGCCTGCTACCGGAAGGCTCTGGCCCTCAATCCCAAATCGGCCAGGAACCTGCAGCACTTGGGCGATTGTCAATACGAAATAAACGACTTTGCAACCGCGGCGGATTCGTATCGTCGCTGCTTTGTGTTGCAGCCCACCAACTGGCAGGCGTGTTACTGGTTGGGATTGTCCTTGGACGAGGCTGGAAAACTCGCCGAAGCACAGCAGGCCTTGCAAACCGCCGCCCAGTTGAACTCTACTAACACGGCCGTCGCCCTTAACCTGGCGGACGTTCTCTATCGGCTGAAATCTTACGATGAAGCTCGGCAGGTCTTTCGCCATGCGCTGGCTTTGGATCCAAAAAAGGCCCATCTAACGACGGATTTTCAGACCACGATGAACATTGGGGCCTGCTTCTCGAAGGAGGGAAACTACCGCGCTGCGATCGCGGCCTACGAAAACGCCTCTCAATTTGAGCCAACCAATGAGAGCCCGTATCAATGGGAGGGCGACTCCTATATCCTTGAGCGTAGATACGTTGAGGCGGCGGACGTCCTGGCAAAGGCGCACCAATTGAAGCCTGCATCCAGGGAGATCAGCTTGGCTCTCTTTGACGCGGACCTCATGGCGGGACGAGACTCACAGGCGTGCCGGCTCTTTCCCATCGCGAGCGGCATTGGCATGGCTGCGCTGCTGGCCGGCGCCGCGATAGGATTCTACTTCCTGCTCCGAGGAAGCTTTCGGTTGTCAACTGCAACGCATCCTGGGATTGTTTTTTCGATCGGATGGTTGTTGGTGTCGTTCGAGGGCCAGGGGTTGCTTATCCTAGCGGCGAGCTTCCTGAATCCGCTCCGAGTCGGGGCGAATAACCTGGCGGGATTGGCCTTGGGGTCGTTGCCGTTACTCGTCGCCGCCGCCGGCGCTTTTCCCAAGCAGCCGTGGGGAGCGCCGTTTCGGAGGCCGCCCGAGTTTCGCTGGATTTTGCTTGGGCAAACAGTTCTTGGCCTGGCTCTGATTTACGGCGCAACCCAGGTTTACAGCTTCACCTTGTCGGCTCTTTTCCATGTCCGTGCGCCGGCGCAACGCAGCCTAATCTTTTTAGAGCAAATGTGGCAGGCGCAATCCACGCTCGCTGTCTTCGCGGTCATGGTGATCGCGCCGTTGACCGAGGAGATCCTTTTTCGCGGGCTGCTCTTTGGAGCCTTGGAAGAGAAGTGTGGCAATTGGACGATTCTTTGGACCGCGCTGCTTTTTGCGCTCTTCCATCTCGATCCTTTTTACTTCGTCCCTCTCACAGCCCTTGGATTGCTGCTCGGCTGGGCGCGTCAGAAGTCTGGATCGGTTTGGCCAGCGGTCCTCCTTCACTGCCTGAACAACCTCATATCCGTCATTGCCCTCGCTCCTTTCGAAAGGCTCCATTGATTTTTTGGACACACAAAACTCAGACTCAGTTCGTTAAGTACTTTTCGATCGCTTGCCGACGTTTAAGAGCATAGTCGATGGCCTTTCCCAATAGCCCTTGTGCAAGAATGCGGTGGCGCATCAACTCCATCGCCCGTCGCAATCGTTTCAATACGGGAGGGCTTTGCCAATGCTGTATCGCTGCTCGCAACCGAAGACCAGCGTTCTTCGCCCCAGGCGCTTTTCCACTGCCGTCATTCTGGCAGAGCCGGCGTCAGTCCAACTATTGACAAAAAAAAAGACGTGAAGCATAAATGCTGAGGTCTGATGCCAAGGTTCCGGTGATGAAGGGGAAACCGAAAAAACTTACCTCAGCATGGAACCACAAATCCAGCCCTTTGTTTGACTTACCGCGAATTTACAGAAAAAAATTGCGCCGCCAAACAACAGTTCGATCTCTCGGTTGGACATCAAGGTCGGACGAGGAGTTTGGCGCAAAGACGCAAGGAAGCAAAGACGCCAGGGAAAAAAACTTATCTGGAACTCAAAAAATCATGAAAGGAGTTTTGCGGAACGGCTCGGCTTCGCGAATTGGCTCGCTCAGCGCCAAAATCCCCACACCAGATTTCCCGTTCTCCCAGTCTTTTCCTGATTTTCTGATTTTCAAATTAAAAAGCCGTTTCCCTCTCTTACTTCTTAGCTTATGGCCTAATGCACGATGTCGAGGCGGATTTTTGAGAGGTCGGGGACGCCGAGTTCGAGCAGGGCGGCGTTTTGGTAAAGTTTTGGGTTGTCATCGACGGGGTCCATTTTTGCGGCGGCGCGCTCGCGGTCTAATTCGTGGGTTGCCCAGACATCCAGGGCAACCGGGTCTTTGCTGAACCATATCTGGTTTAGTTCGGTAGAGTAATGGAGGAGGCTCATTTGTTCGCCCAAATACTGGCCTATGAGCGCGTCGGTAATGCTGAGGACGACATGGTCGCTCAACGGCGCCAGCGCGTAAATCTCCGGCACAGCTTTGAGGAGGCGATCCTCGCTGTCCTGAAAACGCTGGGTGTTATCGACGCTTCCCATTGCCAATCCGTAGAGGTTGCCGCAAACGCCGGCGAAGTTGTTGTTGAGAAGCGGAGAGATGGTAATGATCTTGGTGAGTGTTTGGGTGAGCAGTTTGCTGACGTAGGATTTGTTGCCGGTCGTGGCATGATCACGGTCGAATTCAAGGTCGCCGGCGCTCAGGTTTCCGGGAATGGGGTTGTTCGTATAAGAGACTTGGGCGTCGTAACCGGAATCGGCGCTGCCAGCCAGGCGGATGTTGTAGCGATCCTCCAAATAGGAAAAACCGGCGAGACGCAAATCGACCAAACGTTTGTCCCAAACAATGATGTTGGTGGCGGGAATGCCCGCTTTCAACAAGCCCCGCACCACGGCTTCGACAACGGCGGGACGCGTGCCGCTGTTGGGTCCCGGGCCGGAATAAACTTTGAGTCCTACGACATCGTTCGAAGAAACGAACGTCAGCCAGGCTGATTTTATGTCGCGTTGCCCGGTCAGCTTTTGAATGCCGTGATCGACCATGTCTTGAACGACCGACGTGTCCGGTTCGAAGGCCGCGGTAGCGTGGGGGTTTTCGGCGATGACAATTTGCGCCCGCGGGGGTGAGGCGCCGAGATCGGGCTGCGGCTCGTCGGAGAGCGCGGCATTCACCGCGCACATCCAGCAAAGGAAAAAAAAGATGACGTTTTTCACAAGCGGAACGACGGTATCTTGACACCGTCCAGCGCCAATGCTACCAACCTGAAGGATGATGACGACAAAAAAACGGAGACTCGGTCTCCACGCTTGGGCCGTCATCGCCGCCGCCGGGATGTTGCTGACGGCGTGCGGTCCTCCCGGAGCCAGGGATTTGCGGAGAGGCGAACGAGACATCAAAGAGGGCAATTTCGCCGAAGCCATTGGGCGTTTGAAGGACGCAACCCAGACTTTGGCTTACGCGCCGCGCCCGCAGCAAGCGAAGGCGTGGAACCTGCTGGGTTCGGCGTATCAGGGAGCGGGTCATCTCGACGACGCTTCACAAGCCTATTCGCAGGCGCTCAAGCTGGACCACAATAATACGGCGGTGGATTTCAATCTCGGCTGCCTGCGGATGGAGCAGGGGAATTTTCAGGGGGCGGTCGATTACTTGACAACGTACGTGCAGTTGAAACCACGGGAAGTTAACGGGTATTTGAAATTGGCCTCAGCCCGGTATCATCTGGCTTTGGGGGCCACAGGCGGGGAGAGGGTGAGGCAATTGCAGAACGCACGGCTGGATTATCAGGCGGCGGATAAGGTGTACCCGACCGCGAAGGCGGCCAACGGGATCGGGATGATAGATTTGCAGCGGCGGAACGGCGGCATGGAGGCGGTTCGGACCGCAGCCATGGAATTTCAAACGGCTTTGCAGCGAGACCCGCATTACCCCGCAGCGCTGCTCAATCTGGCGATTCTTTATGAGCAGTATTTTCACGACGTTCACAAAGCGCTGCAAGAATATCACGAATACGTGACGCTTCAGCCGCCACCACCGCACGTGAACGATATTGAAAAGCTGGCGCATCAGTTGGATTTGGAGAGCCGGATTTTCATCGGATCGGAACCGAAGCAGCGGGCTGCGCCGCCGTCACGAGTGGCTCCGGTTCCAACCAATCCATCTTCGGTCAGACCACGAAATACCTCATCGGAACCGCCGATTTCCCAAGTCGAAAATCCGATTCCGACGCCGGCCCTCGAAAAACAGGTGGAATCCGTTCAGACAGAAACGTCGGCTCCGCCTCCCGCGCCCCCGCCGAAGTCCGTTGAGTCGTCCCCGGTTTCAAGCGTCCCCGCCGCCCCGCAATCCGCTCCTTCTTTCAACCCCGCGCCTTTAACCAACGAAGTTTCCCCAACGGCAACAGCCATTGCAACGGCGCCGACAAACGTGGTTTCACAACCCGCGCCTCCTCCGCGAAAAACGTTGGGACAAAAGCTCAATCCATTACATTGGTTTTCCGGGAAATCGAAGGGAGAAAATGACCTTGTCCCCGAAGGGACGCGCTACAATTACCCGCCATCGGTGACGTTGATCCCGGGAAATCGTTTGGAGGCGGAACGTTTGGCGCAAGAAGGTGCCGAAGCACGGAGGGCGGCACATCTTGACGAATCGGTGCGAGACTATCGCAAGGCCATCGCGGCGGATCCCACTTATTTTGGCGCGAATCTGTCTCTTGGGCTGACGGCGATTGACAGGAAGGACTATCGAACGGCGCTGGACGCCTTGGATCAGGCGCTGGTGCTGGACGAGAATTCGGCGGACGCGCGCTACGCCTTTGCGTGGACTTTGGAACAGCGGGGATATTATATTGACGCCGCAAAGGAATTGGAGAAGTTGCTGACGGCGCATCCGCAAGAAGTGCGCGCGCATTTGTTGTTGGGGAATTTGTACGCCGAAAAGCTCGGGGAACCAAAACAGGCTCGCGAGCAGTACCTGAAAGTCCTGGCGCTGGATCCTGGCAATTTGCAGGCGCCCACACTTCGGGCGTGGATTCAAGGGGCGCGCTGAAAGATTTCGCCAACGACACGCTGGAAGTCGGCGACGGAAAACGGCTTGGCCAAACAGGTTTTTCCCTGCTCGCTTAGATATTTTTCCGTCTTTTCGCTTAGAACATCGCCGGTCATAAAAATCATCGTCGCGGCGGCCTTGGGATCGATTTCAAGGAGGCGCTGATAGAGTTGCTGGCCGTTGATACCGGGCATTTTCCAATCGGAAATAATCAGATCGAAACGCTGTTTGCCCAGGTGAACAAGAGCGTTTTGTCCATCGGGTGCGCCCTGCACCTCATAACCCTGCCGGCTCAAAATTTGCGTTACAAGGCCAAGAATATCTTCCTCGTCATCGACCACGAGGATTTTACGTCCCTTGCCGACTGTCGAGGATTGCTGCAACGCCGGGGCCGCTTCGGGCGCAGCGCTTTCGGGTTGATTGGTAATGGGCAGGTCGATGATAAACGTCGTGCCCTGGCCGAGCGCGCTTTCTGCGGTAACGCTGCCGCCGTGCTCCTGAATAATGCCGTAAGAGAGGCTCAGTCCCAACCCGGTGCCTTTCCCGACCGGCTTGGTCGTAAAAAAAGGATTGAAAATCTTTTTGAGGTTTTCTTCCGATATTCCAGGGCCGTCGTCTTGAAAACGAACCCGGACCAGCCGCCCTTCCGCCCGCGTAGTAATCGTAATTGCGCCATGAGGACGGAAGGCTTCGATGGCCTGCCGCGCATTGTTGATAATGTTGAGAAAGACTTGCTGGAGTTGGTGCGGGTCCGCCAGAAGCCGCGGCAGTTGTGGGGATAAATCGCGGACGACTTTAATGTTGCTGGTTCGAAGTTCGTAAATAAGAATTTCCACCACGGAATCGATGATGGCGTTGATGTTCGTGAGCTTTCGTTCCGGCGGGTGCTGGCGCGCAAAGCTCAGGAGGCTGTGCACGATTTTGTGGCAGCGTTCAGCGCTGTTGCTGATTCGCTGAAGGGAAGACCGGGTTTCGTCATCGACCTCGCCCATCTGCACCAACTCCGCAAAGCCGATCAACGCCGTCAATGGATTGTTCAATTCATGGGCGACGCCGGCCACAAATTCGCCTACGGCGGAAAGCTTTTCGCTGTGGACCAACTGCGCCTGGGTCGTCCGCAACGTCTCGACCGTTTTCTCCAATTGCGCGGTGGATTTCTGAAGATTTTCCGTCGTCTGATTGAAAACGGCGGCGAGTTCGCCCAGTTCATCACCGGAGTGGATGTCGATTCGTCTTGAGAAATCGCCGCGGCCCACGGCTTCGGCGCTATTGCGAAGCTGGCGCAAAGGCTCGGTCACCCGGCTAATGACCATCCAAACAATCGCTGTGCCTAACACGATGCCGAGAACGCTGAATATCAGAAGGACCCGTTGGACCTGGCGAAAAGACTGCCACGACTGTTCGTAGGATGAGAGCAAAAGGTAGCCGGCGTCGCTATCGCCATGTCCGTAAAACTGGGGAAGTCGGCCGGGCAAAGCTCCAAAATGTTCGCGTCGCAGTACTAGGCTCAAATCCTCGGCGTCATCCGTCTTTGAACCGGCGGCGGTCAGTTTGCGGTACTCGCCAAGCAGTTCATCGTCCATGTTACGAGTCCCAAAAGTCGAGGCCACAACGCGATTATTGGCGATAAAGGCGATCTCACTATTTGCAAATTTGAATTGCCGCGCTGTCGCGTCTCTGATTTCAACTCCAAAAATCAGCGTGCCGAACTGGTTTCTGTCGGGGCTGTCGTAGCACGGCGCCACTGTGACGTCGAACAACGAACCCCCCAGTTCAATCGTCCGAAATATCGTTTTGCCGGCATTGGATGCTTCCGACACCAGTGGGGCGCAGGCGGAATGAAATTGTTCGGCGGTCAAGCCGGAGGCGCGGTTTGTGCTTGCCAATAATTGGCCTGACGGGTCGGTGAAAAGAATGAGAGAAGTCCCTTCCACAGGAGTGGAGCCGAGGATCGTTCCAAGTCTGTCAATCATGGTTTTACGCCAGGCTTCATCGTTTGGAGCCCGATCCAGGTGTTGGGCGATTGAAGCGAACCCGGAATTTTCAGGAGTGGGACCAAATTGCCCGATGAGAAACGCGGCGCGGCGTTCAAAAGCGTTGGTAACAAGTGTCTCAGTGTTGAATAAGGAAACTCTGTTTTCCGCGCGCAATTGTCTTTGGATCAGGGTGTTGATCATCCAGAGCGTGCCGACGAGAAAAACCGCCATGACGATGACGATGGGAATCAAAATTTTTGCCTGGAACCTGAACTTTGGTCTTTTCCGCTCGGCCATAGGAGTCAGTACCTTGGCAAGTTCTTCGGACCGAGGACGAAATTGACGTTGGGAACGTCGCCGCTCGGGGGCACTTCAATCGTTTTGGTGTCCTTGGGAAGCCGTTCCTGCCATGCGACCAACGTATATTTTCCGGGAGGAACATTGGTGATGGAATAATGGCCGTGCGAATCGCTGACAGCGAAGTAGGGATTTTCGAGCACGAGCACGATGCAATTCATGCGCGCATGAATGGAACAGAAGACATCCACCTCGCCGGGCTTTTCAAATGTGTATGCGTGAGCGCGCTCGCCTTTCTTATAAAGCCCAAGATCGAATTCTGATCCGTCGGTCTTCGAATAAACGTTATGAAAAATCGGGTCGTCATTGGGAAATTCAACCGCCGTGCCGACCATGACAGGCAAAACGTGCGGGACAAACATGGCGTCTTTTTGGTGTATCGCTTCCCGCGGCGTGGCGATAATGGCCCTGGGCACCTTCCCTTGGATGTAAACTATGAAGGGGTGAATTTCATCGTAATTGATTCGCTCCGCGAACTTCAGCCTTTTGCTGGAATAGTTGCCTCCACCCGCATCGGCCTCGGCGGCGTCCTTGCCCTGGGCGCGAATACTTCCAGAGATGGTTCCGGCAAACAACGGCTGTATCGCAAACAGCGACAGGACGACGAATTGAAGCAATTTCATTGAGTTAAAACTTAAAGGCCGCCTCGGCGGCAACCATGTTTTCATGATTGCGCGTTCCACCAGTCGATAGCCTGCCCTGTTCAAACATGTATTCCGCTTTCAGCACAAGATGGTCGCTGAATTCATAACCCAGCCCGAGGCTCAAGCGCCACAAATCGCTGGTCGGCAACCCAAACGTCGTGGTGTCCCCGACGATCGAATAGCCTTGGGGAATTCGAATCTGGCTCCATCGCGAGGCGGCGTAGAGTTTGCGCGTCAAATGTTGCAACGCTTCCACGTAGTAATAATAAATGTCGCGATGATTATCGCCAGCGGGATCGTTGTCGTCATAACCGGCGTAGCCTCCGGCGACCCGGAGATAGCCGCCGTTCCAGTTCTTCCATTTCGCTTGCGCATCGAACTCCGCAAGGTTTGCCTGAAACAATGTTGTCGCCGACGACCCGATGGACGTAAAAAATCCACCGCCAAACCACGTCGCCGAAACGACGTCCTGGCTGACACTTAGTTTGCCTGTTCTCATGCCGCTGACGCTGAAGTTCAGCCACCACAACGGATCGTAACCGATTCGCATCGCGATCGATTTATCCGCCGTCGTGTCATTGAAGGTGGAAATTCCGCCATTCTGCACCGCAGCCACATAACTAAGACGCTTCCACCCGCCATAAAGTTCCAAGCCGGGGTTTAATCCCCATAAATCACTCAGGGAGTGGGAGATCAGCACATTGTCAATGGCGAAGCGGCGTTGGTATTCCTCCCCAAAAGGAATGTAAAACTGGCCGGCGCGAACGTTTAGAAGCTGATCCAAATTCCAATGCTTGAGCACATTTTCCCACTGCAAATAAAGCTCCCCGAGGTAAATTCCTTCTTCGTCCTCATCCCTGGTCAGAAGATCGACCTCTCCGTAAAAGAAGACATCGTTCAAAAGCATCGCGTCAACAAATAATCGGGCCTCGTCAACCCTGAAGGCGGCGTTGGGAAATTGGCCATTTTTTCCGGTCTCGAAAAAGCCCGCCGCGCCTTCGCCGGAGATGACAACATTGTTGAGGGAAAACCCTTTGGATTTTTCCTCCGGCGCCGGGGTGTTTTCCGCGGCTGCCTTAAGATCGCGAACGTCTTTTTCCTGGAGTTCGTTGGTTTGCTGAAGGCCGGAGAATTTTTGGTTGAGTTGATCGATCATCTCACGCTGCTGTTGCAATTGTTTTTGCAACTGCGCGTTTTGGTCGCGCAATTCATCAATCTCCTTTTTCAAATCGTTCGCGTCCTGCGCGAGCAACGGCGCGGTGAGGAATGGAAACAACACGACCGCAAAAAGAAGCCCCCGTTGCGCAATTTGGCGTGTGCTCATTCGCGAATGCGCAGACAGTGCCCGAAAAATTGCCCCCTTGCAAGCATGCAGTGGCTGTCAGCCGAAGGTCTTGCGAAGATATTCCAAGCTGCGGCTCGCAATGATTTCGGGACCTTCATCGAATTTGAAAACCTCCACGGAAACGTACCCGTTATAGACGGTCTCACGAAGCGCGGCGGCGATGGGCAGAAAATCAACCTCGCCGAAACCGGGTCCTTTGAGGTTCTTGTCATTCGCGTGAAAATGGGCGAAGCGCGGAGCGGATTCACAAATGATCCGCGGAATCGGCTGCTCTTCGGAACACATCGCTTTGACGTCGAGCACAATTTGCATCGCCGGGCTGTTGAACTGGCGCGCAAAACGAATTGCTTCGGCGGCGGTGGTGATAAAATTCGTCTCGGAAGGCGATAGCGGTTCAAAACAAATGATCGCCGCGCGTTGCTCCGCCCGGCGAACGGCGCCGGCGAGAGTTTCAACCGCGAAATTCCAGGCTTCCTGCGCCGTCAATCCCGGAAGAATATTTCGTTGTTGTGGCGAACCAAGCACCAGCGTTTTGCCGCTTAGGTCCGCGCAGCAATCTACCAAGTCACAAAGATATGCGGAAGTCCGCTGTCGGACGGCCGAGTCCGAATGGTTCACGTGGAAACCTTCGGTTCGCGCCAGAAGCCAATGCAAACCGCAAATTTCAAGGCCGTAACGCGCGGCCATTTCGCGGATTTTGCTCCGCTCCGCGGGGGTAACGTCCCCGGCCAATTTTGCGAGAGTGAATGGGGCTATTTCAAGCGCGTCATAGCCCAGCTTGGCGCAATACTCGAACACCGCTTCCATTGCCCAGCCTTGAAATATTTCATTGCAGATGGCGAATTTCATTCTGAGCTGTCAGCGCCGCAACACGGGCGGCATGCCTCCCATGCGAGCCATCATTTTTTGGAATTTGCCCATTTTCTTCATCATCTGCTGCATTTGGCTGAATCGATTGAGCAAATTGTTGACTTCCGAAACCTGCACGCCGCTTCCTTTCGCAATGCGGATGCGGCGTTTGGCGTTGAGGATTTGGGGGGACTGGCGTTCCTGCAGAGTCATCGCGCAAATAATCCCTTCCATCCTTTTGAAATCGCGCTCCTGCTTGGCCATGTTCGCGCCTTTGAGCATTTCCGATCCGCCGGGCAACATGCCAACGACACTCTCCAGGGAACCGAGTTTTTTCATCTGGCGCAATTGATCGAGAAAATCGGCGAGCGTGAATTGCCCCTTGCGCATCTTTTCTTCCATGCGCTTTGCCTCGTCGATATCCACAGCCTCGGCCGCCTTTTCGACGAGACTGACAACATCGCCCATGCCCAAAATGCGCGAGGCCATGCGTTCCGGGTGAAAAGGCTCGAAGTCCTCCAGTTTTTCGCCAACACCCGCGAATTTGATCGGCTTGCCCGTCACCGCCTTCAAACTCAGCGCGGCGCCGCCTCGGGCGTCACCGTCGAGCTTTGTGAGGATCGCGCCGGTGATGTTCAGCGCCTGGTCAAAATGCGTGGCGACGTTGACCGCTTCCTGTCCTGTCGCGGCGTCGAGCACCAGAAGAATTTCCTGCGGATGAGTCAGGTCGCGCAATCGCGCCAACTCGAGCACGAGCGGTTCATCGATTTGCAAACGTCCGGCGGTATCGAAGATCAATGTATTGAGATTATTTTGACGCGCGAAATCGAGGGCTTCGCTGGCGATTTTCAACACGTCCGTTTCGCCCTTCCGGACGAATACCGGCAAATCCAATTGTTTGCCGAGGGTTTCCAATTGGTCCATGGCGGCCGGCCGATAAACATCCGCCGCCACGAGCAACGGAGTGCGAGCCTGCTTGTGAAGGAATCGGGCTAGTTTGCCGCTTGAAGTCGTTTTACCCGACCCATGCAAGCCAACCATCATGATGCAACTGGAATTGCCGCTCAGGGCGAGGCCGGTATTCGTGGAGCCGAGAAGGTTGACGAGTTCATCATGGATGATCTTGATGACTTGCTGGCCGGGATGGATGCTTTGAACGACTTCCTGGCCGAGAGCTTTAGACTTGACCTGCTCGATGAAATCCCTGGCGACCTTGAAATTAACATCCGCATCAAGAAGCGCCGCGCGGACATCGCGCAAGGAATCGGAGACATTGGCTTCCGAAATTTTCCCAAGGCCGCGGAGATTGCGGAAGGCATTTTGCAGCTTCTGGCTTAACGAATCGAACATGAAGTAATTTAAAACGCGGCGGCCAAACATCAAACTTTAAAGCGGCGATTCAGGAAGTAAAATTGCCCTGGCACAACGAAACGGAGTGGACTTGAGGCGCGTGAGTGAATATTGTTCGGGATGCCAACAAATTCATGCGGGCACGGCAGTGCCGTCGCTTTGACGCTTGTGGTTGTGCTTTGTTTGTGTCCCCGGCCGGTTCGAGCGGTCGGAGAAACACCCTATGTTTCCACGGAATCCAATGCGGGGGAGTTTCCATTGGCCGCCGACGGGGTTGTCGCCTCTATTTATGTTGATACCAATGATTTTTGGGGGGTGGACCGGGCGGCGGGAGATTTGCGGGCGGATGTCCGCAGGGTCACGGGGATCGAGCCGGTTATTACGCATGACGAAACACAGTTGAGCGGCAATGTGATCGTCGTCGGGACGCTGGGAAAAAGCGGGGTGGTCGATCGATTGATCGGGGATGGCGGCGGGATCTTGGGGAAGTGGGAATCGTTTCTGGTGGGAGTTGTGCCGCATCCATTTCCGAATGTGAAGAGTGCGCTGGTGATTGCGGGGAGCGATAAGCGCGGGTCTATTTACGGAATTTACGATTTGTCGGAGCAAATGGGGGTCTCGCCGTGGTATTGGTGGACGGATGTGCCGGTGCGGCATCGCGATACGTTGTTCGTGAAGGCGGGGACAGTTGTTCAAGGACCGCCGGCAGTCAAGTATCGGGGAATATTTCTGAATGACGAAGCGCCGGACCTCACGGGATGGGCCGAGGAAAAATTCGGCGGTTATAATCATTCGTTTTATACGAATATTTTTGAGCTGCTGTTGCGGCTGAAGGCGAATTATCTCTGGCCGGCGATGTGGAATAATTGCTTCAGCGAGGACGATCCGCTGAATCCCAAGCTGGCTGATGATTACGGCATCGTGATGGGGACTTCGCACGTTGAACCAATGATGCGGGCGGACAAGGAATGGAATCGGGCGGGATACACAGCGACTCAATGGAATTACGACAAGAACCCCGAAAAGCTCCGCGAGTTTTGGAAGCAAGGGATCGAGCGGAACAAGGCTTACGAGAACATCATCACGATTGCCATGCGCGGGAAGATCGATACGCCGATGTCGCCGACGGCGAACATCGATTTGCTGGAGCGCATTGTCGATGCGCAACGCGGAATCATCAGCGAGGTGATGGGAACGAACGCGGCGTCGGTTCCGCAGCTTTGGGCGCTGTATAAAGAGGTGCAGGAATATTACGAAAAGGGGATGCGCGTTCCCGACGACGTGACGCTGCTTTGGTGCGACGACAATTGGGGGAACATACGGCGGCTTCCGACGCTGGAGGAGCGCGGCCGGAGCGGCGGCGCGGGAATTTATTATCACTTGGATTATGTGGGCGGACCGCGGAATTACAAATGGCTTAACTCGACGCCGATTACGCACGTGTGGGAGCAGATGAACCTCGCTTACGATTACGGGGCGAACCGGATTTGGATCGTTAATGTGGGACACCTCGAGCATGTGACGTTTCCGATGGAATTCTTTTTGACAATGGCTTGGAATCCCGCGGCGTGGCCGCAGACGCGGATTTCTGAATTTACACGGCTGTGGGCGGCGCGGGAATTCGGGGCGGAACACGCGGAAGAGATCGCGGGAATTGTGGCCAAATACACAAAATATAACGGGCGTCGCAAACTGGAGTTGCTGGATGAATCGACTTTCAGCCTGATCAATTACGAGGAGGCTGACATTGTTTTGGCGGATTGGAAAACGCTTGTGGCGCAGTCGGAACGAATCAACGGAGAATTGGCGCCCGATGCCCACAACGCGTTTTACGAAACGGTGCTGTACCCGGTCAAGGCATGCGCGGTGCTCAATGAGCTTTACATCGCCGCTGCGAAGAGCCGGTTATACGCAAGCCAGGGGCGAGCCAGCGCGAACGATTTCGCGGCGCAGGCGCGCGCTCTTTTTCAGACGGACGCCGATTTATCGTCGTATTACAACCACACGCTGGCGGGCGGCAAATGGGACCACATGATGGACCAAACGCACATCGGCTATACCGGCTGGCAGCAGCCGCGATCGAACTTGATGCCGCGGGTCGAGGAAATCGAAGTTCCGCGCGAGGGCGCGCTGGGCGTTGCAGTGGAAGGGTCCACCAATGTGTGGCCAGGGTCGGCGGAGTCATCGTCGCTTCCGCAGTTCGATGTGTTCAACAGTGGGCGGCATTACATTGATATTTTCAATCGAGGGCAGGGACCGTTTGAATTCACGGCGAGCGGTGGAGCGCCGTGGATCGTTCTCAGCGCGACGCATGGGACCATTACACGGGAGCAGAGGGTTTGGGTGGAGATTGATTGGAAAACTGCGCCAAAGGGGCGAGCCAGTAGTAGTGTTGACATTCATGGTCCCGGAGGAACGTCGGCAAGTATCGCCGTTAATATCTTCAATCCCGGCGAGAAGGAGAGCTATGTGACGCAACCCGGATTCGTGGAAAGCGGCGGGTGTTTGTCGATTGAAGCGGAGCACTACACCAAAGCAGAGGGCACGCCTGCGGCGCATTGGGAAAGAATCGATGATTATGGCCGGACACTTTCGGCGATGACTGTGTTTCCAACCACAGCGGCGAGTCTGCCAAATGCTGCGAAGGCGCCGTGCCTGGAATATGACGTGTTTGTATTTGACACTGGTAAAGTCAAGGTGGAATCCATTTTGGCGCCGACGTTGAATTTTGTTCCGGGACGCGGATTGCGGTTTGCGCTTTCATTCGATGACGAAGCGCCGGAAATCGTGGACGCGCTTGAGCACAACACGCTCAAGGACTGGGAAACAAGCGTCAAAGACAGTGTCCGAAAAGTGAAATGGGAACATATGATCACGCGGGCGGGACATCACACCCTGAAGTTTTGGATGGTGGACCCGGGGGTTGTGCTGGAAAAGCTGGTGGTGGATTTTGGGGGAGTCAAATCGAGTTATCTGGGGCCGCCTGACAGCTATCGCGAGGGGAAAACTACCCGAAGGAGGGATTGACAAGGGGCGCGAAAACAGATATTGTTCGCGCCATGAACAAAGCCCCTTGCAAGCGATACGGCTTTACACTTATTGAACTGCTCGTGGTGATAGCGATCATCGCGATCCTGGCGGCGATGCTGTTGCCCTCGCTGGCCAGCGCCAAGGAACGGGCGCAACGAGCCAAGTGCATGAGCAATTTGCGGCAACTTGCGATTGGGATGACCTGTTACGCGGGAGATAACCAGGATTATGTTGTATCGTCCAAGCCGGATACTATTCCCGCCGCTGGCCAACCAGCCCAGCCGCCGTTTGTGCAGATTGCCATTTATGCGCCCAATACCAATGCGGTCAAAGCGGCGGGGGTGCCGTTGCAGACCAATGGGCCGAGCGTCTGGTCGTGTCCAAATGTTCCCGGGTTGCCCTGGCCTGATGTAACCGATAATGACCAGTGGGTCATCGGCTTCCAGTACTTTGGCGGTATTACCGAATGGACGCCGAATGGCAACGCTATGACGGGGCTTGGTGGACATAGTCCGGTTCGACTTAGCAAGTCGATGCCGTATTGGTGCCTTGCGGCGGATCCGACTGGGAAAATTAATAACGTTTGGGGCGCCGTCGATACGGATTTGCCCCCGGGAAGCGCGCAAAATGCGTGCAAGTTCTTCCCGCAACATCGGGAGGGACGCAATCCATGGCCTGAGGGAGGGAACGAGGTGTTTGCGGACGGTTCGGCAAATTTTTGCAAAGTCGAAACCATGTATGAGTTTACGAGTTGGGCTCCCACTTCGGAGCGCGCGTATTGGTTTTACCAAAGTCTCGCTGATATTACGACTCCATCTGTATTGACAGCGCTTAATAACTACAAATGGACCACTGCGGATCGGTGAAAACCAATATCACGGTGCTCTACGTCTTCATCTTCATAGTCAGCCTTTTTGGATCAATCCCGGTTCGGGCGGATAATACCGCATTGCCATTCGTCAGCCCGATGTTTGGCGACCATATGGTGCTGCAACGCGGGAAGCCAGATACGATTTGGGGATGGTCGAAACCCGGCGATCTCGTGCGGGTGGAGATTGCCGGTCGAATTGCAAAGACGGTGGCGGGCAGGGATGGCCGTTGGGAGGCGCGAATAGAACCGCCCGCGGCGGGAGGGCCTTATACAATCAAGATTGATGGAGCGGAAAACGTGGAGTTGCAAGACGTCATGGTGGGTGATGTATGGCTGTGCGGCGGGCAATCCAATATGGAGCTTGGGCTTGCGCGGACGCGAAACGGAGCGGAAGAAATCAAGGCCGCAAATCATCCGAACATACGGCTCTATATTGTTCGGTCGCACTCTTCCTATTCACCGGCGGCAATTCCCCATGGGATTTGGAAAGTTTGTTCGCCGCGCACGATGGCTGAGGACGGGGGATTCTCGGCAGTTGCCTATTTCTTCGGATGCAGGATTCAAAAGGACATCGATGTGCCAATCGGCTTGGTGGAGGATTGTCTGGGAGGCACGCCGGCGGAAACCTGGATGAGCACGGAAACACTCCGCCGGATGAAAGATTTTGACAATCAATTGGCGGAGATCGAACGGCTCAAAGCCAAAGGGGGGCCACAGTATGGAAACTATATCATGCACTGGTACGATGAATACGATATCGGATTGAAGAGCAATAGTTGGGCGGCGGCCGATCTGGACGATTCGAGTTGGAAAACGGTGCGGATTCCCGGCGGTTTTCAGGAATTGGGTGTGGGCGGCGTTCCTAGCGTTTGTTGGTTTCGCAAACGCATTACGCTGCCAGACCCGCTGCCTGCCGGCGGCGCGACGATTTACCTCGGTGTCATTGAGAAGATGGATACCACGTACGTTAACGGCCAATGGATGGGCGCCAGTTCATGGGTGGAGAATCCACGGGTTTATCACATTAAGGACGGCGTGTTGAAGGCCGGGGAAAATCTTGTAGTCGTTCGTGTATTCAAGATGAAACCTGACGGTGGCTTTATGACCAAGGAAGATGGGTTACGCCTGGTATTGGGAGACGGGACTGTGGTTCCAATGGAGGGCGACTGGAAGGGGGCAGTGAGTGTGGATGCCCGACCGCCGCACCCGCTGCCGTTGGGTTTCGAGAACTACCCAATCATGCCGTCGGTGCTATACCAAGGGATGCTCGAGCCGGTTGCGCCGCTTGGGCTGACGGGTTTCATCTGGTATCAGGGCGAAGCGAACAGTGAGCGGGCTTATCAATATCGGAAGTTGCTGCCCGCGATGATTGACGATTGGCGAAGACTTTTTGGCCAGGGTGACCTTCCGTTTTATATCGTCAGCCTTCCGGCGTTTATGCACCACCAGGACGAGCCGGTGGATTCCACGTGGGCGGAGTTGCGCGAAGCACAGGCTCTGACCGCCCGGAAGGTCCGCAACGCCGGTGTGGCGGTTACGATTGACACGGGCGACCCGGATAATATTCATCCGATGGACAAGAAGATTGTTGGGGAGCGCCTGGCATATTTGGCCCTTGCGCGACAGTATGGCGAAAAAATTCCCTATCAAGGGCCGACTTTCAAATCCCTTGAGCATTTTCACGGGGCGCTCGTGCTGCGTTTCGACCACGCGGAAGGAGGATTGATGGTTAAAGGCGATAAATTGGGAGAATTCGCAGTTGCGGGTAAAGACCACAAATGGCATTGGGCTGATGCGAAGATCAAGGGCGGTAAGGTCGTGGTTTCGTCGCCCCTTGTTCCCGAACCCGAAGCGGCGCGCTACGCATGGCAATCCTACCCTGTGGCTGCGTTATACAACAAAGCGGGTCTTCCTGCGGAGCCTTTTCGCACGGATAATTGGCCGGAAATTACGCAAGGGCGGCGATAAGATCTAATACTCGGAAATGTTCGTGGCGGTGCTTGCGGTGCTAAGCCATCCAAAGTCCGGGAACCCTGGAGTTGCCGCAATGACCGCGCCCGTGTTGGGGTTTTGCGTTTTGTCTTCCAGCACCTTGGGGTCCCTCCATTGATGAATGACAGCATGTCCATCGCAAAATGAGATTCCGCAGGCGTTGTCGTGGTAAGTCGCGGGCCAATCCACCCAGCCGGCATCATTTGGATTACATTCAAAAAACGCGTCATTAATGCTGTAAGGATTTTCATCAAGCAGAAGCCAGAGATTTGCCGTGCCGCCAAAGTTCAAATCCGTTTCTTTGAAATAGAGATGAGTGTTCTTAAGGGGCCCAAGGTCCGACTGGCTGGCTGGCGCGGGACTTATAAACGCATTCATCGACATACTGCGAGTCTTGGGTGTTTTGGATTCATAGACGGAGGTCTGATCGGCTGGACATTTATAGACGTTGACGTTCTTAACGTATGGGTAAAGAAGACCCGCCATAATAAAAGCGTTGCTGGACCCCAACACTTCGTCCTCCCTTCCCGGACACCACTGGGGGTCCTGGTTGAGAGTAGTAATTGTGGGTTGATAGCTTTCATCGCCATTAACCATCAAATAGCCTCGATTGTCGCTGGTGTACATGCCGATGGCTCCCAATGTCAACTGCCGGAGGTTGCTAACGCATTGGGCGCCTTGCGCCTGTTGCTTGGACCTGGCCAATGCCGGGAGCAGGAGAGCCGCCAGAATGGCTATGATGGCGATGACCACCAACAGTTCGATCAAAGTGAATGCATTTTGGATGGTGCTCCACTTGGTTGGAGAACCATTTTGGATGGGGGTTAAGCAATGAGAGATCGCACTCATGGGATTTTGTTTTCGACGTGAACTATATCATTCCAAAGGGTAATGTCAAGAGACTTTCTGGGGTTGGCCAATGAAAAACGAACCCGGCGAAGGCGCCGTTTCCGACGCATTCGCCAGGATTCTTAGCTATTGCTGAGGTGGGGGATTTACGACTTCGAAGAAGCCCTCTTTGCCAGGGGCAAGGCAGTCGTTCGGGATTAAGGCCCAGTTCGTAGTGCCGGCGACACACTGGAGCGGGACGTCCGTGTAACCGCTAAACGATGCCGGGGAAATCAGCGAGGTGATAGGCAGGACGCCCGTCGCGCTCTCTCCCAGTCCATAACCATTCGTGGTGACGTTCCAACTCACCCAGAACGGAGTATTGGTCGTCACAAGGATAATGCCTTGAACAGTCGTGGGATAAGCCGAAGTGAAACCAGCGCCGTCATTAGCGGTGAGATTGGTTATCTGGTAATAGCCCGAGGGCGTGCCAGTGTCGAACCCTTCTGACCAAATGCTATTGGTTTCGATGTCCGTGTCACTGGCGAACAAGTCCAATTCATTTGCCCCGGCTACATTGGTAATGCTGATTTGAGTGACATCATCATAGGCGCCGTATGCAGTGCCGTTGCCTTGGATCCCAAAAAGAGCGGTCAAAGGATTGCCGAAATCGGTGGCAACGTTGGGATCAGCGATTGTGAAGTTGGAGGGTGTCAGCCAGCCGGGCGCCATTAACGTTCCGGTGGTTTCTCCTGTGAACGTGAGCGTCCAAGTGCCTACGCCAACTGTGTTCGTCACCGTCAATGCGATATTGGTCGGGTTAGCGCCGGGATCGTTGGCTTTCCAAGCAACCTGGGCCGTCCAACCGGTCGGAGGGTTTGCGACAATGTTAAGCCAAAGCTCGGTCGGCAGGCTGTAATCATTCCCATTATAAGTGCCGGTGTCGTCCTCGACCAACCAGAGTGTAGTCTGGGCACTGGAGTCGGAAGTGAGAGATTTGAACGTGACCGAATAGCTTACCGGCTGGCTATAAGCCGCGGTTGTATTGCCCGGGTCGCCTGGGCCGCCGATCCAGGACTGGTTAAAGTCAGACGTAGCGAGGTCGGTGCGCGTATATTGCGGGGCTGTTGTAAAAAAGCGCGCAGTGGCGGGGATGGCGGGCTGGATTTTTAATGAGGGGGGCGGGACTAAGGGAAGCGCAAGGGGCGCTTTAAACTTCATGTTGTCCACCCAAAAGGTGACAGGTCCGATCAAATCCTGGCTGGCGACGCCTCCGTTTCCAAAAGGGCTATAAATGTGAATTATAATGTCGGTAAGATCGGCGATGTTCGCGTCGCTGAGGGCTGAAACCGGAATTTTGACGTGAACCCATTGATTCGACAACGTCTGTGGGACTTGGGTTATTGCTCCGTTTCCAAAATAGTCCTGGCCAAACGCGGCACTTCCCCCGAGCACCGCGGTTCTTGTTCCAAACTGCAGATTTCCAAAATAAACCAGGCCTGGCGCGCCAGCCGTATAATTTGTTTGGACCGCCGAACTGGAGTCAAACATCACATCACACTCAAAGCTTGTGAATCCAAGAGCCTCCCCATTTAAGGTGGGAGTAATGCCGTTGTTGCCATCATACGCCTCAAGTTGATCGCCTCCAGTGAAGTCTAACTGGATTTCCATGGATCCACCAAGCCCATTGTTCGTATCGCCTTGCGCGTCCTTGGTATTGTCCCACGTGAAGGTCGCTGCGTCGCCGAACCAGGTGCCCCAAAGTTCTCCAATGTCCCCGGCGCTATAGTCAATGTCGGTTCCTCCGTTGGTGTAGTAAGGATTGACGGGCAAAACCGACAGGGCGTTGAATTGGTCCACCCAATAATTGGTTGTGAAGACAATATTAGTCGATCCATTGGCGGAAGGCGTCAGAAGGATCGTTGGCGACCCGTAGAGCGCAAGCATGAAGGTTCTAGGAGCGCCGCCAGCTAACCCAAGGGCGTTGATTGTAGTGCGGGTGGCGTCTGGAGCCGAATTGGCGCTGCCCATTCCCTGACCGCCCGGATCGGCGGCGGAGTTCCTGCCCCAGTAGAGCTGACTGGTTGTCGGAACCGACACTTCGACCGCATAGGTATGGTTTGAGGCGAGGACTACCTGGTCGTCATAGGTGTTGGGGCCGTTTTGCAAGCCGATATAGATGACCTGCTCGGCTCCTGACAGTTGGTCATTGTAGAAAGGCAAACCTTGTCCTTCACCCAACAGATCTCCAACCTGCGCCGGGGAATAGAAATTATAACTCGCGCCGGAACCGTTTAACGTCCCGTTGGCAGAGGTCAAATTAGATGTTACGTCGTAAAGATGCAATGTTACCGGCGCGGCGGAACTGTAGCCTGAAATGACCATGCCGATGCCAGTCAATACATAGTTAGTCCCCGCTCCAGGGCCCGTGCCTGCCGCCGTTCCCGCTCCATTGGTGATAGTGAATGTCTCGCTGAGTGAGGAGGCCGCCGCTCCTCCCGCGGCCCCAAGATTTTGCGCGTCAAACGAGCCAAAAGTTGTTGAAACGTAAAAGAGGGCGTTCGTCTCATTTGGCCATGCAATATTGGTCGAGGTCACAATCGTGCTGATATCGGCCTGGACTGATTGGCATAAGGCGGCGAGCGCCAAGGCGGCTAAGGATCCGAGAGCTTGCTTGGTATGATTTTTGAGGTGTCTTTTCATAGCATTTCACTTCTTCTTATTGATTGTTTGTCGTTTAATTTATCTTCATTTATGCCTTCCTGACTTAGAACTTCCTGATGGTAGCCAATGAAACTTAAACGCCGGTTTGGTGGAAAATTGTCATCTATCGTAACGACACCGCTTCCGACCAAGACACTGGCCGCTTTCTATCATGGGTATATTGTTTTCGCCGTGAACTATATCAATTCAGCGAATCGTGTCCAGACCTTTTCTTATATTTTTTTTCGGAAAGGACTACACACTGTAGGGAGCGTCGAAATGCTTCTGCAAAACCAGCGCAATTGTCCCTTTGAGCCGTGGTTGCGCCTCGGGGTCGGTAGGAAGAATACGGGTATTGGCGTGGGTGAAAGAGCGCGCCTGAACCACGCCTGTGACAATAGGACCAACTCGATGCCAAACGCGCGTGACTTCGCCCGCGACCAGAAGAACGTCCGGGGCCAGACCGGTGACAAGCATCGCGATGCCAGCCCCCAAGTGATGGGCCATTTGATCCAAAGCCCTGCACGCTTTTTCATCGCCTTGCTCGACAAGGCGCAGAATGTCGCCAATGGAGACGCGAGTGGCGTCGCTTTTGGAGCCGGCTTCGCCCTTGCGAACCGCCGCGGATTCGGCGTAGTAGCGCACGGCCGCCGCGTTGGACGCGAGCACCTCCCAGCAACCACGATTACCACAACGGCATTGCGGGCCGCCGTCGCCCGTCAGCGAGACATGGCCGAATTCGCCGGCGGCGCCCGTCGAACCTCGCACGAGTTGACCATTGATGATCATGCCCACACCAATCCCATCCGAAACGGTTACCGTGACCAGGTTGCTGATTCCCTCGCCATAACGTCCCGACCACAATTCAGCGAGGGCACAAGCGTTGGCGGCGTTTTCCAATTCCACCGACAACCCCGTCTCCTTTTCCAAGGGTGTTTTCAAGTCCACATCGTTCCACCCCAGGTTTGGGGCGAAAATCAGGCGATGCGACGATGAGCCAATTCGGCCGGGCAAGCTGATGCCGATCCCTTCGTATGAATTCTTGGGGTAGGCGCGTGTCAAATCAATGATGCGGCGGGCAAGCCGGGTGACAAAGTCCCCGGGATCGGAGCCGGTGGTAATCTGTTCCTGCGCCACGAAACGGCTGTCCAAACTGGCTACGGCAAGGGTGGTGGAGCGAGGTTGAATATCAACGCCAATGATGCCGGCGCGATCTGAATTGAGGTGCAAAAATGTTGGTTTGCGGCCACGGGGCAAATTCCCGACAGCGCCTTCGCGCACCCATTGCTCGGCAATCAATTGCTCCGTAATGGCGGAAACGGTGCTGCGTTGCATTCCCGATCTCCGGGCAACGCCGGCGCGTGAGATAGGCTGGTGCCTGCGCACCAGATTCAGCACGATGCGGCGATTGATATCGCGGGCCGTCTCGCTCCGGGCGACCTTGATATTGTTCAAATCAATTCTGCGCAGCCTGATTTTCATGTAATTAGTTCAGGGTATGAATTAATCTATCCGGCGCCCTTCGTCCAGCACGAAGTCGCCCTCAGCATATTTTGCCATAAAACAACGTTGACAAAAAAGGCTTTGCATTACAAAGTATCCCCATGCAGTCAGAATGGGCTTCGGACAATTTGCGGGTGATTAGGACTCTGATGGAACGCACCGCGGTCTATCGGCGCGCGCTTGCTCCCTTGATGGGATCCGTTGGGTTAACGGGCTGCGCGGCGGCGGTTGTGGCGGCGTTATGCAAAGTCCGGACAGCCCGCGCATTTGCCGGTTTTTGGATGGTTGCGGCTGTGATCTGCCTTGTGGAAGCCTTTTTGTTGATCCGACGCCAGGCGCTCAAGGAGGATGAAGTTTTTTGGTCGCCGCCGACGCGCCGGGTGATCCAAGCCGTGTCGCCCGCTTTTTTTGGGGGCATGATGGCGGGACTGATTTTTCTGTGGCTGCGCCCGGGCGGAGCGCTGGCGGTCTGGCTGCTGGTGCCGGGATGGATGGTTCTTTACGGATGCGCGCTGCACGCCGCCGGATTTTTCATGCCTCGCGGTTTCAAGCTTTTCGGCTGGGCTTTTGTTGTGGGCGGTTGCGCGCTGGGGATGGGCTTGTGCCTGTGCGGGCCGCCAGAGATTGCCCTGGCAAATTGGGCGATGGGCGCCTTGTTCGGTGGCGCGCACCTTGCCTACGGCATTTACCTGTATTTCACAGAACAGCGCGGGAATGCGATGTGAATCCAAAACCGTTTCTCCAGATCGACCGCGTGATTCACGAGAAAGGTCGGTTGCCAATCATGTCTCTCCTGGCTGCCACTCCGGAGCTTTCATTTACCGAATTGCGCGACACGCTTAAAATGACAGATGGAAACTTGAGCTTGCATATAAAGACCCTCCAGGAGGCGGGGTTTATTTCGGTGACCAAATCGTACCAAAACCAGCGGCCTTTGACCACCTGCGCGCTGACGCCCGCCGGACGCCGGGCTTTCGCCAATTATATTGACTTGCTCGAACAGATTGTTCGGCAGGCAAAGGAACAGAAATAATTTTTCCAAAAATGAACATATTCCCCTCCACAAGCTCTAACTTTGCAATGCAAAGTGTAGTCAATGCCTGTCGGCCCGCCCGGCCCGTAATTAAAATCCTCCGCGCCGCCCATATGGGGATGTGCTTTGGAGTGCGCGACGCGATTGCGCTGGCTGAGGAAGAATCCCGCCGTCAACCGTTGACCATTCTTGGTGAATTGGTTCATAACGATTCCGTTCTGAATGATCTGCGAGAGCGTGGCATCAACATTGAAGAACAGGCGGCGGCGGTTAAGACTTCGGCGGTCATGATCACCGCTCATGGCGCGTCGGAAAAAACCATGGAGCGCGTTAGGGAACGCGGCTTGCATGTTCTGGAGGCGACATGTCCGCTGGTTCATCACGCGCACAGCGCCGTCCAACGATTGGTGCGTGAGCATTACCATCCTGTCATTATCGGGCGGCGCGGTCATGTTGAAGTCCGGGGACTGACGGAGGACCTGGAAGAATTTGACATCGTGCTGACGGACGCGGACGTCGAACAATTGGCGGAGCGTCCGCGCTTCGGCATTGCGGCTCAGACAACGCAGCCGATTGAAAAGGTTCGCCGTCTTGTTGGCTTGATTCGGCAAAGGTTTTCCGGTTCCGAGGTGAAATTTATCGATACCGTTTGCCAGCCGACTAAACAGCGGCAGGCGGCAGCCATCGAATTGGCGCAACAATCGGAGGTGGTGATTGTAGTCGGAGGGGAGCACAGCAACAACACGCGCGAACTGGCCGCGACGTGTCAAACGTATTGCAAGCGCGTTTACCATGTTCAGGGCGCCGGCAATCTGCGCGCGGAATGGTTCGATGGCGCTGCCAGGGTGGGAATCACCGCCGGAACTTCAACGCCAGATTTGATAATCCAAATGGTTCAACAATGGCTGGAAGCAAAGTTAAATCCGGTTAACACGTCGCCATTACCTGAAACCCAAAACAGACACGTTGACAACATTCGTGAAGCCGGGGTTGCCTTGGGTAGCGGGACTGATCCAAGTCAACGCCGAGGGTGAAATGTGGTTTGAGAGATTCAACCACCCCGCCAGCAATCCCGCATTTTGGTATAACGGGATTAACACTGGCATGGCTCCGCTTACGGAGAGGGGCGCCGATTGCGAAATCGCAGTCCGGCTGCCGAGGATTCCCGAAAGGGAAACAATGTCTCCGTTCTCTCGTGCTATTGCCGAACCCACAGGAAATCCGCCTGGCATCCCAATGTTAAGGAAGAGCCTGAAGAGGGCGGTTGACGCCGTTGTTTGAAGTTCGGCGGTCAGGGCCGACGTCCACGGATTGTTGGTGTCCAGATTGGAAACCAGCCCGCTCATTTGCCAACTGGCGGATGCCAAATCCAAATTCAGCGTGATGTCCAAATTGGAAACTCCCGCCGCGGAGCGGTCAACGGCGATGTTACCGTTTCCAGTGGCATCAAATGTTCCGGCGATGGAATTAGTTATTCCACCCAAACAAATCGTCGCTGTAAAATCTCCCCGCGGCCCCACAACGCACTGGCTTAACAAGCCGGTGGTTTCGGTGTCGATCGCTGGCGTTCCGTCGCCGTTGGTTTGATAAAACAAACCGTTGTACGTTCCGGCGGCGGAGGTGATCGGAAAGGGGTTGCTGGGTGTCTGAGGCGTTCGGTCAATCGAATTGATGGATTCGGCGCTTGGCAGCGGGGCGGCGACGGGGGTGGGATCGATGACCGTCACCGATGCGAGAACTGTGGTCACGCTCCCCTCCGAATCCGTGATAGCCGCAAAATAATCGCCGGAATCCGCGTCGGATATTTGAGGCAGCTTGAGAATGGAGTTCGTTGCGCCGGCGACAGGTGTGTTTCCGTTAAACCATTGAAAAATAACCGGCGGCGTTCCAATAGCATCCACAAAAATAGCGGCGGTCGCCCCGGCCTGGACGAATTGTGAGGACGGCTGAGAAATAATGACGGGAGCAAATGGGGTTGTCAGGCTGATCTCGCTTGAGTCGGAGCTTTCCACCCCGTCATTGTCGTAAGCCGCTACGGTGAAAAAATATGTGGTTCCCGGGGCCAATCCACCTACCGTTGTGTATGAATTCGTGCCGACATCAAGCGTGTTAGTGTAGTTGCCGCTGGATGTGCCGTAATAAACATTGTACCCTTCAACATACCAATCAATAGGCGGATTCCACGCCAGCACGACACTGGCGCCTTTGACATGGCTGCATAGGAGTAACGGCAAAGCGCCGCAAGCCAGAAAAAATCTGGCGACTAAATAACTGTTCAAATTCCTGATCATTTGTGTATTCGCCGCGATCCGGCGATTCGCCGAGCCAACTTGTTGCGCGCGGCGCAGGGCCGGTAATCAGCCGCGTCTCGCCGGTGTTGCAATTCGTAATTTCATCGGAACGGAAATCTCTTAGCACGACCTATGCCATTAGAGACCCATCGGGAATTTCCCCGATAATCCGCCCATTTTGTCGGGATGAGCCCTGCTGTCGTTTCGTTTGATGCGCCATCCACCCGCGGAATGCGCGACAAGCCCGCAAAAAATTTAACGCTTGAACCGTTGTCAATGGCTTTTACACTGGCTGCTGTCAATCAACAGAAACGAAAAATATGCGTCAACGCCCAATTGCGGTCACTGTCTTCGGCATCCTCAACATGGGTTATGCGCTGTGGAAATTTCTTGGCGTGCTGATTGGCGCCGTTTTCGCGCGCATGAACATTGGCGCCAATCCCGCGATGGCCGCCCTGAAGAATAATCCCACTTACCTGCTGTGGAATCATATCAGCATGGCGGTTGCCGCTGTGTTCGGGATCATGCTGATCGCTTCAGGAATTGGCATGCTGCTGCTGCAAAACTGGGCGCGAATTCTGGCGATGGTCTATTCTGTGCTTGAAATGATTTTCGTTGTGGCGAGCGCCATTTTTACTCAGCTTGTCATCGCCCCGGCGATGGCTTCCCAGTTTCACGGCTCGTCCGCGGCCTTTGTTGAGATGAGCGTCAAAGTCGGTTTCGTGTTCGGATTGCTGTTTAGTCTTGCATATCCGGTTTTGCTTTTGATCTTTATGACGCGCCCAAGTGTCGCCGAGGCGTTTAGATCACAGCCTTCCCCCATTGAAAACCCGATTGCATGAGGTACGTTTGAGGATGGATTTGGATCTCGACAAAATACAATTCGCAGCCCAGACCCAGTTTTCTCGCCAGAGCGAACACTACGGCAAGAATCACATTCTGCAAAACGTCGATGACGTCGCCGAGGCATTGCAATCAATTCCCTTCCGTCCCGGAGCCAAAGCGCTTGATGTGGCGACTGGCGCCGGCCACACCGGCCTTTTTCTCGCTTTGCTTGGATACGATGCAACCCTGGCTGATATCGCCCAACCCATGCTGGACAAAGCGGCCAAAGCCGCGGCGGAACGCAACGTGTCCGTCAAAACAATGTTGCACGAGGCGGAAAAATTTCCTTATGCCGGCGGCACATTTGATTTGGTGACCTGTCGCGTGGCGGCGCATCACTTCAGTTCCCCGGAAAAATTCATTTCGGAAACGGCGCGGGTCCTGAAAGATGGCGGCCATTTCCTCTTGATCGATGGCTCCGTCGCGGACGATCAACCCGAGGCGGAGGAGTGGCTCCATGCGGTCGAAAAACTTCGCGATTTCAGCCACCACCGTTTCCTGACGCCCCGGACGTGGGCGGCGCTTTGTCAATCCAGCGGATTGGAAGTTCGCGCGTCAAAACTATTTCCTTTCAAGCAGCCGGACCTGAATTGGTATTTTGAAACCGCCGCCACGCCGGACGAAAACAGGATAAAAGTCCTCGAGTTGGTGGCGCGCGCTCCAGATTCCGTCCGCTCGCTTTTTCGTTTGGAGGAGGAAGACGGCAAAATCGTATGGTGGTGGCAAAGGCTCACGTTGATCGCGGCCAAAACGCCTGCTGCTCCTTCGCCCGCGACGTCACTGTAATCCAGTTGACCCGCCTGCCTCCTCGTTTCATTATCTCTGCCATGAATCGAAGGCAATTTCTCAAGACCGCAACCGCCGCGAGTATGGCGCTCACCGCAACCGGCGCATTAAGAGCGGAGCCACAAGGCCCCGCAAAGCGCGTCGGCCTCATCGGCTGCGGATGGTATGGTAAAAGTGATTTGCTTCGCCTCATCCAGGTCGCGCCAGTTGACGTGGTTTCGCTGTGCGATGTGGATCGCAATATGTTGGCCGGCGCCGCGGAAATCGTTTCGACACGCCAACTCTCCAAAAAGAAACCGCGGCTGTATCACGACTACCGGGAAATGCTGGGCCAGAAGGACCTGGACCTCGTTCTCATTGGCACGCCGGACCATTGGCACGCGCTGCCCATGATAGCCGCCGTTGAAAGCGGACTCGATGTCTATGTGCAAAAGCCGATCAGTGTCGATATTGTCGAAGGCGAGGCGATGCTGGCCGCCGCGCGCCGCGGCCAACGTGTCGTCCAGGTTGGCACCCAACGCCGGAGCACGCCGCATTTAATTGAAGCCCGGGATCAAATCATTCAAGCAGGCAAACTGGGAACGGTGGGGTTGGTCGAAATTTGCTGCTATTACGCGATGCGCGCTTCCCGCAACCCACCGGACACCGCGCCGCCTGATTATCTGGACTACGAGTTCTGGACCGGCCCCGCGCCGATGCGTCCCTACAACTCGCTGGTCCATCCGCGTGGCTGGCGCGCTTTCATGGAATACGGCAACGGCATTGTGGGAGACATGGGGGTACATATGTTTGACATGACCCGCTGGATGCTTGGATTGGGCTGGCCTAAATCCATCAGCTCCTCAGGCGGAATTCTCATCGATAAAAAAAGCAAGGCCAACATTTCGGACACGCAAACGGCGGTGTTCGATTACGGCCATTTGCAGGTAGTCTGGCAGCATCGCACCTGGGGCGATCCGCCGGACCCTCGTTATCCGTGGGCCGCGACCTTCTACGGCGACAAGGGAACCTTGAAAGCCGGCGTGATGAGCTGTGATTTCACACCAAAAGGCAACGGAAACCCAATCCACAAGGACGTCACTTACGAACTCGATCAATATCCGGAAGATCGAACCGAGAAGGACCTGGAAAAACAATGCGCTCCCGCAACGCGCGGACACATGCGCAACTTTTTATCGTGCATCGCCACGCGCGGACGCCCCGTGGCGGACATCGAGGAAGGGCATATTTCGACAGCTTCCTGCATCATGGCCAATCTCTCCATGAAATTGGGCCGTTCCCTAGTTTGGGATCCTGCGGCGGGAAAAGTCATCAATGACGACGAAGCCAACGGCCTGTTGCGCCGTCCCTATCGCGAGCCTTGGGGGCATCCAGAACTTAATGTTTGATTCCCGGTCTGGCGCATATAAAAATACGTGCGCCAGAACCAGCCGATCTGAGCAATGAAACGGCGCATCTACCTTGTGGATGATCAAACTCCCGTCCTGGAGACGGCGGTGTTGATCCTGCGCACTATTGATCCCGAGTGGGAAATCGTCGGTTTTAACGATCCACTGAAGGCATTGGCGGCAATCAAGGCCAAACCACCCGATTTGGTGTTGTCCGATCAAGCAATGCCGGGAATGCAAGGAAGCCAGCTTCTTGAGGAGGTGAGGACACTTTCTCCCACCACCATCCGTGTCATCATGTCCGGCTATGTGTCGCTTAACAAACTGAGCCTCATTACTTCCGCTCATCAATACATCGCGAAACCATTCGATACGATGAAACTGCGGGAATTGATTCGGAGGAGTTTCGCCGCCCAGGAAAGGATCGCGGACAAAGGACTCCAAACAATTGCCACCTCCTTGCGCTCGATTCCGTCGTTGCCTCAGGTTTATCATTCATTGCTGGCCCAGTTGGAGAATCAGCGGAATGCCGTCAGCGAAATCGCAAAAATGGTTTCCGAAGACGCCGGGCTTTCGATCAAAGTGCTTCAGTTGGCCAATTCTCCGCTTTTCGGACATGACGAAATGGTCACGACTCCCAAGGAAGCCGTGATGTGCCTGGGAACAGACATGCTCGCCGCGGTGGTCCTTTCGCAAAGCCTGTTCCGTCACTATCACTCCGTCAACCATCCGGAAATGGACGTGCGCAGGATATGGAATCACTGCTGGGAAACCGCTTATTTCGCCCAGCATATTTGCCGGCAAAAACAACTCCCGGCGAAAATTGCCGGCGAAGCCCTCCTCGCCGGGTTGTTGCACGAGACCGGACGATTTGTTCTTATTGACAATTTTGCGGACCGTTACCAATGGGCCTGCGACGACGCGCGCCAGACCAAAACCCCCCTGACGCCCTGTTTGCTTGCGGCGTTCAAGACCACCCCCTTCCAAATTACGGCCTATCTCCTGGAACTTTGGGGATTGCCTGACGCTGTGATCAACGCAATAGCCGCCCAGGACAATCCGGCCGCCGCCCAGCGGCCGGGCTTCTCCCTCGTTTCAGCGCTTTACGTTGCCGACCATCTTGCTTGCCGGAAATCTCCGCCCGATTTATTTCCCCCTGCTGATTGGGACACTGCCTACCTTCAGTCTATCGGCTGTGTTGAAGACATTCCAATTTGGGAAAAAATGTCGTTTGACGGCCGCCGTTAAAATTTATGAATTGACGGTCCGTTGTTTAAAGGAATCTTACTAAACTATGAAATCAAAACTCCTTCTTTTGACGGCAATGGTTTTCGGTTGTTTCGCGGCTTCCGGACAGGATTGGGCGAAGGCGCGATTGGACAAATCGCCCCGCCATGCGGAATGGGTTGAAGTCAAAAATGGCTCGCGGACCGTTCGGTGTTTCATCGTTTACCCGGAAGTCAAGAATCCCGCTCCAGCCATCCTTGTGATTCACGAGATTTTCGGTTTGACAGATTGGGCGCGCGGAGTTGCCGATCAGTTGGCCGCCGCCGGATATATCGCCATCGCGCCGGACCTGCTTTCGGGCATGGGAGCAAATGGCGGCGGCACCAGTGCCTTTGCGGACAGGGACGCCGTGATGGGGGCCGTTTCCGCGCTTCCCCCGGATCAGGTCACCGGCGACTTGAACGGGACGGCGGATTACGTGAAAACACTTCCTTCCTTCAACGGCAAACTGGCGGTCGCGGGTTTTTGCTGGGGAGGCGGCCAATCGTTTCGATTTGCCTGCAACCGCGGCGATTTAAAGGCAGCCTACGTTTTTTACGGACCGCCTCTCGAGGACACGGCCCAGATGGAGAAAATCAATTGTCCAGTTTATGGTTTTTATGGCGGGAACGACAACCGTATCAGCTCGTCAGTTCCCAAGACCGAAAAACAGATGAAAGCCGACGGCAAAACGTATGAGCCGGTCATCTACGATGGCGCCGGCCACGGTTTCATGCGCGACGCCGAGGACCCTCAGCCCAGCACGACCCCCGATATCCACGCCGCGAACATGAAAGCGCACGACGAGTCCTGGGAACGCTGGAAAAAGCTCCTGCTGAAACTTTGAAAATCCTACTGAGTCTCGCCGCGAGTAACGCGCAGGAACACTTCCTCGAGCCCCAGTTCATCCTCCCACAGCCCCGTAAATTTTATCCCGCCGCGCACGAGCGTCTCGGGAAGAAACGAAGGGTCAACGTCGTGATTTGCGAAGGTCACTTTGACTTGTCCATCCACAGCCACGACTTCGGTCACTTCCGGTCGGCCCTTCAGAAGCTCAATTGCGGGCGCGGAATCCCCGGCCACCACGATCCAGTAGATCAAACCTGCGGACATTTGATCGCGCACTCCCTGGACCGGCCCGCTGTAAATCAATTTGCCTTTTTCGATGATTGCGACGCGGTTGCACAGGGTCTGCAATTCGCTCAGGATATGCGAGGAAATGATGATCGTTTTCCCCATCCGTTGGAGTTCCTGCAAAATCGCCATCATTTCGATTCGCGCTCTGGGATCAAGCCCGCTCGCCGGTTCATCAAGAAGCAACACTTGAGGATCGTGAATCAGCACGCGCGCCAGTCCAAGCCGTTGCTGCATTCCCCGGCTGAGCGCGCCGATGATCGCGCCGCGCTTCTCGGTCAGCCCCACCAGCTCTAAAACATCATTGACGGTCTTTTCCCGTTGCGCCGTCGGAATTTTATAGCACGCCCCGAAAAAATCCAGGTACTCGGTCACTTCCATGTCTTTGTAAACACCAAAAAAGTCCGGCATATAACCAATGACGTGCCGCACCGCATCCGCTTCCTGGACAACATCGTGCCCAAGAACTTTCGCCGAGCCGGACGAGGGCGCCAGAAAGGTTGCCAGAATGCGCAACGTTGTGGTTTTCCCGGCGCCATTGGAGCCGATGAAACCAAACAAATCGCCGCGCTGAATGGTCAAGTTCAACGAATTCAGCGCCATGATGTTTCCGTATTGGCGCGAAAGGTTCATCGTCTCAACGGCTGGAATCGGCGGTGCGTCCATAGAATTTATAAAACGTTGCTCATGATTTAACCGGCACAACCAGGCGCAATAGAGTGTCGCGCCGCACCCGCTTCGGTTGAAAGCGGTTCAAGTCCGCCGTCAGCGTCTGCCCGGCGTCCCACGCCAGAAGAATGCCGAAATTGCCGTCGGCGTACCGGCTCAAGTCCAATGTTGATGGCGCGGTGAAATTGTTCCAGTCATTGGGGCCGCTGTCCCGGTCGATGTATCCAATAAACGAGGCCGCCATCGAACCAGCGATGATATCCGGAATGGCGGTCGCATTATTCCCGAAGCTATTGTGACGGTTCTGCACGGCGTTCTGAAAAGCTCCCGCATACTGGCGCGCCATGTCTTCCACGGGAGTCCCCGCCCAAAGGCCCAGTGTGAATATTTTTCTTTCTGAAGCCTTCAACGGGCCTAGGTTATAAAACCTGCCCCCAAGCACGACGGAAGCCTGCTCAAGATCGTGGTTCAATTTGTTCTCCACAGTCACCGTCCAATCCGCGCTGCCCTGGGCGACCGTCATTTTCAATGGCAGCGGAGACGGTTGGACCCAGTCGCTGACGAGCAATTGGCTGGTCCAGACGGGCACATAGGCTTCCGCGTCAAAATTATTGCCGGTCTGCACAACCTCCGCCCTGCTGCTTTCCTGGTTGCCGCCAAAATTTCCCAGATATTCCCCGCGCAACGAAGCGAATTTCTGCTGGCCGCCCAGTTCGTAATCCGAATTGATTGGCGAGTAGATCGAAATGTAAGTTTCGCCCCGCAACACGGCCCGGTCGGAGTCAGGCAAAACATCGACCACGTTCAATTCATTCCATTCCAATTCGCCGGCGCGAAGGTGAAACCCGATATAATAAATCAGCCCGGAAAAAATCACGACGTAGCACGGAAAGGTCACCCAGGTGAGCATCTGCCGGTTGATTTTTTTCAACCAATATTGATCCAGCGGTCCGATGACCGCCAGATAAGCCGCCAGCAGCGCCAGCAGCCATCCCAGCGGCAGTTTGCGCACTTGTTTGGTATCAATCATAGACCCAAAAATGCCGTCGCTGCTCAAGCGGCTCGCCCGAATTGTCGCGTAAGGAGCCTGAAACGCGTTCGCCGGGATGCCAGCCAGCCCCGCCCAAAGCCAGCCGCGATTTTTCCACGATATGAACGGTTCCCGCTCAGGATCGAACATCAGCACCGTAATTTTCCCGCGGCCGCAAAATCCCTCTGCGGCCAGAGGCGCCGTCGCGTCTCCAATCAGCCATGCTCCATCGCGCAACGAACCTTTCGCAACTTCCAACGGAGCGGAATCAAACTCAGGATCGTCGGCCCACTCTTGTCCGGGAACATACGCCGGAGGATTCGCCTGCAAGCCTGGAAGGTTTCCCCGGTAACGGCTGCCCGCCGGAAAATTGCCGCCGTGCTTGGGCGTTGCCGCGGCCAGTGGCGTTGAAGACGCTCTTTTTGCCCATACTGAAAGCGCATCGTGGGAACTGAGGGTGACTATCGAGGTCAATTCGCACGGCAGCAAATCCCGCAGCCACGGCGTTGCGTTGACATCCGTCAGTTGTTCCACACCGAGAACCAGATGCCCCCCGCTTTGCAACCACGCCACAAGCGCGTTGACCTGGCCGACGCTCAAATTCGCCGCCCGTTCCGAACTGAGGTAGAGCAGATCGATCCCTTCCAACGCGAGAGGATTGTCCGGAAAAAGCGCCGGCTGCAAGCGCGCGGCGGAATATTTGGAATCCTGATTGAACGACGGCAAAAATTCGGGAAACACCGGCAGACCCGCTGTCGTGCGCGCCAGACCGGCCACCAGCGGAAGGCCGTTTTTGACGACCCTGCCGCGGTCGAGAAGTTGTTCACCCCGCAGTTTTCCGTGCTCGTCGATCAATCGGACGTCCCACCGGCCCGCCGTCGAAAAAATCGGAATGCAAATGCGCTTGCGCGTATTGGTGGGCAAATCGATCGGGAAGCGCCGGACCAGCCCTCCGTGCCCGAAATCCTCCGCCGAAATTTCCACCACCGCGTTGAACGGCGGCCCGTCATTCTGCAACTCGCAAGTAATCGGAAACCAGCTTCGCTCCGGCATGGTGTCGTCGTAGCCCAAAAAAGCGTCGAACTGGAGGGCGGCGCGGGCGGCGGTCGCCAGGCAGAACAAAGCCGCGAGTACGGTCCACAAGATGACCTTCTTTGGCGCCATAGGTTGCTCGATGCGCCCAGTTATACTCAATCCGCCGGGGAAGCAAAGGCAATAAATCGAGCGCCCATCATACAAAAGGGGTACATGAAGTTGCTTGCTTTTCCCGGATGCCTTTGGCAATTGTGCCAATCAGCATGAATAAACAAATTACGATTTCCAGGCACTCTCGCCGTCATTTCATCAAATACGGTTCCATGGCCGTCGGCGGCGCCGTGTTGACAGGCCCGTATATCGTCCGCGGCCAGAATCTCAACAGCAAAATAAACATCGCGCAAATCGGCTGCTCCGGCAAAGGTGGCAGCGATGCCGCCTGCATTTTCCACGCCGAGCAAAATATCGTCGCCCTGTGTGACACCAGTGCGCAAGCGCTGGACGGATTGAAGCACTACCTCCCCAACGCCAACGCATACAAAGATTACCGCGAATTGTTCGACAAGGAAAAAGGTATTGACGCAGTCGATGTCGCCATTCCCGACCACATGCACGCCGTCGTGGCCGCGACCGCCATTAAATTGGGCAAACATGTTTATTGCCAGAAACCATTGACTCACGACGTCTTCGAGGCGCGCGCCTTGCGCCAACTGGCCAAGGAACACAACGTCGCCACTCAAATGGGCAATCAGGGCAGCGCTTCGGACACCTTGCGCCGCGCCGTTGAAATCGTTCAAGCCGGAGTCATCGGCCCAGTCAAAACAGCTTATGTCTGGACCAATCGCCCGGTTTGGCCGCAAGGCATGGACCGTCCGCCGGGATCGGACCCGGTTCCGGCTTACCTGGACTGGAACCTTTGGCTCGGGACCGCGCCGGAGCGCCCATTCAAAGCGGATTGGCCGGGTGGAAAACCGCCGGGATGGGGTCCGCCGGGAGTTTATCAACCGTTTAACTGGCGCGGTTGGCAGGATTTCGGCACTGGCGCCCTCGGCGACATGGCGTGTCACACCGTCAATTGGCCGTTTCGCGCCCTCAAATTGGGCTATCCGACGGAAATCGAGGCGACCTCCTCGGGCATCAACACCGAAATGTATCCGACCACGTCCCAGATTCGTTTCGAGTTTCCCGCGCGCGAAGGCATGCCGCCCGTTACATTGCATTGGTCTGATGGCGGCAGCAAACCTCCCACGGATGTCACCGCGGACATCGAGACGATGTTGGGAAAGGTTTCAAACAGCGGTTGCCTGATGATTGGCGAGAAAGGCATCATTTTTTCTCCCGACGACGGCGACCAGGACCTCCGCACGTTCATCAAATTGAAAGGCGACACCGACATGGTTGGCACGGAGAAACACGATGCTGTCAAAGGAATCCCGCAGACCATTCCGCGCAACGCCTTCGAAGGCGCGCCCGATCAACGCCAGCACATGGAATGGATACAAGCCTGCAAGGACGGCAAACACGAGGTGCCATACTCCAATTTCGACATCGCCGCATATCTCACGGAAATCATCCTGCTCGGATGCGTCGCGTTGCGGGTCGGCAAGAAGCTGGAATGGGACGGCCCCGGAATGCGCGCCAAAAACGCCCCAGAAGCCGAGCACATCGTCAAACGCATGTACCGAAAAGGCTGGTCGATGTAATCGGCTCGTTGGCGATGCGGAGCGAGAAAACCTTATATTCTTTGCCATCCGTGATGCGGACTGTGCATGAGCGAAGCGGAAATCCTTCGGCACCGCCGCTGCAAGAATTTCGAGGTATTCTCGGCGTGGAAAATCGTAATATGCAGTGTCCACACAAACCGTTTTAAAAATTTCGGAATATTCCGCAAGACAGTCCTGCTCGAATCGGGATTTGGCGACCTTTCCTCGATATTCGTAACGCGAGGGGTTGTAAAGTTGGCCAAGCCACCCTTGGTATTGTGCCGTGTGAAGGATAATGCCGAGCATAGGGAGCGGTTCTTCAAAAAAGCCAAAGAATCGCTCTTTTTCTGTTTTTCAACTCGGCATTGTCAGAAGCTCGGAAAAATGATTACCGCTGGTTTTTCATAGCCGCCTCAACTCCGTCCCAAAAAACGATTCGAGACTCAAGAGCTTTTTCGGCTGCTCTCCTTGCTTCCTGTTCACGATGGACGTCTTTGTCGCATAACGCGGCGACCAATTGGAGAGCGAGAGGGCCGTGAGTTTCGGCGTCAAGTTGTGTGTGACGTTTAAGGTAATAGTGAAAATTGGGAGCCATGGCCTCACTGATTTTCATCCGTTCGAGCAGTGCTCCGAACATCGCTGGAATCAGATCCTCCCGTCCGAATGCAAAAGCGGATGCCGTGCAATGGTCTTTCTGTTCGTGAATGAATTGAAACGTGGATCGGACAAACTCGATTGCTGGTTGTGGAACAGCAGGATGACGTAATGCGGCCTCAACACCGTTTTCATTCACGACGGCGATGAACTGCTGGATCGGTCTGGTATCGGCCTTAACTTCTTCCATTGACAACAAATAAAGTTCGAAATGGCTGATGAATCGCCTCGTTCCGGCGAAATGGTATTCATCACATTCTTCACCCAAGACGATTTCGTTTATAAAGCGCCGCAACTCGGGTCGAGAAGACGGCATCCAGGGTGTTTGCGCCGGTGCAACTGCGGCTTGGAGTGCCTTCAACAACGACATGAAATCCCATACGGCGTAGATGTGGTGCTCCATAAAACACCGTAAATCCTGTAGCGTCTCGACGGACTCATAGATCGGGTGCCTCGTGAGTTTTTCCTTCAACGTCTCGACCCGTTCGTTTGCAATCAAGCTTTCACCTGCCATAAGGACGATATGGTATCAGCACGAACAGATTTTGGCTAGCACGGCGCAAAGAGCCGAAACCCACAAACTTACAGTTTCTGATAATGCCGAGCCCGGCATAACGCTTATTTTCAAGATGACGTTCCAACGAATGCCCCGTGTGCGGCAAGTTCCGCTGCACCAAGCCGCAAGGTGTCACCGTCAAATGTCACGCTCCGACAGTACCCGCCCGTCCCACGCTTGGACAAAAGCTCTTTCTTGAGAAGAATCCTGCCGGTTTTCCAGAAATGTTTTCGGTAGAGTCCTCCCAAATGCGAATTGACAGCCGAAGCGTTGGGAGATTGAATCTTAGAATTGACCACGAACAGAATTAAGCTTGTTGTAACAGCGGCTCTAGCAGCCTTGTTTGTGTCGGGGTGTGTATCAGCAGGCGTGACCCCGATTGGTTCAAGCAGTCTTCCTCCGCTCCCCAAGAATTCGCCGGTTTTGGTGTACCTATCTGAAAAAGAAGTCAATGCGCCGTTCAAAGTTGTTGGAATTGTTTCGTACACTAACCCAGGCAAATACCAAGTCCTCACATTGACCGACGCAATTCCCACCTTAAAAGAGCAGGCGCGAAAAGTGGGTGCAAACGGTCTCATCATTCTTGATACGCGCACGATCAAATCTGGAATTATTAGCACGGGAATTGGGGTTGAAGCGAAAGCGATTCTCGTCGATCTAAAATAGAACGGGACGGCTGTCGCCACGGCGGTCTATGTGATGTGCCTGTTGTACATCTACGAAGAAAACAGACCATATCAGGGGATTATGTCTGACGACGAAAATCCAAAATGCACAAGGCGGTTACAAAGCTCAGTATGATCGCTGGCCTAATCGTTGGCCTTTTCTTTGCGTGCTGTGAAGTCTGGCGTCGGTGAAAACGTGGGAAACAAGCGAGGGCGAGTGTCCTAACTATTGACATTTCCATTGATGTCTGCGTTCGTGAGGTCCGAATCTGTAGGCAGTCGGGGAGGGCCATCTATGTTCGACTCTTGCGTTCGAGACAGCCGTTTTTTTGACTGCTGCTCCTCGAAAGTTTTTCCGCGCCGGATCGAACCTGTGCAGAATTTCAAACTGACTCAGCTCAGATCTCTTCTGTAATCCCCCCGTTTCCCCTTCCTGAGTTCGTGATTTCCAGATGAAGCCTTTCGTTACCTTCCGTGAGATCCCTCTCCCCTTCCCGATTTCCCGCGAGCCTCGTATTTTTCAGACGCGCACTAACTCACCAGCCACGTCATGATGGCCTTCTGGCAGTGCAGCCGGTTTTCGGCCTGGTCGAAGATCGTTTGAGCGTTGGCCTCAAACGTCGCTTCATCAATCTCTTTGCCCCGGTACGCCGGCAGGCAGTGCATCACCAGCGCGTCCGGCTTGGCCAGCTTCACAAGCGATTCGTTGATCTGGTAGCCAGCCAGTTCTTGAAGGCGGTCGGCTGATTCCGCTTCCTTGCCCATCGAAACCCAGACGTCCGTGTAAAGCAGGTCCGCTCCGTGCGCCGCCCCGCGCAAGTCTTGCGTCACAATCACTTTTCCCCCGGCGCGCCGCAATAAATCGGCCGGCGGTTGAAATTTCTTTGGCGCGGCGATTCGCAATTCAAACCCCAGTTTCGCCGACGCGAAAATCCATGAAACCGGCACATTGCACGCCCCATCGCCAACAAACACCACTCGCTTTCCAGCAATAGGCCCGCGCTTTTCCTGGAATGTGAAAATGTCCGTAAGTACTTGGCACGGATGCTCTTCATCGGTAAGGGCGTTGACCGTCGGGATGCGCCCATATTCGGCGAATTCCTCAACATCGTGCTGCGCATAAGTCCGAATCACCGCGCCATGAATCATTCGGCCCAGAACGCGAGCGGTATCGCGAATCGGTTCGCCGCGGCCCAATTGCGCGTCGCTGGCGCTGAGAAACAATGCCTGCCCGCCCAGTTCCCGAATGCCCACTTCAAACGAAACCCGCGTGCGTGTGGATGATTTGGAAAAGAGCAGCGCCCACACTTTGCCCGCCAGCGGCTGCGAGGAATGCCGCCCGCGCTCTTGCTTCATCGTCACGGTCGCCTCGAGAATGTGCTCCATCTCTTCCCGCGACATTTTTTCCAGGCTCAATAAATGTTTCATACCGATAGCTGCGCGACGACCGATTCGATGATTTGCACCGCCTCCGCGACCTCCGCGCGACGAAGATTCAACGCCGGCAGGAGGCGAATCACTCGCGCGCCGGCGGGAATCGCCAGCAATCCCGCGTTTTGCAGCGCATTGACAAACTGGATCGCCGCCGCCTTTTCACTATTGGCGAACGCCGGAATTTTTTCCACCAATTCCATTCCAATCATCAAACCCAACCCGCGCGCGTCCCGCACGACGGTCGGATATTTTTGCGCGATCCGCGTCGATTCTCCCAGGAGAAATTCTCCCATCGTGCGCGTGTTCTGTTCAAGTCCATCACGCTCAACGACTTGCAAAATTTTCAATGCGACCGCGCATCCCAGCGGCGATCCGCCGTAAGTGCTCCCGTGCGTGCCCGCGCCGAGAAGATCCGCGTAAGGCACGCGCACCCAAAATGCGCCGATCGGAAATCCGCCGCCCAGCGATTTCGCCATCGCTATCCCATCGGGCAAAAACTGCGGCGCCGGGGCGGTCGCGTTTTCCAGGATTCGTTGAAAGCTTTCGAAACGACCCGAGCGGAAATAACCACACTGCACTTCGTCCATCAGCAGCAACAATTTTTTTTCATCACACAACTGGCGCAAACCCAAAAGATATTCGGCCGTCGCCGGCGTCACGCCGCCTTCGCCCTGCACGCCCTCGACCAGGATCGCCGCCGTCGCCGGCGAAATCGCGGCCCGCGCCGCGGCGAGGTCGTTGAACGGGATGTGGCGAAAACCTTCGACCATTGGTTCAAAACCTTTCTTGACCTTCGGTTGGCCCGTCGCGGCGATGCCCGCCAGGGTGCGTCCGTGAAAGGAATTTTCCGCCGTCAGAATTTCAAAGCGCCCCTCGTCATGGCCAAATTTTCGGGCGAGTTTGAAAAGGCCTTCGTTGGCTTCGCCGCCGCTGTTGCAGAAAAAAATCTTTCCCGGCCCGATAAGCCCGACGAGCTTTTCCGCCAGGAGTCCCTGCGGGTGGTGATAGTAAAGATTGGAAACGTGGACAAGTTTTTGCGACTGCTCCACCAGCGCCTCAGTAATATCCGGCGAGGCGTGGCCAAGGGAGCAAACGGCAATGCCGCCGCCCAAATCCAAATAGCGTTTGCCGTTTACGTCCCACACGTAAACTCCTTCGCCGCGATCCAGGACGAGATCGAACCGCGCGTAGGATGGAATGACATTGTCGTGGAATCGTTGCTGGATCGACTGCACGGCGTTCCGCACCACCGGCGGAGGAGGTGTCAAAACTTCTTTCATTTCGATGCCTGCATAAGCCAGCACATTGCCACGTTTGTCTGACAGGTTCAATGAGACAAATTGATTCAAAATTCGAACGTCACTCACGACGGTGCTGCCAATAGTCTGGGTCGCGATGCAGGTGCTTCACCGCCCAAATAACGACGACGCTGTCTTCGACTGTGTAGTAAATTCCGTACGGAAAGCGGTGAACGAGATACCGCTTAACATCATCAAAGCGCCCGGATTGGAAGATTCCGTTGGATACTGGAGGCACTTACATTCACTGAAAAACGACGCTAAAGCGAAAGGGCGCAATTTCGATTTGTCAGTTTGGCCACATGACTTTGAATTTTTAAATCTTTGTGGTATTTACATTTTTCCTCGGCAATTCGTTTCTGGACACTGCAGGAATACGTTAGACGTTACTATTCGAACATTGTCGGAACGACGTGACTTTGAGTTTTTTAGTTGGGGTGACGATGGGCCTGGACTTCGGAAAAAATGGGATCACGCTATTGAAATTGTCAATGCGACCGGCGGCTGAAATCCGTTTTCATTTCTCTTGATTGGCTTTATAGTGCCGGACGTAATCGTATGACTGACGAATGGCCATCGGACGAGTTATTGGATAAGGTTTGGCAGGGGGGGCGCATCGACCAAGGCGAAGCGCGCCGGCTTTATTCGCTGCCTCTTGAAGAATTGGGCGCGCTGGCGAATCGGCGGCGGGAGCTGGCCCGCAAGTCGGCCTACGATGGACGCGGGGGGCGGATTATTACTTACATCGTCGATCGGAATGTCAATTATACCAATGTTTGCAATGTCTATTGCAAGTTTTGCGCGTTTTACCGGGTGGAGAAGGATGCGGATGCCTATGTGATTTCGCACGAGGAAATGGACCGGAAGATCGAGGAGACCATTGCCTTGGGAGGAACGCAAATCCTTATGCAGGGCGGGCATCATCCGAAGCTTTCCATGCAGTGGTATCTCGATTTATTGTCGCATATAAAAACGAAGTTTCCCGGGATCAATATTCACGGGTTCAGCCCAAGTGAGTTTGTGCATTTTCGGGAGGTGTTTGGGCTGCCGATGGAGGAGATCATTTCGCAATTTGTGAAGGCGGGGCTGGGTTCCATTCCGGGTGGGGGAGGGGAGATTTTGGTGGATCGCGTGCGGCAGCGGATTTCGCCGCTGAAGGCGATGAGTGATGATTGGCTCGGTGTGATGGATGTGGCGCATCGGTTGGGTCTGAAATCGACGGCGACGATGATGTTCGGTCATGTGGAAACGATTGAGGACCGAATCGAACATCTGGAGCGTGTGCGGGCGCAGCAGGACAAGAGCAAGGGTTTTACGGCGTTTATCGCATGGACTTTTCAGGCGGAACACACGCGCCTGAAGGCGCCGACGGTGGGGGCGCACGAATATTTGCGGACGCAGGCATTGAGCCGGATTTATCTGGATAATTTTCCAAGCGTGCAAAGTTCGTGGGTGACGCAAGGGTTGGAGATCGGGCAGGTGGCGCTGCAATTTGGCGCGAATGATCTTGGAAGCATCATGATCGAGGAGAACGTGGTGTCGCAGGCGGGGACGACTTACCGCATGGGCGTGGCGGATATGCGGCGACTAATCGAGGACATGGGATACGAGCCTCACCAGCGGGATAATTGGTATAATTTATTGAATTGAGTGCCTTCGCGACGCGAGCGTGGGTGGACGATCAACGCTCCGTTTCGAACAAACCGGTGAAAATGGCTTCTTTGAGTTTCCAGAGGAGGGCCATTGTCATCGCCACGGGCATGAGCGTCAAGAATAGGGCGAGCCACATAAGGCGTTCCCGCGGGAAAAAATGAAAGCTGCCGACGACTATCTCGGACATTCGCATCGGACGGAATCTAACGTAGAGACACAAACCGGCGAGCACAGCCAGAAACATCCAGATGTTGCAGGTGGTGTAGGTCCGAGTTTCGGCGCGCAACATTTCGTCGGGGAGCATCGCGCTCAGGCGGCGCAATACCTGGTTCAATTGCATCAAAAAGAGAAGGCCGGATGCGGCGAGGAATTCAACGCTGGCCACGTAGAATGGAATGCCGGGGAAACGGTGCCACCAATATAAAAACGGCGAGAGGCCGATGTTGACGATGGCGAAAATTTCGGCGCGATGGAGGGATTGCTGCCAGATTCGTTCCTGTTTCTGAAAATCGCGCAGTTGACGCAGGCCAATCCATAGCGCGGCGTTGAAAATAACGGCGGGCAGGAAGGTCGCAACGCCAAGGAATTCGAGGCAATCGGACCGCGCGATTTCCACGCTCACAACTAATGTCAAAGGCAGGCACCAAAAGAGAGTCGAAAGCCCGCGCGCGAGACGGCCAAGGTTCCGCATGAGATCGGATTTGGCGGCATCCATTGCGGGTCAAGGCCGTTAAATGGCCAGGTAGGTGTACTCCTTGAGGCCGCGTTCGTAGTCGTCCAGCAGGCGCATGCCCTCGGAAGGTTTGAGGCGGTCGGACTTTATCGCCTCATCAATCTGCATCTTCATCTGGCGCTTCAATTCGTTTTCGTCGTATTGCACGGACGTGAGCGTCTGCACAATCGTTGAACCTTCGATGATTTCTTCGACGTAATAGCCCGCGGCTTCGTCGGGATCGAGGAAAACGTGCAGTTCGTTGACGCGACCAAAGAGATTGTGCAGATCACCCATGATGTCCTGATACGCGCCCATGAGAAAGAAACCCAAATAGTACGGTTCCGGCCCGTTGCCGTTGGAGCGTGGAAGGTGCAAGGGAAGTGTGTCGCGAACGTCGGACAAGTCGATGAATTTTTTTACCTCGCCGTCCGAATCGCAGGTGATATCGACGAGTGTGGCTTCGCAATTGGGTTTTTCGTTGAGCCGACTCACGGGCATGATCGGAAAAAGCTGGCCCAGCGCCCAATGATCGAGCAGCGATTGAAAGACGGAAAAGTTACAGAGGAACTGCTGGCCGAGGCTGTCCTGGAGGATGCGGATTTCTTCGGGAATGAAACTCTGCCCGCGAAAACTTTGCACGACCTCGCGCCCAATCTCCCAGTATAACGTTTCGATTTTCGCCTTGTCCCCCAAGTCGAGCAGGCCGAGCGCGAACATGTGCTGGGCTTCTTCGCGCCGGTCGGAAGCATCGTGCAGCGCCTCCTCCTTGTTGAGACCGCCGAGGTTTTTGCGAATGTCCAAAAGGTCCCGCACGAGCGCGTGCTCCTTGTCGCCGTATTGCATCGGAGCAGACGAACTGATTTTTTCGATGGTGCCGAAAGTTTCAACGAGCAAAACGCTGTGATGCGCGACGATGGCGCGGCCGCTTTCGCTGATGATTTGCGGATGCGGCACCTGCTCCTGGTTGCAAACTTCAGCGATGTAAAAAACGATGTCGTTGGTGTACTCCTGCAATGTGTAATTGGTCGAACTGTCGAACGCCGAGCGGCTTCCGTCGTAATCGACTCCCAAACCTCCGCCGACATCAAGCGATTCGATGGCGAAACCCATTTTGTAAAGCTTGGCGTAAAAGCGGGCGGCCTCTTGCACGGCTTTTTTGATAGTGAGAATGTCCGGCACTTGCGAGCCAATGTGAAAATGGAGCAGCCGCAGGCAATGGCCCATTTTTTCGGCGCGCAAAATTTCGCACGCGGCGAGAAGTTCGGCGGTGTTGAGGCCGAATTTGGCGTTTTCGCCGCCGCTGTCGGCCCACTTGCCGGCGCCTTTGGTAATGAGCCGCACACGGATGCCAACGGACGGTTCGACGCCCATCTGCCGGGAAATCGTAATGATCTGGCGCAACTCCTCGAGCTTCTCGACGACCATGATCACTTTTTTTCCGAGCTTCATCCCCATCATGGCCATGCGGATGAAAAGAGCGTCTTTGTAACCGTTGCAAACAATGAGGCAGCCCGCCTGGTTCTGGACGGCCAGCGCGGCGAACAATTCCGGCTTGCTGCCGACCTCCAGCCCAAATTGATACGGTTTGCCGGCCTCCAAAATTTCCTCCACCACTTCGCGAAGTTGGTTGACCTTGATCGGAAAAACGCCGCGATATTTATTTTGGTAGTTGAACTCCGCGATGGACGCGGCAAAAGCCTGGTTCACCGCTTCGACCCGGTCCCGCAGAATGTCTTGGAAGCGAATCAACACCGGAAATTTCAATCCCCGTCCGCGCGCTTCCTCGATTACATCCGTCAAATCGACCACCGCGCCGTTCTCGCGCAACGGCATGGCGACGACGTGGCCGGCGTCGTTAATGTCAAAGTACCTCGCGCCCCAGCGGTGTATATTATAAAGGGCGCGCGCGGCCTGGATGTCCCAGGATGCGGTGGGCGAGGCAACGTGACTCATTTCGATTTCAAAGCTTCGCGAACTATAAGAACATTGCCAAAGAATTCAACAAAGCGTTGCAAAAATTTTTGGGCAGGATTTGTAAATCAAAGCGATCTCTGTTTTCATGCGTTTATGCCAAAGGCGAATCTGGAGAAAATCGTGCGCCACTGCGAAAAAATTTTGCGGACGGAAACGTTTTCCGATTCGGATGGCGCCGCCAACGGCCTGCAAGTGGAAAATTCCGGGACGATCACGAAAATCGCCGCCGCCGTCGATGCGTCGCTCACCACAATCAAGCTGGCAATCGACGCGCGCGCCAATCTGATGATTGTCCATCACGGTTTATTCTGGGGGCCTACGATTCCGTGGACGGGCAAACGCCGCGAGATGCTGGATTTGCTGATCCGCAACGACCTCGCCGTTTACAGTTCGCATCTTCCGCTGGACGCGCACCCGCGCCTCGGCAACAACGCGCAATTGAGCGCGGCGCTCGGCTTCACAAAACTAAAGCCGTTTTTTCTGGAGAAGGGCCGTTACATCGGCTGGCGAGCGCGCGCCCGGATTTCGCGGGCTGGGCTTTCGGAAAAATTGGCAGCCGTCTTGGGCGGTGCGCCATTGCTTTTACCGGGAGGCGGAGATCGGTGCGAAGAAATTGGAATTGTGACGGGCGGCGCGGGAGGCGAACTTAAAATTGCCGCCGCGGAAGGCGTGGACACGTTCATAACGGGAGAAGGCCCGCATTGGACGCACGCAATGGCGGAGGATTTTGGATTGAATGTCTTTTACGGCGGCCACTACGCCACCGAAACGTTTGGCGTCAAAGCGTTGTCCGCTGAATTATCAAAATTATTTCGCGTCCCATGGACGTTTTTGGATCACCCCACCGGCCTTTAACCCCTAAATTTATTATGCCAATTTTCTCTCTCATTCTGCTCGCTCTCTTCTCAGTTTGCGCGGCTGCTCAGAATTCCTCAGCCGCGAGCAATCCTTTCATTGCCGAAAACGACGTCGTTTGGACCACTCTGGGAACGAACGAAAACGACTCCATGCCCTTGGGCAACGGAAACCTCGCCGCCAACGTCTGGACGGAACAAAACGGCGCCCTCGTACTGCTTGTCGCCAAGTCCGACGCATGGACGGAATTGGGAAAAATGGTGAAACTAGGCCGTGTCCGAATTCAACTTTCTCCCAATCCCTTTGTTGACGCTCCCGATTTCTCGCAAGCTCTTCGTCTGGAGAATGGCTCCATTGAAATTAAAAGCGGCGCGAATATCATCCGCGTTTGGATCGATGCCAATCATCCTGCGCTCCACGTCGAAACCCATCTGGCTCACCCCGCCGACTATCAGGCAAGTTTGGAACTGTGGCGTACGTCGCAGCATCCTTACAATGTCCCCTCGCCCGATCGCGGCGGCCTTTTTGAATTTGGCGGTCATCCGGTTCCTCTTGATTTTGAGGCCGACACCATTTTTACCGCTCAGCCCGCTCGCGTCACCTGGTGTCATTTTAATTCAAACAGCATTGTCCCGCTCGTATTTCAGCAGGAACATCTCGAATCTCTCCTCGGAGATTTCGCGGACCCGCTTCTGCGCCGCTGTTTTGGCGCGACGATGTCCGGCCCCGGCCTGGTGAGTGACGGCGACCGCAATTTGAAATCCACGTCCGCCGCCAATGATTTTCGCCTCGATTTATATGCGCTTACTGAAACCAATGTCGCTTCCCCATCGGCCTGGAATACCGATATGAACGACCTTTCCGGCAAACTGGATCAAGAGGACCTGCCCGCCGACCGTCTGGCCCATGAAAAATGGTGGAACGATTTTTGGAACCGTAGTTGGATTCACCTGGAAGGAACGCCCGACGCCACGAATGTGATGCGCGGTTACTGCATGCAACGTTGGATGATGGCCTGTTCCTCCCGCGGCCCGCAGCCCGCCAAGTTTAACGGCGGCCTCTTTACCGTCGGTCACGACGTCACGGACGCCAAAGATTCCACCCCCGCCGATCACAACCCGGATTTCCGCCAATGGGGCAGTTCCTATTGGAACCAAAACAACCGACTTCTTTACTGGCCGCTCATCGCCACCGGCGACGACGATCTTCTCAAACCGTGGTTCGATATGTATCTCAATACCCTTCCCCTCGCCGAGCGCCGCACGGAACTTTACTTCCATCACAAAGGCGCGGCGTATGTTGAAACGATGTATTTCTGGGGCCTGCCGAACCTCAACGATTTCGGCTGGGACAATCCATCCGACGAAGTGCAAAGCCACTGGATGCGATATCACATTCAAGGCACGTTGGAAGTAATCGCGCAAATGTTGGACCGTTACGATTACACGCAGGACGCCAATTTTGCGCGTAATTCGGTCGTCCCTTTCGCCGATGCCATCGTCACTTACTACGATGAGCATTGGCCCCGCGACGCGGACGGAAAAATCAGAATGTCCCCCGCTCAATCGCTCGAGACTTACCAGATCGATGCCGTGAATCCCACGCCGGACATCGCCGGCCTTGATTCCGTCCTGCCGCGTCTCCTGGCCCTTCCGAAAAAGTTCACATCGTCAACGCAGCGCAAACTCTGGGCCAAAATCCTCCGCGATCTTCCGCCCATTCCCACCGGCAAAACCGCGCACGGCAAAATGCCCCCGACAGGCCAAGGCGATGACGACGGCGCGCCAACCATCCTTCCCGCCGAGAAATATGGCGGTACCAAAAACGCCGAGAACCCCGAACTTTACGTCGCCTTTCCGTATCGCCTTTTCGGCGTCGGCAAACCGCACCTCGAACTTGCCCGGACAGCTTTCGCCGCCCGGCGTTTTCCCCAGGGCGTCTGCTGGGGCCAGGATGGAACGGAATCCGCCGTCCTCGGCTTGACAGACGAAGCGAGAAAAGTCGTCACGCGTGAATTCACCGATTACGGGCCGCAACGCTTTCGCTGGTTCTGGAAGGCGGGCAATGATTGGATACCGGACCTTGACGACGGCGGTTCTGGCATGATCACCCTTCAATTGATGCTCCTGCAATGCGACGGCCGCCGCATCCAGCTTTTGCCCGCGTGGCCCAAAAACTGGACCGCTGATTTCAAACTGCTGGCCCCCTTTAAAACAACCGTCGAGTGCCACGTCGCTGGAGGCAAAATCACAAATCTCAAAGTTACCCCGCAATCCAGGGCCAAAGACGTCGTTATCGCATTCGCGCCATGAAAAAGATCTTTCTCATCGTCGGATTCGCCCTTGCGCTCCGCTGCCAGGCGGCTTCGCCAGCGTCGCAGGACAAATATTATTTTGACAAAACCATCTCGCGGGAGGTTTTGGAAAATTATCTTTCCCGCTCCATTACAATGGAAGGATTGCTCAACGGCAGAGGCGATCTCGACGACAACATTCGGATGCTCAAGAGCACCGGCGCCAAGTTCATTGGCAGGAGCCTCTGCCTTTGGGGTCGCGAGGCCGAGTTTTCGAACAACCTCGATCGAGCCAGGGAGCAAGTTCCAAAAGTCCTTCAAGCCGACCCGCAAATGATCCTGCAAGCCTGCGTCTTCGAGATCGTGAGCACACAGGTCGAGCAAGTGCCCGTGCCCGATTGGGCCTTCACCGCCCTGGGCCAGCCCGTCGAAAAAAGAAACTTCCGCTACGCCGACATGCTTTTCCCCGAAGGCCACCGCCGCAATTGGGGACCAAACGCCTCAGTCCCCGACATAAGCCGCCCCGAGACAAAACTCTGGTTTTATTTTCAGGCCAAGTCGTACATCGACCTGGGATTTGAAGCCATTCACTTCGGCCAGGTCGAATTGATGGGACACAACGACCCCGACCGCGCCAACTGGTCGCAATTGCTTTCACTGGTCCGCTCATACGCCGCCGGCCACGCCCGCCGTCACATGGTCTTGTGCGACGGCCACGTCCCCAGCGGCGGCCTTGTGCGCGACGGCCGATTACTCCTGGACTTCCATTCATTCCCTCTGCGGATTATGGAAACCCCCGATCACCCGGAAGAAGCCATTCTAAAAGTCGGCTTCTCCGACAGCATCTTCGGGCGAAGCAAAGGCGGCCTGACCTACAGTGGTTGGAAGTGCGAGCACCTGCCGTACTTAGTGGAACTGGATAACTGGGGCGTCAGCAAGCACCCCGGCGAAGCGAACGCGGGAGGCATATGGGTTTGGGGATACGACGAAATCACCTGGTTCGCCCACCAGAGCAAACAATATCGAGCCCAATGGTTGCGCTACGCTTGGGACTGGCTGCAAAAGACCGACCCAAACGGCCATCTCGAGATGCCCGGCAGCCGAACATGTCGTTCGCCTGTGGACGGCCGTCGTTGGTACTACGCCAACAATCCGAGTCCTTCCGTCCCTGCCGGCCTGGGCGATGAAGAAGCCATCCGCGAAATCTGGTCCAATGCGTCAATAAATGGCAAATAACAAATTTGCGAGAGCCCGCTATTGTGTTGTGCTGACTATGCTTACGGAAAATACTGCGCACTAATTCACGGGGCTTTAACTATTTTTGCCGTAGTTTAGCTCCGTGGTAAAGCCGAGCGGATCTGGTAGTTAAACTGCGTGCTGCAAAAGAAACTCGGCCAGCGAATTGCCGGCCTCCGAAAAAGCAGAAAGCTCACGCAAGAGCAACTTGCAGAAGCGCTCAGTTGCTCGGTCGAGTTCATCAGCCTGGTTGAACGCGGCGTGAACGCACCCTCCGTCTCGGGCCTGGAGAAGTTCGCGAAAATTCTGAAAGTTGAAGTTCGCGAACTCTTTGCGTTCGAGGAGAAAAAGAAATGAGCCGTGGCGATTCTTACTTTGAACGCCTCAAAGGGACTTTGGATGGCGTCGTGACAAATCTGCGTAATAAAGGAATCCATGAGCGGCATCTCTCGTTTGGCGGGCAGGGCTCGGTCCCGGAACGAAAGCCCACAGTTCCAACAGATGCCCGCTCCGAGTTCCTCGCAAATCGTGCGATGGGCGATTGGGCCGAGCAGATGCTGGCCAAAGCCATTCGAGCGTTTCCCGATTGGTTGGTGGTCCAGTATGGCGACACGAATCGAATTGCCGCCGGCCACCCGGGATTCCGAGCTTCTTACTTGGCGGGTTTGGAAGGAACGCGTCAGTTCGGTAAGCGCCCCGACTTGTTGCTATTCCCGGCGAACGCCTCGATAACTGCAGACCTATCCGCGAAAAGCCACTCCGAGACTGAATCGTGCGTGAAGCAGGCCGCCGCCGCCATCGAAGTTCGGTCGAGCAAATTTGAAGCATTGACCTATATGAAGGTGCGCCAGAAGCAAAGAGCTGCTGGCAAAACCACCGCTCGTGAAACGCCAAGCTTTACCGTCAAGGTGGAAGATTTGCTGATCGTATATCGCTGGTTGGAGCGGTACGGCGTTCCTCAGAGTTACTGTCAGGTGCTTTTCGATTCGGTTTTCGCGATTAACTTTCTGGACATATTCGCCATCGTCGGCAGGGGGAGCGGCTTTACTATTGAGACGCCTAAAAAGAGTCAGGAAAAAGCAACCATCATGATTCCCATCACCGGCGGCGCGCAAATTGGCCGATGCACTGCCATCCCGACATTTACCGCAAAACAGCGCGTTATGGAACTGGGGCGGCACGATGCGTATGTCGTCCCGCAAGGCGGCGGCTTTGAACTCGACCCTGCGGCAGGCGTGCCGAACCGCTCCTCGAAATAGCGCCAATCCTTTTCTGAATAATCGAGTCGTTGCGCCTTAACGTAAGGTGGGTTGGCGATGATTCCATCGAACAGACCGGTTTCGGATTTGAGATAATCCGCTAGAATCAATTTCGCGCCACGGGGCGCTGTGCTCTTCGCTCGTTGCAAGGTCTGGACGTCGCGCTCAACTCCGACCAACTCGACGCGCTCGTTGAATTGGCGGCACACAGTCAATAAGCCTCCCAAGCCCGCCGCTGGGTCAAGCAAGGTGCGCGGTTTCGGCGACATAACCCACTGAGCCATCACCGCTGCTACCGGTTCAGGCGTGGCCACCCGTCCCATTTGCTTTGCCTCCCGTTGCCAGGACTCCGCTAACGCGAAGGAATCCAGCTCACCCGTGGCAAATTCCACGGCGTTCGGCTCGTAGTAGAGCGAGAGAAATGACTGATTATCACGCATCTTCATCGCCAAAAAGTGTGCCAGCAGTTTAACTACGGGTCAAGCCCTGCGTGAGTTGTTACCGTCGACCAAACAAGTCATACGGCCAGGTCGGCGATTTCCACTTCTGGCTCTGGTAAACGCCCTTCCTCGCGCAATACCTCTAAATATCCTTGGGCGGCTTCGCGCAAATTGACCAGCAATTCGTCAATCGTCTCACCCTCTGAATAACATCCCGGTAACGAGGGCGCTTCCGCCCAATAACCGCCTTCTTCGTCCTTATGGATGACAGCCTTCCGTATCATATCACCAATTTATACAATCAAGCCGCCTTGGCTCAAGGCAAGAATTGGCGTTTGACCGCCAAAGGCCGAATCGCCCATATTAACTCTAACTTCAAACGAAAGGGTTCAGCGCATTATGGCTATAAATAAAAATCGCAATCCAGTCGGCTGGTTCGAAATCTATGTTCAAGACATCAATCGAGCCAAAAACTTCTATGAAAAAACCTTCCAGGTTACTCTGGAGCGCCTTGAAAGCCCCGATCTGGAAATGTGGTCCTTCCCGATACAACACGAAACTCCAGGCTGCCCGGGAGCCATCGTTAAAATGAAAGGCAAGGATTCAGGCGTCGGCGGGACGATCATATACTTCACTTGCGCTGATTGTGCGCAGGAAACCGCCCGCGCCGCCCAAAACGGCGGCCAAATAGCGCGAGACAAATTTTCAATTGGCCCATACGGCTTCATCTCCCTCGTCCGGGGATACCGAAGGCAACATGATCGGTCTTCACTCAATGTAAGCCGTAACGTCGTCGGGCCGACTCATCCGCCATTTGACGGATTGTCCCGCTGGAAAGGCCAGTGTAAAACTGCCGCCATTAACTCGCGACGCGACATGGACAAAATCTTCGGTCAATTATTTGCCCAAGTGGAAGCCTTGCAGAAGACCGAGAACTCTCTGGAACCGCGCACTTACAAAAATACATACGGCTCGCTACAACTGGCTATGCATCTCCTCGCCATGTGCGGGAAGTTGTTGAATGACCATCTTCAAGAGCAGGCCAGGGCGTGTCAAAAGAGCCGGGTGCGAAAGACGAAAAAGTCTGTCAGCCGTCCCCCGATCACGCCTTTGACAATGTGGGCCCCTGGCTCGAAGAACCTTTGCGCGACGGGAAAAAATATACCCAGGCCGCCAAGGGCTTGCTGGACGAATTGGCGGCCCTGCACCCAGGCCGGATTTCTGGATTTTGGATTGACGGAGATCCTGCCGACTTGCCGCGGTACATGCGATCGCATTTTCCAGGTTGTATTGTCATTCATAACAACGACGGAAATTTTGGATGGGGTTCCACTGGTGATCCAAACATGGACTATGGCACCACGGAATTCTTGAGCGGCAAAGCCGATCCCGATTACTGCCGCCCATCGGGGCTGGTGAAAACCGAACCCCGCTGGAACCTCCTTCCTCCCCGCCGTGATTACAACGAAGATATTCCCGTTGTTGGCTCGTGGCGGCACCAGTCTTCCAGTCCGGATGAAGACGGATATCGCAATTCGATCTACGCAAAAAAGCCTACGTACATTGTAAAACAAATGGTCTCTTCGCTCGGCCAGCGGCGCGAGTGGAATTTCGCCATCGTCGTTGGACCCATGATTGACGGAACGTTTTCCCCCTCCCTTCATCCCATGGTGGAAAATCTCCACGACTTTTTCGGCTGGGCTGGTGAGTCAATTTACGACACGACCGGAGGCGAAGGCTCCGCGCTCAATGGAGGCTGGTGGAACGACAAAGCCTACGGTTCAGTCACCGTCTCGCTCAAGGACCCGAAAATTCTCTACCTTCACGTAACGACTGCGCCCACCACCGATCACTTACGGGTGCCCAACAACGGCTACAAGGTTGCTTCGGTCGTGGATCTGCGCACCGGCGATCCCATTCAGTTCACCGATATTGGAGTGTTGATACTCCACACCGAAGAGTGGTCCGATGTGGAGAAATTTGGCGACAAAGTATTTAAAATCACCCCGACCGGCGCCGAGTAATTAAAGACGCGGGCCTCTGTCAATAATCTATAGCGTGGTTGATGACCTCCCCTGCGGAAAACCGGCGGCATTGAAATGCAACGGTATTCGGCTGCAACGTCATCAATGCCCCAGCATCCAAGGTCGTTTTGGCTTTCGTGAGGCTTCGAATTTCCCAACTTTGCCCAAGTCCAACGTCCGTGTGGACTTCTGCCGCGCCGTCTTGGGCGGTCCGCAGCCGCAGCCGGAACCGCAGCGGTGGCCGGCGGAAACTTGCGGTTCGTGGCGGCTTTTTTCGTTACGGACATGCGCTTGACGCCGCTGCGGGGACATGAGGCTGAGGTTGGGCGCGGCAATGATGCGCCCCGCTTGCCCCTCGCACTTCGGACACGACGCCGGGAGATCCCGGTCTTCCACGCCGCGCCACAAGGCGAACGACCCGCAGGCGGCACAATCATAATCGTAGAAAGGCATTGTTGTTTGATCTAAAGTTTATTTTGCTTTTGCCAGATCGATGTTGCCGGTGATCATCTTCTTGGGACCGTTGGCGTTGGGCAGGATGTCGAAGGCAAAAATTTCCGACGGCAGGAAAAGCGTGGCGCAGGCATTGGGAATGTCCACAATGCCACTGATATGGCCCTCCACCGGCGCGGTGCTGAGAATGGCATAGGCTTGCTCGCCGGTGTAGCCAAATTTTTTCAGGTATTCGATGGCGTTCAAGCAGGCGCGCCTGTAAGCGACGGTGGCGTCGAGATAATACTGTTTGCCGTGTTCATCGACGGAGATGCCTTCGAAAATAAGATGCCGCGTGTAGTGGGGTGCGATCGGGCTGGGTTGAAAAATCGGGTTTACAATCCCGTATTTCTTCATGCCGCCCTTGATGAGGCTCACGCGCAGGTCGATGTAACCCGCCATTTCGATGGCCCCGCAGAAGGTGATTTCGCCGTCGCCTTGGGAGAAGTGGATGTCACCCATGGAAAGGCCGGCACCCTTGAGATAAACGGGGAAGAATATCTTGGATCCCCGGCTGAGGTTCTTGATGTCGCAGTTGCCGCCATGCTCGCGCGGCGGCACGGTGCGAACGGCTTCCTTGGCCGCCTCCTTGGCGGCAGCGGGCTTCATCATCCCCATATGCGCCGTTTCAGCAAAAGGCAGGGCGCATAAGGGAGGAACACGGTTGGGAGCGGTGGCAAAGAGTTGGGCCTCCCGCTTGTTCCACGTGTCGAGCAAATCACGGGAGGGCAGGGTGCCAATCAAGCCAGGATGGGTGATGCCCGCGAATTCGACCCCTGGGATATGCCGTGAATTGGCGTATAATCCGCTGAGGTGCCAGCAGGCCTTTCGCGCCTCGGGAAATTGATCCACCAGAAAGCCGCCGCCGTTCTCCCTGGAAAAGATGCCGGTGAATCCCCAGGCGGATTCGGGCAGCACTCCGATGTCCAGCAGCTCCACTACGAGCAAGTCGCCCGGCTCGGCGCCCTTAACTCCAATGGGACCGCTTAAGTAGTGCACCTTGGTCAGGTTCACGTCGCGCACATCATTGGCGCTGTTATCATCATGAATCTGGCCTCCGGTCCAATCTATGCATTCAATGCGGAATTCGTCCCCTGGCTTGACCCACTCGACGATCGGGATGTCCGGATGCCAGCGGTTGTGCAAATGCGGTTGCTTTTCCGGCGGTGTTTTGAAGTCAACGGTTATCAGCGTTTTGGGCATGTCTTGAGTTCCTTTCGATACGTGGGGTTTCAGGGTCTATGGGCTTAAACGGAAAGCAGGGCCTTGAATTTGTCGGCGTCAAGGCTCGATCTGAGGTCTTCATGCACGAAGCGTCCGCGTTCAATCACCATCGCGCGGTCACAGACGTCCATCATGAAACTGATGACCTGTTCGGAAACAATGATGGCGAGCTTGCGCATGGTGCGGATTTGTTTCAAAGCACGGGCAATGTCCTTGATGATGGAGGGCTGGATGCCTTCGGTCGGCTCATCGAGCACGAGCACCTTCGGATCGCTGATCAGGGCGCGGGCAATGGCGAGTTGCTGCTGCTGGCCACCGGAAAGATTTCCACCCTTGCGCTTGCGCATGTCCCGGAGCACCGGGAAAAGGGTGTAAATTTCGTCCCAGGCGGCGCGGGCGATCTTGCCTTTGGCGCCGGTGACGATGTTTTCCTGGACGGTGAGGGTGGGAAAAATCTGGCGGCCCTGGGGCACATAGGAAATGCCGCCGCGGACCCGTTCATAGGGCAAAAGGCCGGCGATTTCCCGGTCCTCCAGTTTGATGGAGCCTGACGCCGACGGCAGAATGCCAATGAGGGACTTGAACAAGGTGGTTTTACCCATGCCGTTGCGGCCCATGATGGCCAGGATTTCCTCCTTCTCGACCTTAAAGCTCAAGTCGTGTATGACACGACTCTGGCCGTAAGCGACATTTAAATTATCAATGACTAGCATGATTTTTAATGGCCAAGATAAACATCTATGACTTTGGGGTTGTTGCGAATTTCCTCCATGGTGCCCTCGGCCAATAACTTGCCCAAGTGCAGCACAGTAACTTTGTGAGCGATCCGGGAGACGAACTCCATGTCGTGCTCAATGACAAGGATGCAACGATCCTTGCAGATACGTTTGATAAGCTCGGCCGTCTGCTCACGCTCGAGCGTGCTCATGCCAGCCACAGGTTCATCCAGCATGATTAATTCCGGTTCCTGCATAAGCAACATGCCGATCTCCAGCCACTGCTTCTGGCCGTGGCTGAGAAATGCGCCCTCTAAATCCAAAAATTCCTTGAGCGAAATTTCCTCGGCGATCTGATGGACGCGCTCCACGATTTCCGAAGTGCGCCGAAACATCAGGCAGCCCAAAACGCTGTGGCCTTTGGGATAGGAGATTTCGAGGTTTTCGAAAACAGTCAGGTTTTCGTAGATTGAAGGTGTTTGGAATTTCCGCCCTACACCGGCGCGGACAATTGCGTACTCGGTCTTGCCGACCAGCTCTTGATTTCGGAATTTGATGCTTCCGTCGGTAGGACGCGTCTTTCCGCATATCATGTCGAGCAAGGTTGTCTTGCCCGCGCCGTTTGGCCCTATGATGACGCGCAACTCACCGCGGTCCACATATAGGTTGAGCGAATCGACAGCCTTGAATCCGTCAAAGGACACAGTCAGGTCTTCTATCGACAAAAGGAAATCCGTGTTGCTGCTCACGGGTTTTGCCCTTTTGTTGAGACCTCGGCAAACTCTGCCGCCGGTTGCTTAACCGATCTGTCCTTCGCGGCCGGCATGAGGTAAGGCCACGCCTTCTTGCACCACCAATCCCATCCCCCGGCCAGGCCATTCGGAAACAACATGACTACTCCTATAAACAGCCCGCCCATGCAAAAAAGCCAGGCTTGGGGGAAGGCATCGGAAAGCAAGCTTTTCCCGGCGTTGACCAGCAGGGCGCCATAGATAACGCCAAAGAACGAGGCTCGTCCGCCTATGGCGACGAATATTACCATCTCGATCGACGGAACAATCCCCACTAGAGAAGGCGCGATGAAGCCAACTTGCAAAACGAAAAGCGCCCCGCCAATTCCGCTTAAAACCGCTGCCACACAAAAAACGAATATTTTGAACATCGAGACATCGTATCCCGAAAAGCGCAAGCGGTCCTCGCGCTCACGCATGGCAGATAACATTTTGCCCATCTTGCCAGACAGAAGCCATTGCAGGAGCGCGACTGATAATAGTAACAGCAAACAGGTGGCAAAATAAAGTATGTATTGCGCATGGCGCGTGCGAATATCCCAACCCCACATCGTCTTTAGATCAGTAATGCCATTGCGGCCTCCCGTGTAACCCTGGTTGCCGTCAATCCCGAGCGAGAAGATCAGAGCCAAGGCCTGAGTAATGATGGCGAAATAGACGCCGCCGACTCGGCGCTTGAACATAGCCAACCCGACGATGAAGGCCACAAGAGTTGGTAGCGCTACAACAGCGAAAAGGCTGAAAGGAAGGCTTTTAAAAGGAACCCATAAGGCGGGTAGATGTTTCAGTTGGTTCCAGTCCATAAAATCGGGAATACCCGGAGTGGATTGTATTTTCGTGCTAATTGGGTCGGAGGCTTCGAGCTTGAGGAACATCGCCATGCAATAGCCGCCCAAGCCGAAGAAAAGCCCTTGACCGAGGCTTAGGATGCCGGCTCTGCCCCATAGCAGCGCCAGCCCGAGCGCTGTGAAGGCGAAACAAAGGTATTTGCCCACCAGATTGACCCAAAATGGATTCAGGGCGCAAGGAATGCCAATTAGCAGCACTATTGCCATTACCAACAGACCGCGCGCGCCAGTTTTGCCTCCAAGAATGCGATTATAGAGAATATTCATAGGTGAACACGACCGAGCTATTTAGCTTCTTATTTTGCTGGCAAACAGGCCCTTCGGCCGAATCATAAGGATGACGACAACCACCAGCAGAATCATTACCTTGCCCATCGTCCCTTCCATGAAAAACTGCGCAATCGACTGACCTTGAGCGATGCCGAAGGCCGATACAATCGTTCCCACCAACCGGGTCATCCCGCCGAAAACCACCACCAAAAAGGAATCCACGATATAGCGCGAACCGCTATCGGGGCCGGTGGACCCAATGGTCGTAAAAGCCGCGCCGGCGACTCCGGCGATACCGCAGCCGAGGCTAAACGTAAAGCGATCCACCAGTTTTGTGTTGATTCCAGCCGCGCCACTCATCACGCGGTTCTCGACCGTTGCACGCATGTTCAAGCCTATGCGGGAATGGTATAAAAAGAACCATATGCCCAGCGTTAGCACCAGAGTCAGGCCCATGACGAACACGCCGTTAATGGGAAGTTGAATGGTACTGGTGACATTGAAGGCTCCCATCAGCCAATTCGGAAGAACGGGGGTGACCTCGCGCGCTCCGAAGATAGAGCGGAAACTTTGTTGGAGGATCAGACTCAATCCCCACGTGGCTAACAAGGAGTCCAGCGGGCGCTTGTACAGAAAGCGAATCAATGACCACTCCACCAGCAATCCGAAAAGCGAGCAAACGCAAAATGCCAGGACGATAGCCACAAGGAAATAATATGGCGTCAGACTTGGACAGTGACGTTGCACGATCGTCGAGCACAGATAGACTGTGTAAGCTCCCATCGCCATGAACTCTCCATGCGCCAGATTGACTACTCCCATTTGGCCAAATATGATGGTCAATCCGAGCGCCATCAGGAGGAGCACGCTAAACAGGCTCAAGCCGGAGAACGACTGCATCACGAAGATGGACCACAGATCGGATAATGAGTAACCAAATATCATAGGCGTTGGATTAGAGTTTCAGGTTTATCTGCTTTTGTGCTCACAGGCCGTTTTCCACTCATTGATAGCCTTTGGGGAACGGATTCGGCTCAATCAGGCCGGATTCATAAATTACTTTCACCTGGCCGTCGTCTTGCCATTCGCCGATGCGCAACTTGCTCCACAAATGATGGTTCACGTCGTGGATGCGTACATAACCCTCGGGCGCGTTGGTGAATTCGATGCCGCCTGAAGCCGCCACCACCTTGTCCACATCAAAACTGTGGGCCTTTTCAACCGCCATCTTCCAGAGCCACGGTCCTTCGTATGCAGCCTGCGTTACGTCGCCTATGACAGAGTTGGGGCCGTATTTTTGTTTAAACGCCGCGACGAATGCCTTGTTGTTGGGATTGTCCAGGCTCTGAAAATATTTCATAGCCGAATAGAAGCCCGTCAGGTTTTCACCGCCGATGCCCAGGGCTTCGTCCTCGGTGACCGAGATGGTCAGCAAGGTCCAATTTGCGCTGGTTATGCCGGCGGCATGAAGCTGCTTATAGAAAGCAACATTGCTGCCACCCACAACAATCGCGTAAATCGCGTCAGGCTTTTTCAATTTGATCTTGTTGATCAACGAACCGAAATCAGTGGTGCCCAGCGGATAATACTCTTCGCCTACGACCCTGCCATGAATATCATTTTCAATGACTTTCCGGGCGATTTTGTTGGAGGTGCGCGGCCAGATATAATCCGAGCCAATCAGATAGAACGTCTTGCAGTGCTTGGTGTCTGAAAGCCACTTTAGACCGGCGATGATTTGTTGGGTCGCTTCCTGCCCTGTGTAGAAGACATCGTGCGACTGCTCCAAACCTTCATAGAACGTGGGATAATAGAGCAGACCGTCGTCCCGCTCGAAAATCGGCAGCACGGCCTTGCGCGAGGCCGACGTCCAGCACCCAAAGACCGCGGCGACGTGATCCTCCTCGAGAAGCTCTTTGGACTTTTCGGCGAAGGTCGGCCAATCGCTGGCGCCGTCTTCAACGATGACTTTGATCTGCCGTCCCAGAATGCCGCCTTCCGCGTTGATCTGATCGATCGCCAGACGCTCCGATTCGATGGAACCGGCCTCGCTGATGGCCATGGTGCCGGTGGCTGAGTGCAATTGTCCAACCGTGATGGTGTTATCCGTCACAGCCAGACCGGTGGTATCGACCTGGCCAGTGGGAAAATCCGCAGCCCGCAGGCCAGAGGCGAAAAAGCCGGCCAAGGTGAGGGCGGCGGTGAGTTTGGACAATTTTGAGCGCAGCTTGTAATTTAATTGGCAGGAATGTTTCATAGTCGTACTAGTCGCAGTGTGGGAGTCGGGATTTATATGTGGTATGGAGTTTAAACGGAGAGCGTTGTGGCCGGATCGAACAGTTTGGAATTCATGAAGGCCGGACGGGCCTCGCTGAAAATCTTGGGCGACGGGCAGGTGACTGGCATGTTTTGCGACGCCAGAGCCGGCAGAGTTTCAGTCCTCCGCTCGTCGTGCTTTATTATCGAGGCGCCGTTTGGAACAAAAGGGGCTGGGGGCGCGGTGGAAAAGTTCTTTTTTTCAGAAGCCCGGACAAAAGCAACCGCCTTCTCGAAAATGTCATCCCGAAAGACCTTGCCAATGATTTCCGGGCGCAAAACAGGGCTTAACTCGCTGGCGGACAGGGTGCGCACCATATCCAGGACCCATTTGCCGCGGGCGTGGGTGGGACGGCCCACTTTAAACCCATCGTAAATAATGAACTGGTTCGCGTCACGGCGTCCGTAGCCGCACTCAAACGGACCCACCAGTGCGTTGGCCAGCAGGCGTTGGTCCACGTCAAAATAGCGGGGCTGTGCCAGCATCCGCACCAACTCGGGGCGGTTGCCGGGAGCGTCGCAATACTGGCTGGCTTCAATCATCGCCGCGAGCATCCGGATGTGTTCCTCCTCCCGATTTTCAGCGAAATCCTGCAGCACTAAAAAGCACCTTCTCCGGATGCCGCGGTTCGATTTCACTTGTTGCTATGGCCACCCAGCCGTTGCCGCTGAGACTCGCCGCGGAGTTCCACGGCTCGGCCACGCAGTAGCCATCCAGATGGCCGCCCTGATACGTTTCATAAACAAGGGCGGAGGGGATCACGATCACCCGGACGTCCAGATCGGGATCAATGCCCCCCGATCGCAACCATTGGCGCAGATTGTAATTTTGCGAAGAAAGACCCAAAACGACCGCAAACACAAATACTCGCGAGCCTTTGTGTTGGCGAATGATCCGGCCTAACGAGGCGGCGTCGCGTACGCCCAGATCCCACAGTTCATTGGAGAGGGTAATGGCGCTGCCGTGCGCGCCCAAAAGCATCCCGGTCAGACAGGAACGGCGTACCACTCCTATCCCGCAATAAATGGAGAATAGCATGCTGGCGTGGGCTGCGGCGGCGTCCAGCTCCTCATGCGACAGTTTCTCCCGAATCGTGGCCCAGCCCACTTCGCGCGAAAGCCGCACCGTCAGCCCGTATTTCTCAAAAAGCCCCAGCTCCTGCGCCGCAATGACAATGGCGCAGTCTATGGTCGCGACAAATCCGAGCTCAATGTGATTTCGTAATTTGCCATTCCGGGATTTGGACTTGGCGAACCGCATGGAATTGTCTCCAAAGCAGAAGACGTACCATGGCCGCGGGGCATAAAGCCCGGCACGATAATTGAGCCTGACTTGAAGCAACTTTTAGCATTACTCAAAATGGAGCTTGCCCATTTTTGGGCGGCGGGATAAACTCGGCCGCATCCTGAGGACCTGGTTTTACAGTCAACACCAAACATGAAAACGACCATCGATAGCCAGCACCTCCGGGTTTACGCGGCCGTGGCCCGGACGGCCAATCTAAGCCGCGCCGCCGAGGAATTGCAAATGACCCCGTCCGGTGTCAGCCATTGCCTCAAGGCGCTGGAGGCGGACCTGGGCTGCCGGTTGTTTGACCGCGATTCGCGGAAGTTCGCTCTGTCGCAGGCGGGCCGCGAGTTCCTGGCCGGGGCGGAACGAATCCTTGCCCAGATGAAGTCGATACGCGGCAAGATCAGCACCTGGAATAACTGGCGCCAGGGCCAGTTGCTGATCGGGGCCAACAGCACCGCCTGCCAGTTTCTGCTGCCGCCGGTCCTGCGCGAATTCCGCGAGAGTTTTCCCGGATTCACCATCAAAATCGAGCAATGCTCCTCCCGTCAGGCTGTGGCACTGCTCTTGGACGAACGCCTCGACCTGGCCCTGCTCACCGAAGGCTCCGAACCCGCCTCTGCCATTGCCTTCAATCTGGTGGCGGAGGACGATTTGCACTTCATCGTCAACCCCCTGCATCGCTGGGCTGTCAAGCGCAAGGCCCAGCGGGAGGAAATTTCCCGCGGCAAACTCATTCTGCCCGAACGGAGCGGCAACACCTACGCCATCATTGAATCCTACTTCCGTCACGCCGGCATCAAAATCCACCCCTTCATCGAAATCGCCAACGAACAAGCCATCAAGGAGTTCATCCGGCTGGACATGGGTGTGGGCATTCTCCCCAAGTGGCTGGTGGCCGATGAACTCAGGGATGGATTGCTCGTCAGCCTGCCGCTCGGGCGGCGGCGTTTGAAGCGGCGCTGGGGGATTCTCCATTCGAAAAAACGCGTGATGAGCCTGGCCGATAACCTCTTCATCAACATTAGCCACTGCGTCTTTCGGTCATTGATTCAATCCGCGGAAGCCTGAATTCTTGTCTGCCATCCTGAAAGCCACGGCGATTGCCAGGCAACAACAACGGAATTCCGACCCGTTGCCTTTCAATTCCAAGAGATTCTCCTAACCATCAACGCTTCCGCGCGGAAGTCATATTGGCTCCTTTTGCACAGAATCATGTCGCTTTTTGGCCATTCAGCCCCGCGCGGGTTAACCACCGCAGGCCGGGAAATCCGTGCTGGCGCAACGCCATTTCTCCATGCGGAATCTTTTCGGTGTTGCCTTGTGGTTGCCGCCGATGTTGGCGGACGCCGGCGCAACGTTGTCGGCAACCTTGGAAGCAATATCGTTCCAACATTGTATTTCGCATTGGAACTGAATTCCGAAACTGTGATTAGGGAAGATGTCTGACAGGAATTCCTCCTACTTGTAGTCAGAATAGCCGGCGATTTTTCGTCGAACAAAGGCTGGAAGCGCATCAAAACGCAAGATTTAAAACCTGTCAAAAAGGTGTTTTACGAGCGAAAACTGGCCTTTTTCCGAGACATTCAGGGGTGGTGGTAGGTGATGGATTCGAACCATCGAAGGCGTAAGCCAGCAGATTTACAGTCTGCCCCCGTTGGCCACTTGGGTAACCTACCGCGTTTCAGCCTTTCGACCGAAGGAACGCCGATTTAGCCAAAACTTCCCTCCACGCTCAAGTTTAAAATTCGATTTTGATTCGTTGATTCGTTGCTCGCGAAAATTTTACAGAAGAGGTTCGAGCTTTGTCCTCAATTCTTCCACCGAGCCGCTGTTGTCGAGGGTGACATTGGCCAACGCGAGGACTTTGTCCACTTCCTGCGCGCCCGAAGCAGCCGATCGCTCGTGATCTTCGATCATACAAAATTCTTCAAACGAAATATCGTCGCCAGTCCGGTTCCGCTTCCGAGCGCGTGCATAGCGCATTTCGAGCGGAGCATCGACGGCCAGAAGCGTGAAATCAGCCCCGAATCGACGGCGCAAGAATTCCACCTCGGCGGTGCCACGAATGCCCGAGACAACAGTGTTGCCGGACATCTTGCCCGCCGCCAATTCCGCCAAATACGCCATGCCCCGCGTCTTTTTGGCGTCGGCCGCAAATATGCTCATATGCGCCCGGTCAATGGGCAAACCCTGCTTCCCCATCTCCTCGCGAAGGGTGTCCCCAAGCGAGATATGGGCGAAGCCTTTGGAGACAAAAAAATCGGCCACAGTATCTTTGCCTGACGCCGGTTGCCCGCATATGCCAATGACCTTCATATCGTTAAAGTTAGAATATCCTTTGCCGCGCTCATATCAACCCTTGGACTTTCCGAACCGCGCGGAAATCATTTTTAGAAACTCCTTGGCCGCGCGGCCCGGTTCCCGTTGTTTCGGCCACACGGCAACGATCTTGCGAGTGGGACGCGGCGAGGAGAATTCACGATACTCCGGCAGAACGCCGCGGCCGGATTTCGCGGCCATGGCGGGAATCAGCGAAAGCCCCATCCCCGCGCACACAAGAGCCTGAATCGTTTCCAGTTGCGCGCTGCGAAAGGTAATGTTGGGGCGCACTTCACGCCGGTCGCAAAAGTTCAAGACCTGGTCGCCGAGGCAATGCCCTTCTTTCATTATAATAAGCCGCTCAGTCCCCAAATCGGACGAGACCACCTTGCGTTTGCGCGTGAGTGGATGGCCCGATGGCAATGCCAGCAGCAATTCTTCAGCGAATAATTCGCGCACTTCCAGGCTGCCGTTCTGAATCGGCTGGCTGGCCAGCGCGAAATCAATCTCGCAAGCCAGCAGAAATTTCAACAAATGCGCCGTGGTATCCTCCTGCACCTCAATTTCCACGCCGGGATACTTCTGCGTGAATTCCGTCATCGCCTCCGGCAGCAGGTAAGGCGCGATGGTCGGCAACACCCCGATCACGACCGTGCCGCGCAGGAGGTCCGTCGCCTCCTTCGCTTCGCGCCTGGCGTCGTCCACTTCTTCGAGGACCCGGATTGCCCGGCGCAGAAAAGCCTCGCCGCGCGGCGTCAGTTTTGCGTGCCGCTTCATGCGGTCAAACAACCGCCCGTCCAGCTCGTGTTCCAACTTCTGGATTTGCTGGCTAAGCGAAGGTTGGGAAACGTGGCATTCCTCGGCCGCGCGCGAGAAGTTGCCGGTGCGCGCCACAGCCGCCACGTATCGCAGTTGATGCATTTCCATAGGCGCCGCCTATGATAACCAAAGGAAACAAGTATTTCAACAATAGCTCGCGATCCGATTTAATCGGTCGGTAAGGAACATGAATTATTTATGAATGACAAGCCGTCGCAATTAACCACTTCCGCGGGAAATCCCATCGCCGATAATCAGAATTCCATCACCGCCGGCCCGCGCGGCCCGCTGCTGATGCAGGATTATCAACTCATCGAGAAGCTTGCGCACCAGAATCGCGAGCGCATTCCCGAACGCACCGTTCATGCCAAAGGCTCCGGCGCCTACGGCGCGCTCACCATCACCCATGACATCACCAAATACTCGAAGGCAAGCGTCTTCGCCGAGATCGGCAAGAAGACCGGATGTTTTCTCCGTTTTTCCACTGTGGCCGGCGAGCGCGGCGCGGCGGATGCCGAACGCGACGTGCGCGGTTTCGCCCTCAAGTTTTACACCGACGAGGGCAACTGGGACATGGTCGGCAACAACACGCCGGTGTTTTTCGTGCGAGACCCCTACAAGTTTCCCGATTTCATCCATACGCAAAAGCGCCACCCGAAAACCAATCTCCGCAGCCCTACCGCGATGTGGGATTTTTGGTCGCTCTCGCCCGAATCGCTGCACCAGGTGACGATTCTCATGTCCGACCGCGGGCTGCCCCGCACCTTGCGCCACATGAACGGCTATGGCAGCCACACCTACAGTTTCATCAACGCGCGGAACGAGCGCTTCTGGGTAAAATTCCATTTCAAAACCAAACAGGGTATTCAATGCATGACGAATTCCGAAGCGGAGGACATCATCGCGACCGACCGCGAAAGTTCGCAACGCGACTTGTTCGAAGCCATCGAGCGCCGCGAGTTTCCCAAATGGCGCGTCTGCGTGCAAATCATGCCGCAGGACGACGCTGAGACCTATCGCTGGAATCCGTTCGACCTCACGAAAGTCTGGCCTCACGGGGACTATCCGCTGATTGACGTCGGCGAATTGGAATTGAACCGCAACCCAGAAAATTATTTCGCCGAAGTCGAGCAGTCGGCTTTCAGCCCTTCGAACATTGTTCCGGGCATTAGCTTTTCGCCGGACAAAATGCTGCAAGCCCGCGTCTTTTCTTATGCCGATTCGCACCGTTACCGCATAGGCGCGCATTACGAAATGCTCCCTGTCAACCGCCCAAAAGCGCCCGTTCACAACTATAATGCCGATGGGCCAATGCGCTTCGACGCGCCCAAAGGCACAAACGCCTATTACGAACCCAACAGTTTTGGCGGACCAATTCAGGACAGTCGCTTCGCCGAACCGCCATTGAAAATCTCCGGCGACGCCGATCGCTACAATCACCGCGACGGCAACGATGATTACACACAGCCTGGCAACCTTTTCCGGCTGATGTCTTTCGCGCAAAAGCAACAGCTCTTTGGCAACATCGCCGGGGCGATGAACGGCGTGCCGGAAGAAATCGTGCGCCGCCAGCTTGCGCATTTCCACAAGGCCGACCCCGCGTACGCCGCCGGCGTTGCGCAAGCTCTCGAGATCGAATACCAGGCTCCCCACGCTCCCGAATCAGCGCCGACAATGGCGGGGAATGTCGCGTAGGAAAACTGCCTGATGCAAACCGTCCTCACAGAAGTCGAAGAAAAAAGATACGCCGAATTACAGGCGCTGGCGCTCGATCACGCCCGCCACGGCGAAACCGAATCGCTCGCCGCCATGCTTGAGCACGGTTTGCCGGCAAACCTCTCCGATGAGAAAGGCAACACCCTTCTCATGCTCGCAAGCTACAACGGCAATCTTGAAACAACACGAATGCTATTGGAGCGCGGCGTCATCGTGGACCGCCGCAATGATCGCGGCCAAACCCCGCTTGGCGGAGTGGTATTCAAAGGCTTCAATGAAATCGCCGAACTTCTCCTCGATCACGGCGCGGACATCGACGCGGACAACGGAGGCGGCATGACCCCGCTGATGTTCGCGGCGATGTTTGGCCGGGAAAAGGTAGCTGCGCTATTGCGGTCGCGTGGAGCATCATTAGAACGCCGCACCCGTTTCGGCCTTTCCGCCAATTCCATGGTCCGCGTGTCCGCGTGGATTACCCGCCTGCTTCACATCTGATTAACAGCAATCACGGAGCTAATGGGATTTTGTTGCGCTCCAACAATTGATTGAACACATCAGGACCACCAACGAGGTGCAGACAGGCCCCATCGCTGTTTGGAGTTATGAGACAGATGTCTCCGCAGTGGTAACAGAGAAGAAATATATAGTCTCCGCCATTGGCCGTAATACGGAGGCCAATTCGGGGTTGGAGACCGCACTGTGTCCTGTTGGGTCCCCATTGGTCGATCGTTGGAAGCAACTCCGCGATTGCGGATTTCGCGGACTGTTTGTCCAAGGTAACACTGCCGAGGATTTTGTGCCCAGTAAGAGTCGAAGGATCATTTAGGTCCATACCGCGATCGGGGACGAGAGAATAAAGCGCGACGTTCGTGGCCGCTTTCAAAACGCCGAGAACCTCGGGCTTCAATTCAACATGCCGGCCTTGACCGTTGGCAAGCCCCAACGCAGCCGTCAACCATCTAAAATACAGGCTAAGTGGTTGTATATGTGCGCATTCCGCACATTTCGCAAGCCATAGGCCAGTCTTCCAGTCAAGGTTAGTCAAGGTCAGTCAAGGTTCCCCACTCGCGCCTTCCCAATTGCGTGCTTGCGCCAATCCCCGACCGTCCTGTAAATTTCCCTCTCTGGTAGCCGATGTGGCGGAATTGGCAGACGCGCTAGACTCAAAATCTAGTACTCGTAAGAGTGTGTGGGTTCGACCCCCTCCGTCGGCACCATCTATGAAACCGGTGTTTTCGCCTGTTTTACCGGGGAAAATGAGTTTCTCAATCCAGTGCGGTGTCCGTCTTGGTGCGCGTCCTGACTTTCGCCGGCACGCAACCCCTGTTAAAATCTTGAAATTCGTCGTTTTAATAATTTATGTTATCGGCCGGATGTCTGGTTTTAGGAGCATTTGTATTCTGGCTCTGTTGATCTTTCTGCTTCCGCTTGCCCGCGCTGGAACGCTCGTGCAATTTCGGACGCCTTTCGGAGATATGGAAGTGGAACTTTACGATCAGGACAAGCCAGTCACGGTGCAAAACTTCCTCCGGTATGTGCAGAACGGGCTTTACGTGAATGAATTCAGCCACCGCCTGGTTCCGGGCTTTGTGTTGCAAGGTGGCGGATATACGCTCACGACCAACACCATCTCCGCTGTCCCGACTTACCCACCCATCACCAATGAATATGCTGTGGGTAATCATTATAGCAACATTTTCGGCACCATCGCGATGGCGCTATCGGCCGGCGAGACCAATTCGGCCACCTCCCAATGGTTTTTCAATCTCGCCAATAACCCGGCCCTCGATTCGACCGGCACCAATGATCTTTTTGTGGTGTTCGGCCATGTGATTCAAGGCACAAACATTTTGAATATTTTCAACAATTTTCAAACCTATACCGGAACCCAAACCAGCAATCTTATCGCTAATGAGGAGAATGAATTTGGCCCGGCGTTTGTTGACCTGCCGTTATTGTATCCGAGTTTGGCCTCCACTAATTTTGTTTTTATTGACATCACCCTTTTGCGGGTGGCCATTACCAACAGCACCGGCGGTGAACAGATTTCCTGGAACAGCGCCACGGGATTGACCAACATTGTCGAGTTCACCACCCATTTTCCGCCCGTTTGGAACATGCTAATTACCACGAATGGAACCGGAGCCAGAATGACCGTGACCGATCCGGCCCCTGACCCAAGCCGGTTTTACCGGGTCCGGATTCCTTATTAAGCCGCAAAAGTCCAAGCTGTGGGAGTGTATGGGTTCGACCCCTCCGTCGGCGCCATTTGATGGGGGCGCATCTTGACAATGGTGCGCGAGGGGTAACCTCCTTCCTCCACCCCTGAGACATAAACTAAGTATCAGGAAGGTGCCCATGCCGGAAGAAATGCCATCAGAGCCAACGCTGGCCCAGATCGAAGAGGAGGTCTTGGCTGAAGGGCGCGA
>DATAUD010000120.1:0-10212 GCA_036268455.1 Verrucomicrobiia bacterium
TTCGCCTCTACTGCTTTCGATGTAGTCTTGAGCCATTCGAGGTCTTGTTCCTCAATATTGACGACTTGTTCGGTCAGCGCCGCCAAGACGAGCGCCTTGGTAATATCATCGCGCAGTTGTTGAAAGCGGACGTCCGCTTGAGCCTGGCGCGTGGACACGCCCGCTGCCGCCACCTGGCGATTCAATTTTGGCATTCCCCATAAGGGCAGCTTTTCCTGAACTCCATAAACGAGATCGCCATTGGCGCTCGGCGAAAATCCCTTTGGGCTGAAAACATTGACCCCGAACATGGCCATCGGGTCATCCCAAGTGCGCACCGCTTCGGCATTGAACGTGGCTGATCGAACGCGGGCGTCAGCCGCTTTGAGCGCCGGATTATTTGTTCGCGCTTCCACAACGAGGCTGTTGATGTAATCGGTCGAAATGACGACGGCATTGGTCGCCGCATCCGTCGCCGAACTGGTCTGCGCCAAGGCAGTCCATAGACCGCCGCAAATTGCAAAAATGGTTGCTATAATCTTCATATGCTAATCCTGTCAACAGGAATTAAAAGGCCGGAAAGGGAAACAAATGCGCCCGCTATGGGCACACCACACCTGGCGGAAACGAAATCTCAGAGGAGATAGCAGCAGTCCCGCTGGAAAATGGGGAGTGCTGTCATCGAAGCGGGCGGCAAAGTCGGATCGGACAAGTCGTTCGGGGAGGGCGCAGTCAAGGTGAATACGGAGATAACTGATGGCGCCAGGGCTTGCCACTCGGTTTGGGAAGTGGGCGGCGGTGCGAAGGGCGTAACGGGGGCGCGATTGTCAGCGGGCATCGCGCAACAGGCCCGCCCGCAACACTGGCAATGCTTTGAACCGCAGCACTTGCGCACGACAGGGGCGGCGGATGTGGCAGCCCCGGTCGAGACGGCGAAGACGCTCTGCCAAACGGTAACAACGCTGACCAAGATGGCGAGAAGCGCCGTCGCGGCTTTGCTAAGTCGAGCTGACATTACCGTTGTCATGTCTTGTTCATTTCGCTGCTCCACCGCCGGTTTGTGCCAGCGGCGGCGCTGGCTGTCTAAAATTTCAACTTTTGACTTCTCCGCACGTAAGCATCGCCTTTCCCATGTACGGATTCTTGATGCCCGTCCCCATCTGTAGCCAGCTTGCTTTGACCATAGGGCAGAATGTCTCGTGATATGTGCCTTTGCCAGCTTTATTGTCGGCCAGATATTTGATGAGCGACGCGCTGAGCGGCTTGAATGCTTCGCGGGCCGCTTTTAAGTCCGTCGCTTTGGTGAGTGTTTCCGCCTGCTTCGCCAAGTCGGGCGCAAGCATCTTCATGTCATCGCCCTTGACCGCCTTGGCAATGGCGCTGGCATGTTCCTCCAAGCCTTGAATGGAGTCGTTGGCGAGGTTGGTTTGGATCGTCAAGTACTGGTTCAGAACGGATTTCACTGCTCCATAAGAGCCGAATCGTCCGCGTGGACAGCGGTATTGGACAAGAGGCCGACTGCGGCCATGACAGTGATTGCAAATAGCCTGAGTTTCATACATTTTGTGTTCGAGTTTCGTATTTTTGTTTTATGAATTTGAACCGACGCCTCTTATTACGTATCGTAATCGAAAATCCCTCATGAAATCTATTTCTGTTCTTTCATGCCATAATCCGGCGCGAAGACCTTTTCCTTCACCCAGGCGAGGTATCGTCGACCTTCTTCCGGGGGCATTGTTTGGCTAATCTGGAAAAAATGGCGCAGCATCATCCGCTGGCAGCCGGAGCGTAGTTGCGCAACTTCGACCAAGGCGGCGTCAATTTCCGGCGTCGCGTTTGTCGCTCCCACAAGAAGTTCCTGAAGATGCGCGTTCTGCTCGTCTATTTTACGGCACATTTCCCTGCAATGTGGCAAGTAGGCGGCATGAAGTTCTGACACCCGTTTGAACTCGGCATCGCTTAAGTGGAACTCCTCCTTCAGCCAGGCCAGCTCCGGCCGCTCGCTCCGAGCCATAGCACGGGCAGGCGACATGCAAACAGAGTAAATGCAGCCATAAGCTGCCGCCCCTAATCCCAAACCCAGCAACAAAATGAATACGATTCGCTTCATGGAATTACTGGCGGGGAGCCTGATAAGGGGTCAAGCACCCGAACATATCGCTGGCTCAGGTCGTCCTTGATGTGGGTAGTGTCCTTACGCGCCTCGGCCCATCCAAAGGTCGCGCCACCGGCGAGAAGTACGCTCAAGTAAGCAACGGCAAATGCAGGACGAGGCAGGACCGAGCCAAACCAATGGGCAATTACCACCAGCATTGAAGGCAAGGCGGGGGCTTGTGAATGTTCGATACGTCGCCACACCAAGTCCTGAAACTGCGGCGGGAGAGAAGTCTCCATCCGCCATTCCTTGAGCAATTTGCGAAGCGCCTTGTCTTCGGTGCTTGGTTCATTGGTGTTCATATTCAATCCGCGAGGGCGGCGGAAGCAGCCGCCGCCCACTTTAATTTACAGAGAATAGTGCTCTGATGACAGTTATTTGAGCGGCGCAACTTGGATTTCTGGGGTGGCATTCGCATGCCATGCCGCATCAAAGCGCGCGTCTTTGGGCGCAAGCGTGGGGCGCGGGGCGTGGACATAATCAACGTCCTGCCCAGCGTTCACCGCCATTTCCCTCGCCTTTCTCTGATCAAGCATCTGACGGAATTTGGGCGAGGCGGCAATGCCATCGTCCCCAACGGCCTGGTATCCAACCGGCTTGGCCGCCTGATCCGTTGTCGTTGTCGTCACAACCGTTTTGTGGGCCGCCGCCTGCTCGTCTCCTTTGGGCGACCCTGTTTGTGCGCGGCCGCAATGGTGAAAGCGCCCGCAATCGCAGCCGCGATTAGAAGTGTCCTTTTCATAATTTTCATACCTTTCTTTGTGCGGCTCGATACCGCTGTTTTCCGACATCCTTTAATACGTCGCAGCCGAGCGAACCCCTCAAAAAAAGTGAGAATATGCGTGGAACAGGGTAGGCGATTACAGGGATGTGCAGCCCATAATCAGGTTAGCGCGTCGGATGCAATACCCCGCATCGAGGGCTTTCCTTTCCCATATATGGATTTTTGAGTTCGGTGGAAGCTCGCACCCACGGGCCAAATTCATCCATCCGGCAAGGCGAGCACTTCACCGGACATCCATTCCGAGGAGGACACTCTCCGATGAAATAACCGTCAGCCCATGCACGAGGACTACTGCCTGCTGGCTTATTTCCTTAAAGATTTGCCGGGCGGATTCCAGCGAAGTGCATTTTTGCAAAGCAGATGCCTGCACGGAAATTGGCAGTCGAGGAGAACGAGTTCCAAGGTTCCCAGCGGAGCGCGAAGCTGCTGCCAGATCATCGTTGGCCAAAGCAATTCGGATTTTTTCATATTCGACGAGCGCCGCGCGCTCTGATGCGTTCGGATATAACGCCCAGGCAACCAACCCCATTATCGCGAAGCAAATTAACAGCGTAATTGCCCCAAGTTGAAAGATAACCCGGCGCCGAATCTTCTCCTCAGTTTGACAGGCGTCAGAGCGCAAGTGAACGGCCTTGACGGTATCTTGAAGCCGCTTTTTCTTCACTATCCAACCATTTCGCACTTAATACGCCGCAAGCGAGAAAATCCTCAAAGATTCTTTAATAGTGGAAGAAAGGTTCGCGGTACTATGAGGCGGCGCAGAACAGAATGAAAGGGGGACGGGATTTTCGCCGGAACGGATTACTGCGCCAAAGGACGTTCCCTCAGAACTAAGTGGCCAGCCTTCGCGTCAATTGTGACCGCGGAAAATCGAGAAAGCAGACCGTTGCCGAGCAATCCAGATTCACCTGGGAAGATTGCCTTTTCATGCAAGCCGGTGGGCACATTGTTGAATATGTGGTCGCCAATACCCACCGTCGTTTTGGTTTGTGCAATGGAAATCTCAGCCAAGCCAATGGCCATCTGGCGCGTGCATTGGTCAGGAACATCCGATGTTACCCACTGGAACGCCGTCGCGCAGCCGGTATCCAGACGTACCCATTGACGTTTTTGGCCATTTACACTGACAGGCACGCGCATTCCGCAAGGGCGCAGTTGGAGTGGTATGGTGTCATCGGATTTTCCAGCCTTCTCCGGTTTCAAAATCCGAATTTTCTGCGCGTCAAAATCAATCTGCACCACGTGTTCGCGAAAGAAATCCGCCCCAACGAGTCCATCCACGGGCCGCTCACACGAACGACTTAATTTCTCCAAGTCAACCGCGAGATAGTTACTTGGCAGCCGTACGTTATCAACTTTGGCCGACATTTGTTGCTGCCAATACCCGGTGAGTGTGGTCTCTACGCCACGAACTGTGACCTTCCGGCCGAACTTCAGGCCAATGCGTTTCACAGTGCCGAGGTTGATGGCGCTTACTCCCGAACCGGTATCCAGAAGGAAATTTAGCGGTTTTTGTGACTCTGGTATATTGACCTCAACCCACAACAGCCCTTCACGAAATTGAAATGGAAATTCAGCTAGAGGGATAGGCGCAGCCTGCACCCGAAAAAGTGCAACGACAAAAACAATTACCGCGCTTAACAGGAAACGCACAAGTCTTTTGAGCACACGTCATGCCAGCAGTGCATTTTCTCGATTTGCCTCCGTGTTTCAATGGTTTTCCGCGGACAACTCCTTGCGTCGGCAACATACATTGTCCTTTCATGAGCAACACGAACAAATTTGAGCAGTTCGAATCGCCCAAAAAAATCGGAAGCATCAACCGCGATTTCCTTGCGGAGGCGGTGTTGCGCGCGCACTCCTCGAACGCCGATCAAGAGGCCCCACGAGGGCGGCGGAATTCTAGCCAGCCGACGCAGTTGACCGTGTGACTGCGTCCGTCAACAAACGGTTACGGTGAGGCAGAATTCTTCTTGGCACCCGAACTGAGCGAAATGGCGCAACCGCTCTTACACAGACGAGGCGATTTTTAATCGCTTTCGCGAGCGAATTCTGTCTTTCACACCGTGCCATGAATCAGGATTTAGCTCATTTTTCCAACGACAATTTGAGGAACGGCGAGGGTGGAGCATTACCGAAATAATTTTTGGAGATTCGGAAAAAACTTGTAACCGATTTCGAAATTTGGGATTTTGAGGGCGTACATGGGATTATACATTACTCGACTTTATCACGCTCTGTTTGAAAGAGTTGCAATGAAAATAAACCGTGTGCAAAAATCGCAAAAAATGGCCAAAACGCCCTTTTAAATGTGTGAAGGTAATGCTCTACCGCTGAACTAAGCGTCGCCCAGAGAACCCAATTTACAGATATTGCCGTCCGGCCGCAAGCCCGGATCGAACTTAAATTTGAGGCGGCGAAACGCACTTGCGTGATTACGATTGTCAAGTTGAAGATGAATTGGAAGAAAAGCGGGAATTTGCAAATAAATAAAATAATACTTGCGTGTAACCGATAGCATGTGCTATACGTCTCTACGTTCGTATGAAAACTTGCTTAAACATATCAGCCACGAGTTGGCCGACAATGCCGGTCGCAGAAGCGACACGTCATTGCCGGTATAACCAAGGCTGTGTGTTTAGCCTTGGACTATCCTTGGCGCCTATTGGGCAAAAGCCCGGAGGTAATTTGGATAGACATGGTGTAAGCAGGTAACGAATCGAAAGAGAATTTCTTCACCCTGCTTACCGAAGTGTAAGCGGGGTTTTTTGTTTTCCCTGAATAGCATGAAAACGGATGAGTAGTAGAGAAAGCTAGACAATCTGTGAACAAGAACAAAGCGACATCCTGGTGATGTCTTCCGGCGACAAGTTGAAAATAGTGAAGACGAGCATTGGCTGGTCACCGAGGTGGTGTGCCCGTGAGATGCCCATTATAGCGCCGGAACCAGGATATAGAATTTTACAGTTTAAAGGCTTTTTTGGAGGTGTGCCTCTAAACACCGAAACAGCCGCCGTGAATCCGCGGGCTGGGATCGAATAGATCGCCAGGAGGTGTTTGTTCTTTGTTGAAATGGCATGGGCCGGTAGCGCGAATGCTGCCGGCCCTTTTAATTTCGCGGTTTGGCGGTTCTTAACCCTTAACGAGAGGAAATCCTATGAAACCCATTGTTCGCTATCAAAGCCAGTTGCTCTTTCGCAGGAGCTACAAACCGGCGCGCACCATGCGAATCCGGCCAACAGGGAAGGTGACGATCGTTTTCCGCCCGTTGCGCCGATTTGGATCGAAGCCGGAACTCATCAACCTCCCATAGCCCAAGGCTACTAATGCAAATTGCTCTCACGGTGTAATCAGATTTTGGACGCCGCCCTACGAAGGCGGAAGTTCGTGGTGCAAATCCACGCGCCGGTCATTCCCTTCGATAGGCCTGCTTGATGCGATTGATGTCGATTTTCTGCATCTTCATCATCGCTTGCATGACGTTTTTCGCCTTCGTGGGGTTTTTGTCGTTAATATAATCGAGAAGAATCGTGGGAGTGATTTGCCAGGCGACGCCGAATTTGTCAGTCAGCCAGCCGCACGCGATTTTCTCGCCGCCGGCTGAAAGTTTCTTCCATAGCGTGTCCACCTCCTTTTGATTTTTGCAATTGACGAGCAAGGAAATCGCCAGCGAAAATTTGTGTTCCGAATTGCCGTTGAGCGCGATGAATCTTTGTCCCTCAAGCTCGAACGCAATGGTTAAAATGCTGCCTTTCGGTCCCGGTCCGGCTTCGCCGCAACGAAGGATCTCGACGATGCGCGAATTTTTGAAAATGGAGAGATAATATTCCACCGCGGCTTCGGCATTGTTGTCGAACCAAAGGAACGGAACAATTTTTTGAGCGTATTTATTCTTCATAGTTTCTCAAGGAGTTACGGACATCGTATGAACACAAAGCTATTTTTATGATTTTTAACAACGTCGCGGTGATCCGGCAAGCCCTTTAGAAGAATCAACCCGGCCGCATTTTGCGGGCCGTAGATTTTAGCGAACGGTTCAAGACGCCAGGAACAACGCGGGCGGAAGCGAAAGCTCCCGCCCGCATCATTTTGAAAGGACTTATGAAATATAAACGCACCAAACGGACCAAGTCAGTCAAGCGCCACTCCAAACTGCTGATCAAGGTGCGCCCATGGGGCAGCTTTATCGACGAGGCCTACCAACTCGAATCTCTGCTCGCAAAGAAACCGAAACAACTGCAAATCGAGTTTGTGGGATCGGGGGAAATTCCCGCGGATACCGCGTTGTTGATGCGGTCGATAATTCTCAAGCGATCGCCACGGACTCGTATCATCACCAATGCTCGCTCAAGCCTGCTGGGTCCGACCGTGCTCATCCGGTTGCTGGGCGACACGCGGCAGGTCCGCGAAGATGCACAGATGCGATTCCGCCCAGCCGGGCCGTTCGGATCCGACGATGCCCCTGTCGCATGGAAGGATCGCTGCATCTGCGACGAATGTGAAATCGAGGAGCAGAATTACATTCGCGTTCTCCAGGTGATTAACGAGTTTCTTCCCGCAAAGGAACTCGCGGGCCAGCCAATCGAAATCCCAGTCCTGAAGCAATTCGGACTCGTAGAGAATGAAAAGGTGGATAGTTTCCTCGCCGCCGCATTTCGGAGGGATAAGGAGCGAGGCGAAAAACAGCGGGTTAGTCGTCCAAAGAAACTGGCGAAGGAAGCCTCCCGGTGACTGCGGCGAAAACGGCGACCGTGAGAAATAATGGCCTGGATCGCGGGCGGAGGCAAAAGGCTTCTGCTCGCTATTCTCAGAATTTCACCGAAGTCGCGACGGGGCGGGGAATTTAACTCCAGCACGGGATTTCATTTTTCAAGTGAGGCGAGAGGCCTTGAGCGCCTTCATCAACTCCGGCAACACAACCCCTGCCGGCCCAGTCAAAGCGAAATGGGCCTGCGCCGTGAATGGCGTCGCCTGCGGATTGATCTCCACCACGGTCGCGCCGCTTTGCAATGCTTCCGATGGAAGAGCGGCCGCCGGATAAACGACGCTTGACGTGCCGATGGAGAAGAAGAAATCGCAATGCGTGCTTGCGGTCATGGCTTCGCGCATCTCCGGTTCCGGCATCGGTTCCTCGAACCAAACCACGTCGGGGCGCAACAAGCCGCCGCACGCCGGACATTTCGGCGGGACATCGCTGGTGTCGGGCCAAGTCGAAACAATTGTGCCTTCTTCAGAGCATTTGGTGCGCGTGATGTTGCCGTGGAGTTCGATAACGTTCCGGCTCCCGGCGCGTTGATGCAGGCCATCGACGTTTTGCGTAATGAGATGGAACCGCAAAAAGAGGTTCTGCATTTCCGCAAGGGCAAGGTGCGCTGGGTTTGGGTTCGCGTCGGCAACGAGCTTCCTCCGCCACTCATACCATTCCCAAACAAGACGAGGATTGCGTTTGAAGGCTCGCGGAGTGGCCAGTTCCTCGGGACTGAATTTCGCCCACAGCCCAGTTTGGGCATCGCGAAATGTCGGCACACCGCTTTCCGCGGACACGCCAGCGCCCGTCAACACAGTCACACTTTTTGCGATTGCGAGGCGTTGCAGCAATTCAACCGGAATCGTCATATCCGAATTATCGCGTCTTTTCAAACAACCAACAACGACGATTCTTTATTCTTCTCAAGCCATTTTCGCGACAGGTCCGGCTCCCGGAAACCACTCGATGTGCTGATCGCCTTGGCGGCCAAAATAAGTCACTCGTTTTCCGCGGAGAAAGGCGAAGTAACCTTGCGTCCCGGCTTCCATCGCGCGTCGTGTGAAGTCGCGATATTTCTGGCCGTTGCGCTGGCTGTCCAAAATGTCGGCCCGAAGCGCGGCCGTGTCGAACTCGGCGGCGACCGGCGGCAATCCCTCGTAATCAATCGCGGTCATGACAACTTCACCGCCCCCGCCATAACAGGTTTTTCTCTTCGCGACGTAATCAACATGGTAATATTCCACGCCGGCGGCGATCAACTTGCCAACGGCTTCGGGAAATGACATTCCTCCGTGCATTGTGGCTCGCGCCACTTCATTGATAATTTCAGTATTCATAGTGCGAAACCACGATGCTTAAGCGCTGTGTTCTACTTTGTCGATCTCGGCGAAAAGCGTTTTTTTGAATCCGGCAACGGAAGCCACGTTTCGCCCGCTGCGGCATGATCTTTCCTAAGCCAATTTAGACCGCCAAAACAACAGACCCGTCGCTTTCCAGAGGACAGCATGTCGCAAGCTTTATCGATCCGGCTTCTGCGCGTTTCCGTTTGTTTGGCGGAGCTGATCCAGAGAACCCAGTCCCGGCGCGCCATGGGTGTGATTTCCGACCAAAAAGCCCGCGCCCGCGGGGCGGTTGCAAGGGCTTTGCGTAGATCCATTGGCACCCTGATCTCCGGTTCTTCTCCGGCCCGCGTAATCTCCACCATTACCGTATCTCCAGCGTCCGCGCCTGCGGCATCTTGCATCGGTTTGTTGACCCGGAGCCAGTGACTTCCTTTGCCAGTTGGTTCGAGGGCCGCTCGAAAAGGAAATCCATTGATAGTTCCCTCAATCATCGTCACACCTCGTGACGGAAGCTTGGCGCTTGCGCTCTTAGGCAGAGTGAGAAGGCTCCACGTTCCAATCTTTTTGGTTGTCTCAGGACGAAGCAATTCGGCACTAAAGCGAATCGTCGGCTCAGTGTCTTGCGGCTTAATTTTCATTTTAGGACCAACAGCGAAGCGCAGTGTGCCAAAATGCAGCCGCGTTTTGAAGATGAAAAAGGGTAAAGCGAGATACGACATCGAGACCGTCGCCACCGCGGGTGCGAATCCCACCGCGAGCACCATTTTGGCCCGCAAGCTTTAAAGTGAAGCCGCGGTCTTTTAAGCCGTTGAACTCGGAGCGTTACCGAGACGGGCCACCATTTGTTTGGGATTAGCAGAGCGCCTGGGCGGCATAATCACTCGGACGTAACCGAAAGCATGACGGCAAGCGAGTCCATATAATCACGCCAATGAATTATCTGGCGGTCTTTGACGGTAATAATGGAACAAAAGCGGTTGTCGTAAGGCTTTCTGGTGGTCGGAACTGTGCCATGAACCTCGTATTCCAAAATCGTGATGTTCGGAATGATGGATTTATGAACCCGCAAATTATCCGCGGAGTGAAGGACATTTGTGTAGCCCCCAAACCAGTCCATATACGCCTTGCGCCCTTCAATCCGAGTGGTAAACCCTGGAATATTGTACATGAACTCAAAGACGGCGTCTTTTGCCACGGCGTCCCA
>DATAUD010000121.1:0-105750 GCA_036268455.1 Verrucomicrobiia bacterium
CGAAACGAACCCGCGACGCCTTCGGCGTTTTCAAGCGCGCCCTTGATGCGTTGGCCCAAGACGAAAAGCGCGACCCCTACCGGTTGTTGTTTGATTCCTCCTGATCTTAACCCAAAATCCGCCGTCACTCAGGCATTACGCCCCCATGCCAATTGCCCCTTGCATCTCATCGGCAATTGACCTAGCTTCCACCTGTGGATAAATCGCATTCGCACACTGAAGACGGGGACGGACATTGTCCCCAGCCTTTCCTGTGCCCGTTAAGCCGCGTCAATACCGGCGTCGCCGTGCGGATCAAGCAGCTTTCCACACCCCCGGAAGTGACTCATCGATTGCGGGAAATGGGCTTTTGCGAGGAGCAAAAAATCAAGCTTCTCAGCCGCCACACCAATCTCATTTGCCAGGTCTGCAACGCCCGGCTTGGCATCAGTTCCCGTTTGGCCGAAAAGATTCTCGTCGAACCGCTTCCGCACAAAAAAGTCGCGTAATATGGCCGAGGAAAGTCTGCCATTGACCTCCCTGAAAATCGGCGGCGCGGCGACCGTCAGTGAAATCAAATTGCGCCCCGACCAGCGCGGACGCCTTTTGGAAATGGGCCTATTGGTCGGCACTTCCATCCAATTGGTTCGTTTCGCCCCGCTCGGCGACCCCGTCGAAATAAAGGTCCGCGGTTATCACCTCACCCTTCGCCGCCACGATGCCGAACAGATTTTAGTCCGGCCCGCAAGCTGACAATGGACGCAACTGCTTCCGCCGCGTACGTCGTTCTCACGGGCAATCCAAACTCCGGCAAGACCACCATTTTTAACGCCCTGACGGGATTGCGCGCCCGCGTCGGCAATTACGCCGGTGTCACCGTCGAACGCAAGGAAGGCCGGTTCCAAGGCGGCCCGCCGGACCTGCCCATTGTGGTCCTTGATCTGCCCGGAACTTATAGCCTCAGTCCGCAGTCCCTCGACGAACAAATCGCCCGCGATGTGCTGCTTCATCACTTGCCGGATGTTCCGGTTCCCGCCGCCGTGGTGGTGGTGGTCGATGCCTCCAACCTCGAGCGAAACCTTTTCTTCGCCACGCAGGTGATCGAATTGGGCCATCCCACTGTCATCGCCCTCAACATGACCGATGTCGCCGAAAAAATCGGCCATCTGATCGACCCGGAAAGACTCGCCGCCGCCTTGGGAATTCCAATTGTCCCCATGGTGGCCAGCACCGGAAGCGGCCTTAAGGAACTGCAAACTCGCATCGTTCAAATGGTTCGCGCCGGTTCAACTTCCGCGCCGCCGCAAAACTTTTGGGAACTTCCGCCCGCCTTCGACACCGAAGTCGAAAATCTCTCCGGCTCGCTGCAAGGAATGGGCGCCAAGGGCCGCGCCCTGTTGCTTTTGTCCGACCCCAAATCGACCATTTCGCCGGAGCTTGGCCCCGCAATTATCGCCGCCCGGGAGCGATTGGAAAAAGCCGGGAGCGATTGGCGGAGCGCGCCGATTGAAGGCCGCTACGCCCGCATTGCCGACATTCAACGCGATGCGATCACCCAATCCGCCAACCCCGAGGAAACGGCGAGCGACAAGCTGGACCGCATCCTCACTCACAAAGTTTGGGGCATGGCGATTTTTGTGGGGATCATGGCGATGATGTTCCTGACAATTTTTAGTTTCGCGCAGTTGCCGATGGACCTCTTGCAGGGTCTCTTCACCAACGCGGGCAATTTTGTCGGCCACCTGATCCCGCCGGGTGATTTGCAGGAATTGATCGTCAAGGGCGTCATTCAAGGCGTCGGGGCCGTCGTGGTATTTTTGCCCCAGATTTGCCTGCTCTTTCTATTTATCGGCCTGCTCGAAGACACCGGCTACATGGCGCGCGCGGCGTTCTTGATGGATCGCCTGATGAGCAAAGTCGGCCTGCACGGAAAAAGCTTCATTCCGATGCTCAGTTCATTTGCCTGCGCGATCCCCGGCATCATGGCCACCCGCACCATCGAAACGCCCAAAGACCGGTTGGTGACAATCCTGGTGGCGCCTCTGATGAGTTGTTCCGCCCGCCTGCCGGTTTACACATTGCTCATCGCCGCCTGCATGCCGGGACGCATCCTCCTCGAAAGCGTTACGATGCTCTCCATGTATCTGCTGGGAATCGTGGTGGCCCTGAGCATGGCGTGGCTTTTGAAAAAGACCCTGCTCAAAGGCGAAACCCCAATGCTCGTAATGGAATTGCCGCCCTACAAACGCCCGCTGACGACCGTTGTTTTGCGGCACATGTGGGATCGGTCAAAGCTCTTCCTTCGCCGCGCTGGAACAGTGATTCTGGGCATCAACATTTTGCTTTGGTTTCTGGCAAGCTACCCTCGCCACGCCGGCACAAATTCCGGCGACGTCAGCCCTGCCCAAGCCGGACAGCGTTTGCGCGACAGTTACGCCGGGATGGCCGGACATTGGATCGAACCCGCCATTAAACCCCTTGGGTTTGATTGGAAGATCGGCATCGGCATTGTGTCCTCCTTTGCCGCCCGCGAGGTTTTTGTCAGCACCATGTCGATTGTGTATAACGTCGCCGAGGGCACCGATGAAGACACCCATACCCGCAATCTGGCGCAAGTAATGAGCCGGCAAAAACGCCCGGATGGCACCCCCGTTTACACAACACTCACGGCTATCACGCTAATGGTGTTCTATGTCCTTGCTTTGCAATGCGTCAGCACCGTCGCGGTGGTGCGTCGGGAAACGAATTCCTGGAAATGGCCCCTATTCCAATGGCTGTACATGGGCGTCCTCGCATGGGTTTTTGCCTTTGTGACGTATCAGGGCGGACGATTATTGGGTTTCGGTTGAGGAAAGAAGGGAGAAATCGGAGTTTTTCTGTCGAAATGTGTCTAAATTCAAGACACTGAGTGTCACTAATGGGACACTCGGACGGTCATTCCGGGCGCCGCTCCTTGCGGAGTTAGGCCCGCACGGGATTATTCCCCGAGGGGATTCCCGAAATGAAAACCGTTTTCATCCTCATATCCAACAGGTGCTTGCGATTCAACAGTGGCGCGAACTTTGGCGGCAACCGCCGCGATGACTAGCGCCGCCATCGCCAGGAGCGATACTGAGGCTTTATTTACGTTGTTATCCATGACAATCTTCATAGCATCCAGAATGCCAAGGGGTCGTGGACTATCTTACACAGGGGATCGACCATTGCAATCAGGGATTTCCATTAAAAAACCGCCGGGTGTAAGGACAGTGTCCAAAAGGCACTGTCCGATTCCAAGACAAACCAGACAGTTCCAGTGCTATTGCCCAAGGATTGGTGCATCCGCCGTGTCCCTTCGAGCCTGCTTTCCCGTCGAACCGCCAGCCGGTGGCAATGTGGCCGCGTCCATGAACCCGATAAACATTTCATCAAAAGACTGGTCTCCCCACCTAACTCGTTTGCCTGGATTTGGATTGGAAGGATTTCTGCCTGAGTTGTCGAAGCCGCCCGTGCACAGAATCCATGTGCCCGCCGGCATTTTTTTGGGTTCAGCCAGTCGGTAGATCGTCTGCCAATTGAAGTCATAGTGCGGGACGGAGAGCAATGTCTCCCGTTCGCCGTCTGGATATAGCGCTTCGTACTTGAACCACGAACCTCGCAGATGCATGTGCGGCGCAAGATCATACAGCATCGAATCCTCCTGGAACCCGTAAACCGCATAGCTGGAAGCCTCCGCCTCATTGGCCGGAACCACAAAATCCTTGTTGTAAGCCGCGCGGGTCTGAAGCGCCAGTTTGGGTTGCGACTTTGCCAAATACAGCCCAAGCTCGCTCTGGTCCGTTTCCGGCCTGCCATCGGCGGTGTAGTGCAATTCAAAATTCAACGTCGCGCCCTTGCCCAAAAACTTCCCCGTCCCGGACGGATAACTCATGCCATCGAATCCCGGCGCCCAACCGCTCAGAAACACATCGTCCTTGGCGCGTTTTGGCGTCTTGTCGTAATTGGCCCTCACGATCAGATGATGCACGACCCGCCGGTTGTCCGGCCGCATGACCGCCGCCGACAGCCACACGTCGTTGGTGATTGGAGAAGGAATGTCCACATACCGATAGTCGAATACGCCGGTCGCGGGAATCTGCTCCGGAACCGGCAATTTTACGATGTAATCAGGTGGCCCCAGCGGCCAATCCGGCACGGTCGGCACGGTCTGCGCCAAGGGGTCTGGCCCGTCCCCGCGCGGCATCCCCTGATCAAGCCAGCGCAGCAACAACTTCTTCTGCGCGAGGGAGAGCGAACGGTCGTTCTTGAAATGACCATAAGAAGGGTCGGCATCCCACGGCGGCATCCGGCATGTCGCCAAAACTTCACGGATCATCTCACCGTGCCCCATTACTTTCTGGTAACTGGACAACGCAAACGGCGCGATATTCCCGGGGCTATGGCATCCAACGCACTTGCTTTGCAATACCGGCGCGATTTCCCGGCTGTAAGAAATCGGACTGCCCGCTGGGTCAAACGTAATCAGGCACCCTCGCCCGGATGTCTTTGGGCGCTCGATCTTTTTCCCCGCCAGCAACTCCTCAATCGCGTTTCGAACGTATCGCGCGGTCGGTTCAGGCTTCTGCGCGCCCTCGACCAATTGATCGTCAATCGCTCCGCGGTAGAACACCGTCCAATCGCTCGTATCGATGCAAATCGTTTCGCCGGTGCGGTTGACTCCCAGCAGTCGGGCGATCTGCTGTGTGTCATCAATCAACACCGGCAGCGGGTCTTCCTTAAAATCCTCCGCCTCCTTCTTGATGCTCTCGCGATCATCCTGCGGATTGGAATTGACCATCCACACCGCAACCCCCTTGTCCGAAAAGTGGCTGCGCAGCTTCTTAAGTTTGTCGATGCTTTGCCGCGCGACGGGGCATCCGTTCTCGGTGAAAAACAAAACCACCGCGCGCGCGTCGGTCCGGCGCAATTCGTGGTACTTGCCTTTGTAATCCAGCAGGCTGAAATTCATCACCTCGCCCTGGTTCGGATCATCACCAGCCCGGCAAACGGCGCAAAAGGACAAAACCGCCGCGAGCAAGAGACAGGTTCGGCGCATCAAGTTCACGCTCTTAAAATATTCCAAACCCATGCTGTTTGGCGAGCGTCAAAAAAAATTTGAAAAAACATTTGACGCTCCGATCTTTTCGCGTTATCTACACCATCGTGAACGGTAATCTGAACCTTGGACTGCTGCTGAACGCGCTGCTTCTACGCCGCGTGGCGGTCGAGGTTTAACTTTCGTTTACAGGAATTTTCAAACCCCATCGCCGAAACGGCGGTGGGGTTTTTTATTTTTATTTACAAAACAACATATGAAAAATAATCGCATCATCATATTCGACACGACCTTGCGCGACGGCGAACAATGTCCCGGCGCTTCCATGAACTTGCGCGAAAAGTTGGAAGTCGCGCGCCAACTCGCCCGCCTTAACGTCGATGTCATCGAAGCCGGCTTTCCCGTCATCAGTGATGGCGATTTCGCCGCCGTCAAAGCCATTTCCCGCGAGATCAAAGGCCCCGTCATTTGCGGCCTTGCGCGTTGCGTCACGCGCGACATCGACGCCGCAGGCAACGCGATTAAGCCGGCTGGAAAACGCGGGCGCATCCACCTCTTTTTGGCCACCTCGAAAATTCATCGCGAGTTCAAATTGAACAAGGCCCGCGACGAAATTCTCCGCCTCGCTGTGGACAGCGTCAAACGCGCCAAATCCTTTGTGAACGACGTCGAATTTTCCCCCGAGGACGGCTCGCGCACTGAGCCGGATTTTTTGGCGGAGGTCTGCCGCGCGGTCGTCGCCGCGGGCGCAACGACAGTCAACATCCCCGACACAGTCGGATGGGCCGTCCCCGATCAATACGGCGAGTTGATCCAGAATTTGTATGACTCCGTGCCCGAATTTCAATCCGGCAAGGCCGTCATCAGCGTCCATTGCCACAACGACCTCGGCTTGGCCGTCGCCAATTCTCTCGCCGCCATTCGTCACGGCGCGCGCCAGGTCGAATGCACCGTCAACGGCATTGGCGAGCGCGCGGGCAACGCCTCCTTGGAGGAAATCGCCATGGCCCTCAAAACTCGCGGCGATTTTTTCAAGGGATTCGACTGCGGCATAAACACGCGCGAAATCGTAAAATCCTCGCGCCTTGTTTCACGCATGAGCGGCTTGGTGGTGCAGCGCAGCAAAGCCATCGTCGGTGAGAATGCTTTCGCCCACGGCAGCGGCATCCACCAGGACGGCATTTTGAAGAAGCGCGAGACTTATGAAATCATGGACCCTCAAACCGTCGGCTGGGGCCAAACGGAGTTGCCCTTGACCAAGCACAGCGGCCGCGCGGCCGTCGCCGCGAGATTGAAACATCTCGGCTTTAAAATGGCCGAGGCCGACATTGCCGCGATTTTCGCCCGCTTCAAGGAAATCGGCGACAAAAAGAAATTCGTCTATGACGACGATCTTTCCGCGCTTGTCGAAGGGCAGATCACCGAAGTCCCGGAAACCTGGACGCTCGATTATTTGAGTGTCACCAGCGGCAACCGCGCCGTTCCCACCGCCACCGTGCGCCTCCAAAAGATGACCGGCAAAAAAGCCGATTCCGTGCAGGACGCCGGCATTGGCGACGGCCCCGTGGACGCCGCCTTGAAGGCCATTGACCGTTTGACACGGACGCAAGGGCGCTTGATCGATTACTCCTTGCGCGCCGTTTCGCAAGGCAAGGACGCGATGGGCGAAGTGACAGTCAAAGTGAATTTCGGCGACGGCAAAATGGTCACGGGCAAAGGCGCCAGCACCGACGTGATCGAAGCCAGCGCGCGCGCCTATTTGAACGCCGTCAACCGTCACCTCTGCGACGCCAACGGCAAATCAGAGCGAGCCACGCAGCCGTAATCGCCGAACGTCCACGCGCGTTTAAGAATGACAAAGTTTAAAAATCGATTATCCTGTCTCCCATGAGCAAGGCCGAAATTCTGGCGGAATTGCCGAAACTGACTAAAAAGGACCGATACGAGATCCGAGTCAAACTTGCCGAAATGGATAGCGGCGGATGGCTTGACGTGGATGACCCTCTTGACGATTCAGAGAAGGCCACGCTGGAAGCGCGCTTGGTGTTATACGAGAAAAACCCTGACGCTGGAAATTCCTGGAAAAATGTCGAAGCTTGTGTTCGGGCCAGTCTAAAAAAATAAATCGCCGCCTCATCGTCCGTTCCGAGGCACAGGACGATCTAATAGAAGCGGCCAACTGGTACGAGACCCAGCGGCCTGGACTGGGGACCGAATTCACCGATGAAATCCGCCACGCCATTCTTCGGGTTCATGCGCATCCGCTATCCTATATGCGGCTCCGTAAAAACCCAATGGTTCATCGCATCTTAGCGCGACGGTTTCCATATCGAGTCTTTTATATCGTCCGACCGGATGCGATCGTCATCTTTGCAATCCTCCACGCGGCGCGACATGATCGACATTGGAAACACCGCACGGCGGGCGTGTCGGCGTGAACGGAAGCAATATGAAGAAAGCACCTGAACAGAAAGAGGATTCCACGATGCGGGCGAAATTCGAGATGTGACCATTCACGATTACATTAAGAAGTATTCGCTGACGCTGCGCCGGGAATATCCAGATTTTGGGCCGGATCCCGTTAATTCATTTAGCGTCATGTTCACCACGGCCACCGCCTCTGTTTTCGTGACGTCAGACTCGGCAGATTTCGCCGACATGGACAAATTTCAAATCTTCGGAATTTGCCAGCCGATATGTTGAGGGACACAAAGTGCGTCCCCTTCATGGGACTCCGGAAGAACTTGGGAAGGAAATCCAGCAAATGGTGGATTATAAATCCAGATCGCGGACGGAAATTGTGGCTTGGCTTTAGTTTGAAGATTCGGCATGACTTGACAATGCCATTGAGCTTTGAATGGAGCCTCGCCGAGAAGAAGATTCGGCTTTTGAAGTCACATTTTGTGACTTCAAAACTCTCCGGTACGCCGTTATGAATCCTTCCACCATCACACCACTGGAGAGAATTGAGCAACGCATTTTTCTTTTGCGAGGTCAAAAAATCATCCTCAGCCCGCATTTGGCTCAACTTTATGGCGTACCAGCCAAAGTTCTCAACCAAGCTGTGCAAAGAAATAAAGCGCGATTCCCTTCGGACTTTATGTTTCAGATTGATAATCAGGAGTTTGCGCTCTTGAAGTCACAAATTGTGACTTCAAGTTGGGGAAGTCTCCGGCGGACGCTTCCATACGCATTTACCGAACAAGGTGTTGCAATGCTCTCAAGTGTCCTGCGCAGCAAACGCGCGATCCATGTAAACGTAGAAATCATGCGCGCATTTGTCCGGCTGTGGCAACTGATGGCGACCCACGCCGATCTTGCCCGGAAGCTGGAAGATTTGGAAAAAAAGTATGACAAGCAGTTCAAAGCTGTTTTTGACGCGATCCGCGAACTAATGACCCCGCCCGATCCGCAACGAGGTCAAATCGGTTTTCACACAGCGAACAGGTAGTTGCCACAATGAGATTCAGAAAAGTCGTTGCCATAAAAACGTGATGAGAAAGAACAGATCCATTCCTTCTGCTGTCGTTATCCCCGTTCTTATCTATCCAGACGTGCGCGCGGCCGTTGCCTGGCTCAACGGGGCGTTTGGGTTTGTCGAGCGGCTGCGAATTGGCGAAAATCATCGTTCGCAACTTAGTTTTGGCGACGGCGCGGTTATCGTGGGTGACGTGCGCGGAGACCGCAAACCACCACGCGCCGCGGAGGTGACCCACTCGGTCATGGTGCGTGTCGATGATCTAAACGCACATTATTTGCGCGCCAAAACGCACGGAGCCAAAATTCTAATGGAGCCGAAGGACTTTGAATATGGCGAGCGCCAGTACACGGCTGAAGATTTGGCGGGGCACCAATGGACATTTAGCGAAACCCTCGAAGACGTGGATCCCACATCGTGGGGCGGCGAACTCACGCCGCCGAAATAACAACGTCCCTTGCCGTATTGACATTAATTTCCGACAGCACGAAAATCTGCCCGGTGAGCACCTCGCGGATGGCAAATACGGAACCGCCCTCGACGGTTTCCGTCCGGGAAGAAGAAATCGTCTTTCCAACGTACCTCCCGGCCGCGCCGGACAAAAATCCCATGTTTTTGGAAAAGCGCGTCTATCAAGGCAGCAGTGGAAAGGTTTACCCCCTGCCCTGCACCGACCGCATTTCTCAAACCAAAACTGACCGAAGCTGGAAGGCCATCTGGCTTGAAAACGAATACGTCCGAGTCCTTATCCTTCCAGAAATCGGCGGGCGCATCCATGCCATTCAAGACAAAACCAATGGCTATGACCTTATCTACAACCAGCACGTCATCAAACCCGCGCTCGTCGGACTCGCCGGACCGTGGATTTCCGGCGGCATCGAATTCAACTGGCCCCAACACCATCGCCCCGCCACGTTTCTGCCAGTCGATGTCGAGATTGAAAAGCACGCCGGCGGCTCGGTAACGGTCTGGTGTAGCGACCACGATCCTCTAAGCCGCCTCAAGGGAATGCACGGGGTTTGCCTGCATCCGGGCGCCAGCTACGTCGAACTCAAAGTGCGCGCCTACAATCGCACGCCTTTCACCCAGACCTTTCTTTTCTGGGCCAACGTCGCAACGCGAGTCCACGAAGCCTACCAAAGCTTTTTCCCGCCGGACGTTTATTACGTCGCCGATCACGCCCGCCGCGCCACCAGCGAATATCCGCTTTGCCAGGGCGTGTATTATGGTGTCAACTATGGTGAGCGGGCGCAAAAGGGCCCAACCGAGCTTGGTTACGCCGCGAACGATCTTTCCTGGTATGCGAATATCCCAACGCCCTGCTCATACATGTGCATGGGATCGAAGGAGGATTTTTTTGGCGGGTACGATCACAAGCGCGAAGCCGGTATTCTCCACGTTGCCAATCACCTAATCTCCCCGGGCAAAAAGCAATGGACCTGGGGCAACCACGCCTTCGGCTACGCGTGGGACCGCAATCTCACCGAGCTCGACGCCAACGGCGAATACGGCCCTTACATCGAAATCATGGCGGGCGTCTTCACCGACAACCAGCCGGACTTCAGCTTTCTTCAACCCGGCGAGACAAGAACATGGAGTCAATTCTGGTATCCGCTCCAAAAAATCGGCCCCGCGCAACACGCCAATTTGGAAGCCGCAATCAGCCTTAACGTCACGAAATCGAGCGCGCGCGTTGGTGTTTGCGTGACCATTCCCCTGCCCTCGGCGCAAATCGAATTGCTGGTTCGGGACCGCTCCGTTTTTTCCCGAAGCCTCGAACTTCTGCCCGGCGCGCCATTCGTTGAGGACATTGAAGTCGGCAATCGTGTGAAAGCCGAGGATTTGACGGTCCGCGTGTCCGCCGACGACGGGCGCGAAGTTATTTCGTATCGCCCCAAGCCGCGCGCGCGACGCGAAGTTCCTCCGCCCGCCATCGAACCTCCCTCGCCAAGCGAAACCACCAGCGCCGACGAACTGTTCCTCACTGGCCTCCATCTCGAGCAATATCGTCACGCCACGCGTTCTCCGGCGATTTATTGGCGGGAGGCTTTGCGGCGTGATCCGTTGGATTCACGTTGCAACAACGCGATGGGGCTTTGGCATTTGCGGCGCGGCGAATTCACACTGGCCGAAACCCACTTTCGTGCGGCAATCAAACGCCTCACCGCGCGAAACGCCAATCCGTACGATGGAGAGGCACTCTATAATCTCGGCCTTTGCCTGCGCTACAAATCAGATTTTCCCGGCGCGTATGACGCATTTTACAAGGCAACATGGAACCAGCCGTGGGCATCCGCCGCGTTCCATACGCTGGCTGAATTGGACTGCATCCAGCGCAATTGGAGCGGCGCATTGGAACATCTCGAAAGCTCATTGCGGTTTAACGTCGAAAACACGCGCGCCCGAAATCTCAAAGTGATGGTCTTGCGCCAACTTGGCGCAAAGGACGAAGCCGCAGCGTTGCTCCAGCAGACCCTCTCCTTTGACCCTCTCGATTGGTGGGCGCGCTGGCTCGCGGGAAAACCGCTGGAATGCGACCTCCAAGTCGGTCTTGATCTGGCGCACGATCTGGGCAAGGCGGGCTTTTACGGCGACGCCATCGCTTTGTTGCAAAACATCTCGCCAGCATCGCGCGATTTGCCTGACCAATCGCTCGGCGCCGAACCGCTGGCAGGTTACACGCTCGCGTGGCTTCACCACAAAGCCGGCGACAATGCTGAAGCTGCGGTATGCCTCGCGCAAGCCACGCGGTTGCCGCCCGATTATTGCAACCCGGCTCGTCTTGAGGAAATTGCCGTCCTGGAATACGCGATCAGTGTCAATCCAAAGGACGCCAGGGCGTTATACTATCTTGGCAACCTGCTCTACGACCGCAAACGGCACGTCGAGGCGATCAAACTTTGGGAGCGGAGCGCCGCGGCTGATCCGACCTTCTCAGTTATCTGGCGCAATCTCGGCATCGGCTTTTTCAACATTCTGCACAAACGCACCAGGGCGCGCGCCTGCTACGATTCGGCGTTCGCATGCAATCCAAACGACGCCCGCCTGTTGTTTGAGCGCGATCAATTGTGGAAGCGCATGGGAAAAAGCCCCGCAAAACGATTGCGCGAACTGGAAAAGCATCCCGGTCTGGTCCGCCAGCGCGACGATCTGAGCGTTGAACTCGCCGCTTTGTACAATCAGACTGGGCAGAACGCGAAAGCCCTGGAACTGATTATGTCGCGCCACTTCCAACCGTGGGAAGGCGGCGAAGGCGCGACGCTCGGCCAATACACCCGGGCCCATTTGGCCCTGGGCCGCGCCGCGCTCGCGGAAGGGAATCCGGCAATTGCCCGAAAATATTTCGAAGACGCCTTGAACCCGTCGTCGAACCTCGGCGAAGCCAAACATTTCCTCGCCAACGACAGCGATATTCAATATTGGCTCGGCTGCGCCCTCTCGCCCCTCGGAGAACACGAGGCCGCCCGCGCACGCTGGCAGGCCGCCGCCAACTTCAAGGGGGATTTCCAGGGGATGAGCGTGCGAGGTTACTCGGAAATGACCTACTATTCCGCAATGGCCCTGGAAAAGACGGGGAAGAACCGGAAAAAACGGGAGCTTTTGGAAAATCTTCTCACCTACGCCCAAAAACTCCAGAAGGCTCCCGCCAAAATCGATTATTTCGCCACCAGCCTTCCGACCATGCTTTTGTTTGACGACGACCTTCAATTCCGCCAGGAAACTCAGGCGCTGTTTCTCCAGGCCCAGGCGAGATACGGATTGGGCCAACGAAAACAAGCCGCCTCGCTGCTCAAAAAAATTCTGAAGCGCGACCCGAGCCATGCCCTCGCGGCCGACCTTTTGGCCGAAATTAAACAATGAAACCTAATTACAATCTTCGATACATCTGGGTCATTTCCATCGTGGCCGCGCTCGGCGGTCTTCTATTTGGTTGGGACTGGGTTGTCATCGGCGGCGCAAAACCTTTCTTTCAGCGGTATTTTAACCTGACGAATCCCACATCAGTCGGCTGGGCCAATAGCTGCGCGCTCGTGGGATGTCTGATAGGCGCGCTGGCCGCGGGCGCGTTGAGCGACAGATTTGGCCGCAAACGGCTTTTGATTCTCTCGGCCTTGATCTTCGCCGTCACCTCTCTCGGCAATGCCCTTGCCGGGTCGTTTTCAATTTTTATTTTTTGGCGCATCTGCGGGGGTGTGGCCATCGGGCTGGCCTCGAACCTCTCGCCGATGTACATCGCTGAAGTCGCGCCCGCCAAAATGCGCGGCAAGCTCGTCTCGATCAACCAACTCACGGTCGTCGTCGGAATCCTGCTCGCGCAAATCATTGATTGGTGGCTGGTGCGCGCCATGCCGCACGGCGCAACCGATGAGTTCATCCGCAACTCCTGGTTCGGCCAACAAGGCTGGCGCTGGATGTTCGGTTTGACAGCCGTGCCGGCGGCGTTTTTTTTCCTCGGAATGTTTTTCGTGCCGGAAAGCCCGCGCTGGCTGGCAAAAAACGGCAAGCCGGAATCCGCCCGCGTCATTCTGGGCAAGATTGGCGGCAGCGAGTACGCCGACGCCGCAATGTCGGAAATTGGCTCCACGCTCGCCGCCGAGGAAATCCAGAAGGTTCGTTTTTCTGATTTGTTGGATTTGAAAATGCGAAAAGTGCTCACGTTGGGAATCGTTCTCGCGGTGTTCCAGCAATGGTGCGGCATCAATGTCATTTTCAATTACGCCGAGGAAATTTTTCGCGCCGCCGGCTACGACATTTCAAGCGTCTTGCAGAACATCGCCTGGACTGGCTCGGTCAATTTGATCTTCACTTTCGCCGCGCTCGGCACAGTGGACCGCGGCGGACGGCGTCCGCTGATGCTTTTTGGAAGCGCCGCGTTGGCGCTTGTTTACCTGTGCCTCGGCTTTTGTTTTCACGCGGGTGTTACGGGGCTTCCAGTGCTGGCGCTGGTGCTGGCGGCCATTGCGTGCTACTCGATGTCCCTTGCGCCCGTCACGTGGGTGGTAATTTCGGAAATTTTTCCCAACCGAATTCGCGGCGCTGCAATGTCCGTCGCGGTCAGCGCGCTTTGGATCGCGTGTTTCCTGCTCACTTATACTTTTCCCACGTTGAACAAAAAACTCGGGGCCGACGGAACGTTCTGGTTGTATGCCGCGATCTGCGTTTTTGGTTTCGTTTACATCCGTTACAACCTTCCCGAAACCAAGGGCAAAACTTTGGAAGAGATCGAGCGCGCACTCGTCGATTGATTTTTATTGGGCGGCGCCGCTTGGCACGTAGGCGGCATCGTCCTTGGGTGCCCACCGTCATGATCCGCGGTTAACGGGATGCTGCATCAGGCGCCGTGGCAGGTCGCGAGCGCCGTGGATAGCCCGTTCAGCCCAGAGTGTTTCTTCATCGTGACGATAGAAGATCAGATATTTCTCGACCGGCCGCTCGACCAGATAAACTCAAAGGTTTCGCAAGAGTGGCGCCGAGAATCGCGACGGGTGGCCAAGGTCAGGCATATCCGCGAGCTTGGCCAAAGTCGCGCCAACCGCGCATAGATACCGTTCTGCCACCTCCCAACTCGCTTCGCTCTGGTACCAAGCCGCGTAGTGGTGGATTGATTTTTACTGTATTTTCCCGTGAGATTCGCCAACGTCTTAGGCTGCGACATATGCGGCTGATTGGACATTTGAAAAACGAAGCCAGCGCCAAAACTTTTGGCGGCTATCTCTCTTCGCTCGACATACGGAACATGGTCGAGCCGGATTCCGATGGGTGGGCCGTCTGGATTTACTCCGAAGATCAGATTGAAAAAGGGAGTCTCGCGTTGACCGACTATCTTCAAAATCCAGCGGACCAAAAATATGAGCATGGCGCGGAAACCGCCGTCGCCGCCGAACAGCAGCAGCAACGGGAACAAGCCGCATTCGTCAAACGCGTTCGCACCGCGGACCAGATTTTCAAGCGGTCCGATGCGGCGCCTTTGACCTTTGTCCTGATCGGCATATGCGTTGTTGTCATGCTTTTTTCCGGGATAAATCCTTCCTTTCGGGATGTGCATTGGCTCCTAATGAGCGAAGTCATCGGCGGATTTTTGCCCGAGGTCCGGTCTGGACAGGTCTGGCGATTGATCACGCCAATATTCATTCACTTCAGCCCAATGCACATTATTTTTAACATGTGGATGCTCTACAACCTGGGGCGGATGATCGAAATGTTCCAGGGAACCAGGCGGCTCGCCCTGTTGGTTGTGGTAATTGGGATCGGCTCCAATCTTGGCCAATACATTATTTTCGGCCCCGGCTTTGGAGGGATGTCCGGCGTGCTTTACGGTCTGTTCGGTTATATCTGGATGCGGTCTCATTTTAATCCTTCCTCGATGCCGGCGCTTACGCCCAGCACGATCGGAATTCTGCTCGTCTGGTTTTTTCTTTGTCTCTTCAATATTATTCGGCCGGTGGCCAACGGGGCGCATGCCGCGGGCCTGGTGATGGGCATGATTTGGGGCGCGTTTCCCATGTGGGGAAAAGTTTTTAAGACGTGAGCAATTTGAACTTTTGATTATCTTCGCACTATGAACGAACAGTTTCGGACTGAAACAGATTCCATGGGCCCGATGCAGGTGCCCGCTTCGGCTTATTACGGCGCGCAAACCGCCAGGGCCGTCGAGAATTTTCCCATCAGCAATCTGCGCTTCCCGCGCCGGTTCATTCGCGCCCTCGGATTGATCAAGAAGCACGCCGCGCTGACGAACCAGGAATTGGGCGGCCTGAAACCGGATGTCGCCGACGCCATCGTCAAGGCCGCGCAGGAAGTCATCGATGGAAAATGGGACGGCGAATTTGTGCTCGATATTTTCCAAACCGGCTCGGGCACTTCAACCAACATGAACGCCAACGAGGTCATCGCCAACCGGGCAATCGAATTGCTCGGCGGCCAGCGCGGCGGAAAATTGGTTCATCCGAACGACCACGTCAACCGCGGCCAATCCAGCAACGACGCCATTCCCACCGCCATACACCTGGCGGCATTGGAAGGAATCGAACAGGCGCTGATTCCGGCGTTGTCGGTGTTGCATCGCGCGCTTGACGTGAAGGCGCGGGAATTTAACGACGTTCTCAAAATCGGCCGGACTCACTTGCAGGACGCCACGCCGATCCGGCTCGGCCAGGAATTCGGCGGTTATGCCAGCCAAATCCGGCATGGGCAGGAGCGACTTTGCGCGGCGGAAAAAAATCTGGGCGAACTGGCGCTTGGCGGCACGGCTGTGGGCACGGGCATCAATACCGATCCCGCCTTCGCGCGTCGCACGATTGAGCGCATTGGCAAGGAAACCAACTTGAACATTCGCGAAGCCGAAGATCACTTTGAGGCGCAGGGCGGACGTGACGCGTTGGTGGAAACCTCCGGCGTACTCAAGACAATTGCGGTGAGCCTGATCAAAATCGCCAATGACATTCGTTTTCTCGGTTCCGGCCCGCGACTTGGCCTGGGCGAATTGCGGTTGCCGTCCACGCAACCCGGCTCCTCCATTATGCCGGGCAAAGTCAACCCGGTCATGTGCGAGATGCTTCTGCAAGTTTGCGCGCAAGTCCTGGGGAACGACGCCGCCATCACATTCAGCGGCAGCTTCGGGAATTTTGAACTCAACGTCATGATGCCGGTCATGGCCCACAATCTCCTTGAATCCATCGAGTTGCTGTCCAAGGCCAGCCAGGTATTCGCGCGGCGGTGCGTCAGCGGATTGGAAGTGGACCGGGAAAAATGCAAGGCCAACCTTGAACTAAGCCTGTCCAACTGCACGATTTTGGCGCCGGTGATCGGCTACGACAAAGCCGCCAAGATCGCCAAAGTCGCTTATGAAACCAACCGCACCATCCGTGAAGTGGCGTTGGAAATCTCAGGTTTGGACAAAGCGAAATTGGACGAACTTTTGGATCCGGCGAAACAAACGTAAGATTTGCAAAGTGGTTTGACCCACTTTGACCAGCCTTGACCGCATCCGTATCAAAAAACAGCCTTTATTAGGCTTGACTAACCCTTATTTCCCGCAACCCGCGTTAACGTTTGCCGTCCGACATCCGACACGACTTCCGGCAACTCGACCGAGCCGAAGGTTTCTGTTCCGAATTGTCAAAGAACACAATTGCTCTCAATTGTATAGTCCCATATAATAATGGGATATTCAAACTCTTTTTTGGATGGGAGAACAAACGGATCAATCTGAAGATGCCTGAAGCGATTTGTGAGATCGCGTTTTACAACGGCAGCAGCATCGTCACGTCGAAAAATAAAAGCAGCATCGGGATGGAATACCGTCTCCCGTCCCGCCAGACCCAGAGGCTGCGCGATTGCGCCATTGCGGATACCGGCTTAACACAGTTGGCTTGATATTCACCCTGAGCGTGATGCTCAAAAGCCGCCACCACGTTCTGCGCGCGACGATGAAGCGCTGCATCAAGCTGGCTGCGGGCCACTGAAAGAGAGAGGAACGCCATAATTCCCAAAAGAACCGACAACAGGAAAAATCCCGCTTCTTCATGGCGTGCGGCCGATTAACAGAGACACAAATCAAGGCGCGGGGAAAATACGCACGAGGCAGACGCCGTGGCGCGGGACGGTGGCGCTGAATGACGCGTCGAATTCGCCGGCGTTTTTCTGACGCCACAGATTGCGCACTCGATGTCTGCCAGTCAGTCCTAAATCCTGCCATGTTGCGGTAACTTCCGCCGGCATTTCTCCGCGATTGAACAGGCCAACGGCCATTGAACCATCCGCCATCTTTTTGGCCCAAACTTCCGTTTCACCATTCTTGACAATGCGAGCGGCCTGTTTGCCGAGAGGGTCCTGGTCAACGTCCAGCGCTTCGTCATTGGAAAGCAGGTTCAACGTGAATGGGTCCAATTGGGACATGTCGGCTCCGATCAACAGTGGGGCGCTCAATAGACACCAGAGGCTGACGTGTGTGTACTGTTCGTTGGGCGTAAGATGCGTCGGATGCGGGTTGCCCCAGCCGACTTTTCCGACCACCAGCATGTCGGGATCATTCCAATGGCCGGGGCCCGCGTAGGGGGCGTGACCGCTTTGGGAAAAGCCGATTCCCGCCATGCTGGACCATGTGTCGCGAATGTCACCGGTCGTGCGCCAGCAATTGCCGCCGACCTCCGCACCCCATTCCCAAACGTTTCCCATGCCGTATTGACAGAGGCTGAAAAGGATGTCGCGGTCCAGCTTCCGCAGCGCGGCGTCCATCACCTGGTAAGGTTTCATCAAGCGCTGACGGTCGGGCAGCGATTTGTCCTCGACCTGCGAATACGAGCACCAATCGTATTTGAGACAATCGAAACCCCAGGCGGCGTACTGTTGCGCGTCCTGGGTTTCATGCTGCCAGCTTGCCTCGAAGCCCGCGCACGTTTTGGGGCCTGGCGAGGAATACAAGCCGATCTTAAGCCCTTTGGAATGCACGTAATCGGCGAGCGCCTTCATGTCGGGAAATTTCTCGTTGGGCTGGATCATTCCATTGGCGTCGCGCGATCCTTCCCAACAATCGTCAATATTAATATAGGTCCAGCCGTGGTTGATAAGGCCGCTGCTCACCATCGCGTCAGCAGCGGCTCGGATTTTCGAATCATCAACCTGATTCGCAAAGCAATTCCAACTGTTCCAACCCAGGGGCGGCGTTAAAGCAATGGCGTCGCCAACCACAATCTCCAGGTTCCGCCTCGCACCGCCCCAACTGTTCGTCGCCGTGAGAGTCACGGAATATTTTCCCGCGCTGGCAACGGCGCCAGTGATTTCTCCGCGCTGTTCGTCGAATATCAACCCATCGGGAAGAGACGAGGCCGCCAAAGTCATGGGCAGAGTGCCGGTGACCGGCATATGATAGAAAAACGGATGCCCGGGCCGCACGCCCACCACGGACGCCCCGTTAATGCGCGGGACCGGCGAGGCCAGCGGTGTCAACAGAACTGCGGTTTCGCGGGGACTGGATTCAGCAACCGGCGCTTTTCCCGAATACTGAAATTGCGCATCGGCCCAATCCGCGTGGTCGAAGCTGATGCCGTCGCCGGCATCGCCGACTTTCAAGTCCAGGTTTTTTATCCCGGCGGTATTAACGTCGAAATTTTTGGGCGGTTCGCCCGCTTTCATCACGCCGCTGCGCCAGAGTTCCTTGCCGTCTCCGATCACGAAAAACTCCACACTCGCCTCCCGGCTGGTGACTTCGCCATCGACTCCCACGTTCGCGCTGAACTTTGTTCCGCCGTTCACGGCGATATAGAGCGTGCTTTCGGCGTGCGTGCCCAAACCGTGCTCGAAATGCGCGCCGCCGATGCTCAATGCATGGCCGTCCACCGATTTATCGCGATGCGGATCGCCCCAATCCTGCTGGGTTTGATTAATGTTCAATTGATCAAGACGGATCGTTTCCGCGGAGGCGCCCATCGCCGCCAACACGAAAAGAGAAATACGACTGGCGATCCCGACTCGTTTAAGGAGTAGCTTCATGTTTTTATTGAGAAGTCGTTACACGGTAAAATTGGCCGTTGCCGGGCGCATTCGTGAGCCTGAATGCCTGCACGTCCGCGCTGTTGCTAACGGTCTCCACAGTATTCCAATTGATTAAATTTGTTGAGCTTTGAATCAGATATCTATTACCCGCGTTGCCGGCGATGGAAAAGCCGAAAACGCCGTCGCCCGTCCAGGGCGATTGCAAAGCCGGGACGTTCAGCATCTTGAAGAGCCGGCCCTGCTTGGCGTTCAATGAAACCCGCCAGAAATTTGCCGTGATGGGCAGGACCGCGCCGGTCCACAAATCCTGCGCGGCGTAGCTGCCGGAGATTCCCGCGCGGGACAGATCAATATTCGTTGTCGTCGCGGTTGGGCTGTAATTGAAAACCGCCAAATACCACGTCGCCCCTTCTTGCAGCGAGAAAACCGTCGAAGCATTGGTGCCGGTATTTCCAACCGCGGGCACAAAGGTTCGTCCAATCCGCGCGACGGCGTCGATGGCCGCGTTTGTCAGGCCTCTTTCCGCGTCGGATTGGCTCGCGGCGTTGGTGAAGCTGTCGCCGTTCAGAAAAAGTCCCGTGATTGCGCCGCAGATCACGCGGCTCTGGTTCTCGTTGGTTGTCGGTCCCTGGAAAACCAAAATGTCCGGGTCATTGAACGTGTAGAGACCGTCGAGCCACCATCCATACGAAACGGAGTTCAGCGTGTATTGCGTATTATTGATGTAAGAGGTGTAGGCGTCGCAGGCAATCCGGCGCGAATGGGCGTATTGATACGGGAAAATCGGCGCGATGGATTCGCTGATGAACATGCTGCCGTTGATTTGATTGGTCAGGTAGCGCATGCCTTCGGTGTACGCCTCCATGCCGGTGGTAACGTTCGTGTCGTAATGCACGCCTTCCAGCGCGCCGTGGGTGAGAAAATCGAGCTTGATATAATCAAATCCCCAGGACCGAAATTCGTCGATGTAGTAGTTGATTCGGATTTTCGTGGCTGGATGCGTGAGGTCCATGGCCAGCGCGCCGTCGTTGGTTTCGTAACCGCCTGTGCTGTTTTTCAAGAGCGCCTGGCTGTAGGTGTAGCTGCTGCCTTCGACGGTGGAACTCGCGGCGTAGCCGGCGGATCCCCACCAGACGAACGGCGTCCAATACACACCGGCCTTTTGGCCGTTGGAGTGGCAGTAATTGACAAATGCGATCAATTGCGCGCCGCTTAAATTGTCGTAGTAGGAATCAAGGTTTATGTAAACCGTTCCGTTGTTGTTGAAGTTGCTCGATTGCAAATTATTCTTTACAAACGCGGAGGCGTTGGTGGCATCGGTATAATTGATTCCGGTTTCAATCACGCCCCAACTGTTCCAGCCGAAGGGAACGCCGTTGGTCCAGGCGAGTTTTGGCGCCATCAGCGTGTTTTCCGCGGCGAAGGATTTCATTGCGTTGCGCCAGTCAAGATCAAATCCCACGAACATGACGGGCGATTGAATCGCATTTCCCGTCACCGAACCGTGAGGCATCGTGTCCCATGTGACGTTCGGCGAAACGGCTCCGCCGAAGACGTTCATTTGATTTAGTTTGTTGGCTGATCCGCTCCAATAAATGCCGCTTTTCCAAACGTCGTGCGTCACCGACCCGACGACCAGGCCGTTGCGGGAGATGTCATCATAAAACGCGCCGACCTCGTAACTGGTGTCGCTGCTGTCAATGGGCATGGCGTTATAAGTGATGAAATGGTCGTTATCAAAGGGAACGAATAACGCCCGGTCATCGTTGTAACTGCCGATGTCCACCGCGCCACCGCTGTCAACAACAATCGGTCCCATCCAATTCGCGCTCAAGGCGGTCCCATCCATTTCCAATTGCGCGAGGAAGCTGTTGGTTTGGTCGAGCGTGAAATATTGTTTCATCGCGGGATGGCCGTTGCCGGTCGCGGTGACCGCCACTTCGTTGGAGGCGAGCATCGTCCACGACCACGAAGTGTAATTGGTTCCTTTGACATAACCATTACTCAACCCCGCGCCGCCGTAAAATGCGGAAATGATTTGCCTGCCCTGCCAATAAAACGCGGCCTCGCCATTGGTCAAATCGTATTGGATGGAGACATTGGCGTTGGACATCAACAGCAGAGAGCCGTTTTGCTGAAATTGCGCCGCGCTTGCGCCAAAACAACTTTGAAGAATGACAGCCAAAGTCCCGAGCAACGAGCCATTACGAAAAAAATTTAAATGCGCCACCTTGAAGAACTTTATGCGCAGAAAGGGCGCGGCGCAAACTTATGCCGTGTGAGACTGGCCTCTGCTCTGGATTGGTTCCGTTGCCAGGAGCACCAGGAAGGGTGAGCTTTACATCCAGCCGGCCATAACTAAGGTACCTTTCGTTTAATTGTTTCGGCTTCAATTCATCGTGGCGTCTCGCCCATCATTTAACAATGCGTGATTCTGGAACGAAGTGGCTAAAGATTCGCGCTCGTTCCTGTCGGCGCGGGGCATTCTCAAAGGCTTTAGTCGCTCATCGGAAAAAATTGGGCTTAAAAACGGACTTCCGGGGCGGGGCAAATAATAAAGAATAATACTTGAGCGGGACATAAAAAAAACTACTGTTACCCCATGTCTAAGGTTAAACACATTGTTTTGTTGAAGTTTAAAGAGGGAACGTCGGATGAACAGATCGCGAAGTTCTTCGATGACGTGCTGGACTTGTCCGAAACAGTGCCGGGGATCGATGACTATGTTTCCGGCACCAATTGCAGCCCGGAAGGGGCCGCGCAGGGGCTGACTCATGGTTTTATCATGACTTTTTCCGATGCCGCCGCGCGTGACGCGTACATCGTCCATCCCGAACACGAGCGCTTCAAGACCCTGGCTCTGACCGTCGTGGAAACCGCGCTGATTTTCGATTTCGAAGTTTAGCGTCAACCTGACTCACACGAAGCCGTCTCTTGATCTTCTTTCCAGCCGGCGTTGATTTGACCCCATGAAGCGCACTCATCATTGCAACGAATTGCGTCCGGCCCACATCGGCCAGGCGGTTACCCTGTCCGGCTGGGTCCATTCCCGGCGCGATCTGGGCGGTCTGATTTTTATCGATGTTCGTGACCGCGAAGGCCGCACGCAAACAGTCTTTGACCCTTCGGATTTGCCAGGCGAACTTTTCGAGCGCGCCGCCTCCTTGCGCAGCGAATGCGTCGTGAGCGTCACCGGCAAAGTCCGCGCGCGCCCGTCTGGCACAAACAATTCCAAAATCGCCACGGGCGAAATTGAAATTGGCGTGACAGCACTTGAAGTGTTGAATATGGCGGAAGTCCTTCCTTTTCCGCTTGATGATCCGGAAATCGCCAAGACGGTCAATGAAGAGTTGCGCCTGCAATATCGTTACCTGGATTTGCGCCGCCCTGAAATGGCCCGCAACCTGCGGATGCGCAGCAAAGTGAGCACGGCCACCCGCGTTTATTTTGACGAGCAGGGTTTTCTCGAAGTGGAGACGCCGACGCTTTTCAAATCGACGCCGGAAGGAGCGCGGGAATTTCTTTCGCCCAGCCGTTTGAATCCGGGGAAATTTTACGCGTTGCCGCAATCGCCGCAGCAGTTCAAACAAATCCTGATGGTGGGCGGAATTGAAAAATATTTTCAACTCGCCCGCTGCTATCGCGACGAGGCGTTGCGCGCCGACCGCCAGCCAGAGTTCACCCAGATCGACGTCGAGATGTCCTTTATCGAGCGCGAGGATATTTACAATTTAATCGAGGGCCTTCTCAAGCGAGTTTGGAAACTCGCGCTGGACATCGACATCCCCACTCCGATCAAGCGCATTTCTTTCCAAGAGGCGCTCAACCGCTACGGCATCGATAAGCCGGACACGCGGTTTGGCATCGAGTTGACCGACTTTACCGAGGAGTTTCGCGCCAGCACGTTTAAAGTTTTTAGCGGCGCGATTGCCGCGGGCGGCGTGGTCAAGGCGATCAACGCCAAGGGCCTCGCCGATGCCACGCAGGGGCAGATCGAGACCATGACCGATTACGCCAAAAGTTTCGGCGCAAAAGGCCTTGCGTATATCAAGGTGGAAAAGGGCGAATGGAAGTCGCCCATCGTAAAATTTTTTAGCCCGACGGAGAAATCGGCGCTGACGGAAAAACTTAAGATCGAGGAAGGGGATCTGATTCTGTTTGCGGCCGATCAATGGCTCAACGCATGCGAAATTCTCGGGAGGATTCGTCTTTATTGCGCCGATGTTCTGAAATCGCGCGGTAAGCTGGCCTTTCCCGCCAACCGATTCGATTTCCTCTGGGTCGTCGATTTTCCGTTGCTCGCATTCGACAAGGAGCAGAACCGCTGGTATTCGAGCCATCATCCATTTACCGCGCCAATGCCGGAGGACGTTCCGCTTCTGACCAGCGACCCGCGAAAGGTGCGCGGCCAGCATTACGACATTGTGGTCAACGGCGTCGAACTCGGCGGCGGTTCGATCCGAATTCACCAACCCCAGTTGCAAAAGCTGGTATTCGAGCAAGTGCTCCAAATCCCGGCTGACGTGGTGCAAGCGCGATTCGGCTATATGCTTGACGCATTTCGTTACGGCGCTCCTCCGCATGGCGGGATAGCCCTGGGTTTTGACCGGATGATTGCCATTTTGTGCGGCGCGACCAGCATTCGCGACGTTATCGCCTTCCCAAAAACCGCCAAAGGAACCGACCTCATGACCGATTCCCCCGCTGCCGTCGAGCCCAAGCAATTGCGCGAACTTTATTTGGAACTCAGATTGCCGGCCAAGGAATAAATGGGGTTTTTCTGTGGACGCCGCAACTCAGCCCCCTTTGGTCCGCCTGACGGGCATCACCAAGCGATTCGGCCCGGTCACAGTTTTGCGCGATGTTGAATTTGAAGGCCGCGCCGGTGAAGTGCATATACTGGCGGGCGAAAACGGGGCGGGCAAAAGCACACTCATCAAAATTCTCGCGGGCATACATACTGATTTCCAAGGCCGCATCGAAATCAAAGGACGCGAGGTGCGGTTCGGTTCGCCGCTGGAAGCCGCCGCCCTCGGGATCGCCGTTATTCACCAGGAATTGTCTCTCATCGGCCCAATGTCGGTCGCGGACAATGTCTTTCTTGGACGCACACCAACGCGGGCCGGCTTTGTGCGGGAGACGGAACAAAATGAGGCGGCGGTCCACTGGGTCCGGCAACTGGGGTTGGATATTGATGTGCGTCAACCGGCTGAAAAATTTTCAGTCGCCACGCGGCAACTGATCGAAATTGCAAAGGCATTGAGCCAGGATGCCCAGGTGATCGTCATGGACGAACCCACCAGCGCGCTGAACGCGCCGGAAGTTGCAACACTATTTGGGTTGATCCAATCGCTCCGGGCGCGCGGTTGCTGCGTCATTTACATCACGCATAAAATGGAGGAAATCGAGCGGATTGCGGATCGTATCACCGTCCTGCGCGACGGCCAGTACGTCGGCACCGCTCCAGCGCCTGAACTTCCGCCGGCCAAATTGATTCAGTGGATGGTGGGCCGTGATCTGGGTGAGCAATTTCCCCGGCGCGCGCGGCAGAGTGGGCAAGAATTGCTGCGCCTGGAGAATTTCAGTGTTTTTCCTTCTGGATTTTCGATGCGTCCCGCCGTGGATAATGTTTCACTTTCGGTCCGCGCCGGCGAAGTGCTAGGTCTGGCAGGGCTTCAAGGCTCTGGCGCGAGCGAATTGTTTCTGGGCCTTTTTGGCGCGTATGGCCCGGCCACGCGCGGGCGGGTGTTTTTGAAAAATACGAACCATAGTTTCGTTTCGCCGCGGCAAGCCATCGCGTCCGGCGTGGCGCTGCTCACCAATGACCGGAAGGCGACTGGTTTGGTGCTGTCGATGTCGGTTTGCGCAAACGCCACGCTCGCCGCTCTGCCAGAACTTTCTCCGGGTGGCTGGCGGCGTCCATCCCGCGAACTCGCCGCGGCGGAGGCGATGATGGCGCCGATGCGGCTGCGAGCGGCGTCGTTGGACATCGAAGCCGGGGCGCTTTCGGGAGGGAATCAGCAGAAAGTGGCGCTGGCGAAATGCCTTCAGACGCGCCCCCAACTTCTTATGCTGGACGAACCAACGCGCGGCATTGATATCGCGGCCAAACGGGAGATTTACCAACTTGTGGAACAGTGGACAGAGCAAGGGATCGCGATTTTGCTCATTACCTCCGAGATGCCCGAATTGCTGACATTGAGCGATCGCATTTCTGTATTGCACCGTGGTCGGATCACGGCTGAGTTTTCGCAAAGCCGGGCGACACCAGAATCGATCCTCGCCGCGGCCATGGGGCAAACGATTACCGAATGAAAACATCCTCCTGGAAATCGGCCCTGGCGAGTCCCGGCGGACGGGCGTTACTGGCGTTGTTGCTGGTGCTCGCCGCGGGCGCGATTTTCAACGCGCAGGGCGCTTTCTTCAAACTCGGCACGCATCGAGACACCCTGCGGCAGGCATCAGTCTATGGCATACTCGCGTGCGGGATGACGCTGGTGATTATCGCCGCCGGAATCGACCTTGCGGTGGGAAGCGTTCTGGCGCTGGCAGCCGTTTGTGGCGCGAAAATGGCAATCCACTGGAATTGGCCGGCGTGGGAAACTGTACCAGCGACTCTGGCTGTTGGGGCGGCTTGCGGGGCGGTTTCGGGAATCGTGACGGCAAATTTGGGCGTGCAACCTTTCATCGCCACCCTCGCCATGATGGTTTCCGCGCGGGGACTTGCCAAGTACGCCGCTGGGGGAATGAAAGTTTCCACTGTCGTCCAAAACGCGGACGGGACCTACCGCAACGTGCCTGTGCCTCCGTTGTTTCGGGCAATTGATCATCCCATTTTGGGCGGCAACCTTTCGATGGTGACGGTGATTTTTCTGGTGTGCGTCGTGGTGGCGTGGGTGGCTTTGTCGAAACATCGTTGGGGCCGATACCTTTATGCCATCGGCGGCAACGAAGAAGCCGCGCGTTTGTCCGGTGTGCCGGTTGTTGGGGCAAAGATCCTGGCGTACGCCGCGTGCGGCCTTTTCGCCGCCGTTGCGGGGCTTTGTCAGGCCGCGCAGGAACAGCAAGGCGATCCTGAAGCCGGTAGCGGCTACGAACTCTATGCGATTGCCATGGTGGTCATCGGCGGGACCAGCCTAATGGGTGGACGCGGCGGAATCGGTTTGACGTTGCTTGGAGTTCTGACTATCGGTTATCTCGACAAAATCCTCAGCATCAACGCCGTGCCGGAAGCTGGACGGCTCGTGTTGACGGGAATTATTATCGTCGCCGCCGTCCTGACGCAGAGGCGGAGCCGGACGTAACATGAACAGAATATATGCTTAAACAACTCACGCGGGTTTTCTTAGCGGTTATTTCGGTCGTTCTCTTTAACGGTTGCGGCCAATCGAAAGAAGCACCACAACAGACAAACGGAGCGCCAGCCGCGCGGCATTACGTCATCGGGATGTCGCAGTGCAACCTGGGGGAACCGTGGCGCGTGCAAATGAACGCCGATCTCAAAAACGCCGCCGCCCAGCATCCCGAGTTGAACGTGGTTTTCAAAGACGCGCAAAACGACACACTCCAGCAGCGGGCGCAAGTCGAGGAATTCGTCTCTTCCAAAGTCGATCTTTTAATCATCAGTCCGAAAGAGGCCCAGCCTCTTACCGAACCTGTTGCTCACGCGGTCGATGCGGGGATTCCGGTCATCGTGCTGGATCGAGCCGTGTTGGGAGATAAATACACCTGTTTTATTGGCGCGGACAACGTGAAGATCGGCAAAGCCGCCGGGCAGTGGATCGTCAAACGCCTCGGGGGCAAAGGCAAGGTTGTTGAGTTGGAAGGGCTTATGACCTCCATACCCGGCCAGGATCGCCACAACGGATTCCGCGAAGGCATTGCCGGTTCCGGCATCGACGTCATTTTCCAAGCCGAGATGAAATGGCTGGAACCGGACGCCCGGCAGGAAATGGAATCGGCCCTTTCGCGTTTCGACAAAATCGACCTGGTCTTTGCGCACAACGATCCGGGCGCCCACGGCGCTTATCTTGCGGCCAAGGCGGCTGGGCGGGACAACATCATCTTTGTGGGGATTGACGCGCTCCCGCAGGAAGGGGTCGCTTACGTGCAGCAAGGGATATTGGACGCGACGTTCCGTTATCCCACCGGAGGAGCGGAGGCGATTGATACGGCGTTGAAAATCTTTAAAGGAGAAACCGTTCCGAAGAAAATCGTCCTTGGCACGCGGTTATTCGACAAGAGCAACGTGGCCACCGGGGGTGAGGCGTTGCCTTAAGCTCAGTGGCCTGTGAAGGTGCCCAGGATGTTCACAATGCTATCGGCAAGCTGTCCGGTGAGACTCTCGGACTGCTTCTGGGCGGCGGGTTGTCCCGGGGGCTTGGAATCAGAGCTTGTGGGCGATTCGGAGGCCGAGACGCGTATCGTCGCGTCGGCCTGGGATGCGGAAGGCTGGTTCTTGGCGATTTCTGGGGCCATCGGGGCGGCGCAACCGGCCAGCAAAATGACTGAGCACACGCCAAGCAACATCGAACCATTTTTAAGGAATCGCGACATATTATTATTGTCCTTTCACATTCACAATCTTCGAGCTAGAACAGTGTGAAAGCATGGACCGGGCCACGTATTCCATCAATTTGTCTTAAGCACGGTATAATCGTCGGAAACCATTCACTCGCAATTGACAAGAAAATCTTCGACGATTCGCGGTCCGCTTTCGTGTTGACGATCGCGCAGGCAGGAATGTCCCGTTATTGGAATTAACTCAAACGACAGTGGGTCAGCGACCGGTGGGAATGGGAAGGGTTTCGCCGTAATTTGTGGGGGTTTGGTAAAGGCCGTCGCCCAATCCCACGGTGGGATCCTGTCGTTGAAGATGGTTCCAATAGATGTAAGCCATGATGCACCCCACCAGCACCACCGCCAGACCCACGGCCGGCCAAACCAAACGGCGGCTGACTTTGGATAATTGGAACATCGCGATGTCCAAGGCGCCCTTGGGACGCGGAACCAGGGTCGGGTCCACCTGGCCGGACTCCGCCAGTTCGTGCCCCAACTGTTCCAGCACGCGCGGGGTATCCAGCTTGAGCAAGTTCGAGTAAGTGCGGACGAAACCCCGGATATAAACAGGAGCGGAAAAAATGCTGTAATTGCTCTGTTCGAGGGCGCGGATGTGGTCGCCGCGGATTTTGGTGATGTCGGCCACCTGTCCAACGCTCATTTTCTTTTCTTCGCGCGCCTGGCGCAACTGTTCACCGACATTCGGCATGGAGGATTGATAGCGTGCCGGACGCCCAGAGGCAAACAACTTTGAACTTTTAAACTTTGAAGTTCACGGTTCCGGTTTTAACCTTTTGCGCATGTTACGTAAGAGGGGCATTGCCTGTTTTTTGATTCTCCTTTTGCTGGCGGTTTGCGGAGGCGGGTGCATACCCGGTGACAGCCACGTCGATGAGGAAAAGGACCCGCATTTCCAGCGTGGACGCAATCTGGCCAGCTCCCAGGATTTTCCCGGCGCCGTGAATGAATTTGAAAAGGCGCTGGAAACCAACCCGCACTCGGCCGCGGCCCATTTTGAACTTGGCTGGCTTTACGACACAAAAATCAACGATTACGCGGCGGCGATTTACCATTACGAGCGATATTTGCAGTTGCAGCCCAATTCGCAGCGCGCCCAATCCATCAACGTCAAGGAGCGCATTCGCGGGTGCAAACGGGAACTTGCAGACGCCGAGTTCCCTCTCCCGAACGACCAAAACCTGCAGAAGGTGGTGGACCGTTTGACGGCGGAAAACATGGCGCTCCGCCAGCAATTAGATGCCGTTCGCGCACAGCAGCAACAGGGCGCGAACATCGTTGCGGCGCAAACGCGCGTTTCGACCGTAAGTTATTCGCAGCAGCAGCAGCCCGCGCGTTCCGCCAATCTTTTTCGTTCCCGCGTTCACATCGTCAAGGAACGTGAAACGATCAGTTCAATCGCGGCGCAATACGGCATCCGAATTAGCGCCGTCCTTGAGGCCAATCCGCGCGTTGATCCCCGTCGTTTGCGGGTGGGGCAGGCGTTGAATTTGCCGTGATCCGATGCGCTCGCGGATTCTTTTTTTGGGGATCGTCACGTTTTGGCTGGTGATGAATTTTCTCCTCTGGCGTTCGCAATGGGGAACGCATACCGGCATCGGGAACGAAGTGCCGGTCCAGGTCGTGTGGGACAAAATTCTTACCGCGCCCGACAACTCGTCGCTGGAAATTTACGATCACGATCACAAGATAGGCAATTGCCAATGGACCGCCGGTGTCGGCAATTCGCCTTTGTCGGATAATAAAAACATCGCCGACGATTATGCGCCCGGAACGCCGGCCGCGCCGATTCGGCAGTACACATTAAATCTCGACGGCAACACGACCCTGGCGGACAGCAACCGCCTTCGGTTCGACTTTAGCATCACATTGTCCACCAACCGGGCATGGCAGGATTTCCATTTAAGCGTAAGGATGCGACCGACGTTGTGGGATTTGCGGGCGAATGCCGCCGCCGAGAAATTGATCGTCAAAGTGGACGACAACGGCGACAGTTGGGAAAAGACTTTGAAATTCTCCGATTTGAACGATCCGGCGGCGATCCTGGGGGATTTTGGCGGAGCTTCCGTGCTCGGAATGTTGGGCGGCGCTGCGTTGCCATTTCAAAAGGACACTCTTTTGGAAATCACGGCCGGCATCCACTGGCAGGCGCATGAGGATTGGATACACTTCGGCCATTCCAAAGCCCGCGCCTATCGCCTGGAAACCCAAATCTTCGGCCGGACTATTTATGTGTTCGTCAGCCGCGTAGGCGAGATTCTGTGGGTCGAGTTTCCGAACAAAATCACGCTGCGCAATGACGCGTTCAGCCGTTTTTGATTTCATCCAATGATCGAACTAAACCACCTTACAAAAAAATTCGGCGATCTTGTGGCGGTTGATGGGTTGGATCTCAAGGTTCAACGCGGAGAGTTTTTTGCCGTGCTGGGGCCGAACGCCGCCGGCAAAACCACCCTTATCCGCGTGCTGGCCGGGTTGCTCAAACCCACCGCCGGCACCGCGCTGGTGGCGGGTTTTGACGTCCAGACAGCGCCGCTGGAAGCCCGCCGCCGCCTGGCTTATGTGCCCGACTTCCCTTTTTTGTACGACAAATTGACGCCGTGGGAATTCCTCCGGTTTACCGGCCAGATATTTCAAATGAGCGAAAGCCGCGTTCAAAAGGCGAGCCGCGAATTGGTCTCCCGTTTTCATCTTGACGAATTCATCAACAAACCGATCGACGGCCTGTCGCACGGCACCCGGCAGCGCGTCGCCATTGTTTCGGCCCTTTTGCACGAGCCGGAGGTTTTTGTGATTGACGAGCCGATGGTCGGGCTTGACCCGCAGCACGCCAGAATCGTCAAAGATGTTTTGAAAGAGCGAACGCAGCAGGGGGCGACGGTCTTTCTTTCCACGCATCAACTCAGCGTTGCCGAGGAAATAGCGGACCGTATCGGGATTATGCACAAGGGCCGCCTGGTTACCGTCGGCACCGCAGCCCAGTTAAGGGACAGAGCCGGCGCCACGGGCGCGCTGGAGGAGGTGTTCCTCTCGCTGACGGGCGGAAGCCCGGAAAATGGCGCGACGAAAAAATCTTCGCCATGAGTCCCGACCAAACGTTTGTTTCCATTCTTCGAGGGGCCGAACCGTGGCTGGCGCTTGCGCCCATGCAGGACGTTACCGATCTCGCTTTCTGGCGTGTCATCGCGCGTTACGGCGGGGCGGATGTTTATTGGACGGAATATTTTCGCGCGCATGGGGATTCGCGGCCCGAACGATGGATTTTGGATTCAATCACACAAAATCCAACCGGCCGGCCCGTCGTCGCGCAAATGATTGGCAACGATGTTCCGTCGCTGGTGCGCACCGCGCGGGAATTGCAGCGTTATCCGATTGCCGCCATCGATCTCAATCTGGGCTGCCCGGCCCCCGTGGTTTATCGCAAATGCGCCGGAGGCGGCTTGCTGCGGGAACCGCAAAAAATCGACGCGATCCTCGGGGCGTTGCGCGATGCGGTCACCATTCCGTTAACTGTCAAGACCAGGATTGGGTTCGATTCGCCGGATTCGTTCGACGATCTTCTCGCGCTTTTTGGCCGGCACGCCATCGACCTCCTGACGGTGCACGGGCGGACGGTCGCGCAAATGTACCGGCCTGGCGTTCGTTACGATCTCATCGCGCGGGCGGCCCGCTCTCTACGTTGCCCTGTACTTGCCAATGGCAACGTTCACGGCCCCGATCAGGCCCTGGCGTTGCTGGCCGAAACGGGCGCCGCGGGCTTGATGATCGGCCGCGGTGTGATACGGAACCCCTGGCTTTTCACCCAAATCCGCCAGCGGCGTCGCGGCGAACCGGCCACGCTGCCCACAGGCCGCGAAGTGCTCGGTTACATTCGCGAACTCTGGGACGGGCAGGTGACGTCCGACGCGCCCGAATCCGCCCAGGTGCAGCGCATGAAAAAATTCATGAATTTCATTGGAGAGGGCGTTGTCCCGCCCGGGCCATTCCTGCATGACATTCGCCGCGCGACGACGCGTGAGGATTTTTTCAAAATCTGCGAACGCGGCCTTGACCACGACCGGACCATGACATTGGAGCCGCAGGAAATCCACGCGCCGGAGCCAGCCTGTCAATAATCTTCGTAATCGACGCCGATTCCCCCGGTGGAGTAGTAGGAAAATGTCATTTCGGAAGGGCGAAAGTTTTTGTAACCGGCGCAATGCCAATCGGCGAACAGAATGTTTACCCGGTTATTGTGAGTGGGGGACGTTTGAGTCGGCGGAACATTCAGGCACTTTGGATTAAACAGCGTGTTGGTATCGTTATCATTGAGGTCCGCGTTGATGGCGTAGGCGGGATAATTGCAATCGCCGGAAAGAATGTAAGTCGAGGTTGTCATGATACTTTTCAAATTCACACTCGTGGGCGTGAAATTGTTGTTTTCGTAGAACCCCTTGGAACCCATGAAATAACTGTAGCCGGATTTGTTGTAGAAAGCATTGAAGCCGGGGCAGCGAAGAAGGTTCGTGTTATTGCCGTAATAGGAAGCCAGCGCATAAGTCCACGCTCCTCCGTTCGTGTAAGCGCCTTCGCCCGGAGCGCCGATTTGGGCCGAGGAAAGCGGCAGTCTCTCTTCGCTGTCGTCTCCATACATGATCATCGCCAGGCCCAATTGATGAAGATTATTGAGACAATAAATGGCGACGCCCTTTTCTTTGGCTCGTCCGAGGGCGGGAAGCAGCATGCTCGCGAGTATCGAAATGATCGCAATCACGACCAGCAATTCAATCAGGGTAAATCCGTGTTGTTTTGGAGTCGTCATATGCCTGCCTTTGCCTACAGCTTAACCCGGTAAGGTTCGCTCCGCCACCCGAAAAGCGCTGTTGGTGCAGCCGGTTCATTTCTGTTGCCGGGCTTTGGCGCGCACATTTTGGAGCGTATCGTGAAGCAGGGTCACCTGTGATTTGTCCATCTTGATCTCGTACCTGACTTTTTCCAACGGCTTGATTGCCGCCACGTAGTTGCTCGCGTCGATCGCCGCCAGCGCCGTTTCCAGTTGCACCTTTGCGTCCCCGTCGAGCGACGAAAAAGCCGCCCGGACTTTTGCGGTGTCAATATTATGATTGGAACAACCTCCGGCGGCGAGGCAAATCAACCCGGCCAAAACGATGAGTGGAATGAATCGTTTTAATCGTTTTTTCATTGCGTGGAACCCAGTATAACCCGGTTCCCGCCCGTTGTCTGTATTTTATTGTGGCGGAGCATGCCAGGTTTCCCCAATCTTGCGCGTCCGACTTTGGTCCTCCTCAATTTCCCGAAGAAAGAACTTGAATCAGGCCGTTTTCGGTGGGAATTTCCCTGAGTGAAGACATTGACCGTCGATGACCGGCGGCGAATACGACTTCCCCAAGTGAAGCCAGGGCAAGTGTTCGCGTACGAGCCGAATTCGGACGGAACGATAAAACTTGTTCCTGTAATTCCGAAGGCCGGGCAAAGATGCGTTGTTGCCAAACTGGTAAAACGGGGCGGGGCGATGTTTTTCGAGGTTCCCACCGGATACATACTTGATCCCGAAGCCATCGGCAAGGCGGTGGCGGAAGAGCGGGAAAGCCGCTCGTGAGGACTTATTGGGACACGTCGGCAGCAATCAATGCCGCCATATCCCCGAAGTTTTTCGCCGCCTCGACACTGAAAAGCATGTTGCCCGCTTGCATCTTCTGGCGGAATTCTTCGCGACCATGACGGGTCGCGGAGTGGAAATCACAGACCAGGAAGGGAAAGCCGACCGGATGGTCTTCACTCCAAACGAATGCGCAGCTTGACTTCGAATGTTTGCGGACAAACTCGATTTCGAGGAATTGACCAAAGAAGAAGCGTTGAGCGGTCTGGAAAAGGCGCAAAGCCTGAGCGTCCAAGGAGCGCGCATTTGCGACTATTGGCACGCGTTGGTTTCTGCCAAAACGAAGTCTAATGAACTTCTTACCCGCAACACACGCCACTTCCAAGGTCTGACGAAAAACGTAGTTTGGCCTTGAAACAGCGGCTCTTTCCCTTGTTCCTGGCAACGTTGACAAGTCGCCGGAGTTTCAAACCCGCGCTGCAATGAGATTTGTGACATACGGCTATCCCCGGAACACGACCATTACTCCGTAATCCGCAAGGATCGCGCGGCTCGACAAATCCGTGTAGCTGTAAGAAATCGGATTGACGCTGATGATGTTCTCCCTTCCCACCTTCTCCAAAAAGGCGGACACAACTTCGTCAAAGTGATCCTTCCCCACTTCCACGCAATCGCCTCGCTTGTAAGTTTTGATGCGGAGGGTTTTGGCATCGTCTTTGGCCGCGACTTCCAGGGGGCGATTCGGTTTCTGAATCAGAGCGTCGGTCGGCGAGGCGCCGTCCCGCACGGGAACGCTAAAATGCTTTTCCGCCTTTGCCGACGGCTCTGGCGGTTTTTCCGCCGCGACGAGTTCGACAACGCCGTTTTCCGACGCGGGCACGGTGATGATTGTGGAACAGGACGGGCACTCGATGGTCGAACCGGCGCCGCTGGAATCGACTTCCAACTCCTGGTCGCAATTGGGACATTTGAAGCTGATGTCCATAGTTTTAACTCACTTTCTGGGCTTGTTGGTTAGCAGAGTAGCCGGGTCGGTCGCGAAAATCGAGACTTTTCTCACTCGGTATCGTATGTTTTTTCCAATTGTTTCATTCGGCTGTAAACAGGAGAATCGGACTGGAGCCGGCCTTTCACTTTGGCAAAAACACGCCGCGCCTCGGTGGCGCTGCTCGGGGCCACCAATACGACATAGTCCAATTCGATAGCCGCGCGGCGCGGATCGCTGATGCTGTTTCCGTAGGTGGTGAGAAAATCTTTCAACCCGGGCGCGCCGCGTTGCCGGGCGGCGTCGAGCGCGGGTTGCAGCGAAGCCGGCATTCCGGGCAATTGATCGTCAGGCACCTGCGCTTGCGTCTGTGGGGCCGCCGTCGGAGTGCTCTTGAAATTCCCCCAGTAATTATTGAGTTGCCAGGCTCCGAGAGCCAGGCCGACGATGATCACCAGCGCTATCAGAAATTTCATCACACCGGGTGTTATGGTGTTACCGGCGGTTCAAGTGCGCAATCAAAATTCTCGCCTGTCCGTTATAATCCTTCTCGAGCGCCTCGACCTCCCATCCCTCGTTCACAAAGATTTTCCGCGTCGCCTCCGCGCCATCTTCATCCAACTCCAGCATTACCCGGCCTTCGGGCCGTAAAAAACCGCGCCCTTGCGCCGCGATTTTCCGATAGAAATCCTGCCCATCCGCCCCGCCATCGAGCGCCAGCCGCGGCTCGTAATCGCGGACTTCGGGTTCGAGCGCCTCAATTCGCGAGCTTGGAATATAGGGCGGGTTGGAAACGATCACATCGCATCGCAAGTCCGGTGGCGCGGCCGAAAAAAAATCTCCCTCGTGAAACTCAATTTGCGCGCCGTGTTTCGCCGCATTCTCTCGCGCAAGCGCCAGCGCCTCTCCCGAAATCTCGACCGCATGGACCCGTGATTTCGGCGCGTTCACCGCCAGCGCGATTGCCAGGCATCCGCTCCCTGCGCAGAGGTCCAGCGCGATTGGCGCATCGGCAAGCTGGTTGAGAAATACCCACGCCCGTTCCGCCAGCAACTCCGTTTCCGGCCGCGGAATCAGAACGGACGGGTTCAACCCCACCTCAATCCCGCAAAACGAAGTCGATCCGACGATATATTGCAACGGCTCCCGCTGGCCGCGCCGCTGGACGAGCGCGCGTAACGCGTCCAACTCCGCCTCGGAAAGTACCCGCTCGAAATTCAGGTAAAGTTTCATGCGCGGCATCTTCAAGGCGTGCGCCAGGAGCAATTCCACCTGGAGCCGGGGCGAAGCGACTCCGCGCTTTGCCAAAAAATCCGCGCTCCGCTGAATGACATCCAGGATGCTCAACAAACCTCTCGAAACGGGTTACTGCTGTCCGCGCAATTTTTTCAACGCCGCAATCGCGGCTTCGCTTTGGGCGGACTTGATGCTTTTTCCGTGGCCCCGCCCCAATTCCGCGCCCGCGTGCGTCACGACACATTCAAAATCCCGGTCGTGGTCCGGCCCGCTGGTGCTAATCAACTCGTATTGCGGCGCCTCGCTGGATTGCCCTTGCAGCAGCTCCTGCAATTCTCCCTTGGGGTTTTCCAGCGTCGGAATCGAAGTCAATTCCCCGAAGGCGCGGTGGAACGAGCGCAGAACAAACTGGCGCGCCTCATCAAAACCGCCGTCGAGAAAAATCGCGCCGATTAGCGCTTCAAACGCGTCCGCAAGCGCCGAGGCGCGATTCCGTCCCAGATTCGCCTCCTCGCCGCGGCCCAAAATCAAATGATCGCGCAATCCGATGTGCCGCGCCTGTTCGGCGAGACTGCGGCGATTGATCATTTGCGCGCGCGCTTTTGTCAGCGGCCCTTCGCTCACATCGGGAAATTTTTCGTAGAGTTCCCGCGTCAACGCCAGTCCCAGCACCGCGTCGCCGAGAAATTCCAGACGCTGATTGTGACGCACCGTGCGGCCCTGCTCGTGCGCCACTGAGGGATGCGTCAGAGCCAGCCGCAACAAATCGAGGTCGCGGAACTGGTATTGGATTTCTGCCTGAAGAGAGTTAAGGTCCGACACAAAAATCACTCCGCGGAATTGGCGCTGACACTTTCAACCGGCGCAGGAGGCGGCGGTTCCGCGGGAGGCGGATTTACGCCGTGCGCCAAAAGGTCGGCCGTATCGCGCTGCACTTCTTCCAATTCATTCAGTTGCAAGTTGGGATCGGCAATCGTGAAAATGTCCCCGGTTTTTGGGTGTTCGTAGATAAAAACGCGCCCGCCGTCGCGCTGGATTTCCTCCTTCACCTTCAGGATGCGCTTGCGTTCGAGCATCACCGCCAAAATATAACAGACTGGGCCGTGCTTCGGGTCATTGATTTCGATCAATTTGCGCAACAGCGATTCCGCCGATTCCTTAAGAATCGGTTCCGGCGGCGCCGCTGCTGGAGCTTGAAACACAGTCTGCCATTGCGAGATGAACCCCTTGCGATCATTCGCTCCCTGCTGGTACTGCGAAGCCCAGCATTCCGCGCAAATATCAAGTCGGACATACTGTTGTTTCTCCTCAAAAAACAGCGTGTGGAACGGCTGTTTGTCAGCAAAAGCCTTCCCACAAGCCTGGCAGGCGTGCGCCCGCGATTGGATATTCCATTCGTTCATCAGGTAAGAAGTATTATTGCGCCGGCCATTCCCAACCGCAACGTTTTACTTGGCCTCGCCATCGCGGGCGGATCGCATTATGGTTTGGTGTGCAGATTCTCATACGATTCCCGGATAAAGAGACCGAACAACTCGCGCTGGGAAAAGTCATTTCACGGTTCTCCGGAAAAAGTTGGGTCACAGGAGAAACCGCAGTTCCGTCCCCGGCATTGGGCTTCTTGGCCCGGCAAGGAATCGGATTTTCCGTTATTGCCTTATGAGCTTCTTACGCCGTTACGAAATCCTGGTTCTTTTGGAAAACCATTCCCGTGAAACCGGGAATCCTGCGCTGGTTTTATGATTAGAAGGCGCCAGCCGCATTTGCTGCGTAGCGCTGTCCTTGGGGTGGCTCTCGCCGGCGCTTTGTTGCTCTGGCGCTTCCGTGGATCGCTCAGAAACCGCATAACGGAGAGACTGGTTTTATCAAACGACTCCCCCTCGCAACAAGTCATCGAGGGCATTATTCAAAAAGCCCCATATCCGGACGCTGCCCTCGCCGCCGAATGGAATTCCGGCAAAATCATTCAGCGCGAGGTGGCCATTCAAACACTTCGCTCTATCACCACCGTCGGCCAGCCGCTGCCTCCCGAACTTGAGTCGATCCTTCTTTCCGCCACGCTCGATGCTGATATGGATGTCCGCGAATCCGCTTTCGGCCTTTTGCGCGACCGGAACGATCCCGCTCTGCCCGCGCTTGCCGCCGCTCAATTGCGCGATCCCGACCCAGAGACGCGAATTCTCGGCTTGAATTATTTAAGGCAGATGAAAGCCGCCATCGGTGTTCCAATTGTGATTCCGCTTCTCGATGATGGCGATTCGCTCATCGTCGCGACAGTGTTGAGTATGCTCGAGAACTGGTCGGGCGCGGAGTTCGGTGTGAGAATGCGCGATGCCACGAATTCCTCGAAAGTCGAAGCCGGCGCGTCTCGCGCCAAGGCATGGTGGGCCGCGCACCGCCTCGAATTCCCCTCAACCCAACTCGATGTTCCGCGCGAAGCAATTGCCGCGCACATTCTCATTCCAGTCGGAAACTTTTCATTGTCCGCGCTTGACGGACGCACCGTTGAACTTTCGGATTTCCACGGCAAAGTCGTTTTGATCAATTTCTGGACTACCTGGTGCACGGCCTGCGTGGCCGAAATACCTGAACTGATCGAATTGCGGAAACAATGCGGGGAAAACGTGGCCATTCTTGGCATCTCCCTCGACTCCGTTGCCGACGGCGCCGCCGGTCAAAGCGAGTCGGCACTTCACGAAAAAGTCGAGCGCACCGCGAAGGCGCGAGGAATCAACTACCCGATTCTGCTCGACGAAAAAGACCATGTCGGCAGCCGCTTCAACGGCGGCGAATTGCCCACCACCGTTATTGTGGACGCCCAGGGGAACGTCCGCCGTCGCTTCATTGGCCCGCGAACGCTGGCCGTTTTCCATGCGATGATCGCGGAAGCGTCCACGCCTATTGCTTTGACACCCAGTTTACGATAGCATCCCCCCGTGAAATTTCTCCGCGCTCAATTCGGATTCGTTGTGTCGTTGTTCCTTGCCGCGCCATTGTTCGCCCGCGAGCCCGCAGCCCCGGCGAAGGATTTCACCCACGAGACGCCCCGACAAATCGAAGCCCGGTTGAAATGGTGGAGCGACGCCCGTTTCGGCATGTTCATCCATTGGGGGCTTTATTCCCAGGCCGCGGGCTATTGGGATGGCAAACCCACCTCCGGCGCCGGCGAATGGATCATGAACGACATGAAGATTCCCGACTCCCAATACGCAAAACTCGTCCCCCAATTCAACCCCGTCCAGTTCAACGCCCGTCAATGGGTCCGCATCGCCAAAGCCGCCGGAATGAAATACATTGTCATCACCAGCAAACATCATGATGGCTTTGGCATGTTCCGTTCGGACATGACCGATTGGTGTATCAAGTCCACTCCCTTCCAGCGCGACCCGCTCAAGGAACTGTCCCAGGCATGTCAAGCGGAAGGCGTCAAACTTTGCTTCTATCATTCCATAATGGACTGGCATCACCCGGATTATCTCCCGCGCAAACCGTGGAACGATCTCGCCAGTCCCAACCCGAACTTCGACAACTACGTCGCCTACATGAAAGGCGAGCTTAAGGAACTCCTCACCCGCTACGGCCCGCTCGGCATCCTCTGGTTCGACGGTGAGTGGGAAGACACATGGACTCCCGAACGCGGCGAAGACCTCTACAACTACGTCCGCGGCCTGCAACCGGACATCATCGTCAATAATCGCGTCGGCAAGGCCCGCGCCGGCATGAACGGCATGAACAAAAACGGCGACCGCGTCGGCGATTACGGCACCCCCGAGCAGCAAATCCCCGCCACCGGCTTTGGACCTGGCGTCTATTGGGAATCGTGCATGACAATGAACGACACCTGGGGCTACAAGAAAAACGACAACGACTGGAAGTCCGCCGAAACCCTCGTCCGCAACCTGATCGATTGCGCCAGCAAAGGCGGAAACTACCTTCTCAACGTCGGCCCGACGGGCGAGGGCCTCATCCCCGAACCGTCCGTCGAACGCCTCCAACAAGTCGGCGCATGGATGAAAATAAACCACGACGCCATTTACGGCACCAGCGCCAGCCCCTTTTCAAAGCTCGTCTGGGGCCGCTGCACCTCCAGGACCACCTCGACCGGCACGACGCTTTACCTCCACGTCTTCGACTGGCCAACGAACGGCCAGCTTATCATTCCCGGCCTAAAAAGCCCCGTCACCAAAGCATACCTTCTAAAATCAAACTCCCTCGGCTGGCACAAAAGACTAAAAACCATCCCCGCCGCCGACTCCCTGACCATATCGGTCCCTGCGGCCGCCCCCGATCAATTTTCCTCCACCATCGTTCTGAAGCTCACAGGTACGCCCAAGGCCGAATGACTTGATAATCTTTGGAACAGCAAGAGATTCAACAAAACGGAGGAGGAGGCAAACAAGGTCAAGGCAAAGAAAATGCAAATGGATTTGAAGGAGGTTGAATGATTACCCCGCTTGAGACGCTAACATTCAAGAAGGAAGAGTTTCGCGAATGGTTAGAGACATGCTCGTTCGGGAAAAACGGGGACACTTTTGAAAGGAAATACCACTCCTTGCTAGATGCAGACTTCCCTAGAAACGAAGAGTTCTGGAGACGATTCGTTGTGCCGCTTACAACTCGTCTTAGTGGTAAAAAATCGGATTCTTCCATTGGTTTCCGGGAAGGAGTCGATCCTCTTTTGCAATACATTTGCGGCGCGAACTATTCTTGCTTTATTCATTTTGTATTTGCAAAGGTGGCCCTCGAAAAATGGAACGATACGTCTCTCGATGCGATTTATACCAGGCTTGCGTCAGCATTTGACGTGTTTGAGGCGTTAATAATAAAGTTTCATCTACTGATATGCGAATGTCGTGGCCTTAAGTCAGAACTCATCGAGGAGCTTTCACTTGACAAGTTCCTTGAGATTGCCAAAGCCTACTATAAGAAAGAGTATCCGAAGATGCTCAAGCATTATGTTAAGGTTGGAAATAAAGTTCCTCCCATCAAGATTCCATCCGGTCCCTCTGTGTTTTCTGAGTTCTTTGGAGCGGATTTAAAACGGACTGGGTATCGTACAGTCTCGGGCGAGATTCGCGCATTTCGTAACGCCATTGTTCATGACGTGCGAATCGGAATGCTTAATAATGAGAAAGGGGAAATTCTGGTCCCCAAAGCGTCGAGGATATCTGATTACCGGGAGTGGTCAAAGGTACAAGAGGCGGCGAAAAATCCCGAGCTAGTTGCTCGGGACTTCTGTGAAGTCAAGGCGCAATGTTCCGGCGACATTCAGCGTTCACTTGAAGCTGTGAATTCACTTTACGAGACTGTTTTGAAAAAACTCGATGAAGAGATCTACACCCCCGCCCGAATCCGACTTCGGGAACTATTTGGCATACAGTTCCAAGAAAGCGCGCCAGCACTTCCTGCTGTTGTTCAACAATCAGACGGTGAGTCATCAAGTTCTTTTTACATTGGTACAGATTCGATTAGCATTAGCCAGAGCGGGGTGTCTTTCATCCCTCCAGAGTTTCGGGAGCATCCTGAATGAGGAATTCCGGCTGCCGTATATCGCCGATTTACTGGCGGGAAAGCCGGCCGGACCGAAAAAGTCCGTAATCGTTCCAAGTTCGGTAAAAATGTTTTCTCATGGCGTCTTTGGGCCTTTGCCACTTTGCGTTAAAATCCGGCTCATTCGCCCGAGATTTTCTTGTGGAACCGGCGGAATCACCCCATCGGTTTCCTCTTGAAATCGAGGCGGACTTAGGGCGAAATGCTCCGGCAATGAATCTTGGCGACATTTTAAGCGTGGATACGATCATCCCGGATTTGAAAGCGGCCAATCGCTGGGAGGCAATCGATGAGTTGATCCAAAACCTGGTCATTACCGGCAAAATCCGGCCTGACCACCGTGAAGCGATCATCGCCGTCGTCAAAAAACGCGAGTCCTCCATGAGCACCGGCATTGGCTTCGGCATCGGCATTCCTCACGCCTCAACCGATGTCATCTCCGAAGTCGTCGGTTCCCTTGGTCGATCCAACAAGGGCATCGACTTCGACGCCTTGGATAATCAGCCGGTCAACCTCGTCATGCTTTTCCTCGTTCCGCAGGGACAATTTCAAAAACACCTCCATACCCTCGCCAACATCGCCAAACTCCTTCACATAAAAGAATTTCGCCAGGAATTGGAACAAGCCCCGGACGGCGGCAATATGTACGACATCATCAAAAAATATTCCGCTCCGAAATAATCCGTTCGGGCCTTTCAGGCCGTGCTTCACAAAATCCTCGAACAAAAGTTGCAACAAGCGGTAACAGCCGTGTTGCCGAACGCGGGTGCCGCCACCGTTCTGGTGCGCCCATGCCCCGATCCAAAGTTTGGCGACTATCAAACCAACGCCCTCATGGCCCTGGCCAAAGCCCGGAAGATGAATCCACGCCAATTGGCCGCCGACGTTGCCGCCAGGCTGGACATCTCCGATTTATGCGAGCCGGTTGAAATCGCCGGCGCCGGCTTTTTGAACTTCCGCCTCAAAACCTCGGCCATCGCCGGCGCGTTGCGCGACGCCGCATCCGGCGGCCCGCTGTTTTTCCAAAAGACAGCGAAGCCGCGCTCGATCATTATCGACTTCAGTTCCCCTAACGTTGCCAAGCCGATGCATGTAGGCCACATTCGTTCGACGATTTTGGGCGATTCCCTGGCCCGGATGCTCAAGCTTCTGGGGCATCGCGTCATTACTGACAATCATATTGGCGATTGGGGCACGCAATTCGGCAAACTGCTCGTCGGTTGGAAAACAGGATTGGACCGCGCCGCGCTCGCCGCCGATCCCATCGCCGAGATGGAACGCCTTTACAAACTCGTCAATTCCCGATGCGAATCGGACCCGCAGACGCTCGAAAACGCCCGCCGCGAATTGGTAAAACTTCAAAGCGGCGACGCTGAAAACCTCGCCATTTGGCACGAAATGATTGCGCTATCGGAATCGCAGTTTCAACGTGTTTACTCGCGCCTTGGCGTCAAATTTGATTATTCGCTTGGCGAAAGTTATTACAATCCCCGTCTCAAAACCGTCGTCGAGGAACTGGCCCAACTCGGCATCGCGCAGCCGAGCGAAGGCGCGATGGCTGTTTTCTTCAATGACGCACCCGGCCTGAAAGATCATCCGGCGCTTGTCCGCAAAAGCGACGGCGGTTTCAACTACACCACAACAGACCTGGCAACGTTGCAATTCCGGTTGGAGGGCGGCACGTGGGGCGAACAGCCCGACCAAATCATTTACGTCACCGGCGCGCCGCAACAACTTCATTTCAACCAACTTTTCGCTATTCTGCGCCGTTGGAAGCCCGAGACCACTGTCAAGCTGGCCCATGTCTGGTTCGGTTCTGTTATGGGCGAAGACGGCAAGCCATTTAGGACCCGCTCCGGCGAAACCGTGCGCTTGGAAGAGTTGCTCGACGAAGCCGAGGAGCGCGCATTCAACGTGGTCTCGGAAAAAAGCCCGGAATTCGACGTTGCGCTGCGGAAGGAAATCGCGCGAGTTGTTGGCTTGGGCGCCATCAAATATGCCGATCTCTCGCAAAATCGGCAGAGCGATTACGTCTTCAGTTGGGACCGGATGCTCGCCCTGCAAGGCAACACCGCCCCGTATCTGCTTTACGCCTACACCCGCATTCGGAGCATTTTCCGCAAAGGCGGGGAAAGCGCATCGGCAGGGCAAAGCCAGGAATTCGTTTTGAAGGAACCGGACGAATTGGCGTTAGCGCGCCGCCTTCTCAATTTCGGCCTCGTTCTTGAAAACGCGGCGGACGATTATCGGCCCAATTTTCTGTGCGGTTACCTCTACGAATTGGCGGGAGACTATGCGCGCTTTTACGAAAATTGCCCGGTGTTGAAAGCCGAAGGCGCCATTCGCGCCACCCGGCTCGCCTTGTGTGAATTGACCGCAAGAGTCCTCAAGCAAGGGCTTGAGGTTCTCGGGATTGAGACAACCGAGAAGATGTGATTACTGCCCCGCCTTGCCCGTCAGCCCGGCCTTCTGCAACGCCGCAAAAACATCCGCGTCATTGAAGTCGCCGGTCACGGTAAACGACTCGGCGCCCTTTTGGGCCGTCTCGCCCGTCACGCCGGGAACGCCCATGACAGCTTGATGAACCGTCTTGACGCATTTCGGGCAGCAAAGATGAACGCCGTTCACAGTCAAAGTTTGGACTTTCGCCCCCTTCGCTCCTGTGGTCGCGTCGATTTTGACGCTCGCGTCGCTTGATGTGCCAAAGAAACCGGCGCTGGTAAGGGCGTCCGCGACCTTTTGGGCGGTGGCGGTGTCCGGCGCTGTAACAGCGATGGTGCCCGCCGTCTTGTCGCAGGTTGCCGTGGCGCCATCCACACTGGAAACGGCTTTATTCGCGCCTTTGACGCAACTATTGCAGCAAAGGTGAACATTGGAAAGCGTGACCGTGACATCCGCCCGGCTCATGGGAGCGAGAGCGAGCAACGCGACTAGGGAGAACAAAAAGGTTTTCATAAAATTGGAGTTGGACTGGTACCGGCATTGAAATGTTCAATTCAGGTGACAACCGCAAAATAGTTATATCTGACACGGGATTTGGTCAAGCGTAAATTTAATGGTGTTGCTATTCAAGGCGGTATTGAGCATAAAGAGCCGGGTGAAAAACAGTTCCCGAAAAATTCTTGCGGCGGCGGCAATGGCCGGTTTGTTGAGCGGCGTTTCGATGCAGCACGTGCGCGCCGATTCGGCTACGAATTCCATTCCGGGGAAAGTGGCGCCGGAGAAAAAAGCGCCGAAGGCGCATGGTTGCGCGGGGCAGAATGATTGCAAGGGGATTGGCGGTTGCAAGACCGACGGGCACGATTGCAAATTCAAGAACGCCTGCAAAGGCAAGGGTGGATGCGAGGTTACGGCCAAGGATATTGAGAATTGGCAGAAGGCGCAAAATACCCCAAAAAATTCAAAGTAATTTCGAGTTTTTCAGGGGCTTTCCGTTTAATTCCGCTGCCATCCGCCTCCCAACGCTTTGTAAACCGCTACAAGTGCCGTAGCCGTAGCGGTTTGCGTTTGAGCCAGTTGGTCCTGCGCTTCCAGCAACACCCGTTCGGCGTCCAAAACCGTCAGGAAATCCGTGGCTCCGTTGTCGTAACGACTTTGGGCAAGGGAAGCGGCGGCTTGACTGGCTTTGACTGATTCCGCCAGGTAATCGCGGCGGGCGCGGGTCTTTCCAAAGTCCACCAGCGCGTTTTCCGTTTCTTCGAGGCTGGTTAAAACCGTTTCTTCGTATTGCGCCAACTGTGAATTCGCCACGGCTTTGGAGGCGGCGATGCGAGAGCGGACGTGCCCATAGTCGAGGGCAGCCCATGTGATGCTCGGGCCGAAAGAGCGGGTGTCGGTGCCCGGGCCAGTCAAGTGAGTGATCGTGTTTGCCTCTAGGCCGATTGCGCCGTTGAACGTGACGCGTGGAAAAAGATCGGCTACGGCCACGCCAATCTGGGATGTCGCTGCGGCAAGATTTCGCTCGGCGGCGCGAATATCAGGGCGCCGACGCAGCAATTGGCCGGGATCACCAATATCCACAAGCTCGGGCAGAACGGGCATCGCGCGCGGTTCTTGAAGCTCGCCGACCAACGCCTCCGGTTGCTGGCCTGTCAAAACCGCGATCCTGTTGATGGCGTGGACGACGGCGGCTTCCACGGGAGGGATTTCCGCCAGTGTATTATTCAACTCGGCGCGGGCGCGCGCGACGTCGAGGTCGGTGCCGCTTCCGGCGTCGAGGCGGGCCTGGGTCAGCTTGAGGGTTTCGGTTTGATTGTTGGCGTTGCGGCGGAGGACGGCCAATTCATTTTGTGCGCCGCGCAATTGGAAATAATTCAACGCCACTTCGGCGGAGACGCTGACAAACACGTAGTTGCGGGCGCCCTCGGCGGCTTGAACGGCAGCGACGCTGGCGGCATACGAACGGCGGAGGCGCCCAAAAATATCCAGTTCCCATGTGGCATCAAAGCCGACGTCGTAAAGTTCCTGCTGGCGGGGTGTGCCGGAAAAATCAAAAAGGGCGGCTTCGCTGTATTTGGTATTGGTGTAGCTCGCAACGCCATCGACGACGGGAAGAAAATCCGCCTTGGCGCCGAGGCGCAACGCCCGGGCTTGCAGCAGGTTTGCGGTGGCAACGCGAAAGTCCAGGTTGCTCGACGCCGCCCAGGCGACCAGTTTCGTCAGTTCGTCGTCGTGGAACGAACGCCACCATTGGGCCACAGGCTCGTTGGTCGTGAAACCGCGTTGCGCGCCGTTTGCAAACTGGGGCGGAGCGGACGGTTGCGGCGGGTGATAATTCGGGCCGACGGAGCATCCGGCGGCGATCCACACGGCTGCAAACGAGATGATTGCGATGGGACGGATTTTCATGCTTTTTTGCGGTCCGTGACACGGCGGATGACGTAATAAAAAATGGGCGTGAGGAAGATTCCGAAGAGCGTGACGCCCAGCATCCCGCTGAAAACAGCAGTGCCGAGCGCGCGCCGCATTTCCGCACCAGCACCCTCGGCGAGCAACAGCGGCACGACGCCGAAAATGAACGCAAAGGAAGTCATTAGAATCGGCCGGAGGCGCAGCCGACTGGCTTCAATGGCGGCCTCACCGCGTGTCAGGCCGGCGTCTTGGCGCTGGCGTGCAAATTCCACGATCAGAATGGCGTTTTTACACGCCAAGCCGACCAGCACGACAAATCCAATTTGCGTAAAAATATTGTTGTCCATTCCCCGCACCCAAATTCCGGCGATCGCGAAAAGCAGGCACATCGGCACGATGAGAATGATCGCGAGCGGCATCGACCAGCTTTCGAACAATGCCGCCAGCGTAAGGAAAACGAACAGGACGCAGAGCGGAAACACGAACTTCGCGGTATCACCCTCGAGGATCTCCTGCAAGGTCAATTCCGTCCATTCAAAACCTATGCTGGAGGGCAATTTTTCCCGGGCCACCTTTTCCATCGCGGAAATGGCTTCGCCGGTACTCACGCCCGGTCCCGGGTTGCCGGTGATTTCGGCGGCGGGATACATGTCGTAGCGCACGATGTGGTCCGGGCCGGTGACGCTTTGCACGTTGACCAGTGTCCCCAACGGCACCATCTGGCCCTGGCTGTTGCGCGTTTTTAGGTCGAGAATGTCGCGCGGCTCGCGTCGAAACGCCTGATCCGCCTGCGCCGTGACATGGTAAGTGCGCCCGAAAAGATTCAAATCATTCACGTAAAGCGAGCCGAGATAGATTTGCAACGTGTCAAAAATGTCACTCAATGGCACACCCATTGACTTTGCCTTGATGCGGTCCACATCCAGATAAAGCTGCGGCGTGCTGGCGCGAAAAGTCGGGTAGGCGACCGTCACGGTGCCGAGTTTGTTGGCTTCCACCATCAGTTGCATGGCAGCGGCCTGCAAGGCTTGCAGCCCTGCGCCGCCGCGGTCCTGCAATTCCATCTTGAAGCCGCCGACGACGCCCATGCCGTTGACCGGCGGCGGGGAAAAGACGCCCACAAACCCTTCCTGGATGCCGGCCAGCCGCTTGCGCAATTCGTTCGCAATGACATCACCGGTCAATCCCTTTGGCGTCCGCTTTTGGAAATCATCGAGAATCACAAAAACTGTCCCGGCATTGGGACTGGCGCTCAGGCTGATCGGCGAAAGACCAGCCAAATCAATCGACGCCTTGACGCCGGGTGTTTCGCTCACAATTTTGCTCAAGCGATCCACAATCGCGTCCGTCCGCTCCAGCGACGCCGAATCGGGCAACTGGACCGCGACGACGAGGTAGCCTTTGTCCTGCGGCGGAATAAAGCCGGTCGGGACTTTTTTGAAGCCGAACCATGTCAGCCCGATCAATCCAAGGTAAATCACAATGACAACCGCGCTGACGCGAATCAGGCCGCGGATCGCGCGGCTGTAGGAATTCGTTGCCGCGCCGAAAAGGCGGTTGAAGCCGGCAAAGAATTTGCCGACGGTGCGGTCCATTATCCGGCTGAACAAATCGTGGCGCGCGCCGTGTGGCTGCAACAAAATCGCGCATAGGGCGGGACTGAGAGTGAGTGAATTGAACGCGGAAATCAGGGTGGAAAAGGCAATGGTCAACGCGAATTGCCGGTAAAATTGTCCCGATACCCCGGTGATGAACGCCGTCGGGATAAAGACCGCGCACAAGACGAGAGCCACCGCGATGACGGCGCCGCTGACCTCATCCATCGCCTTGGCGGTCGCTTCGCGCGGAGGCAAGCCGAGGGCGATGTTGCGCTCGACGTTTTCGACCACGACAATTGCGTCATCCACCACGATGCCGATTGCCAGCACCAATCCGAAGAGCGAAAGATTGTTCAGCGAAAAACCCGAGGCCGCCATCGCGGCGAACGTGCCAATCAACGAAACCGGCACCGCGAGCAGCGGAATCACTGAGGCCCGCCACGTCTGGAGGAAGAGCAGGACAACCAGCACCACCAGGATCATCGCTTCGCCCAAAGTGTGAAGCACGGCGCGAATTGATTCCCGCGTAAACCCAGTCGTGTCAAAAACAATCCGGTATTCCAGCCCTGGCGGGAAACTCTTTTTGAGTGTTTCCATCGCTTCATGCACGGCGTCGGAGGTCTTGATCGAGTTGGAGCCGGGTAGTTGAAAGATTGCCACGGAAGCCGTGGGTTTTCCATCCAGCTTGCTGTTCATGCTGTAATCCAGTGCTGCCAATTCCACTCGCGCCACGTCCCGCAGGCGCGTCACTTGTCCGTCCGCGCCCGACTTGAGAACGATGTCGCCGAATTGGCGGGCGTCGGTGAGGCGACCTTCGGCGTTGAGGATGTATTGGAAACTCAGGCCGGGACCGATGGGTGGTTGGCCGATCTGCCCGGCGGCGACCTGAACATTTTGCTCGCGAATCGCATTGATCACGTCATCGGCGGTCAGATTGCGGGCGGCGATTTTCTCCGGATTAAGCCAGATTCTCATGCTGTAATCCCGCGCTCCGAAGATTATGATACTTCCCACCCCGGGCAACCGCGCGAGGGCGTCTTTGACGCGCAAGAACGCGTAATTGCTCACGTACACCTGGTCGTAACGCCCGTCGGGAGAAAAAAGGTTTACCACAAGGGTGATGTCGGGGGACTGCTTGGCAGTCGTCACGCCCAGGCGGCGGACTTCTTCCGGCAGTGTGGCTTCAGCGACGGCGACGCGGTTTTGCACCAGGACTTGCGCCTTATCGAGATCGGTCCCGATTTTGAACGTGATGGTCAGCGTCATGCTGCCGTCGCTCGCGCATTGAGCGGACATGTAAAGCATGTCTTCGACGCCGTTGACCTCTTCCTCGATGGGAGTTGCAACGGTGTCGGCGATGACCTGCGGATTCGCGCCGGGATAAGTTGCCTTGACCACAACCGTCGGCGGCACGACTGGCGGGTACTCGGCAACCGGCAATCTCACAACCGCCAGCAAACCGATCAAGACAATGACGATCGACAAGACCGACGCGAAAATGGGCCGGCCAATAAAGAAGTGAGCAAATTTCATTGGGTCAATGAAGCTGTTGTGTTCGTCGCGTCCGCAGTGGTTCGGGTCGCGGCAACCTTCACGCCTGGACGGATTGTCATCAGGCCGTTGATGACAACCCAATCGGCGGACTTAAGGCCGGAGCGGACGATGCGCATGCCATCGATCAGCGGCCCGAGCATCACCGGGACGTATTGGACGGTGTCCTTGTCGTCAACAACAAACACGAACTTCTGGCTCTGGTCCGTTCCGACCGCGAGATCGGGAATGAGAAGCGCGGGATATTTTGAGGAACCGGGAACACGCGCTCGCGCAAAGAAACCGGGTTGCAGAATGCGGTCGGGATTCTCAAACAAGCCGCGCACTTCCAGCGTGCCCGTCTGCGAATCGACATGGTTATCGACGAAATCGAGCAGGCCCTTGTGGGGGAAGCCGGTTTCATTGCCCAACTCGATTTCGCAGGGAACTTTTCCGCCGTTGAGGCTGGCCTCCTTGCCTTCGCGCGCGAGTTTTTGATATTTCAAAATCGCTCCTTCGTCCGCGTCGAAGTAGCAATAAATCGGGTCCATCGAAACGATGGTCGCCAGCACTGAGGACTCACCCTGGTTGGCGTTGACCAGGTTGCCGACGGTCATCATTTTGCGCCCGATCCGGCCAGAAATGGGGGCGGTGACGTGGGTGTATTCCATGTTCAACTTCGCCATCTCCACGGATGCTGCGCTGGATTGGATTGCGGCGGCAGCTTCACGTTCGGCCTTTGCGCGGGAATCGGCTTCCTCCTCGGAAATCGCCTTGGCTTTCAATAGCCGTTGCGCGCGGGTCATGTCATTGCTGGCCAATTCGAACCTTGTCTGGGCCTCGGCCAATTCCGCCTGCGCCCGGTCCAAGTCGGCCTGGTAAGGACGCGGGTCAATAACAAAAAGCAAGTCGCCCTGTTTGACCTCGGCGCCGTCTGTGAAATGGATTGAGTCCAGATAGCCATTGACGCGCGCACGGACCTCGACTGAGGCAACCGGCTCGATCCGGCCCTGGTATTCGTCCCATTCCGTGACTTCTTTGGAAATAGGTTGGGTGACAGTCACCGCGGGTGGCGGGGGAGCGGCTTCCGCTCCGCCCGACGCCGGCTTTTGGCAGCCGGTCAAAAGAAGGCCCGACGCGACGGCCAGGAGAACCGCATTGAATTGTATTCGTATTTGCATGTTATAAGTGAACATTTGCTAACTTGTCACGGCACTAGGAATCGAAGAACAGGCCGAGGACCTTGGGATTGTAATAGGTGTCAATCGCCTTGCGAGTCATGCCCATTCCCAGCAGACTGAACCAGACCGCCTGGTTGACGAGTTCCTCGCGGCGCGCCTTGTAGTTGATCGCCGGTTTTGCGGGCAAATAGGCCAGAGCGATCCATGCCGCCAGATGATGCGCAAAACGGGCGCTGTTGCCATGCGTGAGAGGGGTTCGCACGGCGTCGCCGCTGCCCACCGCGGCGTTGAGGCAAGCTTCAATCCGTTCGCAAAAGCCTTCGAACCTGGTTTGATACATCAAGCGGGCGAAAACGCCGTCTTCAAGAAAGCTTTTAATCATCAGGCGCTGCCTCGTATCCCACTCGATGGAGCCGGCTGGTTTTCCGAGGACTAAAACCCGGACGAGATAATAAACCAGATGGACAAGCGTCGAAGCCGAAGGTTCCAGTTCGGTGATGATCTGGTTGAACTTGCGGCCGGCGGGGTCTTTTCCCTGGCAGCAGAAGTTCTGGATTTCGAGGTAAAGGGCTTCCTTGCCCGGAAAATGCTTATAAAGGAGCGGTTCGGAGACGCCGGCGGCGCGGGCGAGTTCGCGAGTGGTGGTTTCGGCGTAGCCTTTGCGCGCGAAAAGGGGAAGGGCGGCCTTTACGATGGCCGTTTTCCGTTCCTGGGCTGTGAGGCGCGCCTTTTTCAAGAGGGCGCAGGGTTAGTGATTGCTAACTTAAAGTCAAGGGGAATTCGGATGGCCGCTCGGGAACATTCTTTGCCGTGAACTCCGCCAAAAACGCTTTCAACTGCTCGCGGTTGAATTCCTTCTTAATTTTTGCGATCTGTTCGGTCGCCAATTGGTCGCACCTTTCGTTCCCCACGTGTCCTGCGTGTCCTTTGAGCCAATGCCATTCAACCTTGTGTTTTGACACCGCCGAATCCAGCGCACGCCAGAGGTCTTCGTTTTTTACGGGCTGTTTTGATTTCGTTCGCCAGCCATTGCGTTTCCAATTAAACAACCACATCGACACCCCGTTTTTCACGTATTCGGAATCGGTATAAAAATCCACTTCGCACGGCTCCTTGAGTGTGTTCAGGGCCTCGATTGCGGCCTGAAGTTCCATCCGATTGTTCGTCGAGGCCGGAACACCGCCGCTCAATTCTCGCGAATGTTGCCCGCACTCAAGTACCGCCGCCCAACCCCCAGGTCCCGGGTTGCCATGACACGCGCCATCAGAATGAACGATTACTTTCTTCATTATGTTTCGAGCGGCCAGATGAAAACAGGTTAACGGTTCTCGTCAATCCGAAAGATTCAATTTGGAACTCGGGAAATCAGGAAAAAGAATTCCTGATTTTATGAGTTCCAAATTTCCTTTTCCGGAACGGCTGAAAACTCCAATCTCTAAATCAAGAAAGGCGCTCGCGCAGGTGCGAATTACGCGTCCTCAATTTTCCGGGGGGCTATTTTTCGCCGTCCAATAGCTTTTCGAGGGCGGGGCTTTTGGCGTGGCCAAGGTCTTTGGCGCGTTTGTAGTGCCATCGCGCTAAACTAGGCGAGGGTGGCTTTTCAGTCGCATACACAAGCGCCAGGTTGTAGTGGGCGTCGCCGTAGTCGGGATCGATTTCCAACGCTTTGCGAAGGGCGGTTTCGGCGGCGGATCGCTGCCCTTTGCCGGCCAAAACGCAGCCGAGATAATTCTCGGTGCCGGCGTTGGTGGAGTTGAGCTGCGCCGAACGGCTCAAGGCATCAAGGGCGGCATCGAGGTTGTCCTGGCGGTAACGCAGAACGCCAAGCAAATACAAACTGCCGGGGTCGTCGGGATCCAACGCGAGGGCGCGGTCCACGGTTTTCTCGCACTCGTCGAGATGGCCCTCGGCAAATTGAGCGTTGGCCAGATGGGCGAGGACATACACGTTATTTTCATCCTGACGGAGAACTTCCTTGAATTTCGATTCGGCCTGGACGAAATCGCGCTCCATTGCGGCTCGCAAGCCATCGGCCATGAGAGCGCCGGCGCCGGGAGGAAGGTCTTTGATGGAATGTGCGACGTGCGGATGCTCCGCAGGGGCCGCGGGCAATTGGGCGGGCGGTTTGGATGGGGCCTCGTTCAGTATCGCCAATTCTTCGGGAGTGTAAGGGACGGCTTTGGCATCCAATACCGCGAGGCGCGCGCGCAATTGTTCCAGTTCGGCATTTTCGGCTGCGGGCGCGGGCGTGGAGGTCGTACCAGGAACGGCGGTGGCGGCGGCGAGCTTCTTTTGCAGTTCGTCGCGTTGAGCCTGGACATTATTAAGCTGCTTCTGGACAGCGAGAACTTGCTCGTCGCTATGGGCCTCGGCGTCGGCAAGGTCTTTGGTGCGGGCCTCAAGCTCGGCTTTCAATTTGTCGCGTTCTTGCGTTACTTGCGCAAGATCGGAAGTCGCGGGTTGAGGCGCAGTCACGGGAGCGGGAGCGGCTTTCAACGTGTCGATCTGGCGCTGGGCTTCCTGGAGTTTCTGCTCGGCGTCGGCGGCTTGACGTTTTGCATCGGCTAATGCGGCGGTCAATTTGGCGTCGGGGACGGCGGGCGCGGAGGTGGAGGCGGGCGCGGCTTTAGCTTGCTGGAGCGCGACAGTGAGCAGGTCTTTTTCCTTTTTGAGGGCGACAATTTCATCTTCGCGTTTGGCCAATTCGACGGGACTCACTGCGGCGGGCTGGACGCTCAATGCTTCTTTGAGTTTATTTTCCAAGTCGGAATTGGCGGAGGTCAAATCACGCACTTGCTGCTGCAACGCGGAAATCTGCTGCTCAAGGTCGCTGGGCGGAACGACGACGGCGGCCGACGGAACTACCGAGGCGGCGGGAGCGTTGGTGGGCAAGAACTTTGAAAGCGCCTGCAATTGGCCGGCCAGATATTGCAACCTGAATGTAACGACCTCGGGATTCCAGCGGGGATAATCGCCCCTGAGGTGTTGCAACGCGGTCTGGGCATCGAGATATCGCTGGGCGGCGGCGCGGCTCTGGCCGTCTTGTCTAAAGCTGTCGGCCTGGAGGATTTCGTTGTAGATGTCCAGGTATTGGTCGTCCGGCGCATCGGCGCGAACGACGCCGGCAAACGCCAGAAACAGACCAAGGAAAGTAATCCATCTCATAGTCGAGCCATCTTAATGGAAGGCAACGCATTGGCAAATCATTCTCGCACCGAGCGATTGCGCGGCTGGCGGATCAAGAGGAAGTTTTAAAAGTACGTCGAATCAGCGTCGGCCGCGGCGTGTTGAGAGAACCAAATCCAATCTACATTTGCCGTGCCGCCGGGAACCCGAGGGTCGTGGGTAGTGGCGTTGAGCAACGTGGTGGTCTGCCATTTGTGTATCAGCGCGTGGCCATCGGCAAAGGACATCGCCGTGCCGTTGTCGTGGTAGGAACCGGGGACGTCGGGAAAGTTGCCGTTATGGCTGTCAATTTCGAGATAGCCGTCCTGGATGGTCCACATGGTCTCGTCGCAAAAAACGAAGGCGTCGGCAGGGGCCGGATGAGTGATGTCGGAATCCTTGGAGTATTGAAGGGCTGGGCGGTCATCGTTAAAACCGGCGGGGATCATATAGACAGCGCCCATTTGGCTGTTCATCGAATAGGTTCTCAGTCGTTGGCCGTTAGCGGACGGGACAATGTCGGAAGGGCATTTGTAAACGCCCACTTGCTTGGCAACGTACGGAGCCAGCAGGCCAGTGGTGTACAGGGCTAGATTAGTGTTTCCGGACTGGGCGCCCGGATACTGTTCAATGCCGGTGGCGCTGTCGATCCATGAGGTGCCGGCGGCTCCCGAATCGGAATAGCTGCCGGAATCCGGGGAGTTGGGGACGAGATAGTTGTTGTTGTCGCCGGTATATTGGGCGGCGGCGAGCTGACATTGTTTGAGGTTGCTGATGTCCTGGGTCGCGGCCGCCTGCGCTTTGGCCCTTGCCAAGGCGGGGAGAAGGAGGGCCGCGAGAATCGCGATAATGGCAATGACGACGAGCAATTCAATCAAAGTGAATGCGTTTTTTTGATTTTTCATAGCCACCTTTGTGTTTATTGCACTCGGCCGGGGCGTCGCGCCGCCCCGGCCATGCAATCGGCCCTTGCCGAATCAAGGCGCCTGGGTTCGGAAGAAACCGCCAGCCCCAGTGAAGGTAATCGTGTAAGGCGAAACGGCGCCGGTAACGTTGGTGTAAACACCGTTGAGGGCGCCGGATTCCTGCAAAACGCCCACCGACCATGTCAAAGTCGCCGTTGCGCCCAAGTTGACAACAGTGGGTCCGAGCGGGGCGTTGGCGTAGTGGCTGGCAACCTGTTTCGGGCTGAGCGCATAATTATAAACGGCGGTGTCATCGACGGTTCCTTCGAACGTGTTAAATTGCGCGTCTGTGCGCTGGCCGATAACGAAATTGCCTCCGTCCAATCCGCCCAGGCCGGCGGTTCCATCGAGGTTAATGCCGTCGCCATCCGGGATTAACGTGTCACCGGCGACCGCGAAGCCACCCGTAAGCTGGCCGTTCACATAGATGTTGAAGTTGGTGGTGTCGTCCGTAACGACCAAGTGATACCAGTTTCCGGCAACGAGTTGGTTGTTATGAGCGGGATCGTTGGGGCCGGCGGTAATGAACGCGTTGCCAGGTTGAGGCACAAAGGCGAAGTTATTGGCGGTTGGCTGCTGATAGATATACCAGCCGTTATATGGGTTGGGATACAGGTTATACTGCGAGGAGAGAACCACCCGATAGTCGCCGCCGTTGGCGCCCAGCGAAGCGGGCTGCACCCATGTTTCCACTGACCATGCTCCGTCTGGATTGAGTTCCTGCGCCCAAGGCACCTGGATGGTTGCGCCGTTGGTGAGTATCACAGCCGGATCGGCGCTATGCGGAATGCCAGTGGGCGCGAGATAATCGACGGATCCCCCGTTGGGCGTATAGCTTCCATCGAAGGTGCCAACGGCGTCCTCGGCCAGGCTGCCGTTGGTTTCGTCCAAACGCCAGTAAGCGACGGGGTTGTCGGCGGCGACAAGAGCGCCGTAACCGGTAAGAGGAACAGGGGGATCAGTGCGCGGTTGCACATTGAGATTGGCGTTATAACTCGAACTGGCGAAGGGATTGCTCACTGTGACGACATAAAAATTTCCATTTTGGGACAATTGGACGTTTGTCAACCATAATGTATCGTTGGTTGCGTCGGAGATTGTGGTAAAGGTGACGAAATCAAGAGTGGAGGACCATTGGTAGGTTATCGGTAGAGCGCCATCGGCGGTGACGTGAAACGCGGCATGGCTGCCGACGTTGCGGGTTATCGAAGCGGGCGTGGAAACGACGTTGAGATTGGTCAGCACCGTGAGGGTGGCGACGATGCTGGTTTGAGAGCCATAGGCATTGCTGACGAGGACGGAGAAGCCCAGATTGTTGTCCTGCGGATATTCGGCCAGCAACGAGTAGGAGGGGGAGGTCGCGCCGGCTATGGGCGCGCCGTTAGTGAACCATTGATAGTACAACAAAGGGGTTCCCTGGGCTGTGACGCTGAAGGTGACGGGGGTTCCGGAGAAGTTTGTCGCCGAAAGCGGCGCGGTGGCCACGGAGGCGCCGGTCGGAAGAACGGAGAAGGAATTTGTGCCGACCGTGTAGTGAGTGAAAACTTGATTGGAAGTGAGGACGTTGGTGTAGAAGGCGAATTCATCGAGGCCGCCAATGAAGGGATACCAGCCGACGCCCTGTCCCGAGCCGATGTGGCCATCCGAGCCGGTTGCGGGCACGAAGCCCGATGCGCTGTACGGGCCGTACGGGACGCCATTGATGTAAAACGTCGCGTTGGTTCCGTCAAAAGTGGTCACCAAGTGATACCATTGGAAAAAAGTGATCGGAACAGCGCCAAAACCCTGGAAAAGTGATGGGCGCATGTCCAAATAAAAATAACTGGTGTTTCCGTTGCCTTCGCCTCCGCCGGATACGTAGATGTTCCAGCCATTGGGATAATCGCCAACCTCGAACGGCACGCTCCAACCGCCGTTGCCGGGCGAAGCTTGCGGCTGGACCCACATCTCGACAGAGAACGGTCCGCCGCTTGGGCCGCCGGCGGGAGTCGTTCCCGCGGCATTGGGAAGATCGACGTATCCATAGTCGGAGCCTTCGTTGCCGGCGCCACCGCCGCCTGTGAAAAGAATCGAGTTGGTGTCGATGCCTGGCAGTTCAAGCAGCGGGGAACCTGTGCTACTGGGATAGTAGATGCCTTGGTAGGCTTGATCGGGATCGCTCGGGCTCGAGTTCGAGGCGAACCCGGGATAGCCGTTATTGGTCAACTCTTCAAACCTGTAATAGACCACGGGATTATCGTTGGTGATGGTGGACGGATAATCGGCGGCGTGGGCCGCGGTGACGGCGAAGAGAAGGGCCGCCGCGAGCGTGGACGGTCGCCGCAGAAACGAACAGGTGGCCAATACAATTGATTTCATAGTTGTTTATTTGATTGTTTTGATTTCTGTTTCTGAACATGCGCCAGTCAATTTTCTTTCGCTTCGCTTGCCTGACGCTGCGGCAGTTTTATCACAGTCAAATAAGAATGCAATAAAAATTATTACAAAAATTTCTTGCGATTTTGTGGGGTCTCAAATAGCCTTTCGCCCAAGGACATGAATTGGAACTTTATACTCCGCGCCGCCTCGATTTTCTGCCTTGCCGGGGCGCTTCGGGCGGACCCACAAGCGCCGGCGATCATTCCCCTGCCGGAAACAATGGATGCGCGGCCGGGGACATTTGCGTTTGGCACAGAGACGAAAATCGTGGCAAACGGGGGTGCAGAGGAGACGGGAAGATACCTCGCGGCGGAATTGCGCCGGCGCAACGCAGGGGAATTCCAACTGGATACCGGGACCAGCGCGGCGGGGCCAGGATCCGTCCAGTTGGCGCTGGATGACGCGGCGTTGGGCAAGGAAGGTTACGTTCTTACCGTCGCTCCGACCGGGGTATTGGTGGAAGCGCATAACGACGCGGGGCTGTTTTACGGTGTACAGTCATTATTACAACTTTTGCCAACGGGCGCGGCGCGGACGAATTGCGCCGTGCCGTGTGTTTACATCAAGGACGAGCCGCGATTTCAATGGCGGGGGTTGATGCTGGATGTGAGCCGGCATTTTTTCACGAAGTCCGAAGTGGAACAGCTTCTGGACGAAATGGCGTGGCACAAGTTGAACGTTTTTCACTGGCACCTGGTGGATGACCAGGGCTGGCGCATTGAAATCAAAAAGTATCCGCGCCTGACGGAAGTTGGGGCGTGGCGCAAGGCAATCGGTTTCGGATTGGATCCAAAGACCGGCACGGCTTACGGGCCGGACGGACGCTACGGCGGTTACTACACGCAGGACGACATCCGGGAGGTCGTGGCTTACGCGAAGGCGCGTCACATCATGATCGTGCCGGAGATCGAAATGCCGGGGCACTCGAGCGCGGCGCTGATGGCGTATCCGCAATTCAGTTGCACGGGAGGTCCGTTCACAACGGATTTGCCGGGCGGCGTCTTTAACGGGATTTATTGCGCTGGCAACGACGATGCGTTCGGTTTTGTCGAGGACGTTTTGACGGAGGTTTTTGCGATGTTTCCCGGGCCGTTCGTTCACATTGGCGGAGATGAGGTGCTGGTGGATAATTGGAAGCATTGCGCGAAATGCCAGGCGCGAATGCGTGAGGAAGGGCTGACGAAGGAGAGCGAGCTTGAGGGTTACTTTATTCGCCGCGTGGAAAAATTCATCAACGCGCACCACCGAAGATTGGTCGGCTGGAGCGAAATTCGCGAGGGAGGACTGGCCGCCAATGCCACGGTGATGGATTGGGTGGGTGGAGCGACGGAGGCGGCAACGGCGGGCCACGACGTGGTAATGTCGCCGCTGGCGGATTGTTACTTCGACCATTATCAATCGCTGGACCATTCGAAAGAGCCATTCGCGATCGGGGGCTACCTGCCCTTGCGTCAAGTCTATGAATTCGAGCCGATCCCGAAAGACCTTGCGCCGCAATACCAGGGACACATCCTTGGAGCGCAGGCGAACGTATGGACCGAATACATGCCGTCGTTCAAACATGTCCGATACATGGTGTTCCCGCGGCTTTTCGCGCTGGCGGAGGTCGCGTGGTCGCCGAAGGCGTCGCGCAATTGGGACGATTTCTCGCGGCGGGCCGGAGTGGATTGCCTGCGGCTGGATGAATTGGGCGTAAACCATCGCGCCCTGTCAAGTATTCCAGAGCCGGCGCGGCCGGCGCAAAAGTAGCTGGAGTTATGGCCGGGTGGCGAAAAATTTTGTGCGTTGTCTCCACCCTTCTGGCGGCCGTCAACGTCACGATGGCGGCCGACCCGGAGATCGCGACTCTTCACCAATTAAAAAACCTCACGGCGAAACAAGCGGCCGCGGGATTGGCGGTGGATATAAAAGGAGTGGTGGTTTGTTACGACGCGGGCTGGCACCAATTATATATCCACGACAAGCGCGAGACGCTGTATTTCAACGCGGACGATTTTGCGACGCAACCGAGCAAAGGCGACCTCGTGGAGATCACGGGCAAGGCGCGCGGCACGAACGTCCTCGAGAACGGAAAACTGGCGATTATTGGCAAGTCCGCGTTGCCGGAGGCCAAGGCGTTGGAGTTGTCCGATCTAGGGCTTGACCACGGCGAATGGGTGGAGATCCGCGGGCGGGTGCTTACGGCGGAATCGAGCCGAGGCCGACTGGCTTTGTTGTTGAATGACAAATGGCGAAACTGCCTTGTTTATGTGTTGGGCGCTCCGTCCGCTGATTTCCGACAATGGCTGAATTGCCGCGTGAAAGTGCGCGGCATCAACGCGAGCCGAATGGCGGGTGACCGGCTCGAATCGGGATTGTTGTTCGCGCCCGGCCCTGACGAAATCCAGGTGATTGAACCGGCGGGCGCGCCGCCGTCGCAAATTCCGGTGACGTCGATAGGGAGTCTGCTGAACCGGGAGTTGGGATCGTGGACCAACCAGTGGACGCACATCAACGGGCTGGTGGTTTCGTATCAGCCCGGCCAATGGATGACCGTCAAGGACCCGACCGGCGTCATCCGCGCGCGTGTGATTCAGTTGACAGAGATTCGCGGCGACGAGCGCGTGGACTTGTGGGGATTTCTGGAAGCGGGAGCGGATGAGACGTTTCTCAAGGACGCCTACTTTGAAGTGGCGCGGCCTCCGCCGCAGGACAGCGACTCCGCGGCATCGCCCGGATTGCTTTCGAGGGTGGCCAAACTCCCCGCCGTGCTGACGAACGTTTCGGACATTTTGAAATTGCGGACGGACGAAGCGATCCAACAACTGGCCGTGCGGTTGCGCGGTGTGATCACTTACGCCGATCCCGAATGGCGCAACGGTTTCCTTCAGGACCACGGCGACGCGATTTATGTGGACCTCGACCCCGCGCAGAAACAGGCGCAGTCCGGCGAGTGGGTGGAATTGACCGGGCGAACAAGTCCGGGAGGCTTCGCGCCGGAAGTCCTCAGTTCGGCGATTGAAGTATTGGGGACGACCAACCTTCCCGCTCCGGCGCAGGTGGACTTGGAGGATTTGGCCAACGGCCGTTTTGATTCGCACTGGGTGGAAATGGAAGGATTGGTGCGGCGCGTGGAGGAGTTATCGGGTCACGTCAGCTTGAGTTTAATGACGCCGAAAGGCCGGTTCAAAGCGATCATTCCCGGCTTCGAAAACAAGCCTTTGCCGGACAGCCTGATTGATTCGCTGGTGAGCATTGAAGGCGCTTGCACTTCGGAATTAAACGTTCGCCGGCAACTCAGCGGCATCACGTTGCACGTGCCAAGCCTCAAGCAGGTTAAAATTCTGGAACCCGCGCCAGCCGACCCCTTCTCGGTGGGGACGACGCGCATTGACGCGGTGGCGACCTTCGATCCGGAACGATTCGCGGGCCGGCGCGTCAAGATTCAGGGCGTGGTGACGTTGCGGATGACAGGGCAAGGATTCATTGTCCAGGATTCTTCGGGCGGCATCCGTGTGTTGACTCGGCAGACCAACGAAGTTCAGTTGGGCGATTTGGTGGAGGCGATTGGTTTCCCGGCGATCGGCGGTTTTTCGCCGTATTTGGAGGAAGCGATCTTTCGCGCGTTGGGAACCGGTCCGATGCCCGCCGCCAAACCGGTCACGGCCGAACAGGTTCTGCTCCACGGGACGAACGACGCGCAAATCGTCACGCTCGAGGCGCAACTGTTGCAAAGCGTGCCCCGCTCGGCAAATCCGCAAATGGTTTTGCAGGACGGGCCGATTATTTTCACCGCTCAACTTGAGCCGCAAACACGTGGACAGGAAGTCCCCGATTTGGCGTCCGGCTGCCGGTTGCGGCTGACGGGAATTTGTTCCATCCAAGGCGGAGAAGGCCACGAGCCGCAGGCGTTCCGACTGTTGCTTCGAGACCCCGGCGACGTGAAGCTTGTCGAGTCCCCATCTTACTGGACGGCGCGGCGTTCTTTCATGCTCGCTGGCGGCATGATGCTCGCGGTCGGCGCCGCCCTGGGATGGGTTGCCCTGCTCCGCCGACAGGTTCGGAACCAGACCAAACTCATCCGACAAAAATTGGAGGACGAGGCGGCGCTGGAAGAGCGCTACCGCGGGCTTTTCGAGAACGCCACTGACATGCTTTACACGCATGACCGCGATGGACGCGTGACATCTGTCAACCAAACGGGAGAACGGCTTTTGCAGCGGTCGCGGAAAGAATTGCTCGGCCGCAACATCCTGGAATTTGTGGCCGAGGAACAGCGAGCACCCGCCCGGCAATGGCTGGACCGCTTGCTCAACGGGACCGCCGTCCCGAATATGGAATGGGATGTCGTCGCGGCGTCCGGCGAGCGGATCAAACTGGAAATCAGCGCGCGGTTGATCGAACAGGACGGACACGAACTGGAAGTCGAAGGCATCGCGCGCGACATCACCGAACGAAAACGGCTTGAACGCGAGATTTTGGAAATCAGCAACCGCGAGCAACGCCGCATCGGGCATGATTTGCACGACGGTGTCTGCCAGCAATTGGCCGGGATTGCGTTCCTAACTTCGACCCTCGCGGAGGAACTGGCCGAGGAAGGTGTTCCGCAGTCGCCTCACGCGGAGAAAATCAGCGGAATGATCAACGAAGTGATCGACCAGACTCGCGGTGTCGCGCGGGGATTGTTTCCCGTGCGATTGGATGAAAAGGGATTGGTGGCGGCGCTGGAGGAATTGGCGTCGAACGCGCGGGAAGTGTTTAAAATCAATTGCCGGTTCATTGTGGAAGGGCCGCCGCTGACCGTCGAAAACGAAATTGCGCTCCACTTATATTATATCGTGCTGGAAGCGCTTGGAAACGCCGCCAAACACAGCCAGGGCGCCAATGTGGACATTACGCTTCAACCCTCGGGCGACCGCTGGTTGCTGACGATTCACGACGACGGCGTTGGATTCTCGCTTCCGACCCGCAATGAGGCGGGAATGGGCCTGCGCATTTTGCACTACCGGGCGCGCGTCATCGGGGCGACTTTGAACTTGCACAGCCAACCCGATTCGGGCACGACGGTAACATGCCTGTTCCTTCCGGTTTCACGCGAGTTGCCGCGCGGCGGCCTGCATCGCCGCCAACGCGAAGAATCGGCGCCCGCGGAAAAAACGCGGGTGTGAATGGATTATGAGGAAATCATCGCCAGAAAAAAGCCGCCTTCTTATCGTGGATGATCATCCGCTGTTTTGCGAAGGGTTGCGCCGAATGATTGACCGCCACCCGTCGCTGACGGTATGCGGCCAGCAACCCGACGCGGTGTCCGCGATGAAGGCGGTCGCCGAATTAAAGCCGGACCTGGTCCTGGTGGATATTTCGCTGGAGGGGACGAATGGGATTGACCTGATCAAAAGCCTCAAGGCGAAATACGAGGAAATTCCGATCCTTGTTGTTTCGATGCACGATGAGTCGCTCTACGCGGAGCGGGCGTTGCGGGCCGGCGCGCAGGGTTACATTATGAAAAATCAGCCCATTCAAATCGTGCGCGACGCCATTTTCAAAGTCCTTAGCGGCGACATATTTCTTAGTGACAAAATGTCCACTTCCGTCCTCGCAAAGCTTTTGCTCGGCAAAAAGGACAAGCCGGTCTCTCCCGTCGAGCAATTAAGCGATCGCGAACTGGAGGTGTTTCAAATGCTGGGCGAAGGGAAATCGTCGCGCCAAATCGCGGAGTCGCTGGACTTGACAATTCCGACCATTCATTCCTTTCGGAATCGCATCAAGGAGAAGCTGGATTTTAAAAATTCAACCGAACTGGTGCTGCACGCGATGCAATGGGTCCGCGAACGCGTCACGAGTTCCTGACGTTGCGAATCGGAATACCCTTCTACGGAAATTTCGATTTTGAACTTGCGTAATAGCCAAACTAACCTACTGTAACCGCGTGTCTGTCCTAACGGGAGCTACCCCACTCTCTAACAGCGTGGTTATAAGCTATCAGTTCAACTCATTAGTTCTGGAAAAACACTCATATATGCATTATCGTCGTTTGCCGTTGTTGTGTCTGTTCGTTTTCCTTTTCTCGTCATCCGCGTGGGCTGATTTGTGGATCACCGGATACTACCCCGGCTATCGGACAAGTGTAATGGACCCTACTAACATCGACTTTTCCACAGTGACGCATGTCGTGCATTTTGCATTGATTCCGGAATACGGAGGCTCGATCGACAGCGCCACCAATGATTTGACAGACTCAAACTGCACAGAGATGGTTTCATTGGCTCACAACGCGGGGCGAAAAGCGTTGGTCTGTGTCGGCGGAGCAGGCACGGAGGGCGCTTTTCAGGGGGCGGCAAGTCCCCCGAACATCGGCCTTTTCGTCACCAACATCATTAACTTCGTGACCAAGTTCGGTTACGACGGTGTGAACATAGACTGGGAACCGTTGTACTCTTCGGATGCCCCCGGCTATACCAATTTGATTGTCGATCTGCGCGCGGCATTGAACGCGCTTGGCGCGAATAAGCTACTGACCGTTGCCGCGCCTCCCTACCCGAGATACGACGACCCTTCGCCCTCCAACCTGTTTGGAATGTTTCCTCGGCTACAGGACGACCTCGACCAAATTAGCGTGATGACCTACGATCTGTCTCAGCCATCGCCGGGCTGGGTAACCTGGTATGAGTCTCCTCTATACGATGGCGGCTACACATTTCCGAATACTTCCGAGTTGGTGCCGTCGATAAACGCCTCGGTGTCTAATAATTATCTCGCCTATGGCTGCCAACCCGAGAAACTAGGGATCGGACTGCCTTTCTACGGTTACGTCTGGACTGGCGGGCCAGGAATGACACAACCGTTGCAGGCGTGGCCGCCCGACGATGTCCCGACAGTCACAACCCCCTCCTACACGCAGATTATAGACGACTACTATCAAAGCGATCTTTATCATTGGGACAATGTCGCGCAAGCCGCCTATCTCAGCATTACCAATACGCCGCCGTCCAATGACATGTTTATTTCGTACGATGACCCTCACTCCTGCCAGGTGAAAGTCAGCTACGCCCGCAATCTCCATCTCGGCGGTTTGATATTATGGGAATTGAGCGACGACTATTTCCCGGGCCAGCCGCCCGAAGAAAACCAGCCTTTGGACACCGCGTTGAAACAATCGCTGGCGACGCCGGCCATTTCAGGCGTCCAGTTGAATAATGGCGCCGTTAGTTTTAATTTCAGCACCCTTCCACTTGGATTGTATAACATTCAATGGTCGAGCAACCTCGCTTCTCCGACCTGGAATATATTGACCAATAACATCGCGGGCACCGGAACAAATGTGCTCGTCACCGATCCCGCCGCCGCCACGCAGACCGAGCGCTTTTACAGAATTCAAACGCCGCCCTGAACCGGGCTTCTGTCCGGCGGAAATTTTCCGCCGATTTCTGCGCTGGCAATTGAAATCGAGGGGAACTAATGTACTCTCGACCGAATGACCAGTTTGGCCAAAAAAATTGTCCGCGAGTGGTTTCAAGGGTTGGGCAGCGGCACCATCCTTTGCGGCCAGATCATTTCATCCATTTTTAGCGTCAAACCTTCCGGGCGCGAGCTTCTCTACCAGTTGTATTTCATCGGCGCGAAATCGCAATCGGTCGTCGCCATTACCGGCGCCTTCACAGGCATGGTTCTATGCGCCCAGACCTATTCGGAATTTCACAAGGTTGAAATGGACACCGCCACGCTCGCCGTGGTGAGCGTCGGCATGGGCAGCCAATTGGGGCCTGTCCTCACCGGTTTGATGGTTGCGGGCCGGGTCGGCGCGGCCACCGCCGCTGAATTGGGCACCATGCGCGTGACGGAACAAATCGACGCCTTGCGGACGCTGGCCGCCCACCCGGTCGATTACCTGGTGGTGCCGCGCTTCCTGGCCATGCTCCTGGCCATGCCGTTTTTGACTGCCCTTTCCATTAGCGTCGGCATTCTTGCCGGGTATCTGGTCGGAGATTTTCTGTTGGGAATCAGCCCCACCGGGCTTTGGTTCAACATGCTTCATTACACCGACATCAACGACATCCTCACCGGCATGATCAAGACTTTTATCTTCGGGGGAATCATTGCGGTCATCGCCTGCTATAAGGGATTGACGTGCCCTGAAGGGGCGGAAGGGGTCGGCCACGCCACGACGGAAGCCGTGGTTTATTCGTCGATCTCCATCCTGATCACGAATTTCTTTTTGACAATGGTCCTCAACCGGTTGCTGCCGTGATGATGATCGAGGTGCGCAATGTGAAGAAAAGTTTTGGGCCGCTGAACGTGCTCGCGGGCGTGAATTTTTCAATCGACAAAGGCGAAGCCGTCACAATCATCGGCGCCAGCGGCGGCGGAAAAAGCGTTCTCCTCAAGCATCTGATCGGCTTGACATCTCCCGACGAGGGCGAAGTGCGGGTGGAAGGCGCAAACATCACCGGCATGAATGAGCGCCAATTGCTCAAGGTCCGCCGAAAATTCGGCATGCTCTTCCAAAGCGCCGCGCTTTTCGATTCCCTGACCGTCGAGGAAAATATCGGCTTCATCCTCAACCGCGAACGCACTTTTCCCCCGGACGAGATCGCAAAGCGCATCGCCCAGGTCCTCGAATTGGTCGGCCTGGAAGGAATTGAGAAGAAATGGCCGTCCGAGCTTTCCGGCGGCATGCGCAAAAGAGTCGGCCTGGCCCGCGCGATTATTTATCGGCCGGAGATTCTTCTTTACGATGAGCCGACCACCGGGCTGGACCCCATCGCCGCCGACGCGATCGATCAGTTGATCATTCGCGTGGTTGAAAAACTTAAAGTGACTTCCATTGCGGTGACCCACGACATGCGGAGCGCGCGCCGGATTGGCAAACGAATCTTGATGTTGTACCAGGGTCGAATTTATGCTGACAAGACGCCCGACGAACTTTTCAAATCGACGGACCCCGTTATTTATCGTTTTGTTAATGGGATTTCGGGCCAGTCGGAGGATTTTGCCTAATGAATGATTCGCGTTACGCGGGAAGGGTTGGAGTATTCGTGGCCGTTGGGCTGGTGTTGATTGCGTTGCTTATCCTTAATTTCAGCAAGGGCGTCACGTTGTTCCAGGGGACCTATACTGTTCACCTCGTCATGCCGACTGTCGCGGGGCTTAAGCCCTCCGCCGATGTCATGATGGCGGGGGTCCCAATCGGCAAAGTTTCCGGCACTGAACTCGAGGCGGACGGCCGTTCGGTGAACATCACCATCGGCATTGCTTCAAAATTCAAAGTCCGCAAGGACGCCATCTTCAGCATCGACTCGGCTGGCTTTCTCGGCGACCAATACGTTGAAGTCTCCCCTCCCCCTTTGGCGCAAGCGGCGACGAACAACCCCGGCTTTCTGCATAATGGCGACACAGTTCAAGGCAAGGAACCGTTCAATATGCTCGCCGCGTTTCAATCGACCTCCGACTTGCTGGATGAAGCGCGCAAGGCGATGAAAGACATCGACCAGGCGGTCACGAATGTCAACCGCACGGTGCTTTCCGATCAAACGCTCAAGAGCTTTGGCGAAGCAATCAGCAACCTTTCGTCGGTGACCTCAATTGGCATCCAAACGGTGCAGGAAGCGGACGATTTGATTCACTCCAACACCCCGGCCATCACCAGCGCGGTGACCAACCTTCAGGCGGTTTCCGAAAAAATCAACGCCATCGCGGACAAACTCGATGGAGTCATCACCACCAACAGCGGGGACATCCACGAATCGGTCAAAAATCTGCGTGACACCACCGCTTCCTTCAAGCAGATTGCATCGGACCTGCAAGCCGGCAACGGCCTCGCGGGCAGTCTGCTCAAGGATCAGGAAATGAAAGCCGAAGCCGCCGCGCTCATCAGCAACGCCAACTCAGTCGCCTACGAGTTCAGCGCGTTCGGCAGCAACCTTAACCAGCGAGGCATTTGGTCGATGCTATGGAAGCCCAAACATACCGAAAGGAAAGACGCGCCGGCTCATTAGAGGCGGAAAGCATTTAAATCAATGAGTTCACTTTGGGTCATTCGCATCTTTTTTTTATCGCTCTGCACAGTAGGGGGCTACGAAATCAGCCAGGTCCGGCCGGAGTGGGTCAAGGACGGTTTTGATGGCTGTGTCATCGGCTTTGGTGTGGGCGGATTGTGCGTTGCGATTGACGAAATGCTCAAAGGCTTTTCCCTGCGCGCCTTTTCCGCGGCGTCGTTTGGCCTTTGCCTCGGCACGCTCGTCGCCACTCTCATTGATCGCTCCGGCCTGCTGTCCGACGCCGACGACCCGCAACGCCGCGTCATCCGGCTCGCTCTATTTTTGGGTTTTGGTTACCTCGGCATGGTTCTGGCCATGCGCAGCAACAAGGAGGATTTCTCGCTGATTATTCCTTACGTCCGTTTTGCCCCCCAGGCCAAACCCGAGTCCCTCCTGCTTTTGGACACCAGCGTGATTGTGGATGGCCGCATCGCCGACCTGCTCGAAGCCAATTTCATTGACGGCACACTTGTCGTTCCGCGCTTTGTTCTCCACGAATTGCAAAAAATCGCCGATTCCCACGATCCGGTTATCCGCGCCCGCGGGCGCCGGGGATTGGAAATGCTTACCCGCCTTCAGCAGAACAAGCGCAACGAAGTCAAAATCCACGACGCCGATTTTCCCGAGGAGTCGGAAGTCGATGCGAAGCTGGTCCGGCTCGCGCGCTCGACCGGCGCCAAGCTTTACACGAACGACTACAACCTGGGAAAAGTCGCTGAATTGCAATCCGTCCCTTACGTGAACTTGAATGAATTGGCCAACGCGCTCAAGACGGTCATCCTGCCCGGCGAAGTTTTTACGTTGCGCGTCGTGCGCGAGGGAAAAGACAAAGGCCAGGGCATCGGCTATCTCAACGACGGCACGATGGTCGTCATCAACAACGCGCAAAACATGATTGGCCAGCAAGTCACCGTCAAAGTCCTAAGCCTCCTTCAAACCGGCGCCGGCATCATCATCTTCGCCGATTTAAAAACCCCAATCGCGGCCTGACCTCTGTTTGACTGAACGTGAAACGCTACCGGGTCATCCTGGACACGAATGTAGTTTTAGCCGCCATGCGCTCGCAGACCGGCGCATCGCATCGGCTGTTGCTCACCATCGGGCATGCTCGATGGCAGAGCGTGATTACCCTCGCCCTGATGTACGAGTACGAGGACGTGGCTCGAAGACCGGGCAACGCGCCTGGCTTGTCGCCGCAGGACATCACCAACATCTTGAACCTGATTTATCAGCAGTCGCACCGCCAGTTGGTCTGGTTTTCATGGCGTCCATTGTCGCCCGATCCAGGCGATGATGCGATTCTGGAAGCCGCTATTGCCGGAGGGTGTGACTTTGTGGTATCTTTCAACGAACGGCACCTCCGTGCGGCAAGGGAATTCGGCATCGAAGTCCTCAAGCCTGCGGACTTGCTCAAACTGATCGGCACAAGCAAATGAAAGCAATTCAACTGAACATGCCGGATGACGTTTACGAGAAACTGGAAAATCTGGCGTCACACGACCATCAATCAGTCAATGTCTTCGCGTTGAGAAAACTCGAAGAATTTGCCCGAGCCTTCGAGGATTTCCGCGAGCTCGAGCAGCGCGCACAGCGCGGCAACCGCGAGAAGTTCGAGTCCGCAATGGCAAAAGTTCCAAACACTCAGCCGATGCCTGGTGACGAACTCTAATCCCTCTATGCCCGGCTGATGAGCAAAACCACTGATGACAGGCTTTCATTTAAACCCTACCGATTGGCAGTTGAACGGGTTCGGATTCAATTCGATTTAATTCGTTTTTCACTTCAAGTCTTAAAAGAGAGGGATCAAAAGAATTTCTTCACAAATGTCTCGGACGAGAAAATAGCGAAAATCGAAAAATTTCGCGTTCACGCCAAACAGCACAAAATTCTCCCGGATGAGGAAGTTGATCAACTTGCAGATGACCAGATAGAATCGATCAAATCGGTTTTACGCCGAGAGAAGCGCTCTGGGAATCTTCGGTTCACGGCGGAATTCACGGAGGACCGAATCAATCAAAGCGAGCTTTTGTTGCTGGTCGCCCACTTTGAGTCGTTTATGAAATTGGTGCATGAAAAGTTCTTGCTCGCCGCGCCCGGTAAAGTGTTCGGAAAGGGATTCCGCGATGAGCAAAACCCCCGAATACCAATCAGAGAAATTTTCGATATATCTGAAGGCTGGTGGAATTCGCAAAAATTTCTGAATGAGCTTGTAGCGAAAGAAGTGAAATGGTTGGATGCTCAGAGCATTGAGACAAAGTCCGACTACTTCGCCAAAAACTTCGGGATAATGTTTGGGCATGCCGCTGATATTGCAGAATTGAAATCAATAATGAAGCGCCGAAATGAGATTAGCCATGAGGTGTATGCGCCGCCCAACAGCGGAGACGAAGTGCTTAAGAAAACATTGGAAGAAGGGAAGGAGCCGCCACTCGTGCCATCTCCAATGCTCAAACAAGCTCGGCAATTGTTTGAGGCGATTCCCCGCACTTGTATAGAGTATGGGGGGAAGACGTACCAAAGTTTTCTCAAGAAATACTGATCGGGCCAGTTCGACCGGTTTGGTGTTTGCTCTCCGACTTTGCTTCGAGATTTGATACTGACATTGGAATACTGTTTGCCATTTTGAAACGAATCACCGTCAATCATGGCAAACGCGAAAATGCGAAATCGCCAATGTTTGCCGGAATTTTGTAAGGATAGCCAAATACATTCAAACGGCGCAAAAGATGGTTTTATGACTTCAACTCAGATCGAGTCAACAAAAGCTTTAACCACCGCCGGCAATTGCCCGAGCAGAGCCGCGCGTTCAGGCTGAAAAAGAGTTCCAACAAAAAACGGATGATCGGGCAGTTCCGCCCCCCGAATGGCGCCATCCTCGTCAAATGCGGTGAACCGCAAGCCCGCCTCCTCCAACGCTTGTCGGTACGCCACATTAAGCCCGTAATTACAACGGTAGCCTTCACTGGCCTCGTCCACGCCATAGGCCGCGCGCAGCCGGCTACCGGCGACAAAGCGCACAACGCCTGACTTTTCCACCAACGAACACGCCAATCGCGTGACAAGCAAAATTTCCGCGTCGGGGGCGCTTTCGGCGTGGTCAGCGCCCGTTAATCCCGCAACATTTCGCCCGAATTCGATCAACGCATGTTGAAAACCGCCGCAGGTGCCCAAAAATGGCAGCCCCTTTTCACGCGCCAGGCGAATCACTCCGAACACACCCTCCATATTCACATAGGGACTGCCGGGCGCGACCCACACCCCGGCGCATTCAGCGACTTCGCCCGCGCAAGCGCCCAGACGGGCGGTTGCAAACCATCGCCATTCGAAATCGCGCCCGCCTGCCGCGCGAGCCAGTTCCAACGCCTTCGGAATGGCAACATGCGCCGGCACCTCCGGCGAATAATCGCCCACCAACCCAATGATCGATCGGCTCATATCCATCCTCTGTGTTATCATTCCCGTTCCGAATCCGCCATCGGTTTCGCTTGAATTCTCCCGGAGACGGCCCGATGTTGTTCATATGGATTTCGTCACCGTTTACCGGGCGCTCAACCCCGCCGACGCAGACCTCGTCCGGTCGCGCCTCGAGGCCAATGATTTTTTGGTCAATATTAAAAATGAAATCGCGGCCCGCAACATCGATGGTTACGCCCTCGCCGCCGGCGGCCTTTTGGTGCAAGTCCCCGAAGATCAGGCCGAAAACGCGCTCGAACTGATCCAATCCAAAGACCCGGAGTAGCGTGAATTCCTCCCGCTTTCTCCTCCAGTTAAAAAAACTTCTCCCGGACGGCGATCTTCAACTCGACCCCGCCGTCCTGGAAAAATATTCCGGCGATAAATGGTTCGCCCGCCATTTGCCCGATGCCGTCGCGCTGCCGCGAAAAACCGCGGACATTCAGAAAATTTTGCGGTTCGCCTCGGCCCGCGGAATTCCCGTCACCGCGCGCGGCGCCGGTTATGGTTACGTCGGCGGCTGCGTGCCGGAACGCGGCGGAATTGTGCTTTCGCTGGAACGGATGAACCAAATCAAGGAGATCAACGCCGACGATTTCGTCGCCGTCGCTGAACCGGGCGTCATTCTAAAAACATTGCAGGACGCCGTGGAGAACAAAGGGCTGTATTATCCGCCCGACCCCGCAAGCCGGGCCGATTGCAGTCTCGGCGGAACCGTCGCCACCAACGCCGGCGGGCCGCGATGCCTCAAATACGGCGTGACGCGCGATTACATCCTCGGCGTGCAAGTGGTCCTGGCCGACGGCTCCGTCGCCGCCCTCGGCGGACGCACGCACAAGAACAAAACCGGGTTCGACTTGACACGCCTGATCGTTGGCTCCGAAGGCTTGCTCGCGGTGGTGACGGAAGTCACTGTCAAACTCATTCCCCTGCCCCCTTTTCGCGCGCTGCTCGCGGTCGGTTTCGATTCCATGAAAACCGCCGCGCAAGCCATCCGCGCGATTTTCCAGGCCGGCTTCCTTCCATGCGCGCTGGAAGTCGCCGACGAATTCACCCTCGAAGCCGCCCGCCATCGCACCGGCAGCAAACGCCTCCACGGCTCCCGCGCATTGATCATGGTCGAAGTGGATGGCCAGGAGCCGTCGGTGCGTTCCGAGTCGCGGGCCTTGGAGAAGCTGCTGAAGTCGCACGGCCCGGTTTTTGTTCAACGCGCCTTCGGAAGCGAGAATTGCGAGAAACTCTGGCGGTTGCGCCGCGAATTTTCTTACGCGTTGCGCGACACCGGCCTTGTCAAGTTAAACAACGACATCGCCGTTCCCCGCAGCCGCCTTGAGGACCTTTTCGCCTTCACAGCGCGCCTCCAGAAAAAGTTCGACCTCCCGATCGCCTGTTTCGGTCACGCCGGCGACGGCAATATTCACGTCAACGTTATGTATGACAGCAATTGGCCGGGAGTAAAAAAGCGCGCGCGCGGCGCCCTCAACGAACTGTTCCGCCAGGTGCTTGCATGGAATGGCGTCATTACCGGCGAACACGGCATCGGCCTCGCAAAAAAAGCCTGGTGGCCCGCCGCCGCCGGCCCGGAATTGCGGGAGATGCACCGAAAAGTGAAGGAAAGCCTGGATCCAAAGGGAATTTTGAATCCAGGCAAATTCGTGTGACAAAACCGCCTTCGCCCGCGCGAACGCGGACGTTGGAAAGTCACAGTCGAAAAGGAGAAACGGTTACTGACGGTAACCGCCGCGACGGTCTCCACCGCCACCACGATAACCACCACCACCACCGCCGCCTCCTCCGCCACCACCGCGATAGCCACCGCCACCGCCACCGCCACCACCACCTGGAGGGCGCTCCTCACGCGGGCGCGCTTCGTTGACAGTGAGGGGACGGCCTTGGAAGTCCTTCGAATGGAACATCTGTATGGCTTTCTCCGCATCCTCCTTCGAGGCCATCTCGATGAAGGCGAAACCGCGTGACCGGCCAGTCATGCGGTCCTGCATGATATTGACTGAAACCACCACCCCGGCCTGGGCAAAATGATCTTGCAGATCATTCTCGGTCGCGGTGAAGGTTAGATTACCGACGAATAGTTTTGCTGACATATACTTTACTGTTAACCCCATTTCTCTTGCGCGGTGCCCGCGAAGGGTTTTTTTACCGTGCTTTCTGCCTCTGGGACAGGCAGAATTTCGCAACCCTAACCAGAAATCCTGCAAAAGCAATCAAAAAAAATCACGAAACTTATTCCGATTTCGGAGCAACTAATACCACAAATTCCCCCCGCGCGGCCCGGCCGCGCATTTCATCCAATAATTGATTCGCCAGCCCCGCCCGGAATTCCTCGAATTTTTTGGTTATCTCCCGCGCCAGCAGCACCTTGCGTGTCGAGTATAATTCCCTCAATTCCTCCAATAGCTTGACAACCCGGTACGGCGATTCGTAGAAGACCAGCGTTCCAGGGACTGTCAACAACCCTTCAAGTTGACGCCGCCGTTGCCCGCTTTTGTGCGGTAAAAATCCCACGAAATGGAACTCCTCCGTCGGAAACCCGCTTGCCGTCAACGCCGCGACCAGTGCGCAAGGACCCGGCACCGCCTCCACCCGCAATCCCGCCGTCCGCGCCGCGTTCACAACTCGCGTTCCCGGATCGCTGATGCCCGGGCTTCCCGCGTCCGTCACCAACGCCACCTTCTCCCCCCGTCGCAACCGTTCCAGGATTTCTTCGCTGCGCCGCGCCTCATTGAACTCAAAGTAGCTGAGCAACGGTTTGGAAATTCCGAAGTGTTTCAACAATTGCCCCGAGTGCCGCGTATCCTCCGCCGCCACCACGTCGCACTCCTTGAGCACTCGCAACGCGCGCAACGTGATGTCCTCCAAATTGCCAATGGGCGTGGCCACCAGATATAATGTCCCTGGCGTCAGCGGAGGCAGCGTCGTCTCGTTCATGTCAATCAACCGCTCAAACCTCCCGCAATCGCGCATCAAATTCAAGCCCTTCCCACCCTCTCCCCCCGGGAGAGGGCAGGGTGAGGGACGCCCGATCACCTTAATTCCCCGCCACCCCCTGCCGATAGAACAGGGATGGCACGGTGCCTGATTATCGCTATTTTTCTGTCATTGCTGGCCGGATGCGGTGCGCCCAGCCGCATGGCCCATTCCGAAGACCCGCAAGGCCGTTATCGCGAGCAAATCGCCGTCGCAATGCGCGTGCTCGAGCAGAAGGAAGACTGGGCGGACCGCGCCGAATGGGAAGTTGTCAAAACCGGCGACGGCTGGGAAGTCACCGCGTGGCGCATCGAGCATCCCGAAAAAAAAGGTTCCGACCGCTATCTGCCTTGGGGCTACTCCGTCATCGAACTCGACAGCCGTCTCGTCGCCGTTGATTACCACCACAAGGGATGATCGGACACGCGCTGGATTGACTCGACACCGCATTCCGTTCCTGAAAAACTCCGCCCGTGAAACAATCTGTTGTCGTTCTGGATTTGGAAGGCGTTCTCGTGCCGGAGATTTGGATTTCAGTGGCCGACAAAACCAAAATCCCGGAACTCCGCCGCACCACACGTGATGAACCCGATTACGATAAACTCATGCGCGCCCGAATCGAAATTCTTGACAAGCACGGCCTCAAGCTCGCCGATATTCAACAGGTCATCGGTGAGATGCGTCCCCTGACCGGCGCCGTCGAATTTCTTCGCGAATTGCGCGCGACGACGCAAGTCATCATCTTGTCCGACACCTTCGAGGAATTCGCAAAACCGTTGATGCGGCAGTTGGACTGGCCGACCATTTTCTGCAATCACCTTATCCTCGAGGCGGATCGGATAGCCGGCTACAAATTGCGCCAGGACCATCCCAAGCGCAGCGCCGTGGTCGCCCTCAAAAGCCTCAATTATTTCGTCGCGGCCGCCGGAGATTCTTTTAACGACACCGCGATGCTCGCCGAAGCCCACGCCGGCTTTCTTTTCCATTCACCCGACCACATCAAAAAACAATTCCCGCAATTTCAGCCCTTCGAGGAATACGGGGATTTGCTGCAAGCGTTTTTAAACGTTCTCACAACGTAGGACGCTCAATCCTCCGGCTTCATGTCACGCCCCATGAGGTCATGCACCGCTTTGCGGACCTCCTTGCCCTGGTAAAGCATGTCGTAAACCTCGTCGATGATCGGCGTTTCGATGCCGAGTTTCCGCGCCAATTGCCACGCCGCCTTTGCCGTCGGGTGTCCCTCCGCCACGCTGCGCGTGCTGGCCAGAATCGCCTCCACTCGTTCACCCCGTCCAACCCGCTCTCCGAACCCCCGATTCCGGCTCAACCTGGAATAACAAGTCACCACAAGGTCCCCCAACCCGCTCAATCCCGAAAACGTTTCCGGCAACGCGCCGCGCGCGATTCCCAATCGCCGCATTTCGGCGACACCCCGCGTAATCAGCCCCGCTTTGGTATTGTCGCCATAGCCAAGTCCGTCGCCAATCCCCGCCGCAATCGCAACAACATTCTTGACAGCCCCGCCCAATTCCACTCCAAGCACATCCTGGCTGGTGTACACGCGAAACGCCGGACGGTGAAACAGGACCTGCGCTTCCCTCGCCGCCTCGGCATCGCTATGCGCCGCCACAATTGCCGCCGGTATGTCGCGCGCCACCTCCAGCGCCAGGCTCGGCCCGGACAACACCGCCGCCAGCGCGCGCGGCATCGTGGTTTCCAGAATGCCGGACATCGTCAAACCGCTTTCGTATTCGATGCCTTTCGTCACACTGACCGCCAGCCCTTTGAACGACCCAATCCGGCTTGTGACATCGCGAAAAAATTTCGATGGCACCGCAATCACCACACAATCCGCCTGTGCCACCGCCTCGGATAAATCCGCCTCGCAGCGGATGCCCGGCGCCATTGCAATTCCCGGAAGATAAAGCTCATTGCGTCCGGTCGCCGCGATTTGCTCCAGTTGCGCCGCGTTGTGCCCCCACAAAATCACATCATGTCCGTTCTTCCGCAGCAGACTGGCAAGCGCCGTCCCCCAGGCGCCGGCGCCGATGACTGTCACTTTCATACAATTAATTCTTCGCCTTCCCAATCCGATTTTCGGTGCCTTTGAGCAAACGCTGGATATTCCCCTTGTGCTTGTAAATCGCCAGCAAACTCAGTCCCGTCATCGCGCACGTCATGGTCACGCTTCCGTTAAAAAACCACACGGCGAACGGCAGGATGATCGCCGCCGCAATCGACGCCGCCGATACATATCGAGTCACCGCCAAAACAACACCCCACAGCGCCAGCGCCGTCAAACACGCCTGCGGCGCCCAAGCCATGACCACCCCGCCCGTCGTCGCGATCCCCTTCCCGCCTTTGAAGCGCAGCCAGAAACTGTAATTATGTCCGAGAATCGCCGCCACACCCGCCGCCAGCGCAAGGTCCTCCCGTTGCGCGCCGCAATTGGGAAACAGATAAAGCGCCAGCAACGGCGCGCACCTCGCCGCCACGAAACCCTTCAAAGCATCCGCCGCTAAAACCGCGATCCCCGCCGTCCTTCCCATCACCCGAAAAACATTCGTCGCCCCGATATTTCCGCTCCCCATCGTGCGGACGTCGATGCCGCGCGCCCTGCCGGCAATATAGCCCGCCGGCGTCGATCCCAAAACATACGAGACGACAACAACAAATATGTAAGCGCCAATTTGCAAACGAGTTCGACCGATTTCCAGTTGCATGAGATTGGAGAATGGCGGCCCACTTTAAAAGTTGAAAATTCCACTCTTCCCGCCGCTGCGTTCGCGCGGACAGCTTGTCCTAAGTTTTGCGGGTTTTGCGAACGGCACCAACCGATCCAAAAGCGTCGATACGGCCCAGTCACTTCTTTTCATGGCAAGAGCCGGATTCGGTCCAATATATCGGCCTGCCGTAGTAGTCGTAGAGTCTCTCTTCGTATTCGCGATTTACCGCGTCCGTGGGATGAAATTCCGGGCAGTTGACGATCGCTTCACGAGCCAGGGCAACCTCGACCGTTTTTTGAGCGAAGTTAATTTCCCGCATCCACTGCGGTGAAATTAAAACCTTCCTGGCCGGCGCCCAGTTGCTGAGATTAACGACGAGATAACGGATGACCCACCCGGCGTCCTCAACAATGAAATCATCGATGTGCCCCAGTGGGCCGTCGATGGCATGAATGCTATAATGGGTCACTTCATGGAAACTGCGGAGATGAGGGTCGCCCGGTTCGGCGTTGCCGACCTCTGTTAATGCCGGGGGAAGGTCTGCGCCAGAAATGTTCCAATAGCTGCGCCAGCCGAAGTGTTTGTGCAGTTCGGCTTCCTGACGGCGCGATACAGGCTTGTCGGTGTCAATCTCGGGGCTTTTCTCTATTTGGTCACGGGTGAGGTTAACCGGCAGGGTGTGCGCGTCCCAATCCGCCTTGCCCAGGACTTCTGTGGTAAGCAATACCTTGCGTCCGGCGAGCCAATTGCCGATGTCCACGACCATATAACGGATGACCCAGGAATCGTCGTGAAAATAGAAATCGTGAACCCCTCCAAGATAGCCGTCGCTGGCCAGAATGATGTATTGCCGCATGGGTTTGAGGCTTCTTAGCATATTCATCCTTTCATTCGTTCGAGAGGGAAATGGTTTCCGTCATGGCATCGGCGATTTGCTCTTTGGAGATAATTCCTTTGACGCTCGTGATCGAAACGGGCGGTGACTCCGAAGCGACCACGAACAAACCAACATGGCCCGAACGCATTTTGGAGATGACGCTGAACAACGTGGCGTTTTCGCCGACGACTTGGAAATTCTTATCCGCGATTTCGCCAAGATTTGAGGTGGCGCCGTTGCGGGAAGAAAGCTGGAGGGCGGCGTCGTTCTTAATAATCCCAATGATTTTGCCCTGGCTCTCCACCAGAAAGTAATCCACAGGTCCAGCGTCCGCGAGAAGCCGGGGCAACTCGTTGATTGGGGTGGAGACGGAGACCGGGATGACGCGGGGTTGCATGATGTCGCGGGCAAGCCTGACCAGTGGAAAGCTGGCTTGCATTGATTCGGGCATGTGATGGCCGCGGCGCGTCAATTTCAACGTATAGATGCTGTCGTTGCCGAGGAACTTTCGGACGCCGTAGCTGATGGCGACGGTGATGGTCATTGGAAGGATCACGTTGTAGTCGAGTGTCATCTCAAAGATCATGACGATGGCGGTGAGGGCGGCGCCGGTTGCTCCCGCCAGAACACCGGCCATACCCATCACGGCAAAGGCGGCAGGCGTTATCGGCAAGAAAGGAAGCCATCGAAGCAGGAGGATTCCATAGGCCTGGCCGAAGGTCGCGCCAAGAAAAAGAGAGGGGGAGAAGATGCCCCCCGAACCTCCCGATCCGAGAGTCAAAGATGTGGCGGTGATTTTTAGAAGGAAGAGCAGGAGCAAAAGGAATATCGATGAGAGGCTGCCGGCAAGCACATCCTGGACGGTAGCGTAGCCGACACCCTGTACGTAATAATGTCCGCGGAACCGCCAAGTCAAGTAAATCATCAGGCCGACCAGAAGCATTCCGAGGAGGTGCCGCGTATAATAGTTGCCGGGAATTTTCCGATCAAAGAAGTCTTCGAAGGCGTAAATGGAATGGATAAACAAAGTGGAAACCAGGCCCATCAAACAACCCAGGCCGACGCAGACCAGGAGGACCCAGGGGCTTGTGGCGTGAAAGGAATTGATCTGCAAGGCGGGGATGACAAAGGAGGGATTGTCCCCAAGGAAAAGCCGGCCGATATAGGTGGCGGTGGCGGTCGAGATGACCAGCGGGACCAGGGTCCAGACACTGACTTCGTGGAGGAGAAGTTCGGCGGAAAACAAGACGCCGCCAATTGGGGTGTTGAAGGTGGCGGCAATGCCGCCGCCGGCTCCGGCGGCAATCATGGTGATGCGTTGCCATGAGGGCAGCCTAAGAACCTGACCCATGGTCGAACCAAAAGCCGAACCGATTTGAACAATGGGACCTTCACGCCCAACGGAGCCGCCGCTGCCTATAGACAGGGCGGAGGCAAGAGACTTGATTACCGCGACGATGGGACGGATCACTCCCTTGTCGTAGTAAATAGCTTCCATGACCTCGGGCACGCCGTGCCCCCTGGCTTCGGGGGCGAAATTTTTAACGAGGAACGCCACGCCGATCGCGCCCGTCACGGGGGCCAGAATAATTCCCGGTCCCCAGGGGCTGGACGGGGTATGAACGTTGGCCGCGTAATCGACGGAAAATTTTCCGAGAAAGAGAAGGTTATGGAGTAGGCCGATGAGGTCCCTGAACAAGACCGCCCCGAGACCGGCGATGATGCCGACGAGAACGGACAAGAGCCACAGCAACGGATGAGAGAGCGGCCTTTTCGACGGCATTGAGGGCTTCATTTTGTGAGAGTGTTGGCGTTCTTGCCGCGTCGTCCTTGTCCTGCCAGAGGCGAATCATTCGCGCAATTGACATAGGCAACTTCGCATCTGGACGCAATGACCGCAAGAGGGGGATGGCGCGCGCGGCAACTGGGTGGAACACCCCAGTGAACACGCGACTAAGGCGTGTGTCAAAACCTCTGCATGGGCGTTTTGCCCTGACGATTTTGTGGAATATCCCCCCTTGTGGAAAAAGTTTTTTCTCAATAGCAGAAGGTCAATTGTCAGCGGGTGGAACGGGCTGCCGCCCGCCGACGAAAGATATTCAGCCCATAAAAGGAGTCAGTTATTATGGAAAATTCAAATATCAATCAGCCACCACGAAGGACTTGCGGCATCGGCATTTTCGCAAGTCTGCTTTTTCTGGTTATCGGAGTTCTGATCGGGGGATTCGGGACATATTATTGGCACGGCGCCGCACGAGGGGCCACGCGCAGCGCAGCTATCGCCGGAGGCGAGGCTTTGGCCGTGCAGCCTGCCGTTGACACAATCGGGTCGTCCCAATTTTATCAATGGGATCCGGCGCGGCAAATGAGCCAAGTGCAGGCGCAGATAGACCAAATCTTCCAACGTTCGTTCGCGCAGTTTCGCACAAACGCGGCGACCGGGGCGCCGGCGGCAATCCCGGGTTACTCGCTGTCGATGGATGTGCGAGATTTGAAGGACAAGTATCAGGTCCGCGCGTTCCTGCCAGATACTAAGGCCTCGGACGTGAAGGTGAACCTGAAGGGCGATGAGTTGAAGGTGGACGTGGCGAATAAGACGACGGAAAAGGCCACGGCAAAGAACGGCGAAACTGCCATGAGTGAATGGGGCAATTATGAAGAAGTTGTCCCTCTGTCCGGCCCGTTGAAAAGCGGCCAGATGAAAGTCGAGCGCATGCCGCACGAATTGATTATCTCCGTGCCGAAGGCTTAAGTTCGATGGCGGGTGAATGCAACTCGCTTGAGTCTTTAATCGCTTTGGCCATTTGCTCAAAATCGCGCTGGCATCACCCCCGGCGCGACAAACTTCACCGCATTGCCAGGCAGGTTCGAGATGCGAACAACCGCCAAGTCAAAAGTCTCCCTCGAAAAAAAATTTCAATCCATTGGACTCTTTTTGCGGATTTTCCCAATAAATCCTCCAAAACTCCAACCGTTGGATTTTTCTTCTTCCAGAATTATGATTAAAATCGGCCTCGGTATGGATAGCGTCATACATCTAAGAAGAGATGGTGGAAGCACGCAGCCGCAAGGCGCGGTTGCGTTTCTTTTGTATCGCCGGTCAAGGCTGGTCAAACCAAGTCAAACCACTTTCTCTGGCTTGACCGATCCGCAAAAAAGCGCGCAACCGTTTTTATATGAATACTTTACGTATTTTCCGCCGGAATTCCTCGACCCTGGGCGGTCAAACCAGCTCCACATCCGCCCTTGTCATTCCACCCAAAAACAGTAACCTGCTTTTATGCTGAAGAAGTGCTTGTGCCTGATGTTATTGGTTCCGGGTATTGCGGTTCCGGCCGCAACGGTGGAACTCAAGGGCAAAGCGTACGTCACCGGAAAAATCCTCGCCGAAAAGCGCGACATGATCGTCATCGATATCGGTTACACCGCGTTGGTGATTCCCAGAAATCAGGTAGTCCGCCTGCTTGACTATAATCAGCCCATCGAAAAACGTGGCGTGCTCACCGCCCAGCCCAGTCTTCCCGCCGCCTTATCGGAGGCCGCATCGGCAGGCGGGTTTTACCAAATCGCCAACCCAAACGCGCGCGACAACTCCGTTCGCGAACTCGTGGCCGAATACGGCCCGGCGGTTGTCCAGGTCCGCACTCCCGAAGGTTTGGGATCAGGCTTCATCATCAATCCCGACGGGTTTCTTATCACCAACTTTCACGTCACCGAAAACGAAACCCAAATCTCAGTCGAAATTTTTTTCCCCAAGGACGGCCAATTGGAGCGCCGGATTTATAAACAGGTCAAAATCATCGCCCTCAACAAATTCGGCGATCTCGCCCTGCTTCGCATCGTGGACAAGGACGCCCCAAAATTCCCCTGCGTCGTATTGGGCGATGCCGACACCATGTCCGTCGGCGACTCGGTCTTCGCCATCGGCAGCCCGCTGGGCCTGGAGCGGACAGTGACGGAAGGCATCCTGAGCACCAAAACACGTGAATTGGAAGGCGAGCTTTACCTCCAGACCACCGCGCAAATCAACCCCGGCAACAGCGGCGGCCCTCTCTTCAATATGCGCGGCGAAGTCATCGGCGTGACCAACATGAAAATCACCTTCGGCGAAGGCCTCGGTTTCGCCATCCCCGTTGAGTCTGTCAAATACTTTTTAAATCATCGCGAGGCGTTCGCCTACGACAATGATAATCCCAGCAACCCCTACCGCTATTTGCAGCCGCCCAGCCGGACCAAAAAAACGGTCGAATAATTCATGATCAAACGTTTCCCTTTGCTGCTGGCTCTGGCCGCTTCATGCCTCCAAAGCCTCGCCGCCGTTCCCCCGCCGGAAAAACTTTTGCCCAAGGACACCGTCCTCGTCATCACAGCGCCGGATTGGCCAAAAGCCTGGGATTTTGCCACCAACAGCCAGTATGGCCGCTTGTGGCTCGACCCGGCGCTCAGGCCATTCAAGGATAATTTCATCGACAAATTCACAACGGGCGCCCTTAAACCCACCGAGAAATCCCTCGGGATCAAATTCAAGGATTTTCAAGGTCTGCCCCAGGGACAAGTCACATTCGCCCTGTTGCCAGTGTCGCCAAAAGAAAATTCAGGCGCTCATTTTTCCCAAGTCCTGTTGATCGACACCAAATCCCACGCGGACCAGTTGAAAACTAATCTCGCTTCCATCGCCAAAAAATGGATCGACGCCGGCAAACCTCTCAAAACACAGAAAATTCGTGAAGTCGAATTTACCACCCTCATCGTTTCGCCGTCCGATCTTTCGTGGAACAAAATCTTTCCACAAGCCAAGCCCGATTTTCCGGACGATACCAACCCAAGGCCGCCGGAAAAAAACACCGAAATCACCTTCGGCCAGGTCGATTCACTTTTGATCGCCGCCAATTCCACCGATGCCATCGACAAGATTCTCGCCCTGAAAAACGGCGGGCTTCTCCCTCCTTTGGCCGATCAACCCGCCTTTCAATCCGATTTCGCGGCGCGCCTGAGCAATTCCCCCTTTTATTGCTGGATCAACGCCAAGTCGCTAATGGATATTTTGACGACCGCCCCCGCCGGCGCCGATGACGACACCGCCGGGACCGCCGCGAAAATGGGAGCCTTTGTCACCGCGCTCGGCCTGAGCGGCATCACGTCGGCTTGCCTCTCCTATCAGGACTCGCCCGGCGGGACTGCCGCGCAGTTTTTCCTCGGCGCGCCCGAAAGCAAGAGAAGCGGCATTCTCAAACTCCTCGCGCCCGCTGTCAAGGATGCCAATCCGCCCGGGTTCATTCCCGCCGATGCCGTGAAATTCTGGCGCTGGCGCATCGATATTCCACATAGCTGGGGAATGCTGGAGAATATGTTGGACGACCTGAACCCCCAATTAAAGCGCGTCATTAATTTTATACTTGACAATGCTGGCAAGGACAAGGACGAACACTACGATTTGAAATCCGAATTGCTTGGCAATCTCGGTGACGATGTCATCAACTACGAAAAAGCGCCCGTCGGAACCAGCCTCGCCGATCTCAAGTCCGCCCCTTCCATCTATTTGATCGGCTCGCCTGATCCCGAAAAGCTGGCTTCCGCAATGACAGTTGCCCTTGGCCTCGTCGGCCAAAGCTCCGGCGGTGTCAAGGATCGCGAATTTCTCGGCCGCAAGATTCATTCGGTCACGTTCGGCGCCCCCGGCGGCGCGCCCGCTCAAACGATAAGTTATTCCGCCAGCGGCGGCTATGTCGCGTTCTCCACCGACGCCTCCATTTTGGAGGAATATCTCCGCAGCAGCGACAGCAAAGCCCCGGCATTGTCAGACACGCCCGGCCTGAGCGATGCCGCCCAACAAGCCGGCGGCTTTTCCACCGGCTGGTTCGGATACGAAAACCAAAGCTTGAACATGCGCCCGACCTTCGACCTTCTTCGCAAACATCCCCCGTCCCTGGCCGACATCATCGGGGCTCCTGGAGTGGACGCAAACGTCACTGTGGCCGGCCAGATCGCCGGCAAACTTCTGGAGTGGACGGACTTCTCCCTCCTTCCGCCGTTCGACACCGTGTCAAAATATTTTTATTATTCCGTGTACGCCGGCAGTTTTTCTCCCGAGGGTTTCACACTGAAGATTTTCGCCCCCACTCCCCCGGCGCTCCGCTGACTGGCGGCGGTTCCTACTCCTGCGGATAAACCAGGATGCGGTCGTGGACCAGCACGATTAAATCGTTTTTGTGATCGCCCGTCACATCCGCCACAACGGCCTCGCGCGGTTCGATTGCATCGTTGCGCCGTGATCGAAACGTCCGCTCCTCAAACACGGGCCAGCGGTCCGCCGGCACCAGGTTGTGCGGCGGCTCGTACGTCACAAGGTCCAGATAATTTTTCTCCGTTTCCAAAAAAACAAGGTCCTTCCGCCCGTCATTATTCAAGTCGCCCGCAACCACGTCCGCCAGATGCCCGTCCTTAATCGGCGTCTCGTAACTGTCCAATTCATCAAGCTCCCACACCTTCCCGCGCGTCGCCATCGTTCCCACCGCGTTGACGCCGATCAGCGCGATGCTGTTGCTGTTCGTCGATCCCAAACCGACGCTTCGCAGCGAAGTAAAATCGCTCACCGGCAGCGGCAAATTCCGCACCACCTGCCAGACCCCCGCCTTGTCGCGCTCGGACAACGTCAACTCCTTTCGCGCCGCATCCAGCAGAAACAGCGAGGCCACCGCGTTGGTCCCGTTGCGAAGCGCCGTCGCGGCGACAATCCGGGAATCGCTCGAAGCCCCGTTGATTTGCTCTTTGACGTAAAACGACCAGACCGGTTTTCCGTTCGTGATCTTGTCGTTCTCCGGCTTCAACACCACCGCCCTCACAAAATTCTTCTGCGCCAGCAGCAGTTCCGGTTTGCCATCCCCATCGACATCCAGCGAACTCAGCCACGGCTCGTCCGCGTTTCCTCCCGGCGGCGTGACATCCGTTTCGTCGAAACTTGTCTCATCCTCACGTTGCCGGAGCACTTTGATTTTCTCGTACGGAATCAGCACCACCAAATCCTGAAGCCCGTCCTGGTTCGCGTCGAACATAGTCATCGACGACGGCATCCCCTTGAACTCGCCGCTCAATTTCTGCGAGCGCGACTTTCCGTCCGCCGTCCGCGTGACCAGCACTCGGTTGGTCTCCTGGTCAACTATAACCGCAAGCGTCGTCTTCGCGCCCGCCTGCAAAGGCCCGAGCGCCATCGTCAGCGGAGTCCCGTCAAAAGGAAGAATCGTCGGAAATGCAATGCCCCCCTTCTCATCGAGCTTGGTCACGCCGATCTGATGTTCGTCGCTGCTCAACAGAAAAATTTCCTTCTTCCCGTCGCCATTCCAATCCCCCACCGCAATCTCGCTGACTCCCGTGAGCGTCGGAAACGTCTTCGCCGCCGAAAGTGTTCCGTCCGGCTTTTGCAGATACAACGTGAGTTGGCCGCTGTCCGGCTCCGCCACCAGCAAATCGGGCAGGCCGTCTCCATTCACATCCGCCCACAAAATCCCGCGGTGATTGCGCGTGGTCCTGTTGAGCGGCAACACTTGAAACTGACCTTGCTTGAATTGCCCCGAAAGCGGCTCGGCCGGTTTCTGCACAAAGTGCGACACCGCCGCCCTGCCGGAATTTTGCGCAATCGTCACCACTTCCGTCTTGTGATTCCCCTCCAAATCATCGGCAAGATAGGAGCGGATCGCCGGCAGCGTAAAATAAATCTCCGGCCCCAATTCCCCGTCCGAATTTTGCAACCGGAACCGAAATGGCTCCGCGTTGTCCCAATCCACCTCCAGCAAGTCCTCCCGTCCGTCACCGTCGATGTCCAGCACCTGGATGGCTTTGACCGTCCCCGAAAATGGAATTTTCTGCGGCTCCGCCAGCGTGTGATCGGGATTTTGCGCCAGGTAATAAAGGTTGTTCTCCCCCAGCAACACAAGGTCTGTCAACTTGTCGCCATTCAAGTCCCCGCCGGCCAGCGCGTTGACGGTCAATTGTCCGTCGTCAATCGGCCACCGTTTTGGCACGCTCCACGAGTTGTTGCTCCCAAGATTATATTGCACCACCAACTCCTTCGGGTCGCCGTAATACGCAAGGTCCGGTTTCTTGTCTCCGTTCAAGTCCGCCACAACCAGCGACGAAATCCTCTTTTCAGAAGCGATTGATTCCATCCGAAAGCGCGAGTCCGGCGGCAAATCATTGATTCCCGCCTTCATCACCGGCCGGTCGTTGGACAAATTCGTCTTGCCCGTCTGGTTGTAGAGAATATTTATTTTTGAGCGCGCATTATTGACAACGATCAAATCCATCCGTCCGTCCCCGTCCAGGTCCGCCGCGTGAAGCAGGGAAATCTGGTTATCAATCGGAAAAATCTCCGGCCCCGTAAATCCGAAGGAAGCTTTTTTATCGTCTGCATGGACGCCCAGTGCCAGCGCGATGATTGCCAGAGCGCCGAGACCCCTGCTTTTCAAACTCGAACTTAAAAACATACCGTTCGCAAAGTGCCATCCGTCCCGCCCCCTCGCAATCCCAATCCCAAATAATGGCTTTGCCGGCTCAGGGCTTTCCCGATGAAGTCATCCGCACCCGCACCCATAGCGCAACCGGATGTTCACAGGCTACCTTCCCGCGACGAACGGAATGGAAGGGAAGCAAAAATGTCTAATGATGGTGTGCGTCGCGGCCACACTGTGCGGGTGCATACAGACAAACATGACCAACCCCAAACGTTCCGCCACCGAACAACTCCTCTTGAGCGCCGCCTCCGACCGCGCTGTGAAATCCGTGGCCCTGGGGACATTTGCCGGCAAGCTCGTTTACGTCTCCACAAATTATTTTCAAGGCTACGATTCCGCCAACGCCCTTGGGACCATTCGCGACGCGCTCAGTTCCGCAGGTGCGCGCCTGGCAATCAACATTTCCAATTGCGATTACGTCGTTGAACCCCGCAGCGGCGCTGATTCCATCGATTACTCCTCGACTCTGATCGGGCTGCCGAGCACCGAATCGCCCGTCCCGCTTTCAGGCGCCGTGGTCCTTCCAGAAATCGCGCTTTACAAGTCGCAATATCAATTCTCCACCGCAAAATTCGCGCTTTTGGCGTATGCCCGAGTCAGCGGCGAGCATTATTTTTCAAGCGGCCCGATGATCGGCAGGGCTCACAACAAATACTACGAACTGCTGGGATTCATCACATGGACCAGAACAGACATCCCGGAAAAACACAAAAAGAAACATCCTCCCAAGCCGCCGCAATGATCGTTCAACTCAAATATTCCGCGCGTACGCGATGAATTTCCGGTATTCCACGAGGATCGCGTGCAACGCCGTCACAAACGCGCATTCGCCCAAAAACGTCGGCGCGTCCTTGGGACTTTGAAGGACGATTTCAAATGGCCGCGGGCGAACCCCGGGCGGCGCGCTTAAAAGGCTGCCTTCCTGCCGCTCGACTCCATTGTGCAACGGCAGAAATTGTTCCGCCGCCTCCAGCGCCGGTTCCACCAAATGCCGCGTCATGATCGCTCCCCGCGCAATCCCGTGAAAACCGCCGATCCCCGAACTCGCGCGCAATACGATCCCGCCATTTAACGAATGGAACAAAATTTCCGCTCGTAACAACTTCGCCTCAGGCTGGTCCGATTCATCCCAAAAATCCGCTGTCACCTCCCTGCCCCGTCCCGCTTCACTCGTTCCCTCCTCAAAACCAATCGGATTGCAAACCGGATAAATAAACAGGCAATAGCCCGTCGCGGCTTCCGCGTTTGCCTCCAACACCCTCAAAAACCGAGTCAGCGCATGGGCGCCCTCCGGTTCGTTTCCGTTCAGCGTCGCAAAAATCCCGACGCGAATCGGCTCATCCCCGCCGCGCGGCCCGATGAAAAGATAACGCGGCAGGCAATAAGTTTGACCATCAACCTCAAAGTTCGCCTTGTGATTGGCAATAAGATTCGTGGAATTGGCCGCCAATTGATCCAGCGGCGCCAACAATTCGGCGACTGACCGGCCCTTCGATTTTGAAGCGCGATATTCTGCTGTTTTTGATGCGATTGTTTTCATATGAATAACGACTCAATTAGTCGTATATTTCCACAATGATGTCAACTTTTTCTTTTCATTTTTGTTAAATTCCGCTCCCAGCCGAAAACTGGGTGACCATTTCTCCCGGCGCTAGGGGCTTCCGTTTGGCAACATCAGCCAGCGTCGAGCGGTCCATCAGGGCCGCGACATAATTTCGAGCTTCAAAAAACACCCGTCGAAACCGGCAAACGGGCTCTTGTGAGCACCGCTTGTAACCCGTCACCGAAACGCAATCAATAGGCGCAAGAATCCCGTCAAAATACCGCACCACCTCGCCCATTGTAATCTTATCCGGCCCTTTCCCCAGAATGTAACCTCCGCGCACTCCAGGAAGACTGTCCACCCATCCTTGTGACTTCAAATCGAGCATGATCTGTTCGAGAAACCGCTTGGGAACATCATTGCGCCGAGCCAGTTCGCGAATGGGAATCGGCCCTCCTCCGTAATGTTCCACCAGGGTAAACAACGCTCGCAATGCATAATCCGTCTTTCGGGAAACACGCATCCAAAGACGATAGCCCTACTGGATATTAAGTAAAGCCATCATTCTTCCGCTGATTTCCTCAAGAAACAACAAACCGTTCTGTCCCACGAAACTCAATCACATGCGCTTTGATCGCGAGTTGAACAATTCCTTTCGCCCTGCGTTTGCCCCATGCCCGATAAACACCCGCCACAAAATCACCGAAGGTTAGCGCACGCTTTCCAGGAGGGCCCTTCATCGGCGAGATTTGTCCCTTATGCTGAGATGTTGTCATATTCATTTGCTGCTCCATTCACATACATGTTTGTTAAGTAAACCCGCCCAACTCAAATTAGTTTCGCCTCAACTTTTTTTCGAAGGCGGCTTTAGGAGCTTCGCGACCTCGGCATGGGCGAGCACAACTCCAGGATCGCCCTGCAACGCGTCGAAATATTGTTTTGACGCCCCCTCGCCTTCCTCGGATACACGCAGGAGGAGACGAGTTTGATTTGCCATTCCTTCCACAGCGCTATCAGACAACGGCGCGTCCTTTTCCTCCAGCGCCTCGTCCATTGCCACGATCAGTTGAGACATCGGTTGCAGCCACGCAAACCATGGATCGTGCATCAGCAATTCAAGGAAATGATTCGGCGACTTGATCCGGCCAATCGCCTGCTCGTAACTCACCCGTTCGGCGTCGATCAGAGCTTTGTGCAACGCCAGCAAGGCGTCGCGAATTTGTTTGAGTCGTGTTTGAACTGAGTCAGACATTCTGATTCAGAATAAGCCCATTTACCTCCGTGAGCAAATGACCTATGACGCGGCCTGATTTTCTCTATAGAATGGCTTGAGGACCTCCCGCCAAAGGGCTATCCTATTTTTCCGTTCTCGGACCAATCAAATCGACTTGACAGCCCGCGACAGCGCTCTTCGCCTTTGGTTCGGCCTGTAAATTCTCAATTTGCGATTTTCAATTCTTCGCCCCCGTCTTGAACGCATACGCCACTGGTTCCAGCGGCACTCCTCCATCGCTCTGGAAATTTTTGTATTCCGGCGCGTTGAGACTGATCCGATACGTCATCCCCGGCTTCAGCGACACTGGCAGCACACAAGTCTTCTTGTCTTCCGTCCAATACGCGTGCGCTCCCTCGCGGCCCTTCGGGAAATATCGGTCGTCATCGTCCATCGAACACCACGACATCCCGCCGCCCATCGGAACATCGAACGTCACTCGCAACTCCGTAACCGATACGCTGACATCCTGCGCCCCGTTCGGCGGGTCGCAACTGAGCAACTTCGGCGCGCGCGCCTTGGCCTGAAGTTCCTCGCCCGCTCCGCGCGTTGTGAAATAAATCGCCGCCGGGTCTGCCGGCACGCCCGCGACGCTTCGAAAATTCTGGTAGCTCGTGGAATTGATTCCCACGCGATAATAATGCCCCTGTTCAAGCAACACCGGCAAAACGCACGTCCGCTTGTCCCGCCATTTGGCGCGGATGCCAGCCGGAATCTTCGGAAAGTCCGGCCCGCCGCCCGTCCATGACATCCCCCGCCCCATGTCCTGATCAAAAGTCACCGCGATCTCCTTCACCATCGGGTCCACTTTGCGGGCGCCGATTTTCGGCGAAGTTGCAATGATCCGCGGCGCGCCGCCGGCCGTTTCCGAAACAGCATCCGGCGGGTTGGCCGACTTGCAATCCGTCAACGTCAACACCCCAAGAATAATAAACACCGCCCCGGCCAGCAAAGGCAGGCGGTCGGTTTTTTGGAATTTTGCGATCATACTAATCCTTTCTTTCATTTGATGTTTGTCCTCCACGATTCCCGCAAGACCAGGCGCTCGAAGCGAATCACCGAAGCTTGTCAGCAGTTTGACTATCGTGCGGCCATAGGGCTTTCCGTCCGGCTCCTGGGCGTACGAGAGCGCCAGCGCGTCGCAGGCCAGTTCGCGGTCCATGCGCATTCGGGAAAACGCCAGCCAGACCGCAGGATTAAACCAGTGCAGGATTTGCAACGCCGCCATCAACCATCCCAGTGGAATGTCGTTGCGTTTGATGTGCCCCAATTCATGCAGAAAGACGTGACGCAGTTCATCGGGAGAAAAATTGCGCGTAAAGCCGGGCGGCAGCAAAAGGCGCGGACGCAAAAATCCAAACAAACACGGCCCGTCCACCGCGCCCGTCTCCACCAGCGTTACCGGCACCCGCACCCCCATCAGTTCCTTGCAATCCTCCAGCAGATTCATTACCTCGCCGTCGATCAACGGACGGTTTGGTGTGATACGCCGCACCAGCCGCCAATGGGTAACCGCCAGCCAAATCGCCAATCCGCAAACGCCCGCCAGCCACACCATCGGCAACCACGAAAAGTTCACCGAGGAGGCTGGCGTGGCGGCAACCTGCGGGACGGCAGATTGTTGCGGGATAGCCGCCTCCCACCGAACCAACGTTTCGGATGTTCTGGAAAAGTTGAGAACATTAAACAAGCTGACCGGCGATGGCACAGTCCCGGGCAACGCCAGTCGCACCACCACAAGCAGCCAGAGTCCATGACGCCAGCGCGGGCTGATGTGGCACCTCAAAGCCCAGCGCGCCAGCAACACCAGCAGGATCAGCGCCCCCGCCTGCCACGACGCCTTCAGCAGGAGCGGCCATAAACGGTATTCAATGAAATCCTGCATGAAGCCTCCTCACTCCTGGCCATCCAGCAATTTCTTCAATTCACTGATTTCCTCGGCGGAAAGCCTCTTGCGCGCCACAAAATGCGCCAGCATCGGTTTTAGCGATCCTCCGAACACACGTTCGAGAAACGACGCGCTGGCCGCCTCCGCGCACTCGTTTTGATTCACCAAAGGATGGTAAAGATAAGCTCGGCCAATCGATTTGAACCCGAGCGCCTGTTTCTTGACCAGCCGGTTCAAGAAAGCCTTGACGGTTTTCGGATGCCATGCCGCATCACGTTGATTCAGCGCCGCAATGATCTGGTTTGCCGAGCAGGGCGCTTGATCCCAGACGACCTTCATCACCTCCCATTCCGATTCGGAGATGCGCGGAATTTTTTTTGTGCTTTGGTTCATAACGATTACATTTGCAATCGTGATTAGATTACAACCGTAATCAATCCCGTCAAGAGAATTTTTGCGGGAATTTTCGGTTTACAATCCTTTTCCCTTTCGCAGACCGTCTTTTTTTGCTATCTTAAAGTAAAGGCAAGGTATGTTGGACGAAACCATCTCAAAAATCGAAGCTCGCATTGAAGCCGCCCCGGCGCTCAACGACACGAACCGTGCCGAACTTTTGAGATTGCTGGGACAACTTAAAACGGAGATCGCACAGCTCTCCACAACCCATCAGGAAGACGCCGAGAGCATCGCTTCCTTCGCCGAAGTTTCCGCGCGCGAAGCCACGCGCGGAAGCCGAAACCCGCAATTGATCGAGCATTCCATTGGCGGGCTGGAGTCTTCAGTTGGCGGATTTGAAAAGAGCCATCCGCAACTGGTGGAGGTGGTCAACCGTATCGCCGGCATGCTGTCAAATATGGGAATTTAAACAGCCCCCCGACAACACAAAGAGGGCTGATGAAATTTCTCAAAATGTTTTGGATGGGAGTTTGGGGCATGGTGTTTGGCATACGAAATGTCTTCACCAAAAAAAAGCCCTCTCCCCAGCGAACGCGCATGCTCCTCAAGGGCCGCCATGCGCAGATGCTCAACGCCGCCCGCAAAGGCAACGTCGAAGCCCAAATCGAATTGGCCACCTGCTATTCCGACGGCGAAGGCGTCGAACAAAATTACACCGAGGCCGCCCATTGGTTTGGCGAAGCCGCCCGGCTTGGGGATCAGCGCGGACAATTCAGTGTGGGAGTCTGTTACGCCAATGGCCAGGGCGTGGCGCAAGATTACGAGGAGGCCGCCGAATGGTTCCGCCTCGCCGCTGAACAAGGCAACACCGGCGCGCAAGTCAGCTACGGACTGTGTTTGCAAAAGGGGCTCGGCGTTTTCGCAAGCCCTCAGGAGGCCGCGCATTGGTTCCGGCGCGCCGCCGAGCTTGGCGACGCCGCCGGGCAAGTCAGCCTGGCCTCGTGCCTGCAAGCGGGCCGCGGGGTTCCGAAGAATGAAGTGGAAGCCGTCGAATGGTTTCGCAAAGCCGCCGATGCGGGACTTGGCGAGGCGGAATATAATTTGGGCAAGTGTTACCAGGATGGTTTGGGCGTCGCCGTTGACGCCACGGAAGCGTACAAATGCTTTCGCGCCGCGGCGGGGAAAGGATTGCCGCAGGCGGAATTTGAACTGGCGCTCTGTTATTATTACGGAAGGGGCACCGACATTGATCCGATGGAAGCCTACACGTGGATCAGCCTCGCCGCCCGGCGGGCCATTCCCAATGCGCCGGAAATGCAGGAGGAATGGAAAAAGGAAATGTCGCCGGAACAAATCGCGCAAAGCGAGCGGCGCGTCGCGGCGCTGGGACTAAACCGGAGTACGGCGGCTCCGGAAGCGCCTAGTTTGGAAGACGAAGTGGAAGCGAAATTCCAGCCGCTCGACTAATATTGGCGTTTTAAATTCCGATTACTTTCATCACCGCTTCTTTTCGCGGTTCCACGACAATTGCTTCAAAACCGGCGGTGCTGATCGCGGTATCCGGGTCCTTTAATCCGTGGCCGGTCATTGTCGCGGCGATGACGCTTCCTTCGGGAATTTTCCCCGCCTTCGCGCAAGCGATAACGCCCGCAAGGCATGCCGCCGAGGCCGGTTCGACAAAAATGCCGTCCGTTCGCGCGATGAGTTTGTATGCGGAAAGGATTTCCTCATCGGTGACTTTGTCGATAAAACCGTTGGACTCTTTCAACGCCAGGTTTGCCGTCTGCCAGCCAGCGGGGTTGCCGATGCGTATGGCGGTGGCAATCGTTTGGGGATCGGCCACCTGCGCGCCAAGGACAATCGGCGCGGCGCCGGAAGCTTGAAATCCAAACATGCGCGGGAGTTTGGAGATTTTTTTCGCGGCATGATATTCCCGATAACCCTTCCAGTAGGCGGTGATGTTGCCGGCATTGCCCACGGGCAGAAAATGAAAATCCGGCGCGCGCCCCAATTGATCGCAGATTTCGAAGGAAGCCGTCTTCTGGCCTTCAATGCGCACCGGATTAATGCTGTTGACAACCTCGACCTTTCCGCTTTCACCCAATTCGCGCACGATGCGCAGGGCCTCATCGAAATTGCCTTCCACCGCGATGGTCACGGCCCCGTACATCAATGCCTGGCCCAATTTGCCGAGCGAAATTTTTCCGCGTGGGAGGAGCACGACACATTTCATTCCGGCGCGCGCCGCATACGCGGCCGCCGAGGCCGATGTGTTGCCCGTGCTGGCGCAGATGACCACACTGGAGCCGCGCTCCTTGGCCTTAGAAACGGCCATCGTCATTCCACGGTCTTTGAAGGAGCAGGTCGGGTTCACTCCTTCGTATTTCAGCCACAATTCAAAATTGCCGCCAATTGTCCGAACGAAATTATCCACGCGAACCAGCGGAGTGTTTCCCTCGTTGAGCGAAACCACGGGAGTGGCGTCGGAAACTGGCAAATGGGCGCGATACGCGTGAATCACGCCGCGCCAGCGATCACCTTCCAAAGGCAGGATCGAATTCATTGGTCAAAACTTTCAACGCGTAACATGACTGGCGGTCCTTTGACCACCGGCAATTTTGCGATTTTTGCCAGCGCCTTTGACATTGCGGAATTGGGCGCGTCATGGCTCATCAGGATCAACGGCACACTTTCGCCTTCATGCCCTTCCGGCTGGATGACCGAAGAAATGCCGATGCGCGAGGCGGCCAGGATCGAAGCGACTTTGGCCAGTGTCCCCGGTTTGTCCACGACATTCAGCCGGAGATAGTAGCGCGAAACCACGTCCGCAATCGGCAGCACTTTTCCGTCGCGGTCGTGCGGCACAAACGGAGGAATCCGGGCGCGGGTCCCGTGCTTCAAATCCAGCGCCGCGTCCGCAATATCGCTTAACACGGCGCTCGCCGTCGCGTCTTTGCCGGCGCCGCGGCCGTAAAAAAGAGTGTCGCCCACGACATCCCCGCGGACAAAGACGGCGTTAAACACATTATTGACGCTGGCTAAAACGTGGCTGTCCGGCACGAGCGCGGGATAGACGGAAACCTGCACGGTTTTGCGCTTGGTCCCCGCGCCCGGCGCCACTTTGACCACGCCTAACAATTTGATCGTGTAGCCGAGCTTGCCGGCAAATTCGATGTCGGTCCTTGTAATGGAACGGATGCCCTCGACATAAATCTCGCTCGGACGAACCCAGAATCCGTGCGCGAGCGAAGCCAGAATTCCGATTTTGTGCTCCGAATCAAACCCATCAATGTCGAGCGACGGATCGGCCTCGGCGTAACCGAGTCGTTGCGCCTCCTGGAGAGTGGGCATGAAGTCGGTTTTTTCCAGCTTCATCTTCGTCAGGATATAATTGCAGGTGCCGTTAACGATGCCATAAATGTGGGTGACGCGATTGCCCACGAACCCTTCGCGCAGAGATTTGATGATCGGAATCCCGCCTGCGACGCTGGCCTCGTAATAAAGGTTGGCCTCGTATTCCTTGGCCGCCGCAAAAAGCTCCTCGCCGTGCGCCGAAATCAACGCCTTGTTCGCTGTGATCACCGGCTTGCCCAACTTGAGCGCGGTCAACGTCATGGTTTTGGCGACATTGGTGCCGCCGACTAATTCGATAACGAGATCTATTTTTGGATCGTTGACGACATCGGTCCAATCTGTCGTCATCAGCGCCCGCGGGACGGGATAGGGACGCGGCTCGTCAAAGGCTTTGACGGCGACACGCGCCAAATTGACTTTGAGGCCCAGGCGCGATTCCAGGAGGGGGCCGTTGGCGCGAAGGTGATGGTACACCCCGCTCCCGACTGTGCCGCCGCCGATCATGCCGATGTTGACCTGTTGCATAGGAACGCAAACTGTGGCGAAAACTGGAAATCAAAACAATCGAAAAACGGAGTTTTCGGAGATCAACCCTTGCGCTTGTGAAGCATGATCTTGTTTCCGTCGGGGTCGCTGATCATCGCGCAATGGCAGACCGGAGTTTCCATCACATCCATCGTCACAGTGACACCGCGAGATTTGAGGCGCGTAATTTCGGCATTCAAATCGTCCACCTCAAAGGCCGCAACCGTTCCGTCGCCGGAAGGCTTCCAATCAGGATAAGCGCCGATGGCGAACGTGCCGGGGCCAATGTCAAACTCGATCCACTTGCCGCCGGCGGATTCGCTCGTGACTTTCAGGCCGATGACACTTTCGTAAAAGTCGCGGGAGCGTTTGATATCGGTGACCGGCGCGCCGACAAAAGCAATTTCGGTAATCATTGGGCCAGTCTTGCCGGAACGGAATAAAAATTCAACTCCCGCCGCTTAATTTACCTTGAATTATCGGATGACGTTCTTAAACCGAAACCACCAGCGAAGAATTAAATCGCTGGCAGGGTTCTTCGGGGTAGCCGTACTGATTTGACAGAATACGTGTCGAAGCCAGCGCGTAATCGACGTTGTAATGGGTGTGCCCATGAATCCAAAGTGGAACGCCGCTCTCAGCAATTAAGTCGTCGAGATTTGAACCAAATGCCGGTTTAAGGGGGCTGTCGGCGTGATACGGTGCTTCTGACCGGGCGCTCGGGGCGTGGTGCGTTACAACAATGGTGCGAGCGCGATCGCGCCCCGCCAATGCGCCGCGAAGCCAGGCGACGGATTCCGAATGCAGCCGCACCGTGTCGCGCGGGCGCAGGACGCGATTTTCCGGACCGAACTGGATGACACCGTAGTCAGCCATGAAGCTTTCCGCGGTTTGCATGGCGGCTTCGGGATTGCCGGACAATCGAAAATCCGTCCATAAAGTGCATCCAAAAAAAGTGAAGCCATTGATTTCCACCGAGTCATTTTCCAACACGTGAATTCGACTGCCGGCGGATTCCCGTTTCAAGGTTTCGGAAAGCTCAGGCAGGGAGTTGTGATAGAACTCGTGATTGCCCAATATATAAATGACTGGTCTGCCCGGAAATTGTTCCTTCGCCCACTGAATGCCCGCGCGACCGAGATGAATGTCTCCCGCCAGCCCGACAACATCGCAATCTGGCGTGGGGATTTTGGTTAATCCGAACTCCAAGTGCAGATCGGAAAGAACATGCACACGCATAAGGGAATTGGATTTGAGAACCCCTTACTCTTCAAGTTTAAACTGCGGGCTGAAGCCTCGGTCTTTGGCCGCGGTAGTCTGTTTCAGAGCTTGCGGGCGGCCGTGAGGAATCCGAATATACTGCGAGCGCACGTTAGGGAGAAACGCCAATCAACCCAACCCGGTGGGCCAAGGTGGATTGGCGCGTATCAAAAGTGCAAAATTCCAGCACACCGATCAGCTTGGCGGCGGTGACGTGCAGAACGTCAAGTGTACGGCAACCAACAATTGGGGTGTCGTTAAGGGCGGATGCCTCAGCCTCCGCCACCACACGATGCCATAGACCGCCTCGTGCCACCAGCAATCCGGCGGCGCAATCGTTCTCTACTTCCAGCCACGCGGCTTGAACTTCCGGCGGAGTGAGCCGCCGCTGAAACAAGGCCAGACTGAGCGCGTTGCGCAATTCGAGACGGTGGAGGGCGGTGAAGGGCAACGGCGCGGGATTAGCCTGACGCCACGCATCGGCCTTGATAGAATTTGAGTCGGCGGCGTAAAGCGAAAACAGGAAGCTGGTATCCGCGTAGATTTTCACCAGCGTTCTTCCGCGCGAGCGAGCAAAACCATGTTCGGAAGAACCTTGCTCCCGAAAATTCGGCGGCGGCGGGCGGAATAATCAGGCAACGGCGGAATCTGTCCGTCATTGTCACGAGAGCCTTGGCCTTCGGTGTGGCTGAGATTGGTTTCCTGCAGGTCTTCAAGCAACCAACGGGCGATTTCCCACCGCTGTTGCGGAGGTAACCGCCGCAATGCCATCTCAATTTCCAGCACACTGTTCATCCGGGCAAGCATACCAGAATCTTCAACCGGTCGCCAGAAGGATTTTGAGATTCTCAAATCGCGGAACGGCGCAATAATGAGGACGGCGATGCCTGACAAAAATAATCCTAATCTTTTACGACGGTGGGGTCGCCGGGGTTTGTGGGGGCTGCTGATTATCGGAGCGTTGATTTTCGTTCCGGCGGGTTCGCTCAGGTTTTGGCAGGGGTGGGCTCTTCTTGCGGTGCAATTCGGGGCCGGGACGGGGTTTTCCTTTTACTTCTACAAACGCGATCCGCAAGTTCTCGAACGCCGGTTGCTGCGGAAGGAGACGCTAACCGAACAGAAATTGATTATTACGCTTTGGAAGGCGCTGGGTGGAACTTCTCTTGTGGTGTCGGGGCTTGATCACCGTCACGGGTGGTCGGGCGTCTTCCTACAGCCGGTGCCAATATGGCTGGAGCTGCTTTCGTTACTGTTTATTTTGGGCGCTTATGCGCTGCACTTCCAAGTGCTGAAGGCCAATCCTTTTGCGGCGAGTGTCATTCAAATTGAGGCGGCCCAGCGTGTCAGCGCGACCGGGCTTTATGGGCGGATTCGCCATCCGATGTATCTGGGGTTCGCGGTAATGGGAGTTTTCACTCCGCTGGCCCTTGGCTCCTTCGTTGGCTTTGCAATCAGCCTATTGATCATCCCCACGATCGTTTTCCGGCTTTTGAATGAGGAAAAATTCTTGCGGCGGGATCTCGCCGGTTACACCGAATACTGCCGGCGAACGCCCTACCGACTGATACCACTTGTCTGGTAACCAATCGTTGTTAATTGCGGTTTTTCGCCGAACCGGTTCACAGGGCGGAACATGAAGTTCAGCTTTATGACGGGGCGGATTCGAACAGGATGGTCTGGTTTGCGGCCTCTGAGGAGGAGGATTTGGCTTTGACGGCGAATATTGGGTTTCATGGTTTTACTTTGGTTAAGGAGACAAGCTCCCGTTTGTTTCTTACTACGGGCTGATCTGGTTGTTTCTTTCGCGGAAAAATAAAAAACGCTTTGTGGTTTATGCGGGACATTTTGGCCCGTACCGGGTTTAATTCCCCTTGCAACTTTTCGGTTGCGAGGGGTTTAATATTAACGAAAGTTGCGGTTGTTTGTTCATTTTATGGCCCAATTCCAATATAAAGCTCGACGCCGCGATGGCCAAACCGTCACCGGCATCTTGGAAGTCGCCGACCGTGGGACGGCTTTACTGCAAATCGAACGGCTCGGTCTGTTCCCGATTGCCATCGAAACCCCTAAGAGTGGAGCAGTCGCCGCCGCGGCTGCCGCGGCAGCACGCCCCGCCGGAGCAAAGGTTTCATGGACAGAATCCCTGCCCCCCAGCTTGCGGCGCTATTTTAATAAACAGCGAACGCCGAAATTGCAGGAGCTGGCGACGTTTACCAATCAAATGGCCAATTTGATCAAGTCCGGCATGCCGCTGACGGTGGCGCTGGGGAGCATGGCGCACCTGGAAACAAAAGGAATCCCGGCAGAGGTGAGCCGGCAGCTTAAGCAGGATGTAACGGAAGGGAAAAATCTTTCGGAGGCGATGGCCAGGCAACCGGTGATCTTCTCCAAACTCTACATTAACATGGTCAAGGCCGGGGAGCAGAGCGGCGCGTTGGTGGATGTCTTGCGCCGAATGGGCGACCATTATAAACGGTTTGCCGAAGTGCAGGCGAAGTTCAAGTCGGCCATGATTTACCCGATCTTTGTGTGCTGCGTGGGAATCGCGATCAGTATTTTCTTTATGACGGTCATGCTGCCGAGTTTTCTGAAGCTTTTCGACGGGCTGCACATTCAGCTTCCGTTGACGACGCGGATTCTCATTGGGTTGAATGGATTTTTCAAAAAGTGGTGCTGGGTAATCGTGCTGGTCATTATCGCGATCGGAATCATCATCAACCGGTTTCGGGCCTCGGAGCGCGGAGCGCGCGCAATCGACGGGTGGCGCATCAATGCTCCGATTTTTGGAAAAGTCATGCGGCTGCACATCTTTGGGCAATTTTCGCGGACGTTGTCCACGCTGCTGCACAACGGGGTGCCGGTGTTGACCGCGCTGGAGATTACGGAACAGGTCATTTCCAACAGCATCATTCGCGAGGCAATCGCCAAGGCGCGGGTTGATGTGACGGATGGCAAAACGCTCGCTCAACCGCTGGCGAAGAGCAAAATTTTTCCGCAGTTGATGGTGGATTTGATCAAGATCGGCGAGGAAACTGGCGATGTTCCGGGCGCCCTGCACAACCTGGCGGAAACTTACGAGAGCGAGTTGGAAATCGGTTTGAAAGTGATGCAAAACATGATCGAACCGGTGATCATATGCGTGATGGCGCTGGGGGTGGGCTTCCTGCTGGTCAGCGTGCTTTCGGCACTGTTCTCAATAACATCGAGCATTTCAATGCGTTGAAAACCTACCCTGACAGGCCAGGCCGGCGCGGATTCACGCTCATCGAGATCATGATGGTCGTGGCGATCATCGGGATGACCATGACGATGGGGATACCCTCTTTTTTGCGCGTGTTGAGAAGGGAAGGAATGAGAAAGGCGGAAAGCGAATTGGTTGAGGCGTGCCAGGAGGCGCGGCGGGCCGCGATCATGAACAATAAAACGACGGATTTGGTCATACACCCGATCGACGGCACATTTGGAGTGGGTGGCGCGCAGACAGCGTTTCCCAACGATATAACAATTGACATCCTCGGCGTCAATTTCATCCAACTCGAAAAGGCGGAAGAGGCGCGGGTGCATTTTTTCCCGAACGGGACGAGCGACGAATTCACCATTTTGATCCATTCGACTTCGGACGGGTCGTATCGGAAAATATCCCTGGATACGGTGACGGCGCTGACAGTCGTGGAGGACGTGAAATGACCTTTTCCAAAGAGCGGCGGCCGGAGGATCTGAACGCTTTCACACTGATCGAGGTGATGCTGGCGATCACGATTTTTTTCATGGCGATGTTCGCGATCCTGGGAGTGCTAAGTTCCGGCGTCCGGGCCGCGACCCTGTTGCGCAACAACGGGCCGACCGCCGGGATGGTTGTCGCCCAGTTGTCCGCCACAAACAAACTGGAAGAGGGAAGCCAATCGGGAGACTTTAACGAGATCCCCATTTACAAGGATTACAAGTGGGTTGCGGATTTGCGGGAAGTGGCCACCAATGGCCTTTTCCAGGTGGACGTCGTGGTGGTGGATGGAAATGGCGTTCAGGTTTCGACGTTGAGCGCGCTGCTCTATCGGCCGGAATCCGACACCGGGAAAATGGGGTTGCAATCACACTGACCGATGAAAGCAAACCACGCCCAAAAAGCCTTCACGCTGATTGAAGTGATGCTGTCGATCATGCTATTTTCGCTGATCATGATCAGCATCATCGCGTGCTGGAAGGCGGTAATCAGCGGGAAGATCACGGCTGAAAACGCGGCGGCGGCGGCGCAACGCGCGCGCATCGGCATAAGGACGGTCGAGGTGGCGCTTTCGTGCGCCGAGATTTCCGCCAGGAACATCCAGTTTTACGCGTTCGAGAACGATACGAGCGAAAAGTTTGCGACTTTGAGCCTCGCGGCGCGTCTTCCGGCGGCGTTTCCCGGGTCCGGTCTGTTTGGGGACAACGTGATGAGGCGCGTTTCCTTTGATGTTGAAGCCGGGCCGGACGGGACCAACAACCTCGTGATGAATCAATGGCCGCTGCTCGAAGCGCTGGACCAAAACAACACGCCGTATCCAATCGTGCTGGCGCGCGATGTGAATGTTTTCATGCTGGAATTCTGGTCCACACAGGATGAGGACTGGGTGGTGTCGTGGGATCCGACGAATCAATTTCCGCCATTAGTGCGCGTGACGCTGGGAGTGGGGCACTCGCCGGAACATCCGGATTCGCCGTATGATGTCATTGTTCGGACCGTAGCAATGGCGTCGGTTGCCCACTGATATGAAATTTCACCAAAAAAAACCGAGAGGCGGGTTCGCATTGATCCTCGTGATGCTGGCGATCATTACGCTGACGGCGCTTGTGGCGTCGCTGGCGATCTCGATGAACACAGAGGTGCGCCTGGCGCGCAATTCCGATTACGACATGGAGTTGGAATGGCTGGGACGGTCGGGGGTCGAGCTTGCGGAATTCGCGCTGGCCAACAAATGCGCGGAGCAAAAAAACATCGACGCGCTGAATCAGTTTTGGGCCGGAGGAACGGCGCCGTGCAGCAATGACATTCCTCAGATTTCGCTCAAAGACGTTCCGATGGGCCACGGGAAATTCTCGGTGACGATCACGGACATGGAACGGAAGTGGAGCATCAACCTTGTGTGCAATCAACAGCAGCCAGAAATACAAGTGCTGCAAAAGGCGATGTCGGAAATCGGAGTGACGGACGCCTCGCTCAGTTCGACGATTGTTGATTCCATACAGGACTGGTGCAGCCAGGGGTCAACTTCGCGGTTCAGCGGCGCCAAGGACGATTATTACATGCATCTCAATCCGCCGTATTACTGCAAAGACGGGCAGATTGACGATCTTAGCGAACTGCTTTTGGTCAAGGGGATGACGCCGGAAATATACTGGGGATCGAACTCGACCAATCACCCGATATCAGCGTTCCAGCAGCACGGGGGCGGGGCGTTCGGCCAGCCAATCGCGGGAAGCGGATTTGGCGGCAACAAGGACGAACCAGTGTACCCGGTGGGTTTTCACGATTTGTTTTCGCCTCTGGGCGGCAAGCTCAATATCAATACCGCCTCACTGCAAACTCTGGAACTCATCCCCGGCATGGATGAATCGAGCGCGGAATCGATCATCCGGCAACGGTCCGGTCCGGATGGGGTCGATGGCACGGACGATGACGCGCCGTTTCAGAACATCGGGGAAATCAACAGCGGAATGCCCGGCGGGGGGGCGCCGGGACCGGGAGCGCCGGGCAATCCGGCGGGAGGGCCGCCGATCGGCGCCGCGACGCAGGCCATGGGAAATTATATTGACGTGCGCAGTTACGTGTTTCAGGTGAAGGTGGACGCGGAGATCAACGGGTATAAACGGACCTTTTATGGAATCGTCAGCCGCCAAGGGGCGAGCGCACAGGGGCTTAAATGCGTGAAGTTTTATTGGGAATAGCCGGCGTTTTCGATTTGTGGTGTTTCGATTTGCGGTTGCAGTTCCTCCAAGTTGGGCATAGCTTGCGCCTCCTTTTGATATGGAAAAAGTCGTTATTATTGGCAGTGGATGCGCCGGGTTGGCCGCCGCCCTCTACGCGGCGCGCTCGAATCTTTCCCCGCTTATTCTGACGGGCAGACTGCCGGGCGGACTGCTCACCACCACGAGCATCGTGGAAAATTATCCGGGATTTCCGGACGGGATCGACGGCTATGAATTGATGGTGCGGATGCAAAAGCAGGCGGAACGGTTTGGCGCGCGCGTGCGGACGCTGCAAATGCTGGATTCAGCCGATTTGTCGAAGCAACCTTTCCTTTTGACAGTGGATGGCGAGGTGGTTGAAACCGAAACGATCATCATCGCGACAGGCGCGAGCCACCGGCATCTGGGCCTCGAAAGCGAACACCTGCTGGAAAAAAAAGGGGTGACGTTTTGCGCGACGTGCGACGGCGCGTGGCCGATGTTCCGCCACCAGCCGCTGGTAGTGGTTGGCGGCGGCGACTCGGCATGCGAGGAAGCCATTTATCTGACACGATTTGCGTCGCAGGTTTTCCTGGTGCACCGCAGGGACAAATTGCGCGCGTCCAAAATCATGGCGGAACGGACGTTGGGCCACGAGAAGATCACGCCGGTTTGGGATTCGGCCATCACGGAAATTCTCGACGTGAAACTCGACAAGGTGACGGGCGTGCGATTGCGGAATTTGAAGAGCGGGACGGAAAGCATGCTCGCGTGCGCGGGGGTGTTTGTGGCGATCGGCCACGTGCCAAACACGCAATTGTTCAAAGGCGTGATTCACATGGATGAAAACGGCTACATCATTCCTAAAAAGGGAACGGCAACGAACGTTCCGGGCGTTTTTGTGGCGGGCGATTGCGCGGATCATGTCTATCGACAAGCGGTGACGGCGGCGGGAAGCGGCTGCGCGGCGGCGATCGATATGGAGCGATTTTTGGCGGCAAAAGGGGAGTAGCGCCGGTTGTTTTTGACGCCGCTGTCAAACGACTTCGAGCGAATCCGCGTCAATAAAAAGATTTCTTGAGCGAAACGGCGCGGGACTGCTCATAAGAAGATAATTGCGAATCGCCGTCCCCGGCGAGGCGAACCACGGGTCTTGGAGTTGAGTTGCTGGACGGGTCCACGAAGGCGGATCCACATCGATTTTCGCGGCAAGATACACAGCCAACGCTTGCAAAAAGGCGTCAAACCGCAAGCCATCCGGCACCCGGTTTTCGAGTTCGACAGGGGCCGTCTCGAACATGCGGGGACTTCCCGCCACTTGAAACTCGTGCAGGAAATCCTTAACTTCGTATCCGGCGCTGGCGCCTTGCAGGATTCGCTCCGCTATTTCGGCCAAACTTTTAGGTCTTTGAAAGCTCATCGAACACCTCACGAACAAAATATTGCGTCTTGGCCGGGATTCGTTTGGCATCGTAATATTTAGCGACGATTTCCATAACGTCCTCACAAGCCCGAAGTCCCAAATGTTGAATCATTCAAAAGAGAGAGATAGCGCGCCAGTTTCTCTCGATTGAATTTGGGCGGTTGAGTGTTCACATCGGAAACCAATATCATCCGAGGCGGGCAACCGTTCAAGGAAAACCCAAAAACCGGTCTCATAATGAATTTGCGCTTTGTTTTCCGGCGAATCCCCCGTTAAATCGTTGAATGAAGAAACGGCAAGCCTCGCTTCGGCGCGCGACGCGGGAGACGCAAATCGTATTGACACTAAATCTTGATGGCGTCGGAAAGGCGTCTGTAAAAACAGGCATTCCGTTTTTTGACCACATGCTCAACCTTTTCGCCAAACACGCGGTCATGGACCTCCAATTGCGCTGCAACGGAGATTTGGAGGTGGATGCGCATCACACGGTGGAAGACTGCGGATTGGCGCTGGGAACGGCTTTTGTCCAGGCGCTTGGCGATAAAAAAGGAATCCGCCGATTCGGAACAGGCTTTGACTCGCGCAACCCGTTCACCGGGGAAGCGTATGTGCCTATGGATGAATGTTTAGCGCGGTGCGTCGTGGATTTCAGCGGACGGCCGCATCTGGTTTGGCGTGGACTGGATAAGGCGGCGCACAAGAGGATAACCGCAGTCGAGAAGGGGCAGGATGCTTCCTCAGCGTTTCGGTTCGGGCTGGCGCGGGAGTTTTTCCAGGCGTTTGTCAACGAAGGAAGATGCAATCTGCACCTGGAATTGCTGTATGGGGATGAACCCCATCACATCGTGGAGGCGCTTTTCAAGGCATTTGCCCGCGCGGTAGATGCTGCGTGCCAATGGGATGCGCGAATCCAAGGCGTCCTGCCGACCACGAAGGGAAAGTTGTAATTTTTGCTGAATAGCCGTCTGCAAGCCCCGTCCAATCCTATGTCAAAGGAACCTGATCATTCGGCCTTGGCGGAGGTTGATTTGGTTCGATTGGCCCAAAAAGGCGGTTTGACCGCTTTTGAGGAACTGGTGGCGCGGCATCGTGATAAAATATACGCGCGCGCTTACAGCATGATGCGTAATGAAGATGAGGCGCTTGATCTTTCTCAGGACGCGTGGGTAAAAGGTTGGCAGCGGCTGGCGCAGTTTCAGGGGGATTCCAGCTTCGTCACTTGGATGACGAGGATCGTCATCAATCTTTGCCTCGACCAATTGCGGAAGCAAAAGCGGCAGCGGACCGAGTCAATCGAAGCAATGGAGGAAAACGCCGGCGGGATCGAACGCCAAATGCCGGTAGTGACCCCAAATCCCACGGAGGGATTGGAACGGGCGGAGTTGAGGCGGAGAATCGACCGTGCGCTGGCCCAGTTGTCCAATGAACATCGAACAGTACTGGTCTTGCATGAGTTCGAGGAGTTGGAATATAAGGAGATCGCCAAACGGATGAAATGCTCGATTGGGACTGTTATGTCCCGCCTGTTTTATGCGCGGCGCAGGATGGCGTCGCTGCTGGCGGGATTGAAGCGAGAGAATTTAGAATGAAGCACGAATTGGAATTGAAAGTTCAGGCGTGGCTCGACGGCGAAGCGTCGGGCCGCGAGGCCGCGCATCTTGCCGAGTGGATCGCGCGCGACGCCGAAGCGGGGGCGCTGGCGGCTGGATTGAAGAGTGTCAAAGGTTCGATGGCCGGCAATGAATTGCCCGGGACGACTTCCGACTCGCGCGAGTTTTATTGGAGCAAGATCGAACGCCAAATCCAGCGGGAAGCATTGGCCCCGCGCGAAGAAGCCCTTCCGTGGTTTGCCCGCTGGCGGCAATTTGCGCTGCCCCTGACAGGGGTTGCCGCCTTGGTTTTTCTATTGACGCTTGCGGTCAGACATGTGCAAGAGCCGACCTTTGATGAGATTTCCGCGACCGACGAAGGGATGGACGCTGTTACTTTCCACGATCAATCCGCCGAAATGACTGTCGTCTGGCTGCAAGACAACAGCCAGCCATCCGGCGCCGAGCAAGCCGGCGCGGAGAAAACTGTTCCGGATGACACCAGTTCCGACATGGACACGGAATGAGCCGTCCGCTTAAACACCCCTCAATGCGCTCCACTTATCGTTCGATCTTGTCGGTGCTTTTTCTAACCATCGCGGTTGCCGCGCACGGCGGCGACGTGAAATTGGAAGCCAGACTCGTCTGGGGAACCAGCGACGACAAGACTGACGCCCGATGCAAGCCGATGGAGCCGGAATTGGCGAACAAACTGCATGGGATGTTCAAGTGGAAGAACTACTACGAAATCACCAATCAAACCGCCAGCCTTGCGCTGAATAAGCTCCGCACCCTGAAGATGAGCGACCAATGCACCTTGCAGTTGAAGAGCCTTGGCGGTTCGCGCATTGAAGTGAACTGCATTGGCAAGGGCAAGGAAGTCCACAAGGGGGCCTATACTTTGGAATATCCGAAATGGCTGGTGCTCGGCGGCAATTGCGGCAACGACACAGCATGGTTTATCGGACTCCGCGCCGTTGACTCACGGGTGATCACCAAGAATTAGATGGCACGGATCAGTCTCCGTGCCATCCTTCGTCAATTCTAATTACCGTCCCACCCTAGTGTAGTGTCCCATAAATAGCTAGCCATTCGTTGCGCCCAATTTGGCCTGTGGCGAGGCGCGACGAAGGAGCATCCCCGCGTGGGGCTGTGACTGAGAAGCAACGAAGCCGCAGGCCAAATTGGGCGCAACCCGAAGGGCGGCAGGTCTTTTTGACGCAGGCTTCGTTGCTCGTTCCTCACAGATCCATTCGGATATGCTCGTCGCTCGCGCCTCGCCTGCGTCAAAAATCCCTCGCCGCGAATGGCTAGCTATTTATGGGACACT